>JARLHX010000068.1 GCA_031292035.1 Negativicutes bacterium | reverse complement strand
TGCCCTGGACGGTGTCGAACGCAACGCGGCGTTGAACGGTTTTGCCGAGAAGATGACCTGCATCGAAGGCGACGTGTTCGAAGCCCTGAAGGAACTGAAGGCCTCCGAAGAGCGTTTCGACGTGATCGTCGCCGACCCGCCCGCCTTCATCAAGCGCAAGAAAGACCTGAAGAACGGCGAAGGCGCCTACCGCCGCCTGAACGAACAGGCCATGCGCCTGCTGAGCAAGGACGGCATCCTGGTCAGCGCTTCGTGCTCGATGCATTTGCCGGAAGATGACCTGCAGAACATCCTGCTCACCAGCGCCCGCCACCTGGACCGCAATATCCAGCTGCTGGAACGCGGCGGCCAGGGCCCGGACCATCCGGTACACCCGGCGATTCCGGAAACCCGTTATATCAAGAGCATTACTTGTCGGTTGTTGCCCAACAGCTGATTTTACCGTAGCGCGGAGCTGCCCCGCTCCGCGCCACTGGGCTCGTTAAACATCCTCCTCATTCTCCGTCCAAACTCAATAACACCGCCTACAACACCCACGCGTAAAACTTGTGTCTACAACGACAAAAACACATAACCCGTCCTACGCTATATAGACATCACTTACAGAACTCCTGGAAATCTCCTACCCAACTTTCCCTTGCTAACAACCACAACCAAACTATTATTGAGTTTAGTCATTCCACATATGACTAAACTCAGAAACACCAACCACCCAACTCTCACGAGTAGAATGGAGCACCCACCATGAAAGCAATTAATCTGGAATCAAAAAAAATCGCCAACCTTCACTGCCTGGTAGCGACCAAGCAACGTTAATATAAATGAGGGATCGGGAAGTGCCGGCAGCCCGACTCCCTCTTGCTAGCCTTCCCCAAGAAGGTGGCACACCATGCATATAAACCCGAACCTATTTATAATTGCTCGACCACCCAACCAGATCGTATGGAACTACAAGACACATACGCAGTACGAGCTAAATATTCATTATGCAAAACGCCTGAGCGAACTTATTAACAACCCTAACTCATTTGACGCCGATGCTTCAATGGACGCAGAATTTCTTGCTTCCGGAATAATAAGCACATCAAAACAGACCACCTCCACTTGGAAATGGGACGAGCTATCGAAAATATTTCACATTGGCACCAAAGATATCCCTTGCGAACATGAACCCCAAGATATTGAAGAATGGTCAGTGCACTATCTGGAGCATTGTAATGAAATACTGAAAAAGCCGGCACCCGACTTTCTCTCAGAGAAATGCTCTCCACTCGATTTAATCCCTCTGCCACCTCCCTTGTTGACAGGATCATTGGAGATGCCGCTAGCTCAAAGCCTGATCAGTAGAAAAACCTGTCGATCATTCACCGAAGATGAGATATGCCTAAGCCACGCCAGCACGCTGCTCTATCTCTCACTCGGTTACCTGAAAGAGCGAGAGCAGGATGCCGATGAGACAATTCCTGAGACGTTACGATCACGGCGCAGTAGCCCTTCCGGGGGGGGCCTGAACGCATGCGATGGTTTTATCTATGCCCGTCGGATTAAAGGATTGAATCCTGGTATTTATCGCTATCATCCAGACCATCACGCATTGAGTCTTGCTAGTCCGTTGCCGGCTAAACCTCTGGGCCTGCTCCTGGCGGGTCAGCACTTCATCAACACACTGCCTTTCGGTGTGTTCCTCACCTGTCGCTTTGACAAGTTGTGGTGGAAATATGAGCATTCGCGAGCCTATCGGATGGCCTACGTCGAAACAGGTCATATTTCCCAAACTTTCCAACTGATTGCCACTGCACTTGGACTAAAAACCTGGCTGACCGGCGCTATGGCTGACGAGCGAATTGAAGATTTGCTGGGATTGAAAAATAGTCCTGAACAGGTCTTGTTCTTCGTAGGGTGCGGAAAGGGTGATGCAGAAGCTCACTGCGAAGAACTCCGTGCGCTGATCAAAGAACGGAGTGCTCAACATTGAAGCCCTCCAACCCCAACACCATAAACAACACTCTCTGTTTTACCTTGGGAGACTGGAACAACAAAGCCTGTGTAAGAAACAAAAAAGGCAATTATTTTCTACCTCCCGAGCAGGAGCTCGGATTTGAACTAAAAAGCAAATACTGGTTCCCTCCAACTTTTATGCCTTACCTACAACATCCGCTGCTCACAGACATAGACAAAAGAATCAAGCAAAAACTCACGGCCAATCACTTGATTCACTTTCTAGACTACACAACCGTACTGGAACACAAAATCGTCAATCGCTCGGTAGAAACCATCATCCATGGAGGATTATCAATCGACACACCCGAAGAAATGAGGTCGGCGGCCTTACAGCTCTACACTGACGAGGGCTATCATGCGCTTTTTTCTTATGAGATAGCCAAACAGGTAGCGGAATATTATGGAATTCAACACCTACAGACCAAGCCACTACGAATCACCCTACTGCTTGAATTTATCGACAGCGTTGATATAGAACACAAAGCACTAGCATGGCTCTTGATTGGCTTTGTGTCGGAGACAATCATCGCCAAAGAACTGCTCAAAATCACCTGCCACACCATAGTTTCCAGTGTTTACACAATCCTAAGACAGCATTTGGAAGATGAAGCTCAGCACAGTCGATTTTTTGCAGAAGTTTTTTACTATTTTTGGCAGAACATTGAGACGGACCAGCAACTACTTGCAGCAAAACTACTCAAAGATATCATTTTTATTTTTTCAGAAATTGATAAACCGTGGCTGACGAAAAGTCTGTGCAGCACAGGTTTCTCTGCGGCTCAGGCCTGCGCCATCATTCAGCCACTCCTCAATAAACCGGCAGCGATTCAACGCATCAGAGTCGGCGCCGCTCCCACCTTAATGGCCATGAAAAGAGCCGGTGTTTTCGATAATAAATATAATAGACTCCATTTCAAGGAGGCGGGACTGATCGATGATTGAGCCAAATCCAGTCACAAAGAAAAACAAAAAAACCTCGGCTATTGCGCTCTTGCTATCCATGGTACTGCTAGGGGTATTTCCAATTGATGTGCTACTTCCGTCTTTTCCTTCGCTATCCTCTCATTTCAATCGCTCACCTGCCGACATTGCCCTATCCATTAGCCTGTTCGCCGTCGGAATATCCATCTCTCAGCTGTTCATTGGCCCACTATCCGATAAAGTAGGTCGAAAAAACCTCCTCCTGGTGGGTATGGCAATATCCATGCTGGGGGCACTGGGGTGTGTGCTCGTTAGTGAATACAGTCTGTTTTTATTTTTTCGCTTGGTCCAAGCAGCCGGGTGCGGGTGTTTCGTACTGTCACAGGCCCTCGTCCAGGATCTATTCGAGGGTAAAGAACGAGATCGGTTGCGTATTCTCATCGTTACTGCCAGCGGTGTTTTCATATCACTATCGCCCTTGGCCGGTGCCACATTACAAAAGTGGCTGGACTGGTCAGGCAGTTTCTATATATTCACCATGGTTGCGGCTATGGTATTCATCAAAGCCTGCCTATTCCTAGAGGATACAATAGCGAAACAAAGCCCCTACCGCTCAATCTTCCAGGCCTATCGCAACATCTGCACAGATATGCAATTCCTTGTCTACTGGCTGATCGCTGCATTGGTTTTCACCTGCCATTTTTCGTTTATCGTTGTTTCGCCATTGATATTCATGGAGCTTCTGCAACTTTCCGAGTATGAGTTCTCATTAACGCTAGTGCTCTACGGCGCCGCCTATATCATAGGTGGTACCGTCGCGGGATACCTCAGTACCAGAATAACTGCCAACACCCAAATCTCGGTGGGTCTGTGCTTTATTTTTTGCGCTGGGATGATGCTATTTTACCTATCAAGTCGCTTCACCCTGTCGACTATCACGATATTGATACCGATGGTCATTTGCACTGCGGGTACAACTATCACTCGTCCAGCTGCAACCTCAAAAGCCATGGAGCGTTTCCCGGATCAAGCTGGCGCAAGCGCCTCGGCTGGTAACACGTTGATTTTCCTTTGCGGCGGACTGATCAGTGCGCTAGTCAATCTCAGCCCAATGGCACTGGAAGCTACGCTCGCCTGCTCATTCCTGCTCCTGAGTACGACGGGGCTTGGTCTGAACACGCTCATCCGGCGGCGCAGCCAACGACCGGCTTTAGAGTGAGAGGATCCCTATCATTATTCTTCACACTCCATAATCCCAGCCTCAATACCTGTGCCCATTCCTTCCCGCCGCCAGCGGTGTAGAATCGCGCTATTCATCGCCAGTCATCCCCCGGCGGGTTTATGAGCTCAGGCCCAGGCGCGCGGCGATCCCGCGAGGCCAACGGCAGCTTTCGGGCACCCGGCTATTTTCGGTGTGCGCCAGAGGCCCATAGAAGCTCACTTCCCTTTGTGTACCTGATTAGCCGCCCGGAGTGCTCCATGCCTGATTACCGCTCGAAAACATCCACCCACGGCCGCAACATGGCCGGTGCCCGCGCCCTCTGGCGCGCCACGGGGATGAAAGACGCCGACTTCAAGAAACCGATCATCGCCGTCGCCAACTCCTTCACCCAGTTCGTCCCCGGCCACGTCCACCTCAAGGACATGGGTCAACTGGTCGCCCGTGAAATCGAACGTGCCGGTGGCGTGGCCAAGGAATTCAACACCATCGCCGTGGATGACGGCATCGCCATGGGCCACGACGGCATGCTCTATTCGCTGCCGAGCCGCGAAATCATCGCCGACTCCGTCGAATACATGGTCAACGCCCACTGCGCCGACGCCATCGTCTGCATCTCCAACTGCGACAAGATCACCCCGGGCATGCTGATGGCCGCCCTGCGCCTGAACATCCCGGTGATCTTCGTTTCCGGCGGCCCGATGGAAGCCGGCAAGACCAAACTGGCCAGCCACGGCCTGGACCTGGTCGACGCCATGGTCATCGCCGCCGACTCCAGCGCTTCTGACGAGAAAGTCGCTGAGTACGAGCGTAGCGCTTGCCAGACCTGCGGTTCGTGCTCCGGCATGTTCACCGCCAACTCGATGAACTGCCTCACCGAAGCCCTGGGCCTGGCCCTGCCGGGCAACGGTTCGGCCCTGGCGACCCACTCCGACCGCGAGCAACTGTTCCTCCAGGCCGGTCGTACCATCGTCGAGCTGTGCCAACGCTACTACGGCGACAACGATGATTCGGTGCTGCCGCGCAATATCGCCAATATCAAGGCGTTCGAAAACGCCATGACCCTGGACATCGCCATGGGCGGTTCCACCAACACCATCCTGCACCTGCTGGCCGCCGCCCAGGAAGCCGAGATCGCTTTCGACCTGCGCGACATCGACCGCCTGTCCCGTCATGTACCGCAGTTGTGCAAGGTCGCGCCGAACATCCAGAAATACCATATGGAAGACGTGCACCGCGCCGGCGGGATCTTCAGCATCCTCGGCGAACTGGCCCGTGGCGGCCTGCTGCACACCGACCTGCCGACCGTGCACAGCAAGACCCTGGCCGAGGGTATCGCCAAGTGGGACATCACCCAGACCAACGACGAAGCGGTGCACACCTTCTTCAAGGCCGGTCCCGCCGGTATCCCGACCCAGACCGCGTTCAGCCAGTCTACCCGTTGGGAAACCCTCGACGACGACCGTGAAAACGGCTGCATCCGCAGTGTCGAGCATGCCTATTCGAAAGAAGGCGGCTTGGCCGTGCTGTACGGCAATATCGCCCTGGACGGCTGCGTGGTGAAAACCGCCGGCGTCGACGAGTCGATCCACGTCTTCGAAGGCAACGCGAAGATCTTCGAAAGCCAGGACAGCGCCGTGCGCGGCATCCTCGCCGACGAAGTGCAGGCCGGTGACATCGTGATCATCCGTTACGAAGGTCCGAAAGGCGGTCCGGGCATGCAGGAAATGCTCTACCCGACGTCCTACCTGAAGTCCAAGGGCTTGGGCAAAGCCTGCGCCCTGCTGACCGACGGACGTTTCTCCGGCGGCACCTCGGGCCTGTCCATCGGCCACGCCTCGCCGGAAGCGGCTGCCGGTGGCGCGATCGGCTTGGTCCAGGACGGCGACAAAGTGCTGATCGACATTCCGAATCGTTCGATCAACCTGTTGGTCAGCGATGAGCTGCTGGCAGCACGTCGTGTGGAACAGGACAAGAAAGGTTGGAAACCGGTGGAAGTGCGACCACGCAAAGTGACCACCGCCTTGAAGGCTTACGCGTTGCTCGCCACCAGCGCCGACAAGGGTGCGGTACGCGACAAGGCGATGCTGGACAAGCTGGTGCCCTAACTACCCGGCACAGCAAAAAGCCCGACTGAATGGTCGGGCTTTTCATTTATCCACCCACACGGCCACTCAGACGAGCTCATACCAGTACACGGATATTTTTTTATTTAACGCATAACCATACTGCCTCTCGATTTTATGGTCATGGAGAAAGCAACTCAGGAACGCAATAAAGCTGTTCCACGCAACGAATGTGGCCTGACCATAATTGGGCTCAAAAAAACGTACCCGGCCGTCCTTCTCCTTGAACACAGCGCAAGCATGCCGGCCAATGGCCAATAACGCCCCCCCCTGGTGTGCCCTCAGGGCGTTACTGATCTCGATATAGGAAGGCCCCACGCCCTGGTTACACCCCAGGACACGCAGACCCGCCAGCGAAGCGGAGACCCTTGCCCATTCGGGAACAAACCTCGAAAACCCAGCCCGAAAGTCATGAAAGTTATCGTATGCGCGCTGCAGGCCGTCAACAAACATCCAGGTCGGCTTCTGCTCTCTCACCGAGCCAAAATTGATTCCTTTGGCATGCAAGGCAATATAAGAAATACAAAGACCATAACAAACTCCATCCCGGGTCTCCAGAGCGAACTTGTTTATATAATCAACCTGATTCAGCGCCCCACACTTTCCACCAAACTGTTTTGCATATTTAAAAAACGGCTCCATAATAAAGAAAACTCACTTTCCATAAAAACCAAATGCCACACCACCAACACCCACTTCGCCAAACGAGGTGTCAGCCTCAACTATAATTATAAATATTTTTTCTACACGGCCGATATAAACTAACGCTCATCATCACTCATGATGCTGACTCAAGGTGCCACCGCGTGAACGGTGAAAAAGAGATTAATCCGAGGCGCACTGTCCGCCGTCGCTCCCACCTGCTTCGTAGGGATAGCCTGCATCCAGCCATTCCTAGTGCAAATGCATAGCCAGAACCTGCGCCCCAAATGGCATATCGTATTTTTTCTGAATATGTTGATCCTGAAGGAAAGCACTGATAAATGAAGAGCACTTCTCTGCGGACTTGAAAGTAACCTGTCCATAAGTCGGATCAAAAAAACGTATCCAGCCTTGATTTTTTTCCTTGAACACCGCGCACGCATGATGACCGACGTGTAAAATGAAGGCCTTTCCCGGGGCTTTCATTATGTCATTGGCGAGATTGATATAAGGTGCAACACTGGGATTCCAGCCCACTATTCTCCAGCCCGTTTTCAAGGCAACCAATTCAATCCCATGAGAAACCAGCGGGGAAGCGCCAGGCCTATTGCCATATATCAGGATGCTTTGCAGTTCGTCAGCGCGGTGCCATAGGGGCGCCTGCTCCTTGGCCAGATGAAATTTTTCGCTATTTCGGCGCATTTCAAGATAGATAAAACACAGGGCGTGACAAACACCCCTTTTATTCTGGAGATTGTAACGCTCTATATATTCGTACTGTTTGAGCCTGCCACAAGTCCCATCAAAAAAATTCGCATACCTTGCAAAAACGCTCATCACCATTCCCTGATATAAATCGCAACCAAGATTATAATGAGCCGGCAAAATACGCCTCTATAAATTAACGCCCACAAAAAACCAAAGCTTCACATTTAACGCGGATACGCAAGCCAGAGGGTCAGGTTTTCCGCCAGGCCTTCCCTGGGCCCACTCACGTCAGCCATCTGCGCCCAAGCACTCGCGACTTATTCCAAAAACGCCAGTCACCATTCCATATCGTTATTAAATTCATATATATCAAGCTGTTAGGCTTACCGGCTGACAATTGCCGACTAGGGTAATTGGCACCTATCGTCTTTCGGAGCTTCAATGAATCTGCCGCTGATTCTCAACCTGCTGGCGTTCCTCGCCCTGCTGCTGGGCTTGGCCCAAACCCGCCACACCACCTTCAGCCTGGCGAAAAAAGTGCTGCTCGCCCTGGTCCTGGGAGTGATCTTCGGGGTCGCCCTGCACGGCATCTACGGTGCCGGCAATCCGGTGCTCAAGGCATCCATCGGCTGGTTCGACCTGGTCGGCAACGGCTACGTGCAATTGCTGCAGATGATCGTGATCCCTCTGGTCTTCGCCTCGATCCTCAGCGCCGTGGCCCGTCTGCACAATGCCACCTCCCTGGGCAAGATCAGCTTCCTGACCATCGGCATGCTGCTGTTCACCACGGCCATTGCCGCGCTGATCGGCATCGGCCTGACCAACCTGTTCGGCCTGACCGCCGAAGGTTTGGTCGCCGGCACCCAGGAATTGGCGCGTCTGCAAGTGATCCAGAGCGATTACGCGGGCAAGGTCGCCGACCTGAATGTGCCGCAGTTGCTGCTCTCGTTCATTCCGCAGAACCCCTTCGCGGACCTGGCGCGGGCCAAGCCGACCTCGATCATCAGCGTGGTGATCTTTGCCGCGTTCATGGGCGTGGCCGCGCTGCAACTGCTCAAGGATGACGCCGAGAAGGGCCAGAAGGTGGTGAATGCCATCGACACCCTGCAAGCCTGGGTCACGCGCCTGGTGCGCCTGGTGATGAAGCTCACGCCTTACGGCGTACTGGCGCTGATGACCAAGGTGGTCGCCGGCTCCAACCTGCAGGACATCATCAAGCTGGGCAGTTTCGTGGTGGTGTCGTATATCGGCCTGGGCCTGATGTTCGTGGTTCACGGGCTGCTGGTGTCACTGGCCGGGATCAACCCGCTGCGGTTCTTCCGCAAGATCTGGCCGGTGCTGACCTTTGCCTTCACCAGCCGCTCCAGCGCGGCGAGCATTCCGCTGAGCATTGAAGCCCAGACCCGGCGGTTGGGGATTCCCCAGTCGATTGCCAGCTTTGCCGCGTCGTTCGGCGCGACCATCGGTCAGAACGGGTGTGCCGGGCTGTATCCGGCGATGCTGGCGGTGATGGTTGCACCGACGGTGGGGATCAACCCGCTGGACCCGCTGTGGATTGCGACGTTGGTGGCGATTGTGACCTTGAGTTCGGCCGGGGTGGCCGGGGTCGGTGGCGGGGCGACGTTCGCCGCGCTGATCGTACTGCCGGCGATGGGCTTGCCAGTCTCGCTGGTGGCGCTGCTGATTTCCGTGGAGCCGTTGATCGATATGGGGCGCACGGCGCTGAACGTCAGCGGTTCGATCACCGCCGGGGCGATTACCAGCCAGATGATGCAGCAGACCGACAAGGCACTGCTGAAGGCTGAAGAGCATGGGGAGCTGGCGCAGGCTTGAGTCCTGCGGCGCCTGTTCCAATGCTTTCGCGGGCAAGCTCCGCTCCCACTTCGGTTCTGAGTCGTACCTGATTATTGTGTACGACCCGGAACCAGTGGGAGCGGTGGTTGCCCG
>JARLHX010000067.1 GCA_031292035.1 Negativicutes bacterium | reverse complement strand
TTCGCTCTGAAGGTTGCCAGGGGAGAAATGAGGAAAAATGAGATTTTGATATGAATATTAATCTGCATTGTATTTGACCTGTAGTTTAGCAGGGCTACAATTCAATTGTACCGTGAGTACGAGATGATAAAGGTGAAGCCTGTTCGTCTTTTATCCGTGCGTCTATCGTCGCGCAGACTCATCAATGGCAGGTATACAAAAAAAGAACATTTCTCATGATCAAATACCTTCGAATGATGGCAATCGTTTCAATCTTCGCGCTCTCTGTGGGTTGCCAAACGGATCAATCAACTTCCACCTCCGGTGCGATGGCAACGAAAGCGCTGGCGGCTACGATGACCACAGTACAAACCATACCTACCCGACCAGGGGTTACTGAACGTTTCGTGTTGATCACGCCAGATCACCCTGTAGCAAGTCTAATCCTGTTTGCCGGAGGGAACGGTCGATTAGGTATCTCCGATAAAGGAGACATTGATAATGGCGAGAAAAATTTTTTAATCCGTACTCGCAATATGTGGGCGGGTCAAGGGTTTCAGGTTGCAGTAGTTGATTATCCATCCGATGGGGGGAAGCGCGACAGTTATACTTATGCTCAGGATATGCGCTTTGTGGCTGAGTTTCTAAAGCAGAAGAACAATGTCCCAGTATGGCTGGTTGGCACCAGTCGCGGAACCACATCAGTAATATCCGTGGCTGTAAAATTTCCCAATGACAACTTGGTCAGTGGTTTGGTATTGACTTCAAGTATTCTCAGCGGTGAGGGTAGCGTCACAGACTTTGATCTGTCTCTCATTAAAGTTCCCGTCCTTATTGTGCATAATCGTGGCGATCGCTGTCCTATTACCCCTTATGTATTAGCTCCCCAGCTTCTTGACCGCCTTTCTTCTGTAACAACTAAGGACTTAATCGCAATAGACGGGGGCAGCGAATTCGGCAAAAAAAGTCAATGTAAAGCCATGTCCCACCATGGTTACAACGGGGTTGAAGACGTCGTAGTGCAGAAGGTGAGTGACTGGATAAAAGCTCACTTGGGCGATAAAGCCAAAGGGGAGCTCACTCCGGTGCAGTATTGAGTTATCCGAGAGTTTTAGTTATATAGCCTTGTCTTCTAAGAGGGTATAGACAAAATCAAGCCGTCAGTCGGCGTGCGAGTATGCGTGCCTCGGCCAGCCACACCCCACCCATGCCTCACTCACAGCAATCAACCGGTCGTGGTGCATGATCAATCGCCGAGCCCTCTCGTTCCAGGCATGAGTTCGCTCTACCACCCAGCGCTTGGGCATCACCACGAAGCCGGTAGGGGCAGGTGTTACCGTGAACAGATCACCTTGCTCTGAGCACCATTGCCCCGTTCTTCTATTGTTTGGCCCCCGGATCACTTGAACGTCGACCGCGTGCGTTTGATGCATGCGCTGAGCCCATTTTCCCGCGTATGCACTATCGACGAAGAGCGTATTCAATGAGGGGTATTTTTCCTTCGAGTAGGTCACTGCGTCATCCGCTGCGTCGCGATCCTGCACACTTGCTGCGCTGATACTCACCGCCAGAAGCAGGCCAGCGTATCGACTATCAGACTTCGCTTGCGCCCCTTCACTTTCTTGCCAGCGTCGAAACCACTGTCCCCGCCTTGAGGGGAACTGCGAGTCGATTGGGAATCCAAGATAGCCGCTGACGGGGCGTCATCGCGATCTTCCCTGTCCCGCCATTGCGCGCGCAAGCAGATCATGCATCTGCTCAAATTTGCCCTGCGTACTCCACCGGCGGAAGGTCTTGTAAACATTGTCCCAGTGAGGAAACTCGAGCGGCAACATGCGCCATGAGCACCCCGTGCGTACTACATAGCAGCAGGCTTCGAGCAGCGTCCGTCGAGAATGACGCGGTGGCACACCACGACCTCCCTGAGTTTCAAACAAATCGGCGACCAGCGTCCATTCTGCATCAGTCAAGCAGCTGGGATATCGTTGCTCCGGCAACTGGCGTCGGTGCGTTTCGTTGTAGCCATAGGACTTGCGAGGTTCGGGTGACACAAAGCTACCCTTGGCGCGCTGCTTTATGCGTGTAATCCCCGCCAGCTTCAAGGCTTTTGCAAACGTGTCGGGATGAGCGGTGTCAATTATTGGATGGGAACGGCAGCTTAAGATAGGAG
>JARLHX010000066.1 GCA_031292035.1 Negativicutes bacterium | reverse complement strand
GTCAAAAAGAGCGGCGTAGACCCGAAAATGGTCCGGCACGTTGGCCCGGCGGTGGTTTTCAATTCGGAAGAAGAGGTTCGCGACTATCTTCTGAACAAGAAGGTCGAGCCTGGGTCGGTACTGGTGATCCGCTACGAAGGCCCCAAGGGAGGTCCCGGGATGCGGGAGCTGTCCATACCCGCCGCCATGCTGGTGGGTATGGGCCTCCACACCTCGGTGGCCATGATAACCGACGGACGGTTTTCCGGGGCCACCCGGGGGCCCTGCGTGGGGCATATCTCTCCCGAGGCCTGGGCCGGCGGTCCGCTGGCAATTGTCAGGGACGGGGACATCATCGAGATCGATCTGGAGGGAAAAAAGCTCGAGCTGCGGGTTTCGCCCGAGGAGCAGCAGCGTCGCCAGGCCGAGGTAAAAAGGCCGGACCGCGACCTGAAAGGGATACTGGCGGCCTACCGGGCCGGTGTCGGTGGCGCCGAGGGCGGGGCGGTCTGGCTCTACCGGAAAGACTGGCCGCAGTAAGCGGTTTGATCGCTGACCGTGTACCCGACTGCTGTCGCGGGTTGTCATTGGACGGCACCGGAATGGATGAATAAAAAAGAGGAGGGAGTTTACCATGGCTAATCCGGAAATTATTCGTTCGGACGGAAGAGGTATCCTGGCGGGTGATTATCTGAACGAGGACAGGGATATTACCCGTGAACAATGGCTGGAGGACAGCTTTCCCGAGTGGGGCACGCTGCTGAATCAGCGGATCGCCGCCTATAACGTTCCCAAGGGACAGGTGACCCTCTGGTGGATGGGCGGCCCTTCCTGGGTTCTCAAGACCGACGCCGGCGGAGTTTTCTTCATCGACGTCTATTCAGGGCCATCGATGTATACCAGCTACTACTACTGCGGTGTCTGCAAACAGTCCGGCGCCGACACCATCGACTGGCTGCGGGTCAATCCCCAGCTCATCGACCCCTGGAAATTTTCCCGTCTGGACGGGGTTTTCTGCACTCACAACCATCAGGATCACTGCGATATCTACACCATCAAGGCGACGCTGAAAACCACCGACTGCATGTTTTACGGGCCGCCGGTCACCGCCGACAAGCTGCGGCGGTTCAAAGTGCCTGACAGCAGGCTGACTGTGGCTAAAGTCGGCGAATCGGTAAAGGTTCCCGGAGCGGAAGTCGATTTCCTTATGTGCTACGACGAAACAGTGATCCGCACCGGTTCAGGCGATACCGTAATGCCTTATGAGCAGGCGGCGGTGAGTTACCTGTTCAAAACCTCGGGCGGCAACATCATGTTCCTTGGCGACACCTGGTTCCACAACGGCTACCGGGCTGTCGGCGAGAGCTACGACATCGATGTCGCCATTTTCGACATGGGATCCAACGCGCCAGGGGCGACCGACAAGATGCCGCCCTATGATTGCGCCCGCTTGGGCCAGACGCTCAACGCCAAAGTGCTGATCCCCGATCATTATGACAACTGGGCCAACACCGCCGGTGATCCGGAACTGCTGGTCAACCAGTTCGAGCGGATCGTCGCCGAAAACACGCCGGAGATCAAAACCGTGATCCTGCGCTGCGGCGCACAGTTCAACTATCCCCAGGACCAGAACATCAAGCGGTTCCGCTATCCCGATCAGCGGGAGAGATACTGCGTCGACCGCTCCCTGCTCTATGGCGAGGCCGCCAGAAAGATGAAAAAATAACTCCCAGGATGATTTTTGTCAGGATCTTCGCAGGAAGGTAAGTGGGTGAAAAAACGTTTGTAAGCGAAAGGGAGATGAGTAATATGGCCGAGCAAAATATCAGCGCGGCGGGTACGCCGGAAAGATGGAAGGTGCTGGGTACAACATTTGTTGCTTATGTTTACGACAGCTATGATATCATCATATTGACTGTCGCCATGCCGGTACTTCTAAAATTGTTGAATCTTTCTCTGTCCCAAGGCGGTCTGCTCGTTTCCGCAACTTTTATTGGCGGTGCTCTTGGCAGTATCCTTTTGGGGATGATCGCTGAGAACAAGGGGAGAAGGTTTGCGTTAGTGCTGTCAATGGTAGCCTTCGGCTTGGGTACGGGGGCAATTTATCTGATTAACACTTATGCAGAGTGGTTGATTTTAAGATTTCTATGCGGTATTGCTCTGGGCGGGTTATGGGGTCCCTGCGTAGCAATTATCTCTCAGCACTGGTCGGTCAAGTATCGGGCGACTGCCGCCGGCTTTGTGCTAAGCAGCTTCGCAATCGGCGGCGTAATCGCAGCCCTTGTGGGACGCCTGGTTTTCAGTTATGACTGGCGTCTTCTCTTTTTAACCGGTTCCAGTGCGGCAATAGCGGCTATTTACGTTTGGTGGGCTACACCCGATGACAGCAAGGATTTGAAACCGGTTGCCACAGGGAGCGATGCTGGAGCCGAAAAGGTTCGGTTGTCAGAGATTTTCGCGAGCGAGACGGGAAGGCGTACTATACTGGGAACCATGTTGCAGTTTTTAAGTCATGGCGGTTATTGGGGTATCATAACATGGGTACCCACGTATCTTGTTCAGGTTCGTCATCTGAGCCTAAACATGATGGCCAATTTCTCCTTTATCATGTTTTTCGGGACGTTTTTGGGTTACATTGGGTTCGCCTATTTGGGCGACAAAATCGGGCGGAAAAAAGCCTTTGTAGCCTGCCAGATATGGGTGCTTATTACCGTACCCATTTACTTGTTGATCGAGGATGCCACCTTTTTGTTCTGGTGGAGCATTGTGACAGGCATTGGTCCGGCTGGTGCGTTTACTCTTATGGGGGCCTACTTTGCCGAGCTTTTCCCGGACAGAATACGCGCTTTGGCCGGTGGCTTCTGTTTTAATGTGGGTAAGTTGGGTGGCGTGGTTGCTCCTTTTACAGTGGGGCTGATCGGTCAGTACTACGGTCTTGCGACAGGTCTTATTGTTGCACCGATTGTTTTTGCCTGTGGCGCGCTAGTCCTGTATTTCCTGCCGGAGACTTATCGGGGTTCAATTGCCTCCGGTTCTGACCGAAACGAAGGAATGGCGTAAAACCTGAAATAAGGAGGGGTAAATAGTGAAACTGACACTATTAATGGAAAACAATACCTTGTATTGCAATTACTATCATGGTGAACACGGTTTTTCCGCCTATATCGAAGATGAAGGGAAAAAGATCTTATATGACACAGGTTATTCCGGCGCGTTTATCAAAAATGCGGAAGATATGGGCATCGACTTAACGGCCATAGACTATATGATCGTATCCCATGGTCATCTTGATCATGGTGGTGGGGTCAAACACCTTGTTCAGTATTATAAGGAAAAAGGCGTCACCCGAAAACCTGTCGCTTTGCTGACAAGCCCGGAAGCTTTTTGTCCCAAATATGATTTCAATATCAAACAGGACCAGGGCATGGGCATAGAATTGGAACCGGTCCAACAATTCTTTGACGTACGTTTTGTCACCGAACCTTTTAACCTAACTTCAAATTTGATTTATCTCGGCAGTGTACCCAGGGCTAATTCATTTGAATGCAAAACTCCCCAAGCACCCAAAAAACTAAAGGACGGCGTTTGGGTCGACGACTATGTCCCTGAGGACACCCAACTGGCATACAGGCACAAGAACGGCAAGGAAGTGAGCGTGATCACCGGTTGCTCGCATAACGGCATCTGTAATATTATCGAATATGCCAAACAGGTTGCGGGGGTCGACCGGGTCGATACCGTGATCGGTGGGTTACACCTGCAAAATCCGTCCAAGGAATTGATGGCTTCAACCCTTGACTATGT
>JARLHX010000065.1 GCA_031292035.1 Negativicutes bacterium | reverse complement strand
TTCGCCGGAGCGAAGCTGCCGTCAAGGAAGGTCTCGTCCCACTTGAGCAGACCTCGCTCATCCAGTGTTCCCAACAGTGTGCGCCATGCATTCAGCCAGATGCCTTGCTCCTGCCACAGCCGCAATCGCCGCCAACACGTGGAAGGCGAAGGAAACTCGTCGGGCAGAAATCGCCACGCCGCCCCGGTTTGCAAAACCCAGAGGATACCTTCCAGGCAGGCTCGATTCGGCGCCGGCGGTCGTCCTCGCTTATCGCGCCGTCGCTTCGGCTTGGGAAGCAAGGGCTCTATCAACTTCCACTGCTCATCAGTCAACAACTTCTGCCGCTTCTTCATAGCAGAAGCTCAACAGCTAAACCGCCTCAAGCGTAAGTACCTGCCTTGAGGCCGAACCCATTTTTGAAACAAGCTCTAAGAAGGCCCTAAACAAAAATTTAGAGGTAGGCGTTCGCTTGTCCGGCGCAGACGTAATGCAACTAGTCACTTGGTTCGACAGGTTGTGGGACATAGCTGAGGAGTTGGATTCTGAACTGGCAGCAATTTGGCTAAGAGAGACCGCGGTAGAACGTAATCAGCTTTCGATACTACAGAAAGCCAGCAATAAGCAGCCAAAACTTTCTATGCGAAAGACTAAAAATCTGAAGCACTTTTTGGAAGGAACTGGGCGGTTCTTCGTGTGCAACACAAACCGGAGAAACTCACTCAACGATGAGAAGAGCATGCATGATCGGGGCTACGCCACCGCGTGGGAAAAGTTCAATTATCCAACACATATGAATCGTGTTGAAGAGGGAGACACGATCTATATGTATGCGAAGGGTAAAGGCATCATTGGTGTTGGAAGAGCGAAGGGCCCGGTCGAAAAGCTCGAATCAGGTGCTCGCAACAGGGTCGTGGCTGATGGAGAACGTGAGTGGAGAATACCAACGGAATGGTTGGCTTGGAACGGTGATCGCCCTTTCCGATGGAACAGCCAAAACGCTACATTTTTTGATGTCAGTGCCGCGAAATATGAAGGTTTACGTAAAGGATTGAAAACGCACTTTTCGGAAATCCGATAGTCCGCATTACTCCCGACAAACGCCGCAGGAGCCAGGAATGGAGTTCTCCCCAAGTCATCACCAACTATCGCGCCAACCAATCCCTCACAGCAAAAATCAGATAGACCCGGTGAATCTTGACTCTTGCCCTCAACTACCGCGAAAAGGGTGAGCGCCGGTCTCTCCCACCGCCCCGCCGAGAATTACCGCCCCAAAGCGCACAATCGAGATATGAGTTCCACACCCTCGCCAGCCCGCAATCCGGCCCCCGCCCAGGACCAAAATCAACCCCAAATCGAGGCTTTTCGACCCCTGTACGGCCGGGCAGATGCCTGACATTTTAGACCGGGCACATCCCTGACAGTTTTTCCTT
>JARLHX010000064.1 GCA_031292035.1 Negativicutes bacterium | reverse complement strand
ATCCAGGCGGCGCTGGGCCATGTAGGCAAACTCGAAGCGCAGCACCGCCACGCCCCGGGCGGCGAGCTTGCGGGCTATCTGGTTCATGAACTCGCTGTCCATGGGCGCACCGGCGCCGTGGGCCAGGATAAGGCAGGCCCGCGCCTGTTCAGGCGCATCCCACAGCCAGCCATTGCGCTGCAACAACGCTTTCCATTGATCGGTATCAATACCGCTGCCCTGCCCTTTATGCATGCTTGCCTCGCTATAGAAAAATGGGCCTGTCACCGTCAACAGCGCCCGTGAACATGATCAACCCCATCGCCTTTCCACCTCTCCCATCTGGGTCTAAGCTCATTGCCAAGGTGATAGAGCCTTTATCAGGCCCACTGAAAATAAAAGTAACTAATATTTTCAGTACGTCATCGACGGCACATATAGCGTGCTCGGTTGACCTAAATGCCATGGTGCAGCCGAATTGAAAAGAAAACCTGTCGACTTGGACAAGTTTTTTGCGCTCAACGCCTCGAGCAGCGAGTCGATTATACAGGTAAAACCCATGCACTTATGTCGTGAGCAGATGGCTGAAACGGCCGCAGCACCAGTGTTACAGGGCTTTGACGGCAGGGCCGTCGTGTTGCAATGGTCCTATGCTTTGCCCATACTCGCGGCCGTTTTTATAAATTAATAACAACACCTAAAACGTGGAACCTTACAATGAGCACAGCAATCAGTCCGACTGCTTATAACTATAAGGTGGTGCGCCAGTTCGCCATCATGACCGTGGTCTGGGGGATTGTTGGCATGTGCCTCGGGGTATTCATCGCCTCGCAACTGGTCTGGCCGCAGTTGAACTTCGACTTGCCGTGGACCACGTTCTGCCGCTTGCGACCCTTGCACACCAACCTGGTGATTTTCGCCTTCGCGGGCTGTGCGCTGTTCTCCACCTCCTACTACGTCGTACAGCGTACCTGCCAGGCCCGGCTGATTTCCGATAGCCTGGCGGCCTTCACGTTCTGGGGTTGGCAGGCGGTCATCGTCGGCGCCATCATCACCTTGCCGCTGGGCTACACCACCACCAAGGAATACGCCGAACTCGAATGGCCGATCGCGATCCTGCTGGTCATCGTCTGGATCACCTATGCCGTGGTGT
>JARLHX010000063.1 GCA_031292035.1 Negativicutes bacterium | reverse complement strand
TTCCTGTGTCGCGTGCATCGGTGACACTGGCGACACTGCCGACTCTCCTGCTGCTGCTGCTGCTGTCGTCGGGGTGATCGACTCAGCCGTGTGACGTGCTCGCGAAGTGCGCGGCATGGAGTGGCAGGGGGAGGGCGCGTGTGTTCGTTCGTCGACAATCAACGCGCTGGCTGCGATGGGGTGGGGGTGCACACGGCGGGCGGAGAGAGTCTCGCGGGTCGACGGTCGAGCAGCAGCAGGCGTCAGCGCGCCAGTCATTTATTCAAAACTTTTGAATAACAGACTGGGCAGCGCGGGTGGAGTGCCTTCGAATGGAACACGCGACGCATGCACCTGCAGATGACTTCGGTGAAGTAGCTGAGGAGATCATAACTAATATTATTCGACACGTCAGGCTGACCAACCGCGCCCCCAAGGGCATGACCCTTCGCTCGCAGCGCTCGTCAAAAGCAACATCCCACAGCTTTGGACACAAGTCCCTTGGACTTAGGCACGCCTTTGCCTCTTGTTCTCGCGCTTGAAAAGCCTGACGACAGTCAAATAATGGGCGACTATGTTGATACACTAAGGCCTATCAGGTACTATCGTGATATCATTCATATACATTGCCGTTGTCGAGAACGAGAGGTGGGGTTGAAGTTTGGTAACCCGGGTGAAGGCGGGTTAGAGTGCATTTTTGCGTTCTATCTCGGCAGTGAGAAGAGATACAACATGCGCCCCACTGGCGCATAGCACGCATTTTAGATCACCTATTATTTGCTGCCCTTGGTTGCCCGAACTTGCTCAGATCCAGCTGGGGTGAGCAAATCCAAGGGACTTTTGTCAATAGCTGCAGTCAAAATGCGTCTCAGACTGAAACATGCACCATAAAATGGCACAAAGACAGTACAAACCAGACCAGCATATGTTGATTCATGATGCAACTAAGTTCGTGTTGTGAAAGTGGGGTGGACCAAGCCAGTAAAACTATGTTAATAAATATAGATTACTGGCTGGGTCCGCTCCATCGGATTTTACACAACACCATTGAAAAC
>JARLHX010000062.1 GCA_031292035.1 Negativicutes bacterium | reverse complement strand
TTCCTGTAAATATTGGTCTTGACCTGAAGCGGCTTCCACCGGTTGAGAGGAGTCGAACGCCATGACAAAAAGGTTGACCCCCAGCACCAAGCCGCCGATCCCGTAAAGCCAGAAATTTTTCCCCAGGCGCTTTGCCAGACTGCCATAAAGATAAACGATGACCGCTAGGTTCAATCCCGGCACCAAGACCGCCAGCAACCACCAGGCGGAAATTTTTGCGCAACTGCACAGCAATATGGTGTGATAGACCGGTATAAAATACTGCGGCGTAGTGCCTATCCCGAACTTTCTTCCTACCTTCGATCCGGCATAGCAAATGGCAATATAAAAACCGATGAGAAATAAAAGACTCAGATGATATCACTCCTTATTAATGCTTACCCTATTCCGGAAGGTACTAAGCTGATCAAGGGCCGCTTCAATCCGCGGCATGGTAATTGTCCAAAAAATCTTTCCAATCTTTTTGCGCTTCCCGTAATTGTCCCGCGGCTTGCGTTAATGCTTCTTGGGGGATCTTTCCGGCAAGATTGCGCTCCATGGCCAGTTCATATTCCAATTTTCTAATCTCCCATTTTTGCGCCATTAGCGTTCCTTCAAGAGATTTCACCTTATTATTGAAACCGATATTTTGCATATCCCAGCCCAAATTGCCAATCTGAATTTTTTCCTGGTCGGAAAGATACTCCCCGGTTCGCTGGGTTAACGCCCGAAAGCTGTTCAACCAGGATGTGATGTCCTGTAATCCCTGCATTGCTTCGGCAACAGTGAACTTTTGCCCGCCGGCACTGGTTTGCGACTGTTCCCGGATAAGCTTTAGCGCACTGCTGACCGTATTTACATTGCTTAGTGGCACAAGGATCAGACGTTCATAATGATATTCCTGCAGCAATTGTCCATCTGCCGCATAGTTTTTGCGCACAACGCAGGCGCAGGTTTCTTCCGTCAAATAAACCCGGTAGGTAAAGACGGTGTGGTCATACCCGCCCGCTTCTTTGGCTGTCGGCACAAACAAGAGCTCCAGGTCCAGCTCGTTGTCGTCGCTGCCGGAATGATAAACCCCTTCAAAATAGTACTTCCCTACAGGGGCTTCGCCTACCAGCGTTGCCTGTTGTGCCGCCGCAAGGCTGATCGACAGTAAAGCGCAAAAGATCAGCGCCAGGCTCTTTTTTATCACTTCGTTTCACTCCTTTCCGCCGCAGCACGTACTGACCCTCCGCCCCCCCAGCCGCGAAAAGGTGCTGTGGTGTTCGCGATCGGTGATTTTGACGCGCCAGTAGCCGGCGGGGACTTTGATCCGCGCACCGCAGTTAAAAGCAATTTCCAGGCCTTCGACATCGGTTTTGCCGGTGAGGGAGCCGCCGTCAGACACGGTATAGGGCTTTGCGCCGGTTGCTGGCCTGACAGTTCCGCCGGAGTCTGAATATCGGTCATATTGTCAATTCCTTTCGTGAAGGTTATGCTGGCAAGGCTGACGGCCCGTCCCGGCGGACTTGCTTCGCCCTATTCCAGGCTGATCCGTACCAGATCGTCGATCGTCCTCACCGATTCTTTGCGGCCTGTAATCACGAGCAGCGAGGCCCGATCGTTGAAAAGGCCGATGAGCTTCGTCCCGGGATGTGTGCAGAGCACCGGGACAATCCCCGGAGAATTGGTCTCATTAAGTTCAAAAATGATCACTTCCGGAGCAAACAGCTTCAGTTCCTCCGCCGCTTCCGGCAGGGACAGATCGACATGAGTAACCTGCAGTTTGTTCTCCTTTTTCAGCCACCCCAATAATCCGGCCATGGGCAGTGACTTGCCTATGAGCACTACTTCAGGTGGTTTTGGCATGGTCTTCACCGGCTTTCCGAGTAGTAAGGCTTCGTCCCTGCAGCCTGACATCGCCGAAGCACCGTGCTTTGCTCCGCAGCCGCCGCAGCGCTTGTCCGACCTGGCTGGAAAGAAATAAAAAACGGAGCATAATACACCTGCTCCATTGTAACAATTATTTTTTTATCAGATACTGTCATAACTGACAGGGTGGGAAATTGGATTTTATAAAATATTGAACCGGGAAGCCTGGGCCAGGAGCTGGGTCCGGTTGGCCAGGTGGAGTTTGCCCAGGATCTCATTAAGGTGGTACCTGACCGTTCTTTCCTGGATAGCCAGCGCCTCGCTGATCTCCTTGTAGGTCAGTCCCTGGGTCAGCAAATTCAGCACCTCCCGCTGGCGCTCGCTTAAGACCGCCGCTTCCTGCTCCGCCAACGCCCTCACTTTCTTCTGTTGGCCGAACTCCTGCAAAATTCGTCGGGCCAGCCCTGGGGCGAAGGGAATTTCACCATCCCCCAGCCGCTGCAGTTGCTCGATAAAACGGTTCTGATCCATGCTTTTTAATAAATATCCCGACGCTCCGGCCCGAATCGCCGCAAATAAATGTTCGTCTTCCTCCGAGATGGACAGCATGACAATTTCGATCCGGGGAAACTCCTGCTTGATCAGACGCGTGGCTTCGATGCCGCCGCAGCCGGCCATCTGCACATCCATGAGAATGGTATCCGGACGGAGCATTTCAACCTTAAACAAAGCCTCCACGCCATCCCCGGCCGTACCCGCCACTTCGATGCCGCTGGATTGCAAAAAGGCGGTCAGGCCCTCGAGATATAAAGAATTGTCATCTACTAGCAATAGTTTCATTCTACGCGCTCCTTTGTCCCGGCGGCAGCCAGATGGTCACCCGCGTCCCGCCGCCCGGAGCCGACTTGATAACCACTCTGCCGCCGAAGGCCTCGGCCCGTTCCCGCATGATATTGAGGCCATAGTGATTTTCGTACACGGCGCAGGTATCGAAGCCGCAGCCGTCATCGGTGATTTCCACCAGATCCCGGTCGCCAGAAGACAGAAACGCTACCTGCACCAGACTGGCCCGGGCGTGCTTGCGGATATTGGTCAGGGCTTCCTGTATAATCCGGACGAGCTGGAGTTCATCGGTGGAAGTCAGCTGTGGGGGCATTTCCCCCGATATTTTCATGTGCACGGTAATCCCGTAATTGTCCTCATACCACTTGAGGTACTCCCGCAGGGATGGAACCAAACCTTTCCCGGGCCCGGGGGCTGCCTTCAAGCCGAAAATCGACTCCCGGACGCGAACAAGGGTGAATCAGCCAGGCAATGCCTGCTTTCTCAGTTAGAGCCGGCAGGTATAACCGTCGGCACTTTGAACTCACTTTGCAGCTTGGTCAACAGGAAATCGATGCCGTCCTG
>JARLHX010000061.1 GCA_031292035.1 Negativicutes bacterium | reverse complement strand
TGAACCCGACCTGCACCAGGCGCTTGCCATAGGCCTGCTCGGCTTCGACGATTTTCATGCAACCGGCCGCCGTCACCGCCAACGGCTTCTCGCAGAACACCGGCTTGCCGGCCGCGATGGCCGCCAGCACGAACTCTTCGTGGCTCGGCCCCCAGGAGGTCACGAGAATGGCATGCACGTAGGCCGCATTGACCAGGTCGTGACCGCTGGCATACACCTCGGCCTCGATGCCCAGGTCATTGACCACCGCCCGCGCCTGCTCGGCGTTGATGTCGTTGACCGCCACCACCCTCGCCCCTGCCAGGGCAAAGCTGCAGCGACGAATGTGATCCTTGCCGATAGCGCCGGTACCAATGACGCCGATGTTCAATGTCATGATGGCTCCTGATTGTTGTTATGGGCCGGTTCAAAACGGGGCTTTCGCGGGAAAGCCGTTGAGGTGAACTCAGGCTAGATCGGGAGCCAAACAAAATCAACAAATATTCCATTAAATATTTATTTGGAATTTTTGTTTTAATTCTTGTGAGGTTTCCTACGAAGCCCCATCGCCAGAAAACTCAGGTTTTCTGCTTTGGCTTCAGGTACTTGGTCAGCCCCTGAAACCAGATCACCAGTGCCGGGTTGCCCTTGATCTGAATCGTCTTGTCCTGAATGCCCTGCATAAAGGCCAACTGCTTGTTCTTCGCCTGCATCGTCGCAAAGCCAAAGGCAGCATCCTTGAAGGCAATCGCAAACGCCGGCTCAGGCACCGTGCCGCCCTTGCTGGTGATGCGCAGGTCCTTGACGATGAAATGCCGCGCGACCTTGCCGTCCAGCGTCTGCAACTGGAACACCAGGTCCTTGTCCTTGAGTTGCTGCTGGAATGCCGGATTCTTGCGACTGGCCTTGGCTATCAGCAGGCCCATGGCCCAAAGGAGAAAGCGGAACTTCATGTAGGCGCCTCGGTGTCGATTTGAAGGAGGCGAAAGTGTAGCGGTTCGAGGTTGGCGAAGGCGACAGGAAAACCGTTGATTCACGATGATGGCCGCACTTTGTCGAGTGATGGCTGCAAGCTTGCTGGCTGTATACCCCTCCGGGCATCGCCAGGCGTGGCTGCCATGAGCCATGAAGGGCCAAGACCCTTGAACAGTGGCTGAAAAACGCCTGATAGAGCGGTTGAACGAAGAATCTATCGGGCACCTTCACCGGTATTTGCCCCGGATTACCGAAGTGCGGGCAAACCGCAACTTAAAGACACTCCCGCCTCTTCAAACACACTGTTTTCTATAAACCGCCTTCATTGAAAGCGGAATATTTCTTATTTCATTCGCCGTAGCGTCTAACAGCAGGCGCGCAATAAAAACGTTAGCAAGCCACCCTTAATGCATTGCGTACGACCTAACTACAAAGATATAACCCCTCACCCACTCGACATTAAGCACTCAAACAGACCTACTGAACAAACTACATTTTTTATAACAAAATCATAAGCTTATCTATGAATTTGCATGTGCAAAAAAAGCCCGGCCCCCTGAGTTTTCTGGTCGAGCTATTAATCCGGCGCCACAATCATGACGGTTACTTTCGACACTTCAGCAGTTCTACTTACTTTTGCACTAGTACTTTCTTCACTCACCACACTCACTCTTTGCGACTAAAAACCGGCGCCAATAAATAAAGTGAAAAAAAATTCATTTTTATAGTGCTAATTGGCCAGCCTTCATCTATAAAAAACACCAGACGCAACTTAGCAGGTGATTCGAACATGATGTCTTCCAACTTTCTGAGCGTGCTGGCACTGCAACTTTGCATGGTCTCAATGGCGTCCGCACAGGACGGCGTGACCACTTCCAGTGTCGACCCACACCGCACGCTCAATCGCACCGAAGTCGGCGGCATCGTCACCGGGCAGACCGTCACTCTGGCAGGGCGCGAGTTTTACGACAGCTTTTCCGCGGCGTGGCGCGAGAAGGACGAGACAGGCCACTTTACCGTTGCGATTTCCGAGCGGCCCAGCGCTCGCTGGGGCAGCCAGGTGTTCGTCGACTACGGCAACCAGCGGCTGTTTCAGACTTTTCTGCCACCCAACCGAAGCCTTATATCGCCCATCGGCGCCGACGCCGCCGCACAGGTGTACCAGGCCATCCTCGATTACCAGCTCGCACAGTTTTTCGGCAATCCAGACCTGGCCCGCGACGAACTCTGAAGGAGACCACCATGCATCGTTTCCCACAAGCCTTCACCACCTTGGCACTGCTTTGCGGCCTCACCGCCACCGCCGTCCAGGCAAGTGAATTGGTCTATACGCCGATCAACCCTTCGTTCGGCGGTAACCCGCTAAACGGCCCGACGCTGCTGAACGAAGCGCAGGCGCAAAACCACTTCACAGAGAAGACACCGGATACATCTAGTCAGCAGGACCCGCTGACTCAATTCAACAGCATGTTGAAGAGCGCGATTCTCAGTCGGGTGTCCTCGGCAGTTACATCCAGCATCGTCGGCACCAACGGCCAGCTTACCCCCGGCACCGTCGATACCACAGACTTCCGCATTTCGATTACCAACATACCTGGAGGACTGCTGCAAATCGTTACCACCGATAAAGCAACTGGTCAGTCCACACAGTTCCAGGTGAATCAAGTGAACCAGCCGTAAAACCCGCAAGACCAAAAACAAAACATAAAACACACAAAGGAACGCCAAAATACACGCACGTAAATCTCTTCTGTCCCTCGCCGTACTCGTCGCTGTGTCCGGCTCTGCCTTCGCCGACTTCAGCAGCGTCACTACTACGCAGAACGGCACTAACAACAAGTTGAACGTGGACCAAGCCGGTGCCACCCTCTCGTCGATTACCATTGACCAGAACGGCACCGGTAACACAGCCGGCACCGCCGCCGCACCAATCTCGCAGACAGCTGTACTCAGCACACTGAACATCACACAGAACGGCAGCAGCAACACCAGCG
>JARLHX010000060.1 GCA_031292035.1 Negativicutes bacterium | reverse complement strand
CGGGCTTCTTGGTGGGCTTGGCAGCCGATTTTGGGCTGGAGGGATTGGGTCTCATCTGCGTTCCTTACGTCACTACGACGAGACCCAATCCCTCCATTATCCGCAACCCCAAATCTGTGCCAAAGGCGCTGACGCCGAACACATGGCTACATCCCAAGCGCCAGTGCAGGCCGCCACCGACCGGCACATCGGGATGTAGGGTGAGTTGCCGAGAATCGCGTCACCTGTGACACTTATCGCCAATCCAGCGGGTGCAAACTCAGCGCGAACGCTGTCAGCTTCGGCAGCCGTCGAAGCCGAGAAGTAGCGGTAAAGCAGAAGCTTGTGATCCCAACTGCGATTGCTGACATATTCGTTCGCCGTCCGTGGCAACAACGTTAAGTTGCCAAGCCGATTGAACGCTTCATGATTTTGCTCGTAAATTTTTTCGTCCCAATCTGTCGAGCGGGCCTGAGGCGCTACATGTTCAACCGTGAACGTCGTGTCACCTCGCCATATCTCTGTTTTCATCGTCGATGCAAGGCCGGGACGACCGCGTTCAATCAAGCCGGGGTGAATTGAGTCCGGCGCAGTGTCATGGCTTGCGCAAATCAGCAGAAACTTGGCAACCTCACGTGAATGTTTATAGATTGCTACGCCACTAGCAGCGTTTACCCATTCTTCTTTTGTCGGCCATTCCTTAAATAAGCGACGGCGCAACAGGCGGCGGTAGTTATTCAGAGAAGTAACGCCCCGAATTTTATCTACCTGCTTTGCAAGAGGAGGAATATGCTCACCAGGCTCACCATCGCGGACAATCAAACGGTAGATAGTGTCGATATTCTCGGTCCCACCTTTCCCGCCACGCCAAAGCATAGAGAAAGCCGTTGTCGCCTTGATAGCGTCAGCGAAATCGCTGGTTCGACTAGCTACCGTGTCAGGCGAGGCCCGCCGAATCTCATCATAGAAACGTGATAAGGCGGCAATTACGATATTGTGCTTTAGCTGCCGCAATGCCTGAAACGCAAAGCCCGTTTCATCGTCAAATTCGGCAACACCCTCTAACTTAGGCTTATCATCAAGTGGCAGCGTCCAGCCCGTTTCCATGAATGCCGCCAGGTTAGCCATCGTGGTAACTGCGCTACGTTTATCATCGATCGTCTTGAGTTTCTCAAAGCTGTCGCGAAGATACCTCCGCTGGTCACTGAGGTTTTTCTGAAGCTTAACACCGGTCTCCGCTAATGCGTAGGGTATGAGCATTTCAGCAGTCGCACGTTGGCGTTCATCTGCCTTTTTGAATGCATCAAGATAGTGATCGATGCGAACAAGGCCGGTGTAGGATGGAGACGTTTCGAAGTTGTCCAGTGTCTCAGCCTCAATCACCTTCGGTCGGAAGGTCTCATAGGCCGTAAGCGGCTCCCCAGTCGTGTTCAGCGCCTCGAACATGTCGAAAGCGTCGTCCTCGGTTCGCGTTGTGACCACAGTAAGCGCCATCCGCGTACAGAAATATTTGAAGAATATGAGCGCTCGCAGAAGTTGGGCATAATGCCGAAATAAACGATGATCAGAGCGTTCTGTGATGAATTTAACCACAGCTTCTGGCGCTGGAAACGACCAGAGCGCCTCGATATATTCCGGCTTGCTGATGATCTGTTGAACATCAGGAAAGTCGTATTTTTCTGGAGTGCGGGCCAGCGCAGACAGCTGAGAAACAACATAGTCAAAAACTTCAGCGATCGGCTGATGTTTCGGATCAGGCCTGCCATCAATCCGGTGCACCTGATGCTTGAATAATTCCTTGGGGTCGTTTTTTTCAACATGTAGAACATAAGCCCAGATGAGGGCAGCGATAGGCGATTGATAGACCGCCTGATTCTGCCGCTTGGACCAAACATCCTGCATCGCGCGAATCACGCGAGGATAGTTCTTGTAGACAGGGGGTGTGCCGATCGCCTGCTCCAGCACAAAAGTACGCCATAGCTCTACGAGGCCTTGCTCGGCCTGCTCGCGTATCCAATCGAACTCTTCGCCCTCGGCATTGCCGATGCGGCGCAGGAGGCCCCGGATGAGAGAGTGGAGCCCCATATTTATCATAACGGACGTGCATATACGTTGCTGCCCGTCGATGATGGTCATTACTCGCTGAGCAACCTCCGAACGGTAGACCGGCTTTACGGTCACAAACTGGGTATCATGGATCGCGATCAAGGTGCCCAGAAAGCTTATTGCATCATTCCGTGCTGTCAGATGATTAAGGCCATTCACGACGTCTTCGAAGAGCCTATCGACGTTATCCCGGTCCCAAGCGTAAGCGCGCTGATATGCAGGGACGTAGCAGCCTTGACCAACGGTGCTGAGGAACGCCTGAATGGATTCGGCTTTTGCCGTGAAAATCTGCTCAATCTGAACGGTCATGCTGCCCCCGAAACTTAGCGCACCAGCTTGTCTGCCGATTCGCCTCATCGCATTACCCCCTCCTAGAGGATCGGCCACGCTCCGGCCATCTACAGGTTGATGGCCAGAAATGACCTGCGCCGGACCCAGCCATTGCCAGATATTGTTCTTGCAATTAATTGCATTTTCAGAGCTCAACTGGGCGCTGGTTGACTTGCTGTCGAGGTAGTTCGTGTCTCAATCCGGCCGACCAACGGCTGCGGCGCGAATACCAAAGCGTTGGCACTGTCCGACGTTGTTCGGCTCCATCCGGCCGTCTTGGGGGCATTATTGGGGGCACCTTTCCGGTATCACCTAGAAATACTGCAATATATCAATAATTAAAATCGGCTTTGCGGTTCCCGCTACCACGAGCAGGTTGCGACTGCCGCCCTTGAAGCGGTCAGGCGTTCCGCAGAGGTTAACCCAAGTTTCACACCCGCCTTATAAAATCCCTGTCAGGAATTTATCGGGACCGTCGACAAACTACAGGGGACGCCGCATGAAACTGATCAATCGCATTTTGAAGGACGACGCTGGCGCGACTGCCATCGAATATGG
>JARLHX010000059.1 GCA_031292035.1 Negativicutes bacterium | reverse complement strand
GATCGAGGCTGCGGGCGACTATATGTGCATCTATACCGGCGACAATTCGCTGATCCTGCGTGAAACGATGAAGGATCTCGAACGGCGGCTCGATCCGCGCGTGTTCCAGCGCGTGCACCGCTCAAAGATCGTCAATCTCGATCAGGTCCGCCAGGTCCGCCCGCATACCAACGGCGAATGCTTCCTCGTCCTGCAATCGGGCGCCGAAGTGAAAGTCAGCCGCTCGTACCGCGACGTGGTCGCCCGCTTCGTCCATTAATACCAAGGTGCAGTGATCCTGCCCCATGACGCTGCTGCGGGCCACCAGAAGCCGCCCGCAGGGCTACCATTCCCGTCCGCCGGACTTCCACGGACAGGAATGGAAACCCTCATGGGTCAGGATCTACCGCACCTTGGTATAAGAACCAGAGGCTTAGAGGATCCCTCAGTGTCAACCAAGGCGACAGTCAAGCGCTCACTTGGAGCCGCTATTCTTGTCCTGGTTTCGGTCGTCATTTACTTGTGGGCATCAGCATATTCTTTGGAACGCCCTACAGCCGGGCCGTGGCGCACGCACACAAAAAACCTCGATACCGATTGCGACCGTGGGTTTCGATTCATCGATAATCAAACGGGTTTTACCGCTGAGAGTGGGGATGGACTGAAATTCTATTACAGTTGGCCCCGGCAAAAATGGCTGTCATTTTCCATGCTGCCAGGCAAGCAACCCCGGCTCGCGATTTTAGATCCTGATCCATCGGGCAATAGCGCCGATTTGCAAGTTTATACGATAAAACGCGATTTATATGCTGATTTTTTGAAAGATTTCGACGATAATTCTTCTGGATACCGGCTCACGTCATCTGGTTTTGATGGAGAGTCGTTTGCTTATGAGCGTTGGACCCAAGGTTCAGCTATGAGCTATTACGGCAACGCGTCTTTCAGTTCCAAGGACGGAAAGCTCTATCGATTGGTCGGAGAAATGGTCGCCAAAGTCAGAACCAGCGGCTCAACTGTCCGCTAATGGCCCTGCCCTAACCGCGCGAAGGCACTTCCTGACACTGGACAGGGGGCATTTTTACAGCGCGGGCTCCTCCCCTTGGAGCGATGTCCTGACAGTGGCGCGGCGGCGCGTGAGCGGCTATGACATCGGGCATGACAACCACTCTGCTTCGCGGCTTTGCCTTGCCCGGATTCGACCTTGACGACTTTGTCACGCGCACTCTGGCCGAGGATCTGGGCCAGGGCCT
>JARLHX010000058.1 GCA_031292035.1 Negativicutes bacterium | reverse complement strand
GGTAGCGGCTGCGGTTGTAGGTCGCCCGGGCGGCCACGAGCTTGGTGAGCTTTTGGGTAAGCCGGTTTCGGTCGGCGGGTGAAAGCTGGCCGCCGCAGGGGTCTTTGAGGTTGAATTCATGGTTGGTGAGTGTTCGCCAGCAGTCATAAAGCCCTTCTTTGCGCAGGCGAGGCGGATTGATATTCAGGGCTTTCAGGGTCGTCAGCTCGTTTTTGGGCACCAGAAAATGGAGTTCGGTTCTGCCCAAATGACTGTGCCGTATCCAAAGACATGAGAACTGGTGTTCGCGCAGGCCGGCGAAGGCCACGGCTTCAAACCGGCGGATGATTTCCTTTTCCTCCGTTTTTGTGATCATACGCTCACAGGAAACGACCCCGCTGGTATACTTGTTCTTGTTTCGGCACTGGTTGATCAGTTTCCGGGTGAGATCCGGCGAGCCCTTGACCACCGCCGGCGCCGGACTGCGGACCACGCCCTGCCGGTTACGCGAGCCGGTCAGGTACTTGAGCGGCGCTTCGCTAAGCAGGTATGCCAGCGCGGAGTCACTATTTGCAGTTCCGCGATTATTGAAGAACTTGACGAGCATATTGCTGTTCGAGGTGTTCAAACTGTTCCAATTGCCGGGCGATGGACGCGAGGTACGCGATGGTCACCGCCGCGTCGGCGGGCTGGAAGACGACCGATTTTTCGGCCAGTCCAACCAGCACCTTTTGGATGGACAGCAACGTGGCCAGCCAAACCTGGGTCTGCTTGTGGTTGTAGATTTGGGCATGCCCCAGGTGGTCGCGCAGGAGCGCGCTGACGGTCATGCCCGCCACCCGCGCTTTTTCACGCACCACCCGGTGTTCTTCAAGCGAAAGCCGGAGACAGATTCCTTTGGTTCGTTTAGGTGTCATGGGTTGCCTGTGCCTATTTTCGCGCCGTCTATCCACACGCCGTTTTTCCCCACTCTGATTTCGGCCCCGCCGTTCCTGACCACGATGGTTCCGTCTCCGCCGATGCTCACGGCCCCGGCCCTGCCAGCACCGTTTTTTTCCACCACAATGCCTCCGGCTCGGGTGAATACGATCCTGGTGCTTCTGTCCACAATGTAGTCATCTCCGTTGCGCGCCACCTCGGTGCTCACAGCCTCGGAGTTTCCGACCACACAGTCTCCGTCTCCGGATATTCCAGTCGCGGTGCATACGACAGCGTTGCCCACCGCCGGGCTGTTTACCCCCGCGCCGAGATATGCGCGGGGTGGACTTGCTCTCAACTGCATTCCAGTCGCTGATTCCGTTTTAGTTGGCGGTTCCGTTTTCATTAATTCAGCATCGTGTAAGGGTCGAAGCTTTGCCTTGATGACCGCAAAAATGGCTCCGAAGAAGATTGCCAATAATACAGAAATGAATGCCACTCGGCGTAGAATCATTTCAAGGTATTCCATGGTTTTTAGCTGAGCTGGTGCCGGCGAGGGGATGGCGGTTAATGACGGTTTTGGTGCAAGCCAACTTGTCAACATATTGACAAGTGTCGGCAGTGCCTTCGCGGGCAGTCTTCGGCACGCTCTTCGGGGCAAGACCGGAGCCAGCGCTGGTTTGGCCATTAGCGGGCTAGTGGGGAGAAAAGCGGGCGTCGGACTGGCCGGCACGGATCTGTGGCGCCCTATGATCGGTTTGGGTCCAGGAAACGGGTCGCGCCCACGGAGGAGGCTTTGGCGTTCGCACCAGACGCACTGCGAGCCCCAGAACCAATGGTGAGAATTGTTGTGGCAGCCTTGAAGTTCACTCTCTGCCAGGGCGATGGCTGCCCGCCAGGTTCCGGCATCCGGCCGCGCTTGCGGCTGAGTATGTCCGTCTACGAATGCCCGCAGAAACAGGGTTTGCAGGCGGGGGTGAAGTGAGTCGAATGGCAGCGCTGACCCTTTGGGTGTCCAGCAACCGGACTTGTCCCGATACGGAAACTTGCCTGCCGCGATGCGTGCCCCCAGCGTCGGCACGTCGCCAGAACCGTGATAAACCCCATCGAAGGGGTGGTTGCCTTCGGCAAACATTTTGAAAAGTAGAACCGACAAGGCAAAATTATCGTGCCACGGGTGACGGTCTAGGTTTTCCAGGTTCAGGTTTTGAAGTTCAGCAGGCAGGAACTCGGCTTTGGCGACCACCGAGCGGTATGTCCGACCATGAACAACGTCAGTAATTTGCCAAGAATCCACGTCGAGCAGCGTGACTCGTGCATCGTTGGTGACGAAGGCGTTACTTTCGTTCGGATCGCCGATCACATGTCTGTGAGCGTGGGCCAGACAAAAAGCGGCGGAAAGGTTACGCCCGCAACGGACAAGGTGCTGATAACTAAAATCCGGCAGCATTTTGCAACGCGTCGCAGGGGTGTAACAGGTGAAAAGGGGGTGACAATTTGTCAGCCGCTGCATGATATAGCCAGCAAATCTTGGCGTGGGATCACTGGTAAAGATCGCCTCCAATGGCCAAGTCACCCAAAAATGGTCTCTGCATTGCGGTACTGGATTTGCAATCATGAGTTCAATTTTTTTTTGTTTTGCCTCGGTGGGATTGCGATAAATTTTCGCGACCAAGTCCTGGTGGCCCTCAACCGGCAATACTTCGCCCTCTCCTCCTTGCCCAATTTTCCGAGGTCCAAGACGAATGGTGTTGCCGGTTGAGGTTTTATAGGTCATGAGATTTGTGCCGTGACCAACGATTTGTCGTCGTCACATCGGGCGTTAACGCGTGGCGAATTGAGGAATTCTTTCAACAGCGATTCCATTTCGCTTTCACTAAAGCATTGAAGCCTATCAAAGATCGGCGAGAAGAATGGTGCGTGGGGAGTGCATTGTGGCATTTGCAACGCCACTCGTTGGAGGCCGTCCGAAAGGACTGCGACGGATTTTATGGGGAATTCAGGCAGGCTGTTAACTTTGACATCGATGGTTGGGAGACAACCTAGCAGGACGACTTCATTCGCAAACTCCCCGTTGGTTGGCGGGGTCAAGGTCGTGAGCGTTCCATTCGCGTCCTCAACCACTACCGCGCCATCGCCGATGTGCGCAGCGGCGCAAAAGGTCCGGTTCGCGACGACAACAATGAGTGTTGACGCCAGTTCATTCGGTTCGATTCCCAACTCCGCCGCCGTTCGGCACATTATGTTGAGCGTGGTTTGGCAAGTATTACCAAGTATTTCAGTTGCGTTCTCGGAACAGATGGGATTGCCCAAGACTGAGACGTTCCATAGCGTAGTCAACGCGCCACGGACGGCCACGACGCTGCCGAGCGACGGTTGGGCTGCGCTTCCGGCTCCGTCCGCAACTGCTATGACTAGGAGATCGCCATGGATAAACCAGCCCACCGCATCCTCGCAGGATCGACCACGCCGGATATGGGTGGTGCCGGCAAGTGAGCAACCGGCTATTTTCCATCGAACTTTTTTGGCTGGAACCGGACGGGTGCGTGTCCGTATGCGACGGATGATGGAAAGAAATTTCATACTGTGGTCCAAGTGGGTTGGGTGAGGGCGACCTGCTCACCCGGCTGCGAGGTGGCGACTGCACTCAGATTAACAGAAAACCATTCGAAAAGTTCCGCGAATTTCAGACCCTCTAGGTGGCGCGGAGAGCGAAGTGACAGTTTCCCGAGTGTGTCCATGTTGGCACCGAGCACGCCGATGGAAAAAAAAGAAATCCGCTTTTCACTTTCGGCTTGTTTGACAAGACGCGCGGCCTCCTCAATTCTGTCAGACGATTCAGCGTCCGTTATCACGATAAACCAAGGACGGTAATAAGAGGCACCTGCCGCGCGCAGTTCAGCCATCCACGCGTCCAGTTGACCCAGACCCCAAATCACGGCAGTCCCAAGACGAGTGCCACCAGACACAACGAGTGTTGGGGGGGCAAAATTTTCCGGAGAGCAAAACGGAGCGACCAAAATAGCTACATGGTTGAATGTTGCCAAAGCGATCTCTACGCGGCTACATGCAAGGAGGTCCTCGGTCAGGTTGGTTTTCAATATTTGCAAGCCGGCATTGGCCTCGGCGATCGGCTTTCCAGCCATGGAGCCGCTGACATCAACCATGATGAAGCACGGGCAACGGGGATCAGGGGTGCCCGAAAGCCCGATTTCCGTCTCGCTCAGAGGTTCGTTTGTACCGGGTGCATATTTATTCTGTTTCATTTTATGTATTTATTGTGCTGTTGGTTTGTGCTGACAGGCCACGCCAGCATTCAGTGCGTTCAGGACGCTCGTACGTATAGTTGTTGGCCAAGTAATTCGGGTTTCGAGAATCGAAAATACTGCGAGAATCGAGGTTGGTCTTTGGAGGCCACTGCGTAACCGGTGACAATCAACGGTAAACGTGGTGCATTATTGGCCAGCCCTATCCGGACCGACCAAGCGCATGCTAGAATTGCGGACAGCTTAATGCGAACGATTCTGCTCATAACCTAGTCTTTCGTATTGAGTCACCCGGCTCCAACCGGGGCCCGCAGCAACAAGCTGCGGGTTTTTGACTTTCGGATAGGGCCGCTGAAAGTGCCCTTGTCCTGTTGGCTTCCATTGGGTATTTTTCCCAGATGTCCGCCAACGCTCAGAACATGAACCGTTCCCAAAAATTGCGCCAGCCACACGAGGGATATTCTGGGGATAATGCGCGGATAATACCGGCAGGGATCGCTCCTCATAAAGAATTCGGAAACTACCTTCGGTGGGCGCGTAATGAGGTCCATTTGAGCCGATTTGACTTGGCCGGACTCGCTGGGTGCCATGAAAAAACGGTCAAGAACGCAGAGGATGGCAAAGATATCGAAGGCGCCAATTTTAATTCTCTCAAGACTGCGATTGAGACTGAATGGAAGCGCGAAAGCGAAACGCCACGGCCTCCATTGGTTTGGCCTTCTTGGACATTGTCGGCGCATTGGGAGCAATATTTTCGCGATGCCCCTCAAGCACGAGATGCTTTGAGCCAATATCTCGAAAAATACGCACAGCGATATGGTAAAATTAAGTTGCTCGGAATGAGCGAACCGATGCTACTTAAGGAGGTTTACACAGATGCGCAAATGGTTGACTCGAGGTTTCTTCGAAAATGGAAATCGTTGGACAGTATGGAAAAAGCATACCGCGAAAGCAACAGGAGAGACTTCTTGCCGAAGGACTCCTCTTCAAAAGCGGGATACGCACTGGCAAACACAATTCAGTTTCTGAACATACTAGGCCAACCGGGTGCCGGCAAAACTACATTCCTGAGACGAATCGGGCTCGATGCCTTACTGCCCCCAGCCGAAAAAAGGTATAATCATGATTCAATCCCGGTCTATGTTGAATTAAAGAACCTCAAAGACCAGCATGTGCATTTGTCGGAAATGTTAAAAAGGGAATTGGTGTCATTTAATTTTCCGGCAGATTTTGCGGAAGTTGCCTTAAGAAACGGAAAACTTCTTGTCCTTTTGGATGGACTGGACGAAGTCCCTGGGAACAATTTGGACCATGTTATTGAGGACATTAGGGAATTCATCGATAAAAACAGCTCAAATCGATTCATAACCTCTTGCAGAACGAAATTTTATCAAACATGGTTCGCTCAATTTAATGATGTAGTCCTTTCAGAGTTTGATAATTTCCAGATTCAAACATTTTTGGCCAATTGGTTTCGGTCCGCCCAGGACGTCGAACGAGATTCGGCCGGGAAGTTCTGGACGATGCTTTCTCGACCAGAAAACATTGCCACACTAGAACTTGCTCGCCGACCTCTCTTGCTTGCTTTTATTTGTCTCTTTTGTGATGAAACTCTTAGTCTCCCAGCCAACCGTAGCGATTTATATGAGGAAGCTCTCAGGATTCTCTTGGTTAGGTGGGCCGCAGAAAAGCGAATCCGCAAGGAACCAGTTTGGCGCGGGCTGACCACCAGATGGGAGACCAATTTGCTTGAACAAATTGCTGGGCAGGCCTTTAAAAACAATAAGCTTTTTTTTTACAAAAAAGCATTGGTGAGTGAGATCGATCATTTCTTAAATGACAATTTAAATGCTCCCAATTTGGATGGAAATGAAATCTTAGACGAGATAGAAGTGGAGCAGGGACTGTTTATAGCACGAACACAAAATGTTTACTCATTCTCGCACTTGACACTCCAGGAATATCTGGCGGCGAAGTATTTCTACAATAACGGCGCGATAAAAGATTTGGCGAAAGAATACTTGTTTGAACTACGGTGGCGCGAAGTCTTTTTGCTCCTTGTTGGAATTGGGCAGGCCGACAATGCTTTGCAACAAATGGCATATGTGATGACAGAAACAGTAAAAGAGAACGACATGCTTAGCAGTTTGTTGACCTGGGTGGCAAAAAGTTTCGAGTCAAAACGTTTCAATGGCGATACAGACGAACGAATGGTCGCACGTAGAGCTATTGTTATCTTTATTGTGCGCGCGATTGAAAACAAAGGGAATTTAAATGATAAAATCGGATCTCATTTACAGAAAATAGAGGATTTTGCTTTTGATATAGATTCTCGACTTAAGTTTAATGGGAGTGGTTTGTCGGATGCGTATTTCTTAGGTAAGGCCAAGAAACGAATAAGCCGCGTTTCTGTTTTGGACGCAATTAGTAACATTAAAAAAAATCACATATTCAGAGATCGTCTTATCGTTGCGGCTGAAAACAATATTAAATCATACAAAGGCAAAACCAGTAACAATCGTTTTTGTTCGACGAATGATAGAAATGTTGGGGCAATAGATGTAAAAGAGGCTAAGGAAGTCATTCTCAAAGCGTTGAACGTCCCGCGTGACGTTTTCACCTGGCAACAGAATCAAATGGAAGTCTTAGAGAAATATTTTTACGGGTGCGAGTTGTTATTTGAATGCAAGAAGTCGGCTATTAGCGTCAATGCGGTTGTTTGGAGAAATATTGTAAACGACTTGATACTTTTTAAATAAGGACAATAACAATGAACCCCGGCCAGTAATGGTCGGGGTTGATTTTGGCTAATAGAAATAGCCAAGCGAGCGCAGGCTACAGTGATTTGGTTTGCCAATAATGACGTGGTCAATCACTTCGATTTTTAAGAGCTGGCCAGCGTGAATCAAATCACGGGTCACTTTGATGTCCGCCTCGGACGGCTGCGGCTCCCCGCTGGGATGATTATGCATCAACACGATGCAGGATGCGGCGCCAACGATGGCCGTGCGAAAGACCTCGCGCGGATGCACAAGCAAGGTGTCCATCAAGCCAATGGAGACAAGTTGGTGCCCCTTTACGCGCTTGCGCACATTAAGGAGCAGCACCACGAAACATTCGCATTCCGCATTGAAGTATGGATGCGTTTCGATATGCAGGCGCCAGTAGGCGGCAGCGTGATCGGGCGTCTCGCACACGAGCATGTCGCTGGGCACGGGACAATCCCGCAGCGCCATGACTTTGAATTCCTTGGGATGGATTGTTTTCATGCGCACACCTCCATGGGTGGTGGCAACGCGGTTTTTTCCGTGGAGCCGACCACCAAATCTTCATGGCTATGCCCAAGGATGAAGTCCGCTGCCTTTTGCGCCTGTGCCGCCGCGTGGACGATGAGCGTCCGGTCGTTCTGCAATTGTTTCAACCAGCCGCCGATGTAGGCGGCGGCGTTGTCAATCGTCCGCCCGTCTATCTCGGCGTGGCCGCACAGAAACGCGCTGCCCATTTCGGCGACCAATTCCTCTTTGCAATACGGATCGGAGCCGAATCCAGTACGTCCCGTGATGCTGGGGCGGTTCAGCCGTGAGGCGTGGCCGGTGGAATGGACAAGTTCGTGAAAGAGGGTCGCATGATAGCTGTCCTCGTTCTCAAACCGACCTTGCTCAGGCATTCCGACATAGTCATCCATCGGCGAATAGAACGCCCTGGCCATGCCGTGCTTGATGACCGGCGGCTGCGGCATGTTCGCCACGATTTCCGCCGGTTTGGTGACGGCAAGGTGAATTTCTTCGTTTGCCGGTTCGGTCTGAAGGCCGTCGCACTGGGCGGCATTAAAGACGTGATACAGGCGGAGCATCGGAATTTTCTGGGCTTCGCCGGATTCCTTGTCCGTAACATCCATCTGTTTCCAGAAGACGACGGGACAGGATTTCTCGCCTTTCTTCACGCTGCCGCCAAGCTGGATGGCCTGACGGAACGTGAGCCAGCAGGGCGATTCGTAGCTCATGGCCATGAGCAGGAACACATTAATGCCGCGATACGGTTTTTTGCTGATAAGATTCCGGGGCAGGCCGGTGCTGGCCTTCCATGGTTTGTGCCAGGGAACGGTGCCTTGGCTCAACAGGTCAATGATGCGTTCGGTGATACGGTCGTAGGTATTCACGGGGAACTCCTTTCGGTTTTGGATGAAGTCAAAGTGCCAACCGTTGCAACGGGCAACGGATGCCTGAACCCATTTTACCGCGAAATAGAAACCTCCCCGTCAGGAGAGGTGTGGATAACTGTCCGCTAAAAATCCGTGTTAGCGGACGCCCTTGCGGTTCAAGATTTCGGCCTCGGCGTTGGGCGAGATGCGGAACAACGCTGGCGGCGGCTGGAATCGAACCGGCTTGTCAAACCGGGTCTTAAAATCCCTGACCGGACGGTTCATGATCACTACTGCCGCACATTCGTTGACGCGAACGACCCGGCAAAGCCGATCGTTGAACCGGATGACATCGCCGGCTCGCAACCGAAACGGATGGCTGAATAATTGCCAAATGATCCCGAACTCGGTTTGGTCTGGGTCAATGACATCGCGTTTGGCGCAAACTCGTTTTTTCATGGTGAACTCCTTTTGGTTTTGGCTTGAAGTCTGAGGACGCCCCGTTGCGACGGGCAGCGGAAGTCTGACTCCAATTTTACTCCGAAATAAAACTGCCCGTTCGCGTGTGTGTGGATAAACAAAAACGCCCTGAGTTTAATCGCCGCTTGCTTCAAACGGAAAATCGGCTTGTAAAACTCTCATTGTGAAGGCTCGCCAAAACGATCAGATCGAGGAGCGTGAAGCCCATATCCCTCCTTGGCAATATAAAGACCAACGGAGCGCAATTGTGACAGGAACTAGTTCCTTGCGCTGTTTGCCATGCGCGTTTCAGGCTTCAGAACGACTAGTTAGTAACCCAGCCTGATTGCGACGGGCGTAAGCAATCCTCATTGTTTTTTGACTTCCTGCCAGCTGTAAGGTAGGTTCGAATTCATGAGCGAAGCAGAAGCAAAGTCCAGCAAAATCCTGGTGGTGGACGATCATTATCAGATCCAACGTCTTTGTGGTGCGGTGTTGCAAAGATGTGGGCACAAAGTGGTCATTTGCAGCGAAATCGAAGAAGCGGTGAACATGGCCCGCAAGGTAGTACCAAACCTGATCGTGCTCGACTTCAAATGTGACATTTACATGAACAACGACGGACCTGGAATTCGTGAAGGCTTGATGTCTTTGGCCCTGATCCAGCAGCAATCGGAACTCAAAGGGGTTCCAATTGTGATGATGTCCGCCAACGATGGAACTACCACCAGACCGCGAGTATTGGCTGCCGGTGCGGCTGGTTATCTGGAAAAGCCCTTCTCCAGGCAAGAGCTGACCCAGACCATTTCTGAACTGCTAAACCAGAAACTGCCCGGCTGAATTGCCAAGCCAGAAAATTGGATATCTTGCGCGCTCGTTGCCGGATGGCGGGGCTAAGGATTCGCTGTTCAAGGAAAAGTAACTGGCCGACAAGAATTGGCCAAGATAAAAACCTCTCCGCGTGGGAGAGGTGTGATTTCAGTAATCTTCCGGCAGCAATACGGTGGTGACCGCACGGTCAGCTTCGGTGATCAGCCAGAATGTGGTGCCGTTGACGGCGTGGAAGACCGAAAGAATCCGTGTGCCGTTCACCAGCGCCTGGTCATTGGCTTGACGATCTTCGTTATCGAGGTCGCCCCAGTCGCCGGCTTGGTGCCGCTGAATCCCAAGCAGAATGTCCTCCTGGGTTAACCGTGCCAGCGCACCGGGAGTCGAAACGATTCGGCCAAGGCGGAACTTGGCGGTCGGATGTGAATATGCACTCATAAGCCGAAATCCTCCATAGTGGCGGCGATGCCATCTTCGTCGTCGCCAAGAATCTCGACGATGCCGGCCTTCAGCGCGGCTTGGTCGGGATCAGTCTTGGCATGTTTCGGGCACGCCGGGCACCGAATGACATTCAGCACCGAAGTGCCGAATTGATAGCCGACGGCCTCGAATTTCTCGCGATACCGCTGCGTCAGCTTTAGCTTGGGCGGCAATTCCGTCCAAGCCTTCGCCTCTGCCGGGTCGAGGTCTGTTTCATAAATGGCGTCAAACCGGAGATGGTAAACATCCCACGGTTCGCCACAGGTTGTGCAATGAACGTCCATAACAGCTTCCGTTCACTGGAACAATTGTTTCACGTCTTCGGCCGTCAAGTGCTCCGGTTGCATGTCCGGCCGGTCAAAGACATGGATTTTCACGTAGCAAAGCTTGGACAGCCGGGCGGCCACATCCTCGCGGCCAGCTCGGCCGGCGTCGTCCTCGTCGAGCATGACAACGACATGGCTGCAGGAGTTTGTGTGCTGGTGGATCAATTCCTCCTGCGCGGCGGTCATTGTGCTGCCCATGAGGGCGACAACTTTATGCCAACCGTTCTGGTGCAATTTGACCGCATCGAAAAAGCCCTCAACAATAATCATCGGTTTGTCCGCCGGCTCTTTGACCGCACGATCAAGATTGAACAATTCCTGCCCCTTCCGAAATCCGGTCGGGAGCTTGTATTTCGACGTGTCGGCGTTGAGCGGTGTACCCGGCCAACGACCGGCATACGCTACGAGTTCGCCGTTGACATTGTTGATCGGGATGACAATGCGTCCAACCATCAAGCCCTTGTCACCGGTGAAAAAGCCAAGGCCGAAATCGATCACGGTTTCCAAGGTGATGCCACGTTCCTCAAAATACGGATGGGAGCGGTTCAGCTTTTCCAGTTTGAACTTCAACGGTGGATTCGGCGGTCCTTGCGGACTGCCATCATCCCCCGGATGGCTGCCATTCGGCTTCACCGGCGCTACCGGCGCGGACGTGGCCTTTGGGTCCAGGGGAGCATGATCCTCGGCATCCGGCGCCGATTGCGGGTTGGTTTTCACCTCCTCCAACGGGATGTTGAACCATTCACAGGCTTTGATGGCTGCGTCGTGAATGGAGATGCTCTCTTTACGAGCGATGAAGTCGAGCACGTTGCCGCCGTGCTTGCACTCGCTAAAGCAATTCCAGACGTTTTTCTCCGTATCCACCCGGAATTGCGAGGGGTTGCTGCCGCCGTGAATGGGGCATGGCCCACTCAGGCGGTCGCCGGCGCGTTTGAACGTATGAAGAACACCGTAGTGTTCCAACACCTGTTCCATGGTGATCCGGGAACGGATGTCCCGAAAATCAACGAACGGTTTCTTGGGCATAGGAATACTCCTTTCAATGTGCTGTTTCAGGGGAACAAAGCCGGGGAATCCGGCTTCTGATCGTACGCTACCATGAAATAAAAATCCAAACCAGAGGGTGACGAGAGTCCGCAACGAAATGGCAATTATGTCAAAACCTCGGTTTTGTCCAGCTGGCAGGTCAGCCACTGGCTTCTCAGGATGTCGCCATTTTCTGTCAAATTCGCCATATCCAGAAATAAGAACAGGCCATGACCGTGCGTCAATCCCTGGCACGCCTCTTTCATTCCTTGAACCCGTTGACTACTGCTGGTGACGGTCAGCACCCGGAAACGCTGCCAGCCATACCGCGTGCGGTGAAGGTTTTGGGACCAAGTGGCTTCGTAGGCGAATAATTTTCGCTGGAAACTGGTTTGATCGAGACGGCCACGGGTAACGGGCATGGTGCCTCGGTCAGCTTCGAGGCAATACAAGGATGTTTTGCCATTGAATTCCAAGCCGAGAACCCGGTTGGGAATAACGCCGATTTTTTGCCGCTGGCCAATGTCCATCTGCCATTGAAACGGTTCCTGCATTCTCGGAATCTTCAAATCATCTGCGGACAGCAACCGGATGTCCG
>JARLHX010000057.1 GCA_031292035.1 Negativicutes bacterium | reverse complement strand
TGACGGACTATCATCTGCTGCGGATCAAACTGCCTTAAGAGTAAGGTCCACTTTTACCAAGAATAATCCGGAAAGAGGACGGCCGTTGACAACCTAAAGACATCATCAGGGGAATAGACCCTGCTCGTCACACAAAGGGATAAGTCTTTTCTTATTTGACTTCTGTTTACGCAGGACGGATAATGGATGAAAATTGTACTAATTTCCTAAGTGACCTTAAAAAGATATTGGAATTAAAAAGGCACCGGCTTAGAAAGGGGCACACTTTGAAAAGACGCAATTTTCTTAAACTGACCGCCGCCAGTGCAGCATCTTTCGTTGTAACAGTGGTGTGCGGCCAAAGCATTTCACCCTCGCCAACGGCCAGGCAGACCGTTTCGACGCCAAATAGTACCTTGATCCCTTCGCTAACGCCTACTCCAACCATTTCGCAGCCCAGCGCTACCCCCACCATAGGGCTTGTGCCCGCACCAAATGGCGGACTCGGCAGCAATTCCAATTACTTCTTATACAGCGATTGCAACCCGGTGACGGGATTATCGATCACAATTGATATCACCAAAGACATCATCTCTGATATAGGCTTCAGCTTCCAGTTGAACGCCTATTCGCCGCAAGGCGCCAACGTCGTCTGGCAGCAGTACGGTATAACCTTCGAAAAAACCGGCAATTCGCCGCTTAAGGCGTACGGGTGGGTCGACAATTGGGCTTCGGCAAGTTTCCTGCAGTCTCTAAAAGGCACGGGCAACCTGATCAACCATCGCGAGTTAATGCTCACGCTGCCCGGCGATACATTGCCCGCAGGCTACAAGATTATGATGAATCTGAAATATGATAAGAATGAGAACGTCATCGGGGTCGCACTCGCCATTCTGGACGATGCCGGAAAGAAAACCGCTCTTGATATATCGCTGGAATCGCTCACGTATGATGACAAAGTCGTCCCGGCACAGCCCGTCACCTCCGCTGGCCTGGCGCCGATTAATTCTTTCGTGCTTAACCTCGTTGGACCTGTCAACGGAAAGCACTCATACCTTTCGGCCGGCGCCGGGACGTTCACCTACGCAGCCTCCAGTCCATTGAAAGTCTCAAGCCAGGATCCGCGCTGTACCACAGGGCAAAAAACGTTCACCGAGGAATCGGCCAACAGCGTATATGCCGCACTGCCCACCGGTCAAAGCCAGACGGTAACGCAGTCCTTCGACACCGAAATTCCGCATCCCTACACGCCCGGGATCCCATTTTCGGTATCCCAGCAGTTCGGCGTCAACCAGACCGACCTGTTCGCCGTCGATAGCGCCGGACAGTTGGGCGTGTTCTACGTTCTGGAGAATGGGCATTGGCATTCGTCGAGCCCGAAGGGGCCGGCCGGAATGGCGCGTCCCGGCGCAAAGGTGGCAGCATCGCAACACTTTGGCATAAATAATCAGACCGACGTGTTCCTGGTCGATCAAAATGGCCATTTGAATGTGTTCTGGGTGGTTGATTCGGGCGATTGGAATGGGCCCAAAATGATCGGGGCGGGAAATGTTGGGAACCCGAGCGAGGCCGTGGTTGCCTCCCAACACTTTGGTGTTGAAAACCGGACGGATGTGTTCCTGATCAATAAGAACGGGCAGTTGAATGTGTTCTGGGCGCTTGGTTCAGGCGATTGGAATGGGCCTGAGCCGATTGGGACAACGGGTCTGGCGAATAATGGCGCGGCGCTGGCTGTCTCGCAACGCTTCGGCGTGAACAATCAGACAGACCTGTTCGTGGTCGCTCAGAATGGACAATTGACCGTGTTTTCCGCCGCCGGCTCGGGCGGTTGGAGCGCAGCGCGGGCTATCGGGCCGGCGGGCCTGGCGCGCCCTGGTGCTGCCCTGGCCGTGTCGCAGCGGTACGGTACGAGCGATCAAACCGATGTATACGTGGTGGACACAAAAGGACAACTGAACGTGTTTTCCGCCGTTGGTTCAGGCGACTGGAGTGGGCCGCAAACCATTGGTCCGGCGGGCCTGGCGGTCTCTGGGGCTGCCCTGGCTGTATCGCAGCGGTACGGCTCGAGCGATCAAACGGAAGTGTTACTGTTTGATAAGAATGGACAATTGAATGTCTTTTTGGTCGACAACACGGGCCAATGGAGCGGTCCGGTCACGGTAGGCCCACAGAACGCTGCGCCATCGGGTGCTCCGCTTGCCGTGTCACAGCAGTTCGGGGTCACAAACCGGACCGACGTGTTTTT
>JARLHX010000056.1 GCA_031292035.1 Negativicutes bacterium | reverse complement strand
AGCTTTGCCTCAATGCCCTGTGCATATTCTCGCTCCATCCGTTCGAGTACTGCCGCAAATAGACCATCCTTATTTCCGAAGTAGTAGCTGAGCTGACTCAGGGCTACACCAGACTCATCAGCAATCTCACGCAGCGTTACAGCGCTGCATCCCCGGGCAGCGATTGCCTGGTACGTTGCATCAAGAATTCGGCCTGACGTGAGCTCTCGTTTTGAAGCGGTTTTCATTTATTCCCCCGATGTCTTCGGCTCGGTGATACCAGGATTCATAAGACAGGATACCCTTTGCCGACTGTGTGCGCGCTAGCGCGAAGCGTTTTGGTTACCTCGCGGGTTGCAGTGCCGGCGAGGTACCCAAAACGTAATACCGTATAGTTGTTTGTTGCAGCCGCCTCGCTCTCCCTGACGCTGCCTAGCCAATGGACTGGTTGCGGCTGGGGGCTTGGGCAAAAGATGGAGTGGTCGGAATCTTCACACGCTTGATGTCTTTCGCCATGTAGTAACCGAGAATCGCAGTAAACAGGGCATAGCTGATGAAGGCCGTATGGAAGGACCAATAGCCGTTCAGGGCAAAGATGCCGGTTTTGATGTAGGGAAGAAACGTCAGTGGAAGAAACGACAGACCCGAGAAAAGCGCAAGTGAAGCTGCCCATTTCGGCATGAGCGCCGGCTTTTCCTTGTCGGTCATCACCAAGCAGAAGATGGCAATGACCTCAACGGTGGTGATCATGTAGGTCATGTCGTATGTATACCAAGCCAGGAAGTGAACAGCTTTGATCATTTGCGGATCAATAGAGCCAGCCATCTCCGCGCACCACACCCAGAGGGCCGGGCAGAAGATCAGCACCCAAGAGGTAAGCAGTCCGCCGCAGAGTTGAAGGATGGAAAGAATTGGAGTCTTTTCGCGCCGCCACATCTGAACGGTCAGTTGGCATGCCCAGACCATATACAGAATTCCGAATGCTGTGGACAGCGATTGCCCCAGCATGATTCCGTCATGGTACTTCAGATAAAAGTTGTCGACAAGCTGCTGCGCGGTGAAAGTGGAGTCAGGTGGGGGGCAGTTGTGGCCGAGTACCGCCCAGCTAAGGCCATAAAAAACAACAAAGGCCGGTCCACACCAGGCGCAGATGAGCTGAATACGTTTTGAGAGATTGTCTTCCATACATCCTCCTCAGGACGGCGAACCGTCGGTAGTTCTCGGTGTTCAAAATAGTACGAACGTCCGATTTATTTATATTCCTTAAAAAATATCCCGTCAAGAGATATCTTCCAAATAATTTCGGTATTCGTATGTCTCAACTGCCCTCACGTAGCCGTGCGCCTGGGACACAACCAGGTCGAATCAGGCAGCAAGGCTTCCTTCTTAGCCACCATCTGTATAGGGTGGCTATGCTTACCGGGGTCATCTAGTTGGGGTTCGAGGTACGCTCATTCGAGTATCGAGTTGCAAAGTGTCAATCAATGTGATTTAATGAACGTTCGTTAGATTTTAGGAGATCCCATGTCGAAAAGCGTTTCGAAGAAAAAAATCCGTGAACAGATACTTGAGCGGTCGATCCGTCTGTTCGCAAAGGCTGGTTATGACGGAGTCTCGATGCGTGACGTCGCGGTCGCTGTGGCACTCACGCCCGCCGCGCTCTACTACCACTTTGCAGACAAAGAGCAACTTTACGTGGATGCCGTTGCCTATGCATTCCGGGAAGTAACGGGTGTCCTGAAATCAGCTATCGAGGATGCGGCGACTCCCTTAGCGCAACTTGAATCGGTTGTCGGCGTGGCCACCAAGATGCTTGCGAAGAACAAATCTCTTGTCCGCCTGATGCAGTGGGTGAAGCTGGACAGTGATCGACAGCGCCTGCAGAAACTCGGGACTACCGCATTTGACGAGTTGTTTCTTACCATCCACAAGTTGGTTGGCAAGCTGGGGCCTGGATACAACGCCAGTCTGTTTACGGTTTCGATCACGAGCATGGTCGTATTTCCATTTGAAGTCATGGATACTTGTCGTTTTTTGCCGGGCTACGAGTCAAAGAATGACGATCCTGCGGTTCTGTCGAGGCACGTGGTCCGGTTGTTGCACCAAGGT
>JARLHX010000055.1 GCA_031292035.1 Negativicutes bacterium | reverse complement strand
TTCACTCGCTTGGTTTCGATCCCCAATGCCGACTGGGCCACCTTAATCTTGGCTTCCGCATTCTTATCGGCGAGTGGCGTATGGCTTGGTTCAGGTGCAGATGGTTTGGCGGCTGCTACTGGTGCAGATGGATTGACTTCTAGTCTCTGCTTTCGGACACTTTCTATACTAGCCATCATGGAATCCACGAACTCTTTCACCTTCTTATCTGATGCACCTTCCTTGCGCATGGTTTCGGCTTGTTCCACAATGGTAGCGACACTATTTTGGTATCCCTCTTCAATCTCCTCCGATGTGGTACCACGACGATCCGCTTCCTTCGCCTGTTCCCTCAACTGGTCCATCATCATCTGTTCCCTCAACTGGTCCAGTTCCTTCATCTGTTCCCTCAACTGGTCCATCTTCATCTTTTCCTTCAACTGTTCTATCGTGGCAGATGGACCCGGCATTTGAGCCGCTTTCGCGGCAGAGGAGCTACTGGTGTCTGGTTGAACAGGTAGGGTGCTGAAATCATCATTGCCCTTCTCTTTCGCGGCTCTCCATTTGCTCAAGGCCTGCCCGGATAACTTACTCTCGTACAGCTTGTCCGCCTTCTCCTCATCTGCCTTTTCCTCCTGGCTGGTTCTCGTCTTTCCTGGCTTCTTCGCGGCGGATCGCTTCGTACCCGATCGACTCCCTGGCGGTGATGGGGCAAACTCCCGATGCGATTCTTCTTGAGGTACCCGCGGTGCTACCGGAGAGCTCAGATGGGAGCGCACGCCCGGCTTAGGTGGGGTACGGTTGATCTTTGTCTCCTCCCCGCCATCCGTCACATCAGCATCATCGTCCTTAAACTGTTCGGCGTCTTCAGACCCTTCATCATCATCCTCGCTGCCTGAGGTATAGTCCGCATCGGAATCGCTATCACCCCAAAGGCCCTTCTTCTTCTTTTTGTGGCCCAAGGAATCGATGAATGAGGACTTTACAGGGGCGGTGGATGCGATTTGATGGGTACCAGCACTGATTTGAGGCCGCAATATAGTTCGGCGTCCTTTGGGACGAAAGGACAAAAGTGTGTCTAGGTCTGAATCTGAATCCGACATGTGCGTTATACTTGTGCCGGGGATT
>JARLHX010000054.1 GCA_031292035.1 Negativicutes bacterium | reverse complement strand
TGGGCCCTTGTACCTCTTTCGGTGGCCAAAGTTGCCCTGACCAAAGGCAATTACAGCATCTTTCGCCTTGCGGAGCCTCCGCCCGACCGCGTGTGTTATAAAATCATTCATAAACATCCGAAAGCCAGCACGGTAAGAAGTCTGGAGATATTCGACCAATACCTCGGTCTTTTGCTGCAACGGGAATTTCAAAGCTAACTCCCGCCGCTGTCTGCTTTTCTCCAGGCATCAATCTTCCGTATCACAAAAGTAAAAGGCGCAGCATTTATGCTGCGCCTTCGTCGCCCCTCAAACATTCCTATCAACTTTTGCACCCTTTCACAAAATACAGCTCGTCATTGTCAACAACCTCGCCGACCCTAAAGCCTGCGGCGGCGAGCATCCCGGCCGTGCCTTCCCCCGGCGGCAGGCGGTCATCCTTCACCGCGTCGGCACCGGCATGGACTCCATTGACGCTGTCACGGGAAATGTCGTGCATAATGACAAGGCCGCCGCCAGCGGCGAGCATGCCCCGCATTCTGGCCAGAAAAGCCGGCTTGTCAGCCACATGGGGAAAGAAATTGAAACAGATGATCGCATCAAAGCCCGTGTCAGGCTGAAAGTCCATGATATCGGCGGTCAGGAATCTGACCCCCGGTTCGTCTTTGTACTTCGCTGCCGCCAGCGCGATCATGCTGGCGGAAAAATCTACCGCGGTTATCTGCCCCGCTCCGCCGACTGCCTTTCTTATATAGGGAACCAGAATTCCGGTGCCGCAGCCGGCATCAAGAACCCGGTCGCCTGGCCGCAGCCCGGTCCTGCTCATAAGGCGCCGGATTTTTTCCGGGTCGGCGACCCGAAGGTCATCCCAGTCGGTGGCCAGCCGGTCAAAATACTCCTGCTCCCTGCTCATGGTCGCTCCCTTCTCCCGCTCAGGACAGCATTTCTTTCAGCAGCATGATATTGAGCACTGTCACAGCCAACCCGACAAGGCCCAGCAGCACCTTCTGCAGCCGGGTATTGGCGTATTTCCCCATCACCTTGCCGGAAGACGTCAGATATATCTGGAGGAATATCGTCCACGGCAGCTGGATGCTGAGGGCGATCTGAGAATACAGCAGGCCCTGGAAGGGATTGTCGACAAAAAGCAGCACAACCACCGCCAGCCCATAGGTAACCAACACCCCCAGCCATGAATGCCGGTCCTTTATATCATAAGGTTCACTGTACAACCCGGCGAAGATGCTGCCCCCAGCCATCCCGGCGGTGATTGTCGAGGAAATCCCGGCGAAGAGCAGCGCCACCGCAAAGATCAGCGCCGCGCCCGCCCCCACCAGCGGCTTGAGCATTTCCTGAGCCTGCTGCAGTTCCTCCACCGGCACCTGGTGGGTGAAAAATACGGCCGCGGCAACCAGAATCATCGCACTGTTGATCGCCCAGCCGATCCCCATGGACAGCAGCGTGTCCAAAAACTCATACTTCAGCTGTTTTTCAATTAGTTCTTCATTTTCCAGATTCCACTGGCGGCTCTGAATGATCTCGGAATGCAAAAACAGGTTGTGGGGCATCACCACCGCCCCTAAAACACCCATAACCACCAGAATCGAGCCCTCCGGCATCACCGGAATCACCCAGCCGGCCGCCGCCTGTGTCCAGTCCACCGGCACAAGGCACAGCTCATACAAAAAGGCCAGGCCGATAATCGATACAAAGCCAATGATGATTTTTTCCAGCTTGCGGTAAGAATTGGACCACAACAGCCAGCCGCACAGACCGGCCGTACCGATAGAGGCGATCTTCAGCGGCACATGAAACAGCATATTGATGGCGATCGCACCGCCGAGAATTTCAGCCATGGCAGTAGCCACCGACGCCGCCACCGCGGACAGCAGCACGGTTCGCGATACCCACGGCCTCAGGTGCACGGTGGCGGCCTCCGACAGGCACAGCCCGGTCGCGATCCCCAGATGGGCCACATTGTGCTGAAGGATAATCAGCATAATGGTAGACAGCGTCACCATCCACAGCAGAGTGTAGCCGTAACCGGCGCCGGCGGCCATATTGGTCGCCCAGTTCCCGGGATCGATAAAACCGACGGTGACCAGTATGCCTGGCCCAATATAGCGCAAAAACCGGCGGGCCGCGTTGTCGACGCCGTGTCGCTGCCGGAAATAATTAACAATTCTCTTTATCATCATCTGCACCTCTTTGCAGGGCTTCCTTCAAAGAGGATTCCGCGTCAAAAGGAATTTATCCTGCCCTGCAGCAAAAAGGCCAACCCGCAAATTTCGGGCCAGCCTCGCTATGTCAGAACCATTCCAGTTTAACCTGCTTGCCGATCGATTCCAGCTTCCCCCGCAGCCGTTCCAGCACCTGATTCTTGATGCTGATCCGGGCCGGAAAGTTTGGGTTCTGGTGAGCGGGATTGACGGCCGTACCGGCAAGAATATTGATCTTGTCCGCTTCAAGCATCAGGCGGGCCAGCAGCGTCGCCCCGTCGCGGAAGGACGGGTCATTCAGCCGTCGGTGATTGTCGAAACGGTCGATGGCGGCAGTCAGAGTCAGTACCCCTTCGGTGACCAGGTCGACTCCTTCAATCCGGGCCGTCGGCGGCACCTCCGGATCATGGTAGGACAAGTCGACCGCTACCGAGTTGCCGGTAATCCGGCCCACCAGGTTGGCGGTCGTTCCGCCGGCTACCACCTTCATGCCCGGGGCCAGCATAAACCGCCGCACAACTTTTTCATCCAGAGAAACGTCGGAAGGCGGGCCGGTAAGCAAAGTCAGTTGCCGGGGCCGTCGGAGCTTTATGACTACCACCGTGGAATCGTCGCCCGGCTGGCCGAGGTAATAACCGTTGCAGCAGTTCAAAATCCCCTGGGCCACGTCCCGGGCGCTGCATTCGGCCGAATATGCCGCAAGCTCACTTGCTATTCCCTGCCAGTTCCAGCCCAGTTTTAACAGCCCGCCGATGCCTGAATGGATCACTCCATCACTGACAGCGACAAGGAAGTCATTTTCCTGCAGGACCAGATACCCTTCATTTACCGTTTTGCCGGCGATCACCTTCTCGTGGGTGGGAAAAGGAACCACCTGGCCGCCTCTTAGCAGAAAAGACGCCGGACTGTCATACTCCACCACCGTGGTCTCCCCATCAGGACGCAGTTTCACGATATGAAAAGTAGAATAGGCAATTTTCCTTTCCCGGCATACCGGCAGCGTCTGGCTGATGGTATTCACCACTTCCTCCAGAGGGATGCGGCGTTTGAGCATCGAAGACGCTATCTTCGTCGTAAGAGTCGCGAGGATGTTGGCTTTCACCCCGCTGCCCAGGCCGTCGGAAAGAACGACTGTGGTCTTGTCCTCAGCCCTGGTCACCTCCACCTTGTCGCCGCACAACTCCTCGCCGGCTTTGGACAACTGGGCCACAGCCACCTCTGCGTGCAGCGTACCCATCAGTTTTCCCCCTTCGCCTTGAGGAGGCCGACCAGTTCGAGCAGGGCGACCTTGGTTTCGGCCGTTGTCTCGCCAAGCAGGCCTGCGATTTCCTGGGCGACCTGCATCTGCCTGTTGATAATCTCGGACGCCTTCTCCACCGTCTGGAATTTCATCCGGTCCAGTTCCCGGGTGTGATTTTCCTGGTTGGTGATATCGGTCATTACGATGATGATCAGGTCGTGAGCCGGCACAGGGATGATCATCTGGTTGGTCACCACGCCGCCGGCGGCCAGCTCCACCCGCCGGCTGACGACCTTCTCGCCTGATTTGGCCGCAGCGGCAATACCGCCGCAATCCATAATATCAAACAGCATCCGGCCCTTCACCATCTCGGCTTTCCGGTCGAACATCCGCTCTGCGGCAGGGTTGAATTCGGCGATTACCATCTTGGCATTGACCACGATGATGGCGTTCAGCGAGTTGTCGACGATGATGTTGGCGAAAGACTCGGCTTTCGAGCGCATATACGGCACGCAAGTATCGATTGTCGTCAAACCCTGACACACGGCGACAGCCTTTTCCCGGCAGGAATTGAAGCCGCAGGCGCCGCAGTTTTTCTCGTCCTGCTTGCTAAGCTTTCCGGTCTGCTCCAGCACCCTGCGGATCTCATCCTCCGAAGGCAGATACTCGCTGACCGGGTCGGCGACATGCTCCCGGTGCAGATCAATCGTCACCGGCAGCGTCTCCCGCGACGGAATCACTCCGCTTGCGGCAAACTCCAGCACCTTCATCCTTTTGGCAGGGGAACACCGGTCGGTGCCGCTGGCCGGGCCGTCGATGCAGCCGCCGCTGCAGGCCAGCGCTTCCACAAACCGGGGAGAGATCTCGCCCCGCGCCAACGAGTCCAAAACCCGCATACACTTGTCCAGCCCGTCGACGGCGATGATATCGGTGGCGGTATATTCGCTGCGGGTGAAAGACTTCAGTATCCCGCCAGCCACAGGATAATGCCGCGCTCCGTCCGTCGCCCGCACCCCGGCCGGCACGGCCGGTCCGCCCGGCTGATCCCCCGCCTCTGCCAGCCAGAGCTTCAGTTTTTCGAAAGTGATCACCGCGTCGACCTGACTGAAAGCCTCGTCCCGCTCGGAGATCTTGGCAATACAGGGCCCGGCAAAGACAACCATGGTCCCTGCACCGAAACGCTCCTTCAGCATCCGGGCGTGGGCCTGCATCGGCGAAATCACCGGCGCCAGATAATCCACCAGCTGCGGATAGTACTTCTTCACCGTACTTACAATCACCGGACAGCAAGCAGAAATTACCGGCTTGCCGGTGGTTTGCAGCAGCTCGGCGTAAACCCGGGAAATCGCTTCGGCCCCCACCGCAGTCTCCTCGATGATCCGAAAACCCAAACCGGCCAGCCTCTGCCACAGCCGCTCAGGATCGACCTCGGCAAAGGACGCGATAAACGAAGGCGCCAGACTCAAGGCAACATCCCTTCCGGCGGCGATAGCCGCCTTCACCGTGGCAGTCTGATCTTCAACCTGTTTGGCCTGCTGCGGGCATTCCACCACACACCGGCCGCACATAACGCATTTATCATCAATGACATGGGCCTGACCCTGGTCAATGCCGATCGCCTTCACCGGGCACGAGCGCATACAGCGGTGACAGTCCTGGCAGTTGGCCTTCAATGTTGTGATTGTCCTCATTCGCGGTCACCCCCCAGCACCTTTTCACTAAAAATAGCGAAAACATTCTCTTTCGATACCCCGGTGATGATCTCGTCGTTGATTTTTACTACCACACCTTCAGTGCACCGACCCTGGCAAAAGTTCCCCTCCAGATCGATCTCTCCGGTTATGCGGTATTTTTCCATCAGCCCACTGAACGCATAAAGCACGTCATGCGCCCCTCGCAAGTGACAGGCGCTGCCGACACATATCGATATACGGGTCATAAATACCCTCTCCCTTATCGCTTGTGAAAAATTTCACATCTATATTTTACCTTAAAACGCCTTGAAAAACAATGTTATTTTTTGGCAAGATTGTCCTACCAGCCTCCAGTGAAGGTCTTTAGGCCGTCCGTCCGTTTCACTCGAATTCCTTTCTAAGAGACACGCCCTTCTCACCCAAAGAACCCGAACAAAGGACCTTGGGTCAGTGGATCCTGTGGAGCTATTAGGACGGATAACGGCCAAACTCGCAGTCTATCATATATTAATAATTTTATCCAAGATCAGCGCTTTCGGTTGCATGAATAAGGTCTGTCACCTGGCATACTAACGCCGGACCAGACTTCTCACAACCGGAAGGACAACATGCGCATCATCCTATTATTCGCCCTTTTCTTCACACTGACTCCTGCAGCATACGCCGTGCCCGCCAGTATCGTGCTCACCTTTGCAGGTGACTGCACCCTCGGAACCGACGAACACTTCGGCTACGAGGGTACCCTGCCGGCGGTAGTCGACGCACATCAGGGCGATCTTTCCTATGTATTTCACAACGTTAGTCCGATTTTCAACGCCGACGACCTCACCGTCGTCAACCTGGAAGGCACTTTGACCGCCCATGGGGTCCGCCAGCCCAAAACTTTTGCCTTTCGTGGCCCGCCCGCCTACGCCCGGATGCTGTCTGTTTCTGGTATCGAGGTGGTTAATCTCGCGAACAACCATACCTACGACTACGGCCAGGAAGGCTTCGACGGCACCCTCGCCGCCCTCGCCCGGGAAAATATTCTGTTTTTCGGCGAACAGCATCTTCTCAGAACGACGCTACGAGGCATCCCAGTCGGGCTTGCCGGTTATCTTGGCTTTTACGCCGATTCCGACACCAAGCGAAACCTCACCGCCGCCATTGGCGCCTTGAAGGCCGAAGGCCGGGTTGTCGTCGTTTCGTTCCACTGGGGCGTCGAAGGCAGCTATTTCCCTGATGTCGACCAGCGCGAACTGGCCCATTACGCCATCGATCAGGGAGCGGACGCTGTGATTGGCCATCATCCCCATGTTCTGCAAGGCATCGAATTCTACAAAGGGCATCCTGTGGCTTACAGCCTGGGCAACTTCGCTTTCGGCGGAAATGCCGACCCCTACGACAAGCGCACGATGCTGCTCCAGCTCAGGATAACGCCGGGCACTGTTCCGGCCATCGCAGTCCGCGTTTTACCGACCCGCCTCTCGTCGGTCGTTGAGTACAACGACTATCAGCCCACCCTGCTGACAGGCGATGAAAAAGCGGCCTTCTTACAGTGGTTCAACACCATCTCGCCGGTCAGATTCTCGAATGACGACTGGGTAAATGTGACTTCCGAAAATGAATTACAGGTACTTAAATAAATTGCACCTTATAAAGTCTAGGCTCATATTTTTTTTGCACTCTTTCACGCTTGATAAATATATGCTATTTTAAGTGTGAATCTAATTCGCAGAGGGGAGAGAATACAATTGAATATTGGGTCGCGCTTAAAACAGGTCCGAGAAGGCAATAAGATCTCCGGAAAGGCCCTAGCGGAGAAAGTGAATGTTGTTCCCTCGCAGATCTATAAAATTGAAAACGGCACTACCAACCCTTCCATTGACTTGTTGCAACGGATATGCCACGCGGTTGGTATAACGATGGCCGAATTCTTTTCCGATGTCGAAACTTACCAGAAAGTAGCCGCCGACCCTAAATACCAGATCCTTAACGAGGAAGATATTATTGAAAAGTATAAAAGCCTTCCGGAAACAAGTCGGAAAGCTTTGGCCAGTATTATTGATTCTCTTGCTTCGAAGCATTAATCTGAGAGTGTAACTCCTTTCGTGTAAATCGATTTTCGTTATTAAATCAGGCCATTACTCAGCATGGAAAACAATTTGCTATTTGCTGTCTAATGGGGCCGATTCATAAAATAAGTACTTTTCAAATAACAAGCCTAATGTAATCCCAAATACAACGGTGCCGACTAGATGAAGGTAGTAATCGGACATAGGTCTTATCTCGAAAAACTGTCCCTCAACAGTCGCTGTCAATAGGATTTCAAAAATTCCCCATCCCAACATGCCAACGGCTATGCCTTTAAAAACCAGATAATCTTGACCTAGTTTGCTTAATGCGTAATAGAATAAAACGGCAATAGTGCCGCCAGCTATAATGTTCACAATGAAACCCATAATTATTGAGGGCCTGTTAAATGTAATTAGAAGGCTATCCAACTCGTAAATACTGTACTTACCAACACCTAAGAAGACAAACGCCTGTGTTACAGCCTCACTTACGATCGTTGATAACGCCCCGAAAAGACCTGCTATTAATGGCTTATCATATTTCATAAGCTTTGCCCCCTTCAGATAAGAAATCACAGGGTTAGTATGCTCACCATAACAGGGGGCCATACAAATTACTGGACGCTTATTAATCTTTACCAAAATCATTACGCATCTTTTTTGTTTACCGGTACCTCAGATATGTTCTTTCCCTTCTCATGACGCAGAATGATATTAATTAACGTTCGAATGACTTTTTGCTGCGCCTCTAGGCTACCTTGCATCCTTTATCCCTTCCGACACATCAGCTCGAAGCGAATATGTTTCACTGAAGTTCTAGGCTGACAGTTCCGTCTTTATAAACAATAATTCTTTTAATAATGTCCAAAATGACACATCGCTTTTCCTCAGGATGAGCGATCGCCCAAATTTCTGGTAGAGCTTTTAAATGCTCAATTAACTCACCGCTTGTCAATAAGTCCTTGCATTGTTCCGCTGCACCTTGTTCATAAGTTACAATTTGATTCTCAATGTATACTTTCTTCTCTTGCAGTACTTTGACCCGGTCACAAAAGTCCGTCGGAGTAATAGTGTCAGATTCGAACGCGAGTTTCCATTTATTGATTAGCCGTTTTATGTCCGCCAATTCTTTAGATGCGTATTTGAAGTTCATTAACTTAGATGGATTGGATTGATCCTTTAATATTTCTTCGGCTTCAACGCGCACTAAACTGGGTTCCAAGCGGTACTGCATGACCTGACCAGCGACTATCTTCTCAAGTTTCTCGGCGTTTTGGTAGGTTCCTTGGCATTCTGGATCGACGATCATATGCTTTGCCCTTTTATCCACCGAATAACACACGTAAAAAAAACGCGACGTTCCATTACGTGTCCCCGCAGACTTAAAGCGCATTTTTGCTCCACATTCGCCGCAATAGATAATTCCTTTGAGCAACCCATGACCGTCACTCAACCCTATAGGTTTGAAACGGGTGCGGTTGCTTTTTATAATTCTTTGAACCTGTCTCCACTCACGTTCGATAACAATCGGGGCGTGTTTTCCTTTATAAAGATTACTGCCGTGCACTATATATCCGGAGTAAGTGGCATTCTGAAGGATTCGCGCTACGGTCATATCGTACCAAAATGATCTCCCACTTGGACTTGGTATTTGTCTCTGGTTCAGTTGTTCAGCTATGTAGCTATAACCTCTGTCGCCTTTTATATACTCGGCATATATGAATTTTACGATATCGGCTTCCATTGGATTGATTTCTAGCCGCCTGTTAGTCGAATCATATTTATAACCATACAAAGGTCGACCGCCCAGATACCTGCCTTGCCTTGCTGCCTCCTCTTTTCCCATTTTAGTTCTTTCTATGATAGTTTCTCGTTCCAGTTGCCCAAACACTGCCATAATTCCAATCATAGCCCGCCCCATGGGTTTCGATGTATCGAAGTTCTCAGTAACACTTGCAAAGTCAATACCATTCGATAATAGGACTTCTTCTACAAGATATAGAACATGCTGTTGCCGCCTGGAGAGTCGGTCCAACTTCCAAACGAGGACACAATCAAATTTCTTGCTTTTCGCGTCATTTATGAGCCGAAGCAGCTCCGGCCGGTCAAAGTCTTTGCCACTGTAACCCTCATCCACATAAAAGTCGTGAATGGTCCAATCACGACTAGTGCAATAGGACATTAACTTGGTTTTTTGGGCAGGAATAGATATATTATGTTCAGATTGCTCCTGTGTTGATACGCGGATATAGCATGCTATTTGCATTTACGCCTCCAGGAAAGGCCTGATCTGATAGCTTATTTATTATTCCAACTTTGATGTTATATCTAAACGTACTAGGTATGTTTTATTTACTTCTCCCCGCAAAAAAAAATGGGTGTTACGCCCATGTGTATTTGAAACCTGTACCTTTTAAAATCAAAGCCCGCTTTTAACTTTTGTTTTTGTTATTCAAGTACAACATCAGCGTGTGCAGCAACATTAGCAACAGGGCAGTGATGGTAACATCTGTCATTTCACACACTCCCTCCCTACTAGATGGCTCACGCCACTTGGGCATAGCACCCCGAAAACAAGACATTAAATGTTTGGGATCAAAGGCCGTTCGAGAATATTTGTATTGTCGACCCCGGTTTATTTAAAGCATAAATCATTTGTTAAATTTTGGTAAGAGACAAGAGTCCTATTTTTTTCTAGGACGTATGTATGGTCCTTTCCGAATAACTGTTAAACAAACCATTTCCCTTCATCACAAAGCAAGTTATCGCCTTACCGCGATGGCAGATCTGCCAAAATGTTTCGGCATCAGCTTTCATTTTAAAAACTTTTTACAAGCCTTACACATTGTCATGAGAATTCCATCACGTGCCATTTTAAAAAATAAAAACGATCAATTTTTATAATCACTAAGACCATAATTGATCGGGCTCTGAGACTGTTTTATTTAGTTCCATCACCTGCCTAGCCATCAACTACATTGAATCGAACAAACCAGAGAACAAACCTTAGCTTCGTTTTGACTAAAGACATGTTTGGTTCTGGGTGTACCGTCTGGATAAATTTTCACAACACGTTGCAACATGGTTAGCGTTGCCACATCATCTTGCAGCTCATCATGACCCATGAGTTTAAGTTTCGCGTCCTTGAACAGAGCTACAGCTCCCGATAGGTCAACGCTATCAATAAACTCGTTGTAGCGGTAAAGAAGATTGGCGATTTCAACTGCATGCTGGTCATGCTGTTCTCCCCTTTAACTTAAAGTG
>JARLHX010000053.1 GCA_031292035.1 Negativicutes bacterium | reverse complement strand
ATTTTCACCGGAGTTGGTACTGTAAAAGGCGAGGGCTCATTCTCCAGTGCCCCGGGTTACAATTACACAACCCAATCAAAAACTCTCTGGCAGCTCGGCGTAGTCGGCAATATGCCGATTGGCGCAAAAACAAACCTATGGGCCAGCGCTGCGGCCGGCGGTGACAGCCTGACTAACTGGGAAATCGGCGTTTCCTACGAGTTCAGCCCGGGCTGGGAATTCGACGTCAATTACCGCGAAGTCAAGGCCGACACCTTCACAGGGACCAATTCCAACGGTACTCCTTTTACTCTTAACGAAGCCAAATCCAAAGGGGCCGGCTTCGGCGTCACCTACAAATTCTAGGTTGTAATGACGGACTGAAAAGACCCGGAATGCTTTTCCGGGTCTTGTTTTTTGCCAATCGTCGTCCGCTCTGTGACGGTTCAGTCCCGGAACCGCCAGGAAAAATCGCGGATAAAGCCGATAAAGGCCTGGGTGGCTTTAGACAGATAACGGTCTTTGTTCCAGACCAGACCTGCCTCGATGAACAGCGGCTCGGTCAGCGGGCGGCTGATGATATTCGGGTGTTTGCGGACAATGGTGTCCAGCAGGAAGGTAATACCGGTTCCCTGCTCGACAAGCCCGAGGATTGTCTCGATCTGGCTTGAGGAAAAGACCACCCGGGGGGAGAACTGATGCCTGGTGCACTCTTCCAGGACAAGCTGCCGGCCGTAGGTGTCTTCCTTCAGTAAAATAAAAGGCTGTTCCCGCAGTTCTTCCCATGGTACTTTTTCCAGCCGGCCGAGGGGATGCTCCGGCGGCAGACAGACGAAAATTTCGCCGGAGGTAATCGCCGTTGTCTCAAGATGCGGCGACACCGCGGAAAGAATCATGATCCCGACATCAAGCTCCCCACGCTCCAATTGAGTTTTGATGGACAGCGACCCTTCTTCGGCGATCACGAGCTCCAACTGCGGGTAGGCTTGGTGAAACTCGTTGAACAGGAACGGAAAAAGGAAGGCGCCGATCATCGGCGGGACGCCGACCCGGATCGCCCCCTTCTGAAATGTCCGGTAATCGCTTATCTCGGTGAGCGTGTCTTGCAGACGGCTCAAAATATCGTCAATGCGCTGCAGGAAGATTTCTCCCTCCACCGTCAGGGCAACTTGCTTCTGACTGCGGTCGAAGAGCTGAACACCGAGTTCCTCCTCCAGTTTTTTGATCGCGATGGAAACGGCGGGTTGGGCGATATGAAGCTGTTCTGCCGCCCTGGTGATGCTTTTCAGGCGACTGACCGCCTGAAAATATTTCAGCTGTCGGAGTTCCATGTTGATTCCCCTTATGATAAATATAAATTATATTTATCATAACATAATATTTACGCTATTTTTCCGCGATGGAAGTCGCGACTATGCTGGAACTAAACTGTGATTGACCTCTACGACGGTGCGGCCTTCTTGGAACAATACGCTGCCAGACCGCAAACAGCACAGCATAATTCCTCCGCAGAACCTGCCTTGTCGCTGTCGGCGCGACGCGATTTTTTCCCGCACAGATTTTGCTAAAATGACCACCTTGGCAATTTTGTCGGGTGGTTATTTAATTTATCTGAATTAATCCGAACTTTTCGACAGGAGAATGTCAAATTTTGTAGAAAAAAGATAGAATAAACATAAATAATATCGTTTTGCCGGCGGGTTCAATAAATAAGGAGGGTTATTTGATGGAAGACAACAAAGGGATTCTGCTTGAATCCGGGACAAATGAGTTTGAGATCATCGAGTTTTCGATCGACAATGTTACTTACGGTATAAACGTAGCCAAGGTCAGGGAGGTCATAAACCCTGTTCCGGTTACGCCTATCGTAAAATCCCATCCCAATCTGGACGGGGCTTTTACTCTGCGCGGAAAAGTCATTCCGCTGGTGAACCTGGCCCGTGCTATGAATGTAGCCGAAAATCCGACATCGTCGAAATTCATTGTCTGTGAAATCAATAACTATTTCGTAGGGTTTAAAGTCGAATCGGTTGATCGGATTCACCGTATTTCCTGGACTCAGCTCGATCCCGCTCCCCACATATCAGGCTCCAACCTGGTGGTCGGCATCGTTAAAATGGGTGATCGGCTGATCATTTTACTGGATTATGAAAAAATTCTTGCTGAAGTTAATCCGGACATGAACAGAAAAATGTCGGTTGTTCCCGTTTCCGCACCTGGCATGATTGAACTCCGCAAGGCTAAAACAATCCTGATTGCCGAGGATTCCCACATGCTCCGCGAATTGCTGCTGGGCACCCTCCGCACTGCCGGATACAATACGATAAGCACCGAAGACGGTCAGGAAGCCTGGGATAAGCTTACTGCTCTTGTTGCCACCCGCCAGCCGATCAGCGAACATATTCAGCTGGTAATCACCGACATTGAGATGCCCAAAATGGATGGACATCACCTTACCAAACGAATCAAAGAACATGAGAAACTGCAGGAATTGCCTGTGATAATCTTCTCTTCCCTGATCAATGATGAGATGCGGCGAAAAGGGGAGAGTCTGGGAGCTTATGCCCAGATCACCAAACCGGAAATCGAACAACTGATCAACATGGTCGATAAAAAAATCGTGATGCCGGCTGGGTAAACCCATGGTTTAAACTAGGACTGGCAGGAATCAAGGCTCGATTTTCCTGCCGCGGCGGCAGCACGGCAGGAAAATCGCCCTGGACGTCGAATAGCTTAAGTAGGCCGAATCCGTTTACGGTACGGGGGAACCAGTAGATACACAGGGGTGAATCTGCATAACGCAGAAGGGCGCTTCTCCTTCTCTCTTTAGCCCGAACCCGTCAGCTAACCCCGGAGGCTGAGCCGGACAAAGTTCGTTTTGCCACACTTTTTGCATTTGTGGCACTGACTTTTGCCAGGCGACCGAAAAGAGAGGTGACAAGATGCGGAATGTTTTTCTGGTTGCAGCAATGACGCTGGTCTTGCTGCTAAATTGTGTCTGCGTTTTTGCCGCGCCGGACAAGAACGTGTCCAGTAAACCGGCGACCAAGGTTTCGCAGGACAAACCGGTCCAGGACAAGGTGGCGGAAGAGAAGACCGCCCCCGAACCGGTGATCAGGTACGGAGCCCGGGGCGACGATGTTCGCCGGGTACAGAAGCTGCTTGCCGATTCTGGTTACTATGCCGGAGAACTTGACGGCATTTTTGGCGGCGGCACCCAGCAGGCGGTTCAGGAGTTCCAGTCTTCGAACGGTCTGCCCTCAGACGGCGTTGTTGGGCGGGATACCATCGCCTACATGGAACGCGCCAACTCCGAGCCGAGCCGCTACTCCAGATCACTGCAGATGTCAGCAAGCGCCTATACCGCCTTTGACGACGGCAATGGCAATACTACATACCGCGGACATGCGCTCCGCAAGGGATTGGTTGCCGTTGACCCCAGCTACATCCCGCTGGGAACCAGGCTCTTCATTCCAGGCTATGGTTACGCCATCGCCGATGACATTGGCGGAGCCATCAAGGACAATCGGATTGACCTGGCCTTCGAAAGTCGCAGCGAGGCGCTCCAGTTCGGGCGACAGAGAATCATCGTGTATATTCTCGATTAGCAGGCGGTTGCAGCCTGCTTTTCTTTTTTCGGCCGGCAAGGTATCCTGATATCCGCTGACAGGCGCCTGGTGAAAGCCGGGTCTTTTCTGGCAGCGCAAAAGGAATTAATTGCGCCTGTGGCGTATACCATAATGAGGTAAACCTGGTACGCGGCGATGAAACCGGCTGACGCCGCCCTTGAATGGTGCATCCAGGGTGAAATGAGTTGCTTTGCCGCAACTTGCCTAGAATAAATGTCAAGGAGTGGATAAAATGTACAAGCTGGCGCATATCGGAGTCGTGGTAAAGAATGCTGATCAATCCAGTCTGTTTTACCAGAAAGTGTTGGGCTGCGAGCCTATGGATTCGTATCAGGATGAACGGGTCAAACTGATTTTTCTCAACTCTGCCGGACAGACCATCGAATTGGTGCAGCATATGCAAGGTGACCCGAGCCCTGAGCGTCCGGCCGGTAGGGTGGATCACATCGCTTTCAAAGTGGATGACGTCTTCGCCGAGATGGACAAAATGCGGAGCGCCGGCATTCAGCCGCTGACCGACAAGCCCAAAAAACTCAACAACGGCATCCAGAACTTTTACATCTTGGGGCCGGACGGTGAGCGGCTCGAATTTATGCAGGAGGCGACCCGGTGAAAGATCTGGTGACCTGGCTTAAAAACCATCTGCTGGATATTTATGACCGCAATCCTTTCGTCAAACTGCTGCAGATGGAAATCCTCGAACTGCGCGAAGGTGAAACCCGTCTGGCTATGCCGGTGGAACACCAACTCACCAATCTCTACCAGATGGCGCACGGCGGCGCCCTGACCGCGCTTGCCGATACCTCCATGGGCCTGTCCTGTGCCTCACTCGGCAAACGGGTCGTGACCCTCGATCTCAGCATCAACTTCATCCGCGGCGCCGAGGTCGGCCAGACCGTAGCAGCGACCGCCAAGGTTATTCATAACGGCAAAAATACGCTGGTGACCGAAAGTGAACTAGTCAATACTGCCGGAGACCTGATCGCCAAAGCAAGGGGGACCTTCTTTGTCATCGGACAGTTTGAACCAGACAGCAACTGAAAAACTGACTATTGCCGGCCCCTACGCGGCGCTTGAGGCTGTAGTCCACACACCAGGCAGCCCGGTAACCGGCTATGTACTGGTGTTTTGCCATGGCTTCCGCGGCTCGAAAGACGGCGGTGGCCGCGCGGCGGATCTGGCGGAAAAAGCGGCTCACCTGGGCTTCACGGTACTAAGATTTGACTTCACTCCGCAGCAGATGCTCACCCGCCAGGTCGAGGAACTGTCTGCCGTTGTAGAATACTGCCGGGCCAACCTCGGCCGGCAGGTGATTCTGTTCGGCCGCAGCATGGGCGGCAGCGCGTCGCTGGCTTTTGCGGCCGTCGACCGGGACCTCGCCGGATTGTGTCTGTGGGCCACACCCTGGAACCTGGATGAGACCTTCCGGCTGTCCTTGGGAGAAGGGTACGGCCTGCTGACCGCAGGGACGGATTTTTTGGCTGAGGATGAATGGGGGCCGCTACACCTGACTCCGGAATTTATCAGGGACTTCGCCAATTATGACCTGCTGGCCGCAGTAGGCTCGCTGGCCGGGGTGCCGCTCTTGGTGGTTCACGGCACCGACGATGCGGTGGTGCCTCTGGCCCAGGCTGAAAAACTCTTCGAAACCGCCCGCCAGCCCAAAGACATTGTCGTTATTCCCGGCGGCGACCATCAATTCATCGGTTCACATCACATCGCGTCTTCGGCGGTGCTCGACTGGCTGACGCGGATGTTCGCCCGCAGCGGTATATAATCCCTGATTGAGCCAATACTAGCTAATGAAGTTATTTACGGGAGCGTGCTAGTATTGGATTTAATACCGGCTCATTTATTGCCGCTGGCACTGGCGCTGATCTCCGGGGTGCTCATGGCGGTGCAGGGATCGCTCAACGCGGCCCTCAGCAAAACCACCGGGCTCTGGGAAGCCACCTTGATCGTCCATGTCACCGGCGGCGCGATTCTGATCATTATGCTGCTTGTGTTCAAGATTGGCAGAGGCGACATCGCCCTGTTGCCACAGGCGCCTTGGTACGCCTACCTTGGCGGACTGGCCAGCATCTTCATCATCTATCTCGTGGCGGCCAGCATTCCCAGCGTGGGAGTGGCCAACGCGACCACCGCCATCATTGTCGGCCAGGTTCTGACAGCCATGCTTATTGACGGTTTTGGCGCCTTCGGCCTGGAGCGGATTCCCTGGGAGTGGAACCAGTTTGCCGGTTTGGCACTCTTAGCCATAGGGGCTAAATTACTCCTCAAATGACATATTCTTCTTCACAAACCTGGGGTTATGCGATATACTTATTTTTAGGACTTTTTTATAAATGCCAACTAAAACAAGGAGGATAAGTAATGGATTTTAACTTTACTCCCGACCAGCTTGCCCTAAAGAAGATGGTACAAGACGTAGTAGCCAAAGAACTCGCTCCTTTTGCACTTGAAATGGACCATAAAGGCGAGATAAAAGCCGGACTGCTGCAAAAATTCGACGAAGCAGGCCTGATGAACCTGCCGGTGCCGGAAGCCTATGGCGGCCCTGGTCTTGACGCTGTATCCATCGCACTCATCTATGAAGAACTTGGCAAGGGCTGCGCCGGGGTAGCGACTACGGTCGCCGCCAACGCTCTGGCATCCTATCCGGTTATCGTGGCCGGAACGGAAGAGCAGAAACAAAAATTCTTCGATATCATGAATGACGGTAAACTCGGTGCTTTCGCCCTTACCGAACCGGGAGCCGGCTCCGACGCGGGAGCGGTGGCTACCAGCGCCGTTAAGGACGGGGACGATTATATACTCAACGGCACCAAATGCTTTATCACCAACGGTGGGCTGGCTGACATCTTCGTTATCTTTGGCAACACCCGCAAATCAGCCGGTATCCGCGGCCTGACGGCTTTCATCGTTGACCGCACCACGCCGGGCTTTTCGGTTGGTAAAGAAGAGGACAAGATGGGAATTCGGGCTTCCAACACCTGCGAACTTATCCTCGACAATGTCCGTATTCCTGCCACAAACCGAATTGGCCGGGAAGGGGAAGGCTTCAGGATTGCCATGAAAACGCTGGATGCCGCCCGTCCGCTGGTGGGTGCCGTCTCGGTGGGCTTGGCTCAGGCGGCCTTCGAGGCTGCAGTCAAGTACTCCAAAGAACGGGTCCAGTTTGGCAAACCCATCGCTTCTTTCCAGCTTATTCAGGCCATGATCGCCGATATGGCGATAGCTGTAGAGACGGCCCGGCTGATGGTCTACAAAGCCTGCTGGCTCAAGGATCAGGGACTGCCTTTCGCCAAGGAGGCAGCTATGGCCAAATGCTACGCCGCCGACGTGGCGATGAAAGTAACCGTTGATGCTGTCCAGGTATTGGGGGGGTACGGCTACATCAAGGAATACCCCACCGAAAAATACATGCGCGACGCCAAAATCATGCAAATCTACGAAGGCACCAACCAGATCCAGCGCCTGGTTATCGCCAATCAGATCCTTTACTAAGACCCTGGCCTTCGCCGGCCTGAATGATTATAACAGTCAAAGAGCAGGATTTTCCTGCTCTTTTTACTCTTTTGACCTGAAAATCCTATTGACAATTCTAGTTGACAGTAATATAATATCAAATGCGGCTGTCGTTCAGGTTGTCGCGAAAACATGGGGTTATAGCTCAGTTGGTTAGAGCGCTTCGTTGACATCGAAGAGGTCTGCGGTTCGAGTCCGCCTAACCCCACCAAAGACAAAGCGGCTTCCGAGCAATCGGGAGCCGCTTTGTTATGTATCCTGTCCCCCGTGCTGTCCCCAGAGCCATTTTAGTAATGATGAAGACCGGCTAGTTGGCCGGTCTTCCGTTGTTCTCAGAGTTGGTTAGAAAGTCTTGCATGATGGTTGCTGCTCTGTCCTCCGACGTCTCTATATCGTGTAGGTATCCTTGCTGATCTGGAGATTTATGATCGGGACACCTATATTAAGTCCATCAAGCGATCAGTAACCAGAACCTACATCATTCTGAATCAAATCGATGAAATGCTGAATTTATACCGGGCTTATTGCGAGTCATCCTGCAAGCCTGAGGATATTCGGCGGTACCGGATACTCAAAGGAGTTTACTTCGAAAACGTCAGTATTTCAGAACTTTGCCAGCGTGAATCAATCGATGACAGCACATATTACCGTGACAGTCGTGACAATATTGAAAAGCTGAGTGCGCTTATCTTCGGGGTTGATGGACTAAGTGATAATGAGTCAGGGGACGGTTCCTTGACTCGTTCTTAACTACTCCATAAATTATTTATGAGAGCCGTAAGGCTCTTTTTCTTTTCTCGTGGTAATTTATATACCTAAAGTGACCTGTGTAAATAGCGGGTCATTTTTTATATTCTTGGTAAGAAGACTATATAATTCATACTCTGCATGTACGGATAAGAAATAGAGGCACAAATGAGATATAAAGGGGGATGGGGGCCGACATAGGATAGGTGCTTCTTAATAAAAAAGGAGTGAAATAAAATGGCGTACAATGCGAATTTACCGGCAGATACTGCTGCCCCGGCGGAAATCAGAGAAAACTTCAGGGCTTTAAAAGAGGACAAAATTGTTGCAGCGAACACCGCGAATATGGCTGACAAGCTTTCAACGGCGCGAAACATCAGCTTGACCGGTGACGCAACCGGCAGTGCACTGTTTGACGGTACTGCCGATGTGGCGATTACTGTGGATGTGACTAGTGCAGATACCGCGAAGAGCGTTGCATGGGATAATGTGACTGGCAAGCCGTCCACCTTCCCGCCGCCGGTGGCCACATCCAGTGTCTTGGGTGGTATTAAGCAGGGTAATGGCCTGTCCATAGCAGCCGACGGCACGGCGAGTGTAGTTGTATCTGCGATAATCTTACCTGGGGCAGTCCAATATTTTGCAATGCCGACAGCGCCTTCTGGATGGCTGGTAGCGGACGGCAGCGCCGTTCTACGCACAGAATATGCGGCTCTATTTGCCGCCATCGGTAGCACCTTCGGTACCGGTGATGGTTCAACCACCTTCAATCTGCCTGACCTGCGTGGAGAGTTTGTTCGTGGGATTGATAAAGGACGAGGGGTGGATAGCGGGCGTGTGTTTGGCAGTGAACAGGCGGATGCTGTTCAGGGACACGGTCATAATTTGCTGTATCAAAACACGGGTTCTGTTGGGGGCGCGCTGGATGTCACTTTGGATACAACTGCGCAAACCGGTATTTTAGCCAACAAAGCTACGGATTTGATCAGTGACGGTAGTAATGGAACTCCACGAGTTGCCGCTGAAACCCGCCCACGCAACATAGCTTTGCTGGCGTGCATTAAGTATTAGTAACCATGTAGACGGTCGATATGATTTGGCGTTTTGCGGTGTCCGCCTGAATAACCGCAAAACGCCGGGGGTTAATTCAAGGAGACTGGAAAATATCCTCTATGCATAGATTATGTTTATATTCCGTGTATAGAGGATATTTTTTATCTTTTATGGAGGTGTCGACTATGCCCGAGGGCGTTTTGTGTAATCGCGAAATGATTCAGGGTCATAATATTTCCACATACCATCTGCCCACTTTATGGAGCCAAGGATTTGACTTGCAGATTCGATATGAAATTCAACCGACGAATTTCACACACAAAATGGAACTGTAAATATCACGTTGTACTAGCATATGACTATTAAACTTAATGGGAGGGAGAACTATTTGGTTTGGACAAGAGCTTGGGAATCAACACTTGCTCCTCGGCGTCCTGATAGTTTTTTGTGTAACAGCCAAAGGGTGAGCCCCACTTAGTCCTGTACGAAAACTTCCCATTGAAAAGATACTTGTTCTGTTTAACGTCGATGAATTTCAGATGTGAGAACGACGTAATACTCATATCGACAACCAGGCCGAAAGAGTTGTTTTCCTTATTCATCGGCAACGTCTCGAAAATGACGATATAAGCGGCACCGCTGTCTTTAAAGTATTCCAAAATATCAGTTCTTTCGGCGGTAGATAAATCTGTCATACCGGCATCATTCATTTTCTTTAAATAGTCGTCGCCGGGAATAACATTGTAATTACTCTCGAAAGTTTTGAGGAATCTGTTTTGAATATCAGTTTTAATATCTTTTTGATAAGACTGTGAGAGATCGGTCTTGCCCATGTTATTAGAATAAATAAAGACAATTGACTGCTTAATATCGTTTTTCTCCATTGCAGTTTCTTCCGCTGCCGTAGCAAGAGGCATAAATATGGACATAAAACAGAATAATAAAATAATAATATAGACCCTACTTTTCACCCTATTCCCTCCTGTAATTTATTCAATTATAGAATATCATGGTGGAAATAATTGGACAAGATGGCTATTCGTGCTCGCAATGCTTGTTATACCCGTATGCTTGACATCGAAGAGGCCAGCGGTTCGAGTCCGCCTAACTCCGCCCAGTTGTAAATAAAGGCTTCGTGAGTTATCACGAAGCCTTTATTTTTTGCTTGGGTAGAACCACGCAAGCACAAATTGCTGATTATAGGCACATATAATGTAAAACTGCAGGATTTTTGTTTTAAAGGCGGTGCTAGCAGTCGGGGGAAATATATCGGGTGCTTCATCAACACTGGCTTGTTTGACATTGAGGGTCAGCGGTTCGAGTCCTCCCGACCCTATCAACGGAGAAACGGCTTTCAAGATTTGGCCGTGGAGGTCACCCGGCTCTCCAGGAGACACGAGTAAAGGGCAAGTCAGTGCGAGTCCATTGTGGAGGGCCGAAACGGCTTGAGAGCAAGCCAGAGCCGGAAACTATTCCAAGGATGATGTGAATTTGCCGGAATATGTGTTTAGGTCGGTTTCAGGGGTAGCCTATAGAGAGCTGTTACGAGCGAGGCCGCTCATCCTTCATGGGATAGGCGGCGCTAGCTATTTTGTAAAAAAAACGTGGGAATATAGTCTGGAAAACATAATCTTTAACACACCCGCAAGCTGCAGCGTACTATATTTTAGCTAACGATTTTCATAATAAGAAGGAGGCATCAAGATGGGCTTTGGTGGATGTGGAGGCGGTGGTAGGGGAGGATTTTTCGTTGTCTTCATCATCATCATAATCCTCCTGCTGTTTATCCCATTCTGGGGAGAAGAGAACACCTGCATTTAAGGAGAAAATTTCCCGCCCTTCGCTATAGCGGTACCGCTAAGAGGAACCAGGATATCTTTCCTGGTTTTTCTCATTTATGCAATAAGTAAGGCCGGGAGATAATCTCTCCTGGCCTGTCGCAAGAAGGTGCATATAGCCTAAGGAGTGATGGGTGTTGGGATATTCTGGCTGAGCGGCTTGGTGCAAGCTCCACGCCTGTAAAGAAAACAGAAGATAAATTATGCTGATGCTGATGAAACCTCCGCAGCGCTGCTGCAGGCAAATCTCCTATCTATTTCCTCTATCTCATCTTGGTTATACTATTGCGAATTCCGGTAGGGGATCTATTTTCGATTGGTTACCACCACCAATGATGATGGCAAGTTTGATGAGGACGAGGTACTGGGAAAGGATAAGGGATAGGGTAGGGAATCGGAAAAGGAACCGGGGAAGGGAAGGAAGTTGGGAAGGCAACCGCCGGAACACCAGCCACTGGCCAAGTTCCGAAAGTGGGGAATGTAGTAACTGGCGCTACCGCAGTTGGAAATTGCCGCCAATAATGTTCCTGCATATGGACACCCCCTTTTAGTATAGTTTATGTTAAGTAATGGAATTATGTGCCCTTTGAACAACGCTCTGGCCGGTTTTTATTTTTACAGTGACGTTGCGCTGATAATGTGTTTATCGCGATCCAGGGACAACCTGGCGGGAGCTGGTGGATTAACGGCAAGTGGAAAGATGAGAGGACAAGCTGCAAGGATACCTTGATTGGTTTTGTCTATCTGTAAGGATTAGCCATAGTACCGTATTCATTGCGATACTCATTCCTCGATAAACAGCGTCAATTCCTTGTTGAATTTATCGCGTTCGTCATAGAATAATCCGTGGCCGCTGTATTTGAACGGCACGAGCTTGGCGTTGGCGATTCCTTCCTTTTGGGCAATAGCCAATGGGAACAAGCAAACTTTGTCATGGATGCCGTGAAGGATTAAAGTGGGAACTTGTATTTTTTCAAGATCGGAAAATAGTTCTTCCTCTAACCAAGCGGCTGCAACCGCAGCAGTAGACCAACCGGCCGCCTGTAGTCCCATTTGGAAGAACCAGTCAGAAAAAGCCTGGGATACATGCTGGAAGAAAAAGATGTCGCCAAATCCCCGCAACATTTCCGGACGGTCGTTATGGGTGTCTTGAATGAATTTTAAAATAGCTTCTTTTGTTTGACCATAAGGGAAATATGGTCGTTGAATCAGACTGGGAGCTGCAGATGCAAAAAGAGCAAGTTTGGCTACCCCATATCCCTTGTGGCGGGCCATGTAGCGAACGGCGATCGCCCCCCCTGTGGAATGACCGCCAAGGGTGAAATCGCGTAAATCGAGCGCATCGACCACACAACGGATATCATCAGCCAATCGATTGTAGGTGTAGCCTTTCCAGGGCTTATCAGAATTCCCGAACCCTCTGGTATCCATGCCAATGCATCGATATCCCAGCTTGGGAAGTTGATCAAACTGATACTCGAACATTCTATGGCTTGCCGGCCAGCCGTGTATAAACAAGATCGTTTTCCTGCCCGCCGGGTTAAGGTCCTCCACATAAATCTTTACGTCCGACTCTACGTTGATATAAAAGCCCACATCGAGCCCTCCTTGCAAATCGCTAGTTTGCATAATATTTTATGCGCTTGGGGCCAATGATGTGTTTCGCCGGCAGGATGGGGGGGGAGGCCCCCTGCAATGTCGGTGGCGCCTATTATTCGGTCAGGCCGTCGTTGGTTAGCCGAAGTATTCTTTGGATCCTGAGTGTGAATTTGGGTAGCTAATCTCAATAGTAGTCATTCAGAGGTACACTTGTTATTTTCGAATGTATACTGTATACAATCGAAAATAATGTTTGTATCCACTACCGTAAACTGTAAAATAAAAGCATGAAAAACTTTGATTTAAAAACTCATATAAAAACTACATATCGTACGCTGCCAGGGATGATTACCAATGTCCTCCGGGAGGAAATCCTGTCCGGGGAGCTTAGCGGCGGTGTCCAACTGAAGCAGGAAGAGCTGGCTGCGAAATTCGGCGCAAGCCTGAGTGCCTTGCGGGAGGCGTTAAAGAGCCTGGAAGCCGAAGGACTGGTGCAGTTTTATCCGAACCATGGGGCGGTGGTTAGCGAGTTGTCCGCCGATGAAGCACAGGAGATATTTGATATACGGCTGTTTTTGGAACTCGGGGCGCTGGAACTGGCTGTTCCCAATTTGACGGATGTCGATTTGGCAGAGGCCGATGAAATTCTAAAGAAAACAGATGATGGACTCCAGAGCAGTCGCTTGGGCGAACTGAACTGGCGATTTCACGAAGTTCTGTACCGGAGTGCCAACAGACCCAAATTGCTTTCGCTGATTCAAAACATGCACAACAATATTGAACGCTATATGCGCCTGTATTTGTCAACAATGAATTATCAGACAAAGTCGCACCAAGAGCATCGGGCGCTATTAAATGCCTGCGCTAAAAGAGATATTAAAGCGGCTCAGAAGGTCCTGCGCAAGCACATGGATGACGCGAGCGCCAATTTGCGCGGCTACTTAAGTCAGAGTCAGCAAAACACGGGGAGGCCAAAACATGTCAAGCAAGCGGATTGATGGTTTTAAAAAAATGTATCTTGATTCCATGCCCTCCATCAGCATTCAACGGGCGGCAGCTTTCACCGCGTCACATAAAGATACCGAGGGCGAAGCGGTAATTATCCGGCGGGCCAAAGCATTTAAGGCTGTATGCGAGAGCATCCCGGTAACCATTTTTGAAAATGAATTGATTGTCGGGTCTATCGGTGAATTTCGCAAGTCAGGTATAGTTTGCCCTGAGTACTCGTGGAAATGGGTCGACAGCGAGATGGACACCTTTGCAAGCCGGAATCAGGACCCGTATTGTATCGACGAAAGCGCAAAAAGTACTTTGCGCGAAGCGATTTTTCCCTACTGGCAAGGCAAGTCGCTGGAAGAAACCTTTCTGCAGCGCATCAATCAGAAAACAGCTAAACTTCTTATTGATACCGGTATTATTGACAATGATTCCAAGTGGCGCAACGCTGTGGGCGAAGTCACCGCAGACTATCAGGACGTAATCTTTGCCAAGGGCTTCGGGGGGCTAAGAGAAGAGGCGCTCAGGCATCTGCAAAGCTTGGAGCCGGTTAGCGCGGAGGACCTGGAAAAAATCGATTTTTACCAAGCGGCGGTGTTGGCCTGCCAGGGAATCATCACCCTTGCTCAGCGCTATTCGGATAAAGCGGCGGAATTGGCCCGGAGTCAAACCGATCCTGTCCGAAAAGCGGAGCTATTGGAAATCGCGAGAATTTGCCGGAAGGTACCGGAACAGCCGCCGGAAACCTTCGCCGAAGCTATGCAGACCGTATGGTTTACCCAGCTTGGCTCGATATTGTCCGAGAACTCGCTGGCCCTCAATCTTGGCAGGTTTGATCAATATATGTATCCGTATTATGCCGCAGATGTAAAAACAGGCGCCGTTACTGCGGAAAAAGCCCAGGAATTGATTGAGTCGCTGTGGCTCAAGCTTTCCGAATGGGTATGGGTTATTTCCAGCAATACTGCCAAGTTTTTTGCCGGGTACAATTCCTTCCAGAACCTGACCGTGGGCGGCAGAACGCGCGACGGACGGGATGCGACCAACGAACTTTCCTATATGTGTCTGCAGGCGACGGAAAACGTCAAGACTCACCAGCCGGGTCTGAGTGTCAGGATTCATCCCGACAGCCCGGATGAGTTTCTTCTGGCGGTATGCAGGCTGATTAGCGCCGGGACTGGATTTCCCGCGGTTCATAACGACCGGGTCGGTTCGGAAATGCTGCTGGCGGCCGGCCTCTCTCCGGAAGACGCGCGGGACTGGAGCAACTGTGGATGTGTGGTTCCGCATTTTCGCAAAGTGGGCGAGTGGACCTCAGCAGTAAGCATTAACCTGGCGGCAGCTGTCGAATATGCGCTGAACAGCGGCAGGAGTCGCATTACCGGACTGGATATGGGGCTGCCGGAAAAGCCGGCGGCTGAGTTTCAAAGTTATGAGGAAGTGAAGGCGGCGTATTATAAGCAGCTTGCTTACCTGATAAAGCATTCGGTCATCGGGTCGGTCACTGCGCAGAAGATTCATGCCGAGATGGTGCCGCGGCCCTATCTGTCCCTGCTGGTGGACGGCTGCATGGACAAAGGCAAAGACCTGAGCCGGGGCGGCGCCAAATATAATGTCGGCCCGGTTCTCACCGGCATCGGCGTGGCTGATTCGGCCAATTCTCTGGCGATGATCAAAAAGCTGGTGTTTGAAGAACGCAAATATACATTGCAGGAAATCTGCCAGGCACTGGATGCCGACTGGGAAGGTTATCAGCAGCTGCGGCAGGCGGCGTTGGCCTGTCCGAAATACGGCAACGACCTTGACGATGTGGACTCAATCGCTGTGGAAATCAGTGAGTTTTACTACAAGGAGATAAAGAGCTATAAAGATTATTTCGGATCGCCGTTTAATTCGGCGTTCATGGGCATTTCCAATTACATTCCGGCCGGCAGCGCCATCGGGGCAACACCGGACGGCAGAACAGCCGGCAGTCCTTTGACCGAGGGGGTTTCGCCCCATGCCGGCACCGATTTGACCAGCCCTACCGCTGCCATGCGGTCGGTTGCGCGAATTAACCATGACGTACACTCCGGCGGGACGCTGCTGAATATTAAATTGGCGCCGGAGCTGCTGAAATCGGCGAGAAACCTCAAAAACCTGGCAGCCTTAATCAGGGCGTATTTTGCCCTGGGGGCTTTTCACGTCCAGTTTAACGTCATCGATTCCAAGACCCTGCGAAAGGCCCAGGAGCGACCGGAGGACTATAGAGATTTGCTTGTAAGGGTAGCAGGTTACAGTACTCAATTTGTCAACCTGTCCCGTGATGTGCAGGATGCAATTATTGAACGGACGACTTATGAAACGATGTAGCAGAATCGGGGTGACAGACAATGGATAGTGGTGCCGGTGTTGTTTTTCAAATTCAGCGCTGGTCGGTTCACGACGGTGAAGGGATCAGAAGCACCGTTTTTCTGAAAGGCTGTCCATTGCGCTGTAAGTGGTGTGCTAATCCCGAGTCTTGGAACAGCAGTCCCGAAGTACTGTATAATCGTGAGCGTTGCAGCGGGTGTGGGCGATGTATCCGGGCTTGCGTCTCCGGGGCAATTATCATGACAGACGGAACCTTGCCTGATTTTGCGCGGGCAAGCTGCAGCGGCTGCGGTAAATGCTGTGAAGCATGCCTCGCCGGTGCCAGAACGAAAATTGGTTCTGTGGTAACAGTCGAAGATGTTATGCAAGTGATCAAAAGAGACGCCGTTTTTTATCGGGCGTCTGGCGGCGGTGTCACTTTCTCCGGCGGCGAGCCCTTTGCCCAGCCTGAGTTTTTGCGGCAGTTGGTGGCCGCCTGCACCCGGCTTGGTCTCGACACCGCCGTCGAAACCAGCGGTTTCTTTGATTGGGAACAGGTTCAGGATATTTTTGAAGGCCTGGACGCTGTTTTTGTGGACATTAAACATATGGATGACAAAATACATAAGAAAATGACCGGGGCCAGTAATCAACGGATTTTAGCCAACATAACGTCGATATCCCAGAGGCATCCGAAGACAATTGTCCGCGTTCCATTAATTCCCCAGGTCAACGGTGGGGAAGAGAACGTCAGGAGAATGTGCGAGTTTCTCCGCCAAAATACAAGGGTGGAAGGTATCGAGCTGCTGCCTTATCATGATTTTGGCGCCTCAAAATACAGTGCCGCCGGCATCGCATGTCCGACATTTCAGGCGCCTGAACCCTCTGAAATGGAAGATGTGAAAAGAATAATACAGGAGTATGGAATAAGCGTTTTGGATTTTAAATAGCGGAGAGTTTTAGTCACAAAACCCTGGAATTGCCTGCTTATGGATATTACTTATCTATTTTCCCCGCTTGTAAAAAGCCCTCCGATTGCTCGGAGGGCTTTGGTATACTTCATACTTAATTAAACAGGCCGGCAGAGTTGATATTTATGAACAATGACAGCAATAAAGCCCTGACGGCGAGGGGGCTTTATTTGCTGAAGCTAGGCGGCCGGTTATCCGGGGCAGCGGGGCAGGGGGGCAGGTCTTCTTCGATCACTCTAATGTAATCGATTTTCCCTAAGGGTATAAATGGGGCTGCAACCCGCAATTTTCCGATGCAGTTGTACAAATTCGGGCAGGGTTCAGCATCTGCTTCACACGATAAACTGGCACAGGTCATGATAACACCTCTAACTTGTGTAAAGAAATGAGGTCAGGGCGCCGAACGCTAGATATATGAGCCGGAATATTCGCTATATTTTAGCCATGACATTTTCTATTCTGGATAAGATCGATAAGTCCTTCCAGGAAATACATATTTTCTAAGGTTTTTACAAAATATGCAACAACGCAGAATATATGGTTAGACGTACTTTGGTCGTTGCCGGCGCTTCCTTTTTTTATCCCATAACCGTACGATGATCACGACGCGCAGATCCTATCTTCGGTCATACCGATGCCGATTTCATAAAAAAAGACCTCCGGAAGATCCGAAGGCAAAGCAATGATAGAGCACTATACTAATACTACAAATAAATAGTAATTCCTTCTAGAACCAAGAAATAATACCAAGTGCTAAAAATGATGGTAAAGCAGCAGAGCAGATTAAACCGTACTATTCTAGTTTATTTATACTGCAAGGCCTCAATCTTTTCTTTCACTATCGCAACTCTCTGCTTGTGGGTCAACAAAATATTCTCGTATATGGAATAGAGTTTTTCAATCATTACAAAGACAAAAGTGAGACCGACGATAAGGGTCCAATGAACGTTGTTCCACAAAAGGCACAAAAAAATGAATTCCGTCACCCGTCTTGCCAGCTTCCACATATACATCGCCTCCTATTCGGAAAATAAGCTGAGGCAGCTTGAATTGCCGCATTTTGCTGTGCCCCAAAGCTGCAAATCATGGTAAATTGTTTGATTTCTATTGGAGTAAATTCGTTTTTCCGCAACAAATACCTTCCAAAATCTGGAAATAATTAAATTAAATCACCTGCGCCTAAACCACCGGGTCTTGGCGAAAAATCTGATTCGGGGATCGATGGCTCATTTCTTGCTTGACAACAGTGGCTTGCGGCAAAGCTGAGGCCCCCATATCCTGATGGAGGCCTCAGCTTTGCTGCAAAAAATTTTAGACCAAGTTAACCCTGACGAAAACCTGTATGTGTTCTTCGGTCTGGCTGACGGTGTGCCGGATGGTTGGTATATTCCGGTCAGTAGGCAGTATAGGAATCCCATTTCACAAACCACTTGGAAAAGCTGCGGTAACGGGCATTGAGCTTCATTACCACTTCCCGGTAGTAACCTGGCGCAACATTTAACTGGAAAGCAAATGTGTCGGCTGCTTCCATTTCGTCGTCAAGATATACCACTGGGATGAAATTCTGGACTCCGCTGACGTATTCTGTGCCTGTGTTGTGAAACTCCCCCACCAAAGTCAGGCGCTGATTATCATCAAAATAGACCGCGGTGGGAACGAATTTGAGAACCTTGGACGCTTCGGCCTGAGCAACAGGCACTGCAAGGATCAAGGCGAAAAGAAGAAGCGCGGTTACAAGCCGGGTGTGCTTTCTCTGCATGTTAGTGCCTCCTGATCTGTAATCCTTGACTTAATGTGTATCCGCCGGCCGCCCGTTATACCCTGCTGGACATGGGTTTTATTGTAACACCGGCGTGCCCGCGCCCATTGCGCAGCTATCTGCAGGAAAAACTTCAGTCATCCCACAGATTTGCTGTTGTTCATCTCATTATTTAGGATTATCTGATTTAGTAATAATAACTATCTAATATATGTATTTTACTTATGATTATTTAAGAATTACAATCAAGACATAACAAAAATAAAAATATCACTGCCCACTTAAAATTCTGGGGCAGTGCAGTATTGGAGAGTGTATTCTATGTCGAAAGCAGCCTATTGTGATGAAGTATGCGAAGTAGAAAGCAAAAGCGATTTCGCCACTACGGCCCTGATCGTCCTGGCTTTGGTGGCCGTGTCGGCTATTGCGGTGGCCATGGTGGACAATTCCATCTTCATTGGCAATGAATTCTTGAGCAATCCGATGTACCTGTTGTTCTAATCGTTGAACCTTGCCAAAAGAGGCCCGTATGGGCCTCTTTTGGTTTTGTCTTGAGCGGAAGCAATTTGATTTGCGAAGTCCGCCAGCCTTTTTAGTTTTGTCAGCGCAGGGTTTCGGATCGCGATCTAGAATGCTTACTACTTAACGCCTTTCACGCCAATACGAGCTACAGGGAAACGGGGCAATGAATTGTTAGGTAAGAAAGAAAATCACGCTAAAATAATTCTGCTATTTATTATCCTGGTCTGGGGGCTTAACACTCCGGTAATGAAAATCGGGCTGCTTTCCATGTCGCCCCTGGCTTACAACGCCTGCAGGCTTGTGGTCACCGCGGTCTTGTCGGTGGCCCTTATGTTTGCGACCAGGACCTATAAGCCGATGCCGCTGCGGGACCTTTTGCAAATGGCGAAAATCGGCCTGCTCGGCTTTTTTTTCAACCAGTTTTTCATTATGTACGGCCTGGACCAGACTACAGCCGGAAATTCATCGCTGGTTTTCGCCACTCTTCCGGTGGAAGTGGCGCTGATAAACTGGATGTTCGGGATGGAAGCCGTCTCCCGGCGGATGATGGCAGGCATCGTTACCGGCCTGTCGGGAGTATTCATTGTCGTACTGGGCTCCGGCAAGGAATTCAGCCTGCTTGGTCCTCACTTGATGGGCGCTATGCTCCTTCTCGTCGGTCAGTTTTGCTTCGGTTACTACACGGTATTTGTCCGCGGACTGGCCGACAGATATTCGATTAACCAGATTTTTGCTTATATCACGGTGTTCAGTGCCGGCTTATTTTTCGTAGTTTCGCTGCCGGATTTGATGGCTACCCGGTGGAGTTCCGTATCCGATACCGCCGTGTACAGCATCCTCTTTTCCTCGATATTCGCTCAGGTCATAGCCAACACCGTATGGATCTGGGTGGTGGGGCGCCTGGGAAGTACGAAAGCGTCCCTGTCCCAGTATCTTTGCCCCGTTGTGTCGATTGCCTTCGCCTGGGTTTATCTTGATGAAACCTTAGGCCTTCTTCAGGGAATTGGGGCCGCGGTGATTCTAACCGGGCTTTATCTGGTTTTAAATCAGCCGCTGCGGTATTTTAAACAATCTGCGTAATCGTCACCTACGATCCTTTCCTTATAACCCTTCATCGCTGATTGAACGGCCGAAACCTGAGCGAGCCTGCCGGAAATTTACTGGCAGGCTCGCTTGCTGTGCCGCCGGACATCATCGGAAATCGGCCGTGCGGGCACTGCAAGCAAAAAAAGATCGGAAAACCGGGAGCGGTATTATGCCAACCGGGAAGGATTTACCGCAAATAAGGAGAAAGTTTAATTCGATAAAATGGAAACTGCTTTTCGAATCGCAAAAGCGGCAGACTTCGCTGGCTGACCATCCTGGACAGAAGTCTCTCCTGCTGGAGGGAAAAACAATTAGGATAGATTAGGAGTAGATGTACATGAAAAAACGCAACATGAAAACAATGGACGGAAATACCGCTGCGGCTTATGTCTCCTATGCCTTTACCGAAGTGGCGGCTATCTACCCCATCACGCCGTCGTCGCCCATGGCGGAACTGGCTGATGCGTGGTCGGCGGTCGGCCGGAAGAATATTTTCGGTCAGCCGGTACGGGTTATCGAGATGCAGTCCGAGGGCGGGGCCGCCGGAACTATGCACGGGTGTCTGCAGGCCGGGGCTCTGGCGACGACCTATACTGCGTCCCAGGGACTGCTGCTCATGATTCCCAACATGTACAAAATGGCCGGTGAACTCCTTCCGGCTGTATTCCACGTCAGCGCCAGGGCTCTGGCCGCCAACGCCCTGAGCATCTTCGGCGACCATCAGGACGTAATGGCCACTCGTCAGACCGGCTTTGCCCTGCTGGCGTCCGGCAGCGTGCAGGAAGCCATGGACCTGGGGGCGGTGGCCCACCTGGTTGCCGTAAAGGGCCGGATTCCCTTCATCCATTTCTTTGACGGTTTTCGCACCTCCCACGAAGTTCAAAAGATCGAAATCCTGGAATATGATGAGCTGGCCCGGCTTCTTGACAGGCCGGCGGTGGAAGAATTCCGTCATCGTGCGTTGAACCCCGATCATCCGGTGGTCCGCGGCACTACGCAGAATCCCGACATCTACTTCCAGACTCGCGAAGCGGTCAATAAATTCTACCAGGTCATCCCCGGACTGGTGGAAGAATACATGGGCAAAATCAACACACTCACCGGCCGCAACTATCAGCTCTTTAACTATTACGGCGCCGCCGACGCCGACCGGGTCATCGTCGCCATGGGCTCAGGCTGCGACGCCATCCGGGAAACCATCAACTACCTGAGTGCCCGCGGGGAAAAAGTCGGTCTGGTGGATGTCCACCTGTACCGGCCGTTTTCAGTGGAGCACCTGCTGAAGGTCATTCCCGCCAGCGCCCGCAGCATTGCTGTGCTCGACCGAACCAAAGAGTCGGGGGCGGCCGGAGAACCCCTGTACATCGATGTCCGCAACGCCTTTTTCGGCCGCCCGAATCCGCCGACCATTGTCGGCGGCCGCTATGGTCTCGGTTCCAAGGACTTTACCCCGGCCCACGTCGCCGCCGTTTATAGAAATCTCGCCCAGGAATACCCGAAGAACGGTTTCACCGTCAGTATCGTCGACGATGTTACCTTCACTTCGCTGCCCGAATATCCGGAGGATATCGACACCACGCCTCCGGGAACGACCTGCTGCAAATTCTGGGGAATGGGCTCCGACGGCACGGTGGGGGCCAACAAGAGCGCCGTGAAAATCATCGGCGACCATACCGACATGTACGCCCAGGCCTACTTCGCCTACGACGCCAAAAAGTCGGGCGGCCTTACCGTCTCCCACTTGCGGTTTGGCCATGCGCCGATCCAGTCTTCCTACCTTATCACCAAGGCCGACTTCATCGCCTGCCATAACCAGGCCTATGTGTATCAGTACGACGTACTCGCCGGTCTCAAGCCAGGCGGCAAGTTCCTGCTGAATTGCCTGTGGTCGCCGGACGAACTGGAAAAACATCTGCCTGCTGCTGTCAAACGCTATCTGGCTGAGAACAACATCGAACTCTACACCATCAACGCCGTGGATATCGCCCAGGAACTCGGGCTGGGCGGGCGAATCAACATGATCATGCAGGCCGCCTTCTTTAAACTGACCGGTATCATTCCTCTCGCCGACGCTGTCCGGTATCTGCGGGACGCGGTCACCGAATCGTACGGCAAACAGGGCCAGGCCGCTCTTGATATGAACTTTGCCGCCATCGGACGGGGCAGCGACGCCCTGGTCAAAGTGGCTGTGCCTCAAGGCTGGCGTTACGCTGCCGACGAACCGGCCGTCACCGGCAAACTGCCTGAATTTGTTGAGAGAGTCATGATACCCATGAACCGCCAGGAAGGCGACAAGCTGCCGGTAAGCTTTTTGAACGGCAGGGAGGACGGTACCTTCCCGCTGGGGATGACGGCCTGGGAAAAACGGGCTGTGGCCATCCAGGTGCCGGTATGGCAGCCTGACAAATGCATCCAGTGCAATCAGTGCGCTTTTGTCTGCCCTCACGCCGTCCTGCGGCCGTTCCTCGCGACCGGCGACGAACTGAAAGGCGCACCAGACGGTTTTCCCGCAAAACCGGCCACCGGTTACCAGGACCTGGCGTTCCATCTGGCCGTTTCCTCCCTGGACTGTACCGGCTGCGGCAACTGCGTGGATGTTTGCCCGGCCAAGGACAAGGCCCTCGAAATGAAACCGCTGGCCGAGCAGCGCCCGCGCTGCGAAGAATGGTGGGAGTTCGCCCTGACTATAACCGATAAACCGATAGTCGCCAGTCAGCTGACTACCGTAAAAGGCAGCCAGTTCGCCCAGCCGCTGCAGGAATTTTCCGGCGCCTGTGCCGGTTGCGGCGAGACCCCCTATGCCAAGCTTGTCACCCAGCTGTTCGGTGACCGGATGATGATCTCCAACGCTGCCGGCTGCTCCACCGTTTGGGGCGCCACCGCCCCCGCCATCTCTTATGCCGTCAACCGGCGCGGCTTCGGACCGGCCTGGGGCTTCTCCCTGTTTGAAGACAACGCCGAATACGGGTTCGGCATGCACATGGGGGTGGGCCAGGTCAGGCAGACGTTGGCCGGACTGATCAGCGAGGCGCTGGCGAAAACCGGCAACGTCGACCTCAAGGCCGCGCTGGAGGAATGGCTGGCTCATAAAGACGAAGGGCAGGGTACCCGCCAGCGGGCCGACCGCCTCATCGCCGCCCTGGAGGCGGCCAAAGGCGGCGACGAACTGCTCGGCGCCATCTACGACCAGCGCGATTTCTTCGTCAAACGGTCCCAGTGGATATTCGGCGGCGACGGTTGGGCCTATGACATAGGATTCGGCGGTCTTGACCACGTATTGGCCGCCGGCGAAGACGTCAATGTTCTCGTCTTCGACACCGAGGTTTATTCCAACACCGGCGGGCAGTCCTCCAAAGCAACCCCGGTGGCTGCCACTGCTCAGTTTGCCGCCAGCGGCAAAAAGACCCGCAAAAAAGATCTCGGGGTCATGGCCATGTCTTATGGCTATGTATATGTCGCTCAGATCGCCATGGGGGCCGACAAAAACCAGACCATCAAAGCTATCGCCGAAGCCGAGGCCTATCCCGGCCCATCGCTCATCATCGCCTACGCCCCCTGCCTTAATCACGGAATTCAGGCCGGTATGGGCCAGAGCCATTCCCAGGCCAAGCGGGCGGTCCAGGCCGGCTATTGGGCGCTGTACCGCTACAACCCCCAACGCAAAGACGCCGGGAATAACCCCTTCGTTCTTGATTCCAAAGAGCCCACCGCCAGTTTCCAGGACTTCATCAAGAGCGAGGTCCGCTATTCAGCCCTGCTGCAGCAATTCCCCGACACGGCCGAGGCCCTTTTCGCCAGGGCGGAGCAGGACGCCAGAGAGCGGCTGGCCACCTATAAGCGGCTTGCGGCCTACTAAAGAGGCGACAGCGTGACTCTCGTCGGATAAATATAAACATGCCATATAGGGCTGTCTCTCCAAAAGGAGCGCAGCCCTTTTTGTTTTTCCCAAAAGCCCAAAGAATAATCGGGGTTGAAGCCGGATGGTGTCCGGTTTTCCAAACACTCCGCGTTTTTGCAGGAAATCGACAACGACAGGCGAATAAATATTACAGGATGGATCAATTTGGAGGGATCAGGGTATGGAAACTCCGAAAGAGCCGCCTGATGACATAGTCCCGGTCATAGACTACAACCCTAGCCGCTGGCTGCCTGCAGCTCCCGAAAAGAAGAAGGCCAATCCTTTGGTGAAACTTTTATCGCTAGTAATTGTCGCGGCCTTCTTTGGTGCGCTTTTTTATTATATGGGTTATCAAATCGCAAGAGACGAGTTGCAGCACACCGCCTATGAGATCGCCAACACCATAGCCGACCAGGCCGCTCCGGACGATACCCCGGACCGCTATCAAGCCGTGGCGGCTCAGCAAACAGCAGAGAAACAAAAAGAGCGCGGGTTTATCCTAAAGAGTGTTGAAACAGAGGTAATCCCTGCCGGGGCGACAAATATCAAAATAGTAACCGTTTCTCTCGAAGGCCGTTTTCTGTTCACAACAATCAATGTTTCCTGGTGGGTGCGACTGTAGTGTTTGCCGCTCGGCTTTCGTGCCGAAAGAAGGGGGATGCTCTTTGAAGAAATCCAGTTTACTGCTGGTTCTTTTTCTCTTTGTTGCTTTCAGCTGTTCCACCGCTTTGGCCTTTACCAATGAGAATTATTTCTGGGACCAGTGGCGGGAGTTCGATCAGCGTTATCACCATGAACAGCGGCAGGAATACCGGGAGGCCTACCCGGGAAGAACGGGATTTTTGTATCGGGATCACAAAGACTACGTTTGGTACGATCATCAGCAGTTTTCCAGGATAAAAGCCTATTATTCGGACGACAGCCGGCTTCAGGTATTCCGGGTGGATGCAAGGCCTTACAGTGCGTGGATGTTTCTTCATGTGATGGACCAGTATCATGGGAAGTATACATATTTTGCACGATACACCGGAAGCCGCGACCAGGCTTACTTCTGGATCGGCAAGGATACCATCATACGGGTACTGCTTGCTGATCGCGGGCGGGATCTTGTCACTGTCTGGAATCGGGCCGAGGCCGAAAAATATGCGCTTGAAAGCAAATATGTCACAGAGAATGCTGTAGCCGCCTATAGTTCCTATTATGATGAGTTTCCCCCGGAAGTCGCGAAAACCTTTCTGGATGATCTTCACCTTCATGACTGAATACAGGAAAAGTAAGGCCTCCAGGGATAAACCTGGAGGCCTTTTCGTCGGCTATGAAGAAAAGTGGGCGCCCCCCGGCTCCGTAAAAGTGACATAACAAGGCCAATCGCCGTATTATGTAGTATCCTGCAAGAACTGGCAGGGCTGGAATAGGAGGCGATGATATGGCCCTGGGTGATCTTTCGGCCAAATATGAATCAAACGGAGATCCGGGGGCTGTGGCGGACAGCGCGGAGGACGCTGGCGGCGCGTCGTACGGTGCGTATCAGTTCGCCACCAACGCGGGAGTACCCCAGGATTTTGTCGACTGGCTTCTTCGTCAGGATTACAGCCTGGTAAAGACACTGACAGACGCCGGCGCGCCGGGGACTCAGGAGTTCGACGCCGCCTGGCGGCAGGTGGCGCAAGAGGATCATGACGGCTTTCTGGAGCTGCAGCGACAATACGTACAGCAGAAATACTATCAGCCGGCAGTGGATGCGCTCAGCGGCATCAACTTCAATGTCGACGGCCGGTCGGAGGCTCTTCGCCAGGTAGTTTGGTCAGCTGCAGTGCAGTATGGTCCGGGCTGGGTGGCCGAGCTTTTCAAAGAAGCGTCTGCCGGAGATCCCAACCAGTGTGACGACGCCACCCTTATCACTAAGATCTACGAGGTTCGGGCTTCGGATGACTGGACCAGCGGCAGTCCCGAACTCAGGCCCTCCCTGCGGGACCGCTTCGCATCCGAATGCGACGACGCCCTGGCGATGCTCGCCTGAGGAAGCAGGCCAGGATCGTTGATTCGGCAGAAATATACAGTAACGGAAAAAAATAGCCCGGAAAGGGAAGGGACGGGCAGCGCCGTGTCGAAAATACAAGATATTATATCGGTCTAGTTTCTCACACGTCTGTCAAGCAGGTGGCGCGCACATGGCTGGCTTTCGAAATACCTGTTCGAATATTTTCGCTAGACTGATAAACCGGGACGCCCGCTGGTTCGTCGTATTTTTGTGTTTTGTGGTGATTGTCTGGAGCTGGTTCGCGACCTATAAATGGGAGCAGGAAGAGTACGAAAAAGAAATCCAGAGCATCCACCGCGAACACTCCAACCTTGCCAGAGCCTTCGAGGAGCACGTCCGGCGGACACTGGCCGGTGTTGACGAAGTGATGCTGCTGGTCAAGGAAGCTTACGAGCGTACCGGGCGGGTCGATGACACAATCCAGTCCTATCTGAGCTGGGCCAGAACCAATCCTGTTCTCACCCAGCAGATGAACATTATTGACAAAAACGGCTACTATGTCGCCAGCGTGATTCCGGTAGCGCCGGGAACCAGCGTGGCGGACCGGCCCTATTATCAGATCCACATCCCTAACCAGAACCCGGAATTTTTGTTCATCGACAAGCCGTTTATCGGCCGGGTTACCGGAAAAATGACCATTCAGCTCAGCCGGCGCCTCAACAGGCCTGACGGCTCCTTCGGCGGCGTTGTGTCGGTGGCGCTGGATCCACAGTATTTCCTGAATTTTTATCAGCAGATGGAGATGGGCAATTCCCAGAGCGTGATCCTCATCGGGCTGGACGGTTTTGTCCGGGCCCGTTACTACCGGGGCGAGACAACCATCGGACAGGATATCCGGCAGAGTCCGCTCTGGCGGCACGTAGCTGAGCAGCCCCAAGGCACCTATGAATCGCCAGGCCTTTTGACCAACCTGAACCGGATATCCTCTTACCGGGTCATGCCTGACTATCCCCTCGTCGTCAGCATAGGCATCGCCAAAACCGAAGCGCTTGCATCTTTTGAGGCCCGTAAGCGGCGCGAGTACGCCTCTACCGGTGTTTTCACGCTGCTGGTGCTGGTGTTCGGGCGGCTGTCGGTGGGGCAAATCACCCGGCAGCAGCAGGCCCGTCGGGAAACCGAACTGCAAAAAGCCCGGCTGGCCGCCGTTTTCGACAACATACCCCATGTGACCTGGTTCAAAGATGTCGCCGGTCGTTATGTGGCCGTAAATCAGCCTTTTATAGAGAAATCAGGCCTTCCCGGCGAAGCCATCGTCGGTAAAACCGATTTCGAGCTTTGGCCCCATGATGTGGCAGCAGCTTATCACCAGGAAGACCAGGAAACGATCAAGACCGGCCGGCAGATGAAACTGGTGGGCCGGGCGGCTTATTTGCAGGAAGAAGTCTGGGAAGAGACCTACAAGGCCCCTGTATTCGGGCCAGGCGGCGAGCTTTGGGGTACGACAGGCATTTCGCTCGATATAACAGAGCGCAGGCAGTACGAAGAAGAAATTCACCGGATGGCCTACTTTGACGGCCTCACCAACCTGCCCAACCGCACCTATATCAAACAGCAGCTCGACCGGGAACTCGGCAAGGCCCGCACCGGAAAAGCGTCAGGCGCCGTCCTGTTCATCGACATGGATGACCTGAAGAGCGTCAATGATACCTTCGGCCATTCCTACGGCGACGAAGTGATCGTGACCGCCGGTGCCCAACTGGCGGCGGAAGTTGGGAAAGCCGCCGTGGTCGCCCGGATCGGCGGCGACGAATTCATTGTCCTCATCCCCGGGGAGGGAGACCGGGACAAGATCAGCCACATTGCCGACAGGATGATCAAAGCCCTCAGCCGCGACTATTCCCTGGGGGACTCGACAACCCATCTGTCAGCCAGCATCGGTATCGCTATTTACCCTCAAGATGGCGATCAGACGGAGGATATCCTGAAAAACGCCGACACGGCTCTGTATGCAGCCAAGGGAAGCGGCAAGAATGTCTGGCGTTTCTACGACACCAGAATGCAAGAATTCGCCTATGAAAACATGACTCTCAAACGCAGTCTCCGCGGTGCCGGCGAGCGGGGCGAACTCGCCCTCCACTTTCAGCCTCAGGTGGCTGTAGCGGACCGCCGTATCATCGGGTTTGAAGCTCTGCTGCGCTGGAACAGCCCCCAGCACGGCTCAGTACCGCCGGGACGGTTCATTCCTCTGGCTGAAGAAAGCGACACCATCCAGACCATCGGCAAATGGGTGCTGGCCGAGGCCTGCCGTTTCGCCGGCATGCTGGCAGGAATGGGAAAAGGCGGACTCACCGTCTGGGTCAACGTATCAGCGCGCCAACTGGCCGCCGGAGACTTCGCCGCGATCGTCGGCGCCGCCGTCCGGGACGCCGGAATCGAGCCAAGGCAGCTGGGGATCGAAATTACCGAGACCGTCCTCTTAAGCTCCTTGTCGGAAGGCATCCATAAGCTGCAGGAACTGAAGAATCTGGGAGTCGGCCTTTCTCTTGACGACTTCGGCACCGGCTACTCTTCTTTAACCTACCTGCGCAATCTGCCTGTTGAAACCCTGAAAATCGATAAATCGTTTATTGACAACATCGTTTCTGAGCAAGTGCAAGAACCCTTTGTCAGCGCCATTGTCGATATGGCCCACATCCTCGGCCTGAAGGTCGTTGCCGAAGGCGTGGAAACAAAAGAACAGCTGGACAAGCTGAGACGCTGCCGGTGCGACGGTATTCAGGGCTACCTCTTCAGCCGTCCCTTGCCGGAGGCAGAAGCAATCAAGCTGTTGACCGACGAGCTTTAACCATCTTTCCTGCGGGACCGGCACCAGCCGGGCAGGATATTTGACCAGGGTTATGGAATCCTTCGCCATAGACCTGGTGTCCCATTCCGTACGAAAGGAGTGACATCGATGCTCGAAACTATCGATTTGACCGGGAACCTCGCTCACCCGGAATACGAAAAACTTATGCTGCCCAAGGTAAAACAGCTCGGAGCGCTCCAGCGTCAAGCCCATGAAGCCGGTTGTGGCATTGCCGTCATCATCGAAGGCTGGCACGCTTCAGGAAAAGGCATCATCCTCAATTTCTTCAACCAGACCCTGGACCCCCGCGGATTTCGTATCTATACCGACGACGAGCTGTCCATCGCCGAAAAAGAGCGGCCATACCTCTGGCCATTCTGGACGAATACTCCTGCCAAAGGGCAAATCGTCGTTTTCGACAGCACCTGGTACCGTCGCATCGTTACCAAGACAGCTAAAGGAAAAGTATCAGCAAGCGAATTGCGCGACCTCTACCGTGATGTGCTGCGTTTTGAACAAGCCCTCACCGACGACGGTTTTGTTGTCATCAAACTTTTTCTCCATATCAGCGAAAAAGAACAGAAACAGCGCCTCAAAGCCCTCGAACATGAAGATTACGAAGCTTGGCGGGTGACAAAAAAAGCCTGGAAGCAAAACAGCCGCTATGACCACTTCCTCCGTATATACGAAACCCTGCTGACAGGAAGCCATACCGCTGCGGCCCCGTGGACCATCATTCCGGCTCACGATAAGCACCTTGCCCGCGTTGAAGTCGCCGACGCCATGATCAAGGCGATTAGCGCCAGACTTGACCCGCCGGAACCGGGCGACGATGCCGCTGCGGAGTCGCCGCTCCTTACCGCTGTGAGCGGCAGGAGGGCCAGTCCGGTACCGACCGTCGCCGAGCAGGAAGAAGCCGATTATCACCGCGAACTTGCCGCCCAGCAGCAAAAACTCCGGGCTCTCCAGTTTGACACCTACCGCCTCGGTATTCCGATCATCATCGCTTTTGAAGGGTGGGACGCAGCCGGCAAGGGCGGCACCATTCACCGCCTGTGCCACCAGCTTGACCCCCGCGGCTATCGGGTCGTCCCTGTATCCGCCCCCAACGACAGCGAAAAACAGCATCATTACCTGTGGCGGTTCTGGCGGGAATTCCCCGCCGACGGCGAAATGGTCATCTTCGACCGCAGCTGGTATGGCCGGGTTCTGGTCGAACGGGTGGAAGACTTCGCCACCCGGCGGGAATGGGAACGGGCCTACGGGGAAATCAGCGCCATGGAGCAGCACCTGGCCGGACACGGCGCAATTATCCTCAAATTCTGGCTGGACATCACCCCCGAAGAACAACTGAAGCGTTTTCGCGAGCGGGAGACCGATCCGGACAAACGCTGGAAAATCACCGAAGAAGACTGGCGCAACCCCGCCAAAAGAGATGCCTACGAGCCGGCCGTCGCCGACATGCTGGTT
>JARLHX010000002.1 GCA_031292035.1 Negativicutes bacterium | reverse complement strand
CGCGAATCGCGTCCGGCGCCACAACAGGCTGCCCCGCAACCGGCTCCTGATTTCGACAGCTTCGACGATGACATTCCGTTCTGAGAAAATAGCTGTAACTCATTCGGTAAACAAAGCCCGCCACCATTTTGGTTGCGGGCTTTTTTATCGGCGTTGCTCATGCACCGCCGTTTACCAAAGTGGCAGCTTGGCCCAGCACCCATTCACCCAGCGGGTTGCCAGGGCTGGACAGCAATTTGACTGCCATCACGCAGCGCATGGTGATCATCAATGGCTTGATCAGCCTGGAGCCAAATCTGACGGCGCATCGCGCACCCAGCTGCGCCCCGATAAAAGCCCCCGCAGCCATGGCCAGGGCGATGGGCCAGACGATGGTCCCCATCATCGAGAAAACGATCAGCGAACCTATGTTGCAAGCGGCGTTCATCAGTTTGCTGTTGGACATTGCCCTCAAGATGCCTTGTCCCATTAACAGGACAAAGGCAATCATGAAGAAGGAGCCGACACCTGGGCCGAAGATACCATCGTAGAAGCCGATAAAAGGCACGACACCCAGCGTGAATGCCATCATCGATAGCCGAGGTGTTCGTGCCTCATCGGTGAGCTTCGGCGCCAGTGCAAAATAGAGCGCAACGAGTATCAGCAAGACCGGGACCACTGCTTGCAGGGCGCTGTTTGGCAGGAGGCTGATCGACAGTGCGCCTGCAGCGCCGCCTGTCAATGACAGCAAGGCCATCGGAATACCTGTTCGCCATTCAATCATGCGTCTTCTTGCAAAGGCGACAGTCGCCGATATCGTTGCCGAAGCCGCCTGCAGCTTGTTGGTGGCAATGGCAGCCACGGGGTCGATACCGGCTATCAGTAAAGCAGGAGTGTGATGAGCCCGCCGCCGCCTGCTATCGCGTCCAGAAGGCCGGCAGTCAGGGCGACCAATGCCAGAAAGAGAATAATAGTCAGATCAATTTCAGGTGTCATGGAACCTCACTGTAAAATCGGATGGCTATTAACCCTGCACGCGAAGAGGGTCGTTATTCAGTACGATGGGGTGTGCGAACTTGGAATAGCCGAATAACCTGATCAGCAGGCGTCGGTTGTCTTTAATGGTGTCTCTGCAATGCAAGGTTTTGCAATTATTGATCAGCAGTGAGCACGTGGGTTGCAAGGGGATTTGAATGGGGGTTGTCGATCTGATTTTATATCGAAGTTTTTCAAAGGCATTTTTTGCGGCGGCGCTGGCGCCGGCTGTTGTTGAAAAACGATAATCATTGAAGCGAATGCTGAAGCGGCCGTGTTCATCGAACTCCACGATCGAAACATGTTTGCTTTGTTGGCCTAGGCCATCGGCGGAGCGCCTGGAGCAGTGGTAGGGAGCTTCGGTATGAGGGCCAAGGTGTAAGCCTGCGTGGGAGCTCAGTTCCACTTTCGCGGTTTCGGCCTCATCAGGCAGCAGTTGCCTTCCGCCGCCCTTGAAGTTTGCAACATACCTGACGAGTTTGCCGTCGTTGTCCATGTCGAAGGCAAATGGGCGGTGCTCGACCAGGGCCAGCAGGATCTGATTGCGTGACGACAGGCGTAGACACTCGAAATCGCACTCGAGCAGGTTGAGGTCGGGTAATGCATCTGGTGGGCTGCAGTCTTCAGGTGCGAGCATCTGGTCGAACAGGAGCGCTGAGGATTGCCCGTCGGCGTAGCGCTTGAGTGTGTATAGCTGTTGCTCTACCAATAGGTGTTTGAGTTGCAGTGCCAAGTGATTTGACAATTATCTGGAGTTTTTTGCCTCGGGCCCACCAAAATGCGCGAGTTCATTGGTTAACTCATCTAGCAGGGCGGATTGATTATAGCTAAAGCTCAAGTAGTCCATATCTATTCTTTTGTGGGAATACTCTTACGCATAAGTGTTTGCGCTCCTTGTATTATTGGATTTGTGCATGATGGAATTGCTTCCATTTGTTTTTCAGGTGTGCGGAAGCTATGGGAGGTTAAGTGCTTGATCAAGGGCTGCGTTCGAAACTACTTGTGGTATTTGTAATTTTGTATTGCTGTTCCGGGCTTTCGAATAGGTAGTCTGGTTCGCGCGCTTTATATGGATACTTGCGCATGGCATTCATCCAGCGGTCGCGATAGTGAGGAGGGTGTTCTCTGGCCTGCCAGCATGGCGATCAGGGCAGCACAAAATCCAAAAATGCAATACCATAAGGCCCTAAGTGGTGCAGCGTAGGCGTGACCGAGACTGACCACGGACCCAATACCGTTTCCATTTCGTATGACGGTTTCAACCAGACTGGACCTGCTGACTCTATGCGAATGCGCCTTATGCTGCTGGGCGGCGGGAATGCCCTCGGGCAAGCGCTGATTCGCCTCGGGGCGGAGGAAGACATCGGTTTCCTCGCCCCGCGGCCGCCGG
>JARLHX010000052.1 GCA_031292035.1 Negativicutes bacterium | reverse complement strand
TTGCACACGGTTTAAGAACAACAAACACTACACAGAAAAATATGAGAAAAACACTACTGATCGCTGGAGCCGCCCTCGCTGCCAGCATCATCTCCTCACAAGCGGGCGTTTATTCACAGAATATCGTCGGGTATGTAAACCTCCCTGTGAAATTGGGGTTTACGACTCTCGCGAATCCGCTCGACAACGGGGCTGGTAATTCCTTGACTAATTTAGTTCCACCTGGTCCGAGTTTCGATGGGTCTGTGGTTTCTGTCTGGACCGGAACAACGTTTCAGGCGTACGTTATTGATTCCTCATTCTCCACTGGGGTGGGGGATCCGGGGGATAATTTTGCGGTTACACCTCCAACGATTAACCCTGGACAGGCTTTCTTTTTGAATAACGTTGTCGGATCGAACACCTTGACCGAAGTTGGTACGGTGCATATTGGGGGGGCTGGTACCGGTACGGTTGGTATAGCCACAAATACTCTACCTGCCTCGCCTGTGCAGACTTTTATCTCGTCTGTACTTCCAGTGGGTGGTGGGTTGGCATCGGTCTTGCAGTTTACAAATGCAGCGAATCCCTCGGCCTTTGATGGCTGTGTGGTTTCTGTGCCGCATGTTGTTGCTGGCAGTGTGACGGGATTCGATGTCGTGATGTTTGATTCAACATTCCCAACGGGTTTTGCTGATCCAGGTGATAATTTTGCGGTTCCGGAGCCTGTAATTCCGGTTGGTACTGGATTTTTCCTGAACAATACACTGGGTCATTCAATCAGCTGGGTGCAATCTTATTGAATGTAAAATTTAGTATAAACCAAAATAAAAACCGAACTTAAAAAAACCTGAACTCAAAACCAAATACAAAATGAAAAAAATCCTTACACTGACAGCATTGTGTTTGTCCGCAGTTGTCTCCATTCACGCCCAAGGGACAGTGTTCTTTGGCAATGGCAATACGACAAAAATCAGCACCAACAGCGTCCCGACAGCGACGGTTGGTACATCAACAACCGCAGCTAATGGCAATTACTATTATGCGCTGTTTTTCTCCAGCACAACTACAACTGTGGGGGGGTCGTCGGCTGCTGTAATTGGAGCCAATGGTTCCTATGTGTTTAACGCTGGAAATAGTGCCTCATGGACGCTTGCTACTGCTCTAGGTGGTGGCCAATTATTGGGAGTTACTACCGCAACAGCGGGACGCCTGCAAAGCACCACAGCTGATGCTTCATCTGTGACCCAGATTGGAAATCTCGCTGGTGGTACTGCAGTTTCTTGGGTCATGGTGGCTTGGTCGGCGAGTGCTGGGTCAACCGTGGCAGACATGGAAGCATGGTACAATAATGGACAACCGACCACAATCGGCTGGCTTGGCGAGTCCGTGGTTTCGGCACCGATCGCGCTTGGCATTTTAAACAGTACTGCTACCGCTTCGATCTGGGGCACTGGCACGGGTTTCCTGAACGGCTTTACGATTGGTCAGGTCAATCCTGTTCCGGAACCCGGCACGTTGGCTCTGGCCGCTCTCGGCGGTGCCTCGCTGCTCCTGTTCCGCCGCAAGAAATAATCTGATTAATTTAGGCAAATTAAGCTAAATTAAGGTAAATCTTTCACACCCCCGCTGGTTCGCCAGCGGGGTTTTTGCTTAATTGGAGCGTGGTTTGTCCCAAAGCGCAGATCACAGCGAGTCGGGTCAACTCGCGGTCCGATTTCAAACTACTATCTTGGCTTCGCTGTGCCACTGCACGTCCAGAAAACTGGGTTGGAGTTGCGCTCATTTTTCCATTGACTCAGAACACACCTCAGGGCTAAAGTCGCCTCATTAGAGTCAGTAGCGGGTATTGTATGGCTTTATTAAAGTTGAATGCGATGCCAATTCAAAATCTTATGACAAAACTCATCTTGGTGATCGTTCTCTCGTTAGTGCCTATGTTGGGTTTAAGCCAGGGTCTCGTTAATTTTTCCGGGGGACTTACGACAGCGACCCGAATGAGCACCAACAGTGTGGTGGACGGTCCGCCAACGGGCGTCACGGCAGGGAATACAACGGGTGGTCCGCTCTATTATTATGCCTTATTCGCATCATCCTCTCAATCTTCCATCAACGGCTCAACAACTGCCATTAATGGCCTGAACCCCAATTATGTTTTCAACAATCTGGGCGGGGGAACCGCCTCAACTGGTTGGGTTCTAGTTGGCCTTGCCACGAACACTTCCGCCGCCGGACATTTTTCACCGATGAGCCAGGGAACTACCTCGGCAGGTCAGGGGGCTTTAAACGCGGACTATTCAATGGCCGTGGAAGGAATAGTTGGTGGGGAAACTGCGTACCTTGTCGTGGTTGGTTGGGAGGCAAGTATCGGAACGACATTGGCAGAGATGGAAAACTGGTATGGTTCTGGCGGGTCGTTCCAGGCAGCCGGTCAAATTGGTCAATCGGCAGTTGCCACTATCCCTTTGGGAGATGGCACAGCCGGTACACTCAGCCCTTTCGGTTCTGCAACTGGTCAGGTTTCTGGTTTTGTAATGGGTTGGATTATCCCTGTTCCGGAACCCGGCACGTTGGCTCTGGCCGCTCTCGGCGGTGCCTCGTTGCTCCTGCCTTCGCTCCACTACGGCGCGGCTAGCCTGTTCCGCCGCAAGAAATAATCTAACCTAGATTAAACTTTCACACCCTGCTGGTTCGCCAGCGGGGTTTTTCGCTTTGCAGGGTGGAACAGGCGACTCGCCTGTCCCGGTCGGCGACTCGCCGACCGGAACGGAAAGAGGGATCGCAACGCTTCCGCCTCCACTTCGCCACGGCGCGGCAAGCCTGTTCCGCCGCAAGAAATGCGGAGATTCCATCAGCGCCATCAATCCCGCCGCCCGTTCTCTGCGCTCCTCTGCGTACTCCGCGTCTCTGCGTTAACCCCGACCTGCCGTGCTTGCGGGGCACGGCTGTGTCGAAGACCAGCCGTAGCAAGGTGGCCAGCCAGAAAACCTGCCGAGTGCCAGAGCCCATTGATTGTTTCCGCTTTCCCACATGGTGCGACGGTGGAGCCGGAAAAATTTCTTCTTACCAACGGCGAGTTGGCGCGGGAATTTGGTGCCGTCAGTTTTTTCCCGGAAGCCTTGCAAGGAATGTGGATTCATCAAGGGCAAACCTACGCCGACCAAAACGTCCGTTTGTTTGTTGACAAGGCAAAGGAAAAAAGGCCGGAAAATCTTTGTTGCTTCGTAGCTTGGTTGTCCCAATTTATGTGCTTATGGGAAAAGAGGATTCCGCTGCCGTTTATTCCCCTGCCCATTCCCCAATCCCTCCGATCCGCCATCCTCTTTTGGTTGTGGCGGCGTTTTCGGCCATCCTCTATTCTCAATCCTCCACCCTCGGCAAATTGCCTTCGGCCTTCGGATTTCAAAAGCGCAACTTTTGTTTGGCATTGGTGTTCATTTAATCCGGTGTTATATTCTGAACCATGAAACTGACCGGCCCATTGTTGATTGCCGCGTCGCTGTCCCTCGCAGCGCACGGCCGTTCACAGGACGCAGCCGATGCCGCCACTGTCGCCAACGTCGCCACGGCCAATGCGGCGGATGACAACAAGCCATACTCCACGATTGTGGCGCGGAACATGTTTGGCCTGCTGCCCGTTCCCCCGCCGGTGCCGGTGGACGCCGAGCCGCCGAAGGATCCGCCGCCCAAAATCACGCCCAACGGCATCATGACGATTTTTGGGCGGAACCAGGCCTTGTTCAAGGTGGCCAACAAACCCAAGCCGGGCCAGCCGGCCAAGGAAGATTCCTTTGTCTTGAGCGAGGGCGAGCGGGAAAGCGACATCACCGTCGTAAAAATTAACAAACAGGACAGCATCATCACCTTCGACAATCACGGCACCATCCAGGAATTGCCGCTGGTTCCGGCCAAAGACACCGGGGGCGGTCCCGGCGGGCCGGGCAATTCGGTGGCGGGTTCACACCCGGGGCCGATGACGCCTGCCGAGCGTGCCCAAATGATTCGCCAGCGCATGAATCCCGGCAGTTCGTCCGCGGTGAATCCCGGTTTTAACAATCCAGCCAGTTCCGGACAGCCCAATATGGGCGCCAGCAGCACTTTTCAACCGCAAGAAGCTCAGCAGAGCATTGAAGACAAGGTGATGAGTGCCGCCCAGAACATGGCCCAGATTGAATTAAACCGGATTGCCACGCAAGAGGCTGTCGACCAAGGGCTCATGCCGCCGCTGCCGCCGACGATGTTGACGCCGCCGGACGCGACGGCTGCGGGCGGGTCGCCGTTGATTGCGCCCAATGAACCGGTGACGACAACGACGAAGAGGAAATAAAACGGAAGCCCCGCCTTCGCTGCGCTACGGCGCGGCGAGCCTTCAGGCAAAAGAGGATGGAGGATTGAAGGTGGAGGATGGCAAAACCCCGGAGCGGGGGTCGGTGAGCCCGGCGAGCCCGCAGGCAAAAGAGGATGGAGGATCGAAGGTGGAGGATGGCAAAACCCGGAGCGCGGCTCTGCGAGCCGCAGCAGCCCGCAAACATCGGTTTTCGTGTGATCCGTGTGTTTTGTGGTTAAGAAGTTGTTTGTGCTCGGGTTTAGGATTTCGGGTTTCTTTAGG
>JARLHX010000051.1 GCA_031292035.1 Negativicutes bacterium | reverse complement strand
TCCTCTGGTAGTAAATTGGGGACAGCTTTGGATTCCGAAATATTCAATATCTTCGGCGATGTGTCACGATAGACGGCGGCGAGGTCGGCCAAGGTGGTTTCCACCCGCAGCCAACGGTCGGCTTTGGGTATACCGGAGATGAATGTTCCGACCCCTTGTTTAGCTTGTAACAGCTTGTCACGAGCAAGCAGATCAACAGCTTGGCGGACCGTGATGCGTGAAACATTGAATTCCTGCGCGAGTACCTCATTGGTCGCCAACCGGTCTCCGATTCGCCAGAGTCCGCGGGCTATACGCTGGCGAAATACGTCAGCGATTTGTATATATTTTGGAGTGCGGCTGTCGGTCAGAAGGTCCATGCTTGCACTTCCGCATCATTGCAATGGCTAGTCAACCTATCTTAAGCAGGAGTATTTGATTCAGTTGAGTCGCCCGGCATTGTTCCGGCTTGATCCGCTATTCCCCGAAGTGTTCGCGGCGGCGGCGGTCCAACTCTTCCGAGTATCGCCGCAAGGCATATTGCTCAGTCAGCAACCCCAGGATCTGACGTGTTTCCGGGCCATCCAGAACCACCACCGCATCGGCTTCAGCTGCCTCGAACGTGCTTAGAGCCTCTTTAACGGTCATATCTGGTAGTAAAAATTTCACTTGCTGGTGCAAAATATCTTCGACTGTCCCTGTTGCATTATCCAGCGCGCAAGCTTCGGCCGGATAGGCCATGCCAGCATAGCTGCCGTTCGGCCCGGTCACAATTACTCGTTGCGCGGCCCCCAACGGAAATTCCCGGCGAAAGTCTACAAGCGACATCGCGCGATCAACGCTCTGCTGATACTTTCGCATCATCCGACCCACGGTCAGCATCTGGAGCCAACCGATATCGGCCGCACTGCGAATCGCTTTACCCTTTAGATGAAACCGCCAGGTTGAGAATGAATAGCCAAATAATCGTCGCACGGTGATGGCAGCAACAATCGACGCGGCCAATACCGCCATGGTCACCGAGAAATTCGCTGTGCTTTCCAATGCTAGAAATGTCATGGTCATCGGCCCACCGACGATCGCGACTGCCAGCGCACTCATCCCAACCACCGCGTAAAATCCGTTCGGCATGGGAGGTATAAATGGCAGAAAACCTACTATGCCCGCAAAAACCTTACCGAACAATACACCCATGAAAAGTGACGCAAAAAACAAACCACCACGAAACCCGGCACCAATCGAAAAAGCTGAGGCAGTGGCTTTAAGAAGAAGCAGGGCGAGTGCGACCATCCATGGAAAGGTGGCATTGATATCTGCATGTAGGGCTGAATGACCTGACGACATCGCCGATGGCGTGATGCAACCGATAGCTCCCACAACCACACCGCCGAATGCCGGGCGTGCCCAGGCGGGAATATGTGAGTGACGAAATCCGGCCTCGATCAACGTCACACCACGCATAATGACAATGCCAAGCAGCCCACAGGCAACGCCCAATGCTAGCACAGCAGGATAGACGCTGGCCGGCACCGTTGCCGGCAATGTGACATTCAGTGGTGCTGTAGGGCCGAGCAGCATCTGAACTGTAAGTGTTCCAGCCAATGCGGCGATTACTACAAACGGCAAAGTTACAATAGAATACACACCCATGATCAATTCAATGCCGTAAAATGCCCCGCAGAGCGGGGCATTGAAAGCCCCGCCGATGGCGGCAGCCGCACCGCAGCCCACAAGCAGGCGCAGATCGCTGCGCCGTAGCTGGAACATTCGTCCTATCCGTGAAGCTATTCCGGCACCAAATTGCGCATAGCCGGCTTCCATCCCAACAGAGGCTCCAACACCATTCGACCAAGTGGTTTGCACTGTGATAATTAGACTATCACTGAGCGACATCCGGCCGCCATACAACGCATTTGCTTCTACCGGGTCTATCATTTTGCGCAGCTTGAGGCGACTTATAGCGGAACCAAAAAGCCCGAGCGCGACACCGCCAAGAACCGGCACCCCAAATGCCCGCGAGGGTGTGAGGGCCGCAGAATCTGAAATGCCCTGGCCAGCCTGCAACAGAAATAGCCTCTGATGCATGAGTGAGGCAATGGTATTCACAAATACCACACCCAGACCCGCCAGCGCCCCAATACCGGCTACCAGGATTGCAAGCCAAATCTCATCGGCTCGCACCAAGGCGCGCAATGTCCGTAACTTGACGAAGGGCCAATCGGTGGCAACGTCAGGTAACGATTTTTGCGTAATGCTCATTTCAATAAGTCGTCATCAAACATGATGCTATCCAAGCAGGTTGTACCGTGGATGATGGTCAAAACTTGTGGCAATATCCACATCAGATCGTTTTGTTATCCGCGAGGTCAAGTCATCAGGAAATGGATTTCCCAAGCGGATCCCACTTTACCAGCAAACAAGCTGAAAGTCCGATAACTGGAATGATGGCGATGAATAGCAGGGTGGTCGAAACGCCGGTAGCGGCGAGCACGAGTGGGAAAATGAAGAACCCGATGATACTCGCACCGCGTGCCATTCCTTGACCCCAGCCAGTGCCCAAGCCGCGCATTTCGGTTGGGTAAGACAGAGTGGCAATGGTCATGCCTTGACCAGGACCGAAAGAATGGCCGAACAGCACCAGGGCTAACAGCGCTGCCAACACTGGAGTGGCGAGCTCATGATATTTCAGCCCAAAAACCACAAGGCTGATGGCGACAATGGCATATCCAATCATTGCCAGCTTGCGCACTCCGACTCGGCCCGAGAAATAGGCGCCGGTGGTGGCACCAATAATACCGAAGAGATTGAAAAAGATTGC
>JARLHX010000050.1 GCA_031292035.1 Negativicutes bacterium | reverse complement strand
TCCCAAGAGCCACCGTTATCGCCTGACCACCTTCGGCCTCAAAACGGCGATCTTCTATAGCCGCGTTTACCAACGGCTGCTCCGGCGGGGACTTTCCGAACTCCACGATGCCAGCCCATTGAACCCCTCAGCCTTGGCGGGTGCCTTCGCCAGATTCCAAAAAACGCTCGACACCTTCTGCGCAGAAAGGATGACCCCTTGAAAACTTGATCTGTCTACACTCAATTTTAAAGTTCAAGGACTCTAGGAACCGACCCGAATGGCACTTGACGTAACCTTGGCGATTCGGTCACACCCAAATCTAATATGGATTACTCGTCACATTAATGGTTACAGCCTGAGAAGTTATCGAATTACTGCCCCAAGGAGGGTGGAGAGACATTTCCTGTTTTGCACTGACGGAATAGCTACCGGGCTTCAAATTATACAACTTGCTGATGACAATATAATTGCTGATACAACTGTGACCCGGCAATGACACGGTCATAGGACCAGAGATGTGTTTTCCATGCCCATCGACGATCTGCGCCAGTGGTTGATTGTTGGCATCGCGCACCGTCAATCCAAGACCCATTCCAATTCGGGAAGGCGGCACGTTCATTGGTGTATCAGTCAAATTGGTCACGACACTCCATGCGCCGATCTCCTCATTATTGGTAAACATTGTCTTGTCAAAAGCCAAAGAAAGCTGAATTCCGGCTATATGACCATTGACTGTGAACGCGGGGGCATCATTTGTTTGCGCAAGCGAAGAAATGGTCATCCCGACGGAAACTAGCGCGGAAAAGAGTTTTAAAAAAAAGTGGATATTCATGATTTTGATTATGTTAAGGGGTCCAGTGCCACGAATTAAGCAAATTATTTGTCCATTGGGGATGAGCCGTCGTTTTGACGGGGGTCAATCCTGACGGAGGTGAATTGGTCGTTAGTGCCCAGAGGTTCAAAGTTGCATCTGTCTGAATAGCAGCCGCCGACCAACTCCAATCAACCTTTTGAAGCGGAACTGGTGTCGCACCGATCACATTGGTCGGCGTAAACATCAAGTACATCGTATATGAATCGGTCTCACTTATCGTTCTTAAATTGGATAACAATCCTTGCGCTGGAGAATCGTCGGTAGTATTTGTCCCTTGCGATGGGTCAAATCGATAAACATAAGAGTTAGTGTCAGTACCGTTGTCTAAACCGGGCCCGTCAGTTGCTATATAATTCGTCCCGTTTGACCACAACTGCTGTTCGCTTGATGAGCCCGTTTGAACAAAGAAGTAGGTTCCGTTAGTATCAACGCCATTGATTTGGAATTTGATTCCGGGAGTAGTAGCTGTGCCGACAGTATCGCCACCAAAATGCAAATACATTCCCGGTAACAAATAATTATCGTCCACGCGGATTTGTCCGGTCACAATCGCCGCCAGGGTGGCTGATGGCCTTCGGACATTGAACGTCGCTTGCGCGGTCAAGGGCGTTCCATTAACTGTTGCCGAGAATCTAACAACACAATTACTTGCTCCGTCCACCCAACAAAATTTTGCCGCAGCGTTGTTTGTCGAAAAGTTTGTCCTCACAAACGCACTGATTGATTCCGAAGAAACTACGTAATTCGAGATTGCGTATCCCGGCACGGCCCACTGAAAATTCGTGACCACCAAATTTGTCGTAATTGAATTGGTCAGGGAAAATTGGTAGGTCAGGTTCATTTGCTGCCCCACGATCACCGTATTCGTTTGGGCCGACAGATTCTGGCCCGTGTTCTTGTCTATAATTCGGAACGTCAAATTGCTGGCCTGTTCAAAGATATTGTAATCCCAATGGTGGTAAACGTTGGTCGCTGTCGCCGTGATTTCCCAATTCTGGCCCGCCGGGGCGGCAACAATGGTTGCGCCCCAAACTGAGCGTATGCTCGGCCCACTATACGCCGAAAGATTATTCGTGATGCCCGTATTGACCAGGGTATGCCCGTTGACCTTCAACCACTCGGGCGGCAAGCCCACGTCTCCGCCATAAGGCAAAAGAGGATTTATGTTGTTGCCGAAATCGTCGTAAGAGTAGGAGTAACCGATCCCGTAACCGGGAGAGCCGCCTTGAATGTTGGCGTCGGAAAATTCGCAGGCTCTGGCCATCACCAGATAAAGATTCGTGGTTCCGGGCTGTGCTTGGCCACCCTGCACAATCATCACCTTTGGTTCGGTTTTGCTCTGAAACAAGGTGTTATCATTGGTAATACAAACACTCAGCGAGGTGAATTCCCAAGGTTGGTGGAAAGTTGGGGAGCCGCCGCCATTAGGGTATAGAATCGGCAAATAACCTGTTCCGTTGGTTGCCGGGGCAAGGTACAAGGGGTCATCGTAGCTGTCATTGATCGTGCCGCCTGTTTTGTAGGACCAGTCGATGCTGTCAAAATATGGTGGCGGCGAACCAGGAGGATTTGGGAGATCGGTAAAGGTTTGATGGCCAGAATAACTCATCAAGGCCACAACGACGGGTTGCACTTGATCGAGGCTTTGTGAGGCGATATTTACGCCATTGCTGAACACTTGCGCATTAATGATCGCCGTTCCGGCCGGGCTGACCGGGACGCCATCCGCCTCCCAGGTTCCGTTCCCGCGGTTGTTCGCCGTGATTCCGTTGACCACCAGACTCACGCTAGGACTGCCGATTTCCCCGTAGACATTCACGCTCGGTTGGTTGAGTTGGGCGCTGGTCAATGCGTCAATGCCCAACCCCATGTTGTTATCCGTGACTGATAAAGTTGTGGTCGCCATGTGGCCATTTGCATCGCTGGCCGTGATGGTGATATTGTTGGCACCCGGAACCAGCGGCAAGTTATGGACCCAAACCGTGCCACTTCGTTCAACCAATCCTTGAATACTCGTGCTGCCGCTAGTCGCGCTAACGGTTGCGGCTGGATTATTCACTTGCATTTGCAACGTCAGCGAGTTGCCGCTAACAACCATACCCGCCGTTGGCCACAAAAAAGACACGACCGGGGCAGTGAGGCCTGCGGGATAATTCAGCGTAAGACTCATGTTCGTTTGATTCCCGGCCCAATCGGTGGCGTGAATGGTGACGATATTTGTTCCACCTGCCAGGTAAATATCGTCAGACTGGAAGTAATTTGTTGTGCTGGCCATCAGCGTCGTATCGTAATACTGCCCGGTCAAAAAGGCTGGTTGACCCGAAATTGTGCCGTTGGCATTGCTCAAATCAAAGGTAATAGCGGTCAATGGTCTCGTGGCGTAGCCCTGAAATTGAACCGGTATTTGCGACACGGTGCTATTGGTGGGGCTGGTAATGGTCAATCGCGGGGGAACCGTGTTTTTGGTCAAATCCACGCCCTGCCAAGTTTCCGTGGCGTTGGCCGGGAACCCGCGCAAACCTACGGCGACACTGTAATAACCATCCGCCCCCAACGGGGCCAAGACGTTGGGGCCAGTGTAGGGTTGCCAAGCGGCATCGGACAAGTTGGCGTCATTCACCAAAACAGCCACAGACGCAGGGGTGCCGCTGATGATATTCAATGGCAAATTGGGATTGCCGGTATTCACGTCCAGATTGGTCACCATAATGAAGAAGTTGATGACGTTGGGGTCCCATTGATTGGTATAATCGTCCCCAAGCGTGGAACCTTGGCCGTCGGAATTAGTGGCATTCAAATTGAGTGTGTGGAAATAATACCATGTCCACCAGACTGGCAGGCCGTTGGCGTAAACTCCCGTCCAATCCTCCGCCCGCAAGAAAAGGTCAGGCTCCCCGAAAGTCGGCACGGCAAAGGGCAAAACATTGGTGGTGCTGGCCGAGGGAAAGACCTCAGTTCCGACCGACCATAAACTGAAGGGAATCGTCAAATCCGGCGTCGCCCAAATCGCGTAAACCTGATTGGTGGCATGAAACAGGCCGCCCGAGGCAGTTCCATTGGAAACATTGGTGATTTGGAGCCAAAGCAGGTTCGTATTGAAGCTGTAGTTGTATGCCGGATTATTGGTTAAACCGTTGTCGCCATAACTGCCGCCACCATCACCGAATCCGGGGAGCCCCGGCGCGCCCATCGCCGTCGCCTGCCGCATCAACTGGGCAACCTGCGTCCCTTGAATTTGGTTGATGAGGTTCACCACGAAGGAGGCTTGGGCCTCCAATGTCTGTTGACTGGCTGTTTCGCCCACGGTCCCATCCACAATGAATTGTCCATCAGCCACCTGAAATGTCGGTGGAAAGCCAAACGGCGGCGTCGGCAGCGGAGCCGCCGAACAGCCATTCCGCCCCGCTGGCACGACGAGCCAGAATGTCCCAAGAGCGGGCAGTTGGTCGGGAGGTACCAACGTAAGCCCTTTTGCCTCGGCGGTGATCTGGATAATCGAATCCTGACCCCAGCCCCGGTTTGCCAACAGCAAAATCGGAACAACGACAAACAGACAAAGGAACTTTGGCGAAAATGCGGCAAACCGGCCATTTCCCGTGGTGATTTTATTCATAAGGTATGTTGTCACTTCTGCAACTTTACAAGCCGTTGTTCTAACACGCGTGCGCCCGGCGTCAAGCGCAAACAAAATTCAAAACTATCCGTTTAGCGGTGTAGAGATTCACGCCAAAGCCTGCTTTCCTGTCAGGCTGTGTCGTCCTCTGATTATCGCGTCATTCTTGGTGCCGCCATCCGCAAACAGCGGACGCGACGACATTTGAGCCAGGAACGCCTTTCCGAAAAGGCTGAATTGCATCCGAATTACGTCGGTCGGGTTGAGCGTGGGGAGGAGCATGTTTCATTGATTGCCTTGCGCCGCATTGCCAAGGCATTGGGAGTCCGAGTCCGCACGCTCGTTAAAGACATCTGAATCGAATACGGGTCGGTTCCTAGAGTCCTTGAACTTTAAAATTGAGTGTAGACAGATCAAGTTTTCAAGTGGTTATCCTTTCGGCGCAGAAGGTGTCGTCAGAGGGGTCAAACTATAGTTCGGACTCATTTGGCAGCGGATTCTCTGGTTTTCCGCCAACGATGCAGCTTGGCATTGAGGCTCTTCCAAATGCCGGCGTGGAGTCGGACCGTCCGCCGCGTGCCCTCATGTGGCGGACGGTTCGCTTGCTCAAACCCGAACGCCCTGCGCCAGCCTTTAACGGAGTTTTCCTATTCCTCTGACAAACATTCCCCTGACCCATCTGCGCTGGGATTATCCGTGTGAATGACCCAAACGATGGCAACGCACGTTCGGGCTTCGGAATTCGGATTTCTTTCGGTCTTCGGATTTCGGCCCTCGGATTTTATCCGTGTCCACCGGTGGTTGTCTGCATGATTTACCAAATCGTGGTCCTTCGCTGTTGGGCGTTGAACGTCGAATGTTGAATGTTGGATGTTTCCGCGGTCAAGTC
>JARLHX010000049.1 GCA_031292035.1 Negativicutes bacterium | reverse complement strand
TGCGTCTGCTTTATGCTGCGGCGGTCCCGCCGGCCGCGATTCTTTTTTTTATTGCTGATCGGCATGCACCTGCTCACATATCCGTCCTTTCTGGGCCTGCTTTGGGTGCTGCAAGCGATGCGACCGGCTTTTGCCGTGGCCATCGGTGAAGGCCTGGTCGTGGTGGTTGAATGGCTACTCATCTATGCGATGTGCTGGCTGATGGCTCCCGCCAATCCCACGCTTCCCCGACCGACCATGACTAAATGTTGGCTGGCATCTTTGGGCGGCAACGTCTGTTCCGCGGTCGCATTCCCGGTTTTGTTTGGCCTGTTCAAAATTATTGAACGGTCAGGATCTGGTTAACCACAGCACCTCATTTAAACTCATGAAACGCAATTTTCGCTTCAACAAAATGACGGCGAGGCGCTGTCATTGGCTAATTTCGTTGACAGCCGGCCTTGACCTCCACCTCCAAACGGATGCTTGACGCGGCGCGCTGGGTGGCATCTTCCCACAATAAACAGCCTTGGATTATTTCGTGGCGACCAAAGAATGGCGCAGCGTCCAAAGGCTTTTGTGAAGGGAATATGTTTATTCATTTTTTCCTCCCTTCTCCAATGACCGGGCGAAAGGATGGCGGCTGTCGGCCACCGATTTCCAAGGTCCTGAGGGATCACAACATCGCGGCGCAGATGTGTGGATACACTGCCATTCGCCCGCGCAGTTCTGGTGTCAGCCCCGGACTCGCAAGCAGGAGTTTCAATATTTCACAGTGAGCTTTTCGATTCGGACGGAGTTTTTGGCAAAGTTCTGGACACGCGAGGAGGTTTCTGACTGACCGTTCCAAGCGCCAAAAAGAGTCCAGATTCTTGACGGCGACATCCCAGGGGGTGCAGCCAAAATTATCCTTCATACTCTGCAAATCGGCCTTGATACAGGGTAATAAATTCCCAAAATCAGCTGCCTTATGGAGTGGAGTCCGGCCGAAATTGTCGGACGGCGACATCAAATCCTGGACTGTGCAATTATTCGGATAACCGCCCTGCATAGCCGCCCTGTGCAGCAGTGATCCGTTATTGTTCCTGCGGATTTTCGCCAAATGCTGCACCGTCAATTCTGGTGGATAGCGCGGAACGATTTCTAAATTGTCAAACATCGCGAAAATAGCCCGGCGTTTGTTTAGACCGCTGCATTCAAGCAGGTCCGTCATTGTTGTTTTTGGCGGCAGTTGCCCGATACTCAACGCGAAATGAAGCGCCGTTTCATCTTTCCTTTTGCTGTGATA
>JARLHX010000048.1 GCA_031292035.1 Negativicutes bacterium | reverse complement strand
TCTTTCGGCTGGGAACCACGCTCAGCCGAGACATATAGAATTTCATTTTTTCCTGAATGCATAGTGTACTTTTCTACCACAACGGCTCCGCCTTTTTTGAACTCCCCCGCATAGCGGGGGGTATTCGCTGACGCAAAAAAACAAGGCCCCTTCGCAGGGGCCTTGTTTCGAAAAACTTTGTTTACCAGTTGTACTCAGCCCGGATGTAGGTGAACGGCGGGCGAGTGATTTTGCCGTCAAGCGATTTCATTTGCTCGTAGGTACCGGTCAGGCGGACGTTCTTCACAGGAACGTACTGGATGCCGTATCCGAAACCTTTTTCGCCATTGGTGAAGAGGAAGTTATCGGTGATGTTTTCGAAGACCAGGATGCTGGTGTTGTTCCAGTCAACAGCCTGACCGCCGTAATGCTTGTAGTTGACGAACAGACCAAACGCACCGGGATTTGCATAGTCGATGCCGTTATTGGTGTTGTTGTCGCCATGGTGGTAACCGAGTTGGAAGAAATACGCAGTTTTTTGGTTCTGGTTCTGAGTGTACGGATAGGCGATACCGGCGTTGGTGCCATTGACATAACCGGTGCCAATGAACATCGGAGCGGTTGCGGTGTTGTGGGCATATTCACCGGCCAGATACAGGCCAGGAGTCAGGTTGCCCTTCGAACCGACAGACCATACTTTGTAGTTGTAGTTGTTGGTGTTGCTCCAGTAACCGGTAGCAGTCATCTGGAAGTCTTTTGCAGGGTTCCATACCCAGTTGGTGGTCGTCACGTTGACGGCCGGCATGGTAGCAAGGCCGCTATATTTGCCGACAGCCAGGCCGGGGTTGGTCTGGATGCTCTGGTTGGTGACAGCGCCAGCGCTGCTGTAAGTGATGTACGGCTCCATGTTGCCGGTAGCGACATAGCCTTTCAGCTGTTTGCCGCCGTTGAAGATAAGACGAAACTCGTCATATCCGCCGGTGTTGCCGGAAATCAGGCCGTAGCCTTCAGGGAAATAGTCGCGGCCGACCCGGAGGTCAACGCCGTCGAATATATTCCGGAACTGGAAGTAGCCGTAGTCGAGGATGACAAGACCCTGGCCTACTACGCCGCCGAGGGTGGTGTCGCCGGCTTGGTTACCTGAGGTTTTGTTCTGATAGGTCAGACGGCTCTGCATGAAGATATCGTCGTTCATGTTCATGTCCAGGTTTACACGGAAACGCTCCTGGAAAGCCGAGTACGGAGCATAGGTATGACCGTTGCTGGCATCAGAGGTATTAGGTACCCAGCCATAACCTTGAGCAGCCGGGTTTCTCTGATAACGGGTACGGGCATCGCCGTAAACTTTAGCGGAAGGACCGTACGGGGTGGAAGTATTCGCTTCCAGTTTGGCTACACGGACTCCCAAGCTGTTCAGTTCGGCAGCGAATTCAACCGCCAGTTTGTCGATAAGGGCTTTGTTCTCGGCGTCGGCCTTGTCGGACCGGGCCATAGCCTTGGCAACGATTTGAGCCATTTCATAACGGGTCATGGTCTTGTCGCCACGGAAGGTGCCGTCGCCATAACCGTCAACGATGCCGGCTTTCGCGAGCTTGCTTACTGCGTCATATGCCCAGTGTTTCGCAGGCACGTCGACGAACGGATTGGCAGGAGCAGCCAGCGCGGTGGCGGCGATGCTCAGCACAAACACGAGCGCCAGAATTACTACTAGAGATTTTTTCATTAGTTTGCCTCCTTAGGTATTTTTTGTATTGATGAGCCTAAGAAGGGAACGGTTTGAGTTTCCTTGTTGCCTCAATATTCCCTTGTCAAAGAACTCATATCCATCACCTACTTCGAAAGCCGCTCCCGGGAACCTAAGGTACACCCCCTTTCTTCCCCGTCAGCCTTCTTCGGTGCATAGATCGTGGTACTGGCCAATTCAGCCATTATTATGACCAAATATAGCCTGGCTATGTATATCATTCTAGCCGATGGATGATTTTCCTGCTTTTTTGTGGTAACTTTCCAAAAAAAAATTAAATTTACCGACAATTCTGACGAAAATAACGTTCCGCCAGGATAACGGCCACGTAATCGTCCACCGGTACAGGCGGGGTTCGCATCGTCACCGGGACCAGCCGCATGACGCCCCGGGGAGGGTTGTCCAGCCAGTAACGGCCGCGGGCTTCGTCGCTGGAACGGTGCTCGTCCACCGGATGGACAGACAGCGTCCGTCCGTTGATCCTCACCTCGGCCAACGCGTTCACCGCGCTCTGGTGGGCTGTCCTGTCGCCGATAACCACTGTGCAGATTTCCCGGGTCCGGGCCAGCTCCTCCACCACCGTTGCCAGTCGGGGAGTGGCTATCACCTGTTTCCACAGCAGCCCGTCCCGTTTCCCCACAACAGCCACGCCGCATTTCTCCCGGCCGGGGTCTATGGCGATAACGGTGTCGATCATCTTCTTTTCCCCCTGTGATGGTATTATATTCGCCGACGTCGAACGTATTCCTGCAACGCCAATATCTGCGGCCGCTGGTATTTACAGGCAGAAATACGTTCAGTACAGGTCGTTTTGTGAGCGGCCCGCAATCACAACCGCACCTTCAAGGTGCGGTTTGCACTAGCCCTATAAGGGCATCATACCGGCGGCACCTCAAGGTGCATGTTCCGGCTTCTGCAAGTGTGCGGCTCACCGCATCCTGCCAGCACACGCAAATCTCTGCCC
>JARLHX010000444.1 GCA_031292035.1 Negativicutes bacterium | reverse complement strand
CGCGACTTCGCCTTCAACGTCGATGCCACGGTCCCGGCCGAGACGGTGCTGCGCGCGGCCAGGGGCGCCGAACGCCACCTGATCGCGGGCGTGACCCTGTTCGACCGCTACGAGGGCGAAAAGCTGGAGCCGGGCAAGGTTTCGCTGGCGCTGGAAGTCACCTTCCAGCCCCGCGAGCGCACCCAGACCGACGCCGAAATCGAGGCCGCCTGCGCCAAGGTCGTCGCGGCGGTCACCAAGTCCACCGGCGCCACCCTGCGCGCCTGACGGAAAGGGCAGGGGGCCTCCGCTCCCTGCCCCCTCATCCTCGCGGGGGCTTGCCGCGTGTGGCGGGCGTGATATTTCCCCCTGCGAACCGAAGTCTGTCGGGACGATGCCATGCGTCGTCCGTTCCGTCGCCCTGGCCGTTGCGGCCGTGTTGCTGATGACCGCCCGGGCCGCGCCGATCGCGACCGTTTCCCACCAGCCGGTCCCCCTGGCGGTGGCGCAGAGGCTGCATGCGGCGCCTACGCCAAGCTGTATGCCGAGGCAGCCGATAGCACGACGAAACAAGGAGCTGGGGTGAGAACCCGGTCGGGAAGGGCAGGGATGGGTGGATTCGGGGACGTCGACTTTCGGGCCGGTTCTGCAAAAAGCAGACCTTGTGCCGATCTCTGGGATGGCCCGACACTGGAGTCGGTGGGATTCAGACAAGAGGCAGTCAACATAGAACCTGAGGTCGCGTGCGAGACTCGCGATATCTGGCCCATCTCAGACGTTCGTGTCCTATAACAATATGGGCTCCAAGAGGCATAGGTGGTAAATTTTTGCAGGTGGCACTTCCCTTAGGCTGGCTTTTCAACTTCCATGGCAATGGCATCGTGTAGCGCTGCAACTTCGTTCGATATGAGGAAGTAATCTTCTGTAATTTGTTCTTGGCTTTTGTTGGCGAGAAAGAATAATTTTCCGGCTGCTGTTTTAACGAGATTGACCAATTTGTCCTGTCGATCAATTCGGTTGACAGAAATCCACCTATCGATGGCTTTACTCGATAGGCCAAACAAATCCTCTTGGTTCCATCCCTTCCGGTTGACCACCTGAAGAATGCGTCGCTGTGCCACAATCCGGTTATTAAATTCGTGCTGCATAATTTTTGGCTTCTCGGTTCAACTTGGCCATCCACTGGCTAACTTTGTCGACCTGGGCGAGTGCCTGATCGATCTCATCCAGTTCGATATTACATCCCTGACCTCGAGTGCACAAAATCCTTGCCCTCTCGAACACCTGGTATGCTTCCTGGGGGATGTTTAAGCTATACGTGCCAAGGCGAAGCGCGGCGTGTCGTGAAAAATCCGGCTGAGCCAGGCATCCTAATGAAAAGCAGGTCGCGATGTTTCTCATTCCGAGAAACATTGTCGATAGATCGAAAATTTTGCTGGCAGCGCTTTCTTTCAATGACGTGTGGGCGTCATGAAATAGTGAAGAAAATTTATCGCAATCAACGACATAATTTCGGTAGGGAGTGGGAGCCCCAAGGGAACGGAGAAAGTTGGATCTGTCAGACGCGAAGACCAGCTTTGATTCGAGATATAAGTGCCAGGCAAACGGATTTCCCTCTTTCCAAATCTCCCGAACACGGTTGTACGAATAAATGGAATAGACATCTGCATCGAAACGAGAGTCATGCCCTTCAACGATAGCGAGCAAATCGATATCGGAGCAGACTGAAATTTCACCCCGACAAATAGATCCAAACGCGTATATGTGCATGTTCAGCGCCTATTAAACTTTTTAATTATTATACTTAGGAAAAAACCAATAAATACTAATCGGAATAAAGTTATGGCGGTGAGATATAATTTTCCGTAATTATCTGGAGCGAGAACTCCAAGGAAGACCTGTGGTGCGGACGCAAGGGCTCTGCCGTAGCTGTCCAGCCGCACGGGGTCACTGAATTTCACCACATCAAGAACGGTCATCCCAAGCATAACGACAAAGACAAATCGGCAGAGCTTCCAAGGGCTTTCTCCATTGCCCCATATCAAATCAAGAATTTTGAAGGAGGACCACTCAAAAAACGATGTAATACGTCTTACGCCATGATATTTATTTCGATAATACGATTCGTTAGATTTCCATGATTTAAAGTAGTGAATTTCTGCGGCCTTTAATTCGACCTTCATCGCTTTGTTGGCTGCAACGGCATCACCAAGTTGTTGGTAGTTTATACGCAACGTTCTAGCAAAACGCGATTTCAGGTTCTCGAAACCTGGACATTCGGTATCCAGAATTCCCGAGTCGATCAGCGTCCGCTCGAACGTCGCATAGTCGAACCTACAGCCGGAAAATGTTGATCCGTGCATGTTGGTTCCGATGAATTGGCATCCGGTGAAATCACACGAGTCAAATCTACAATTTCTGATGTAGGAATTTTCAAACATAGAATATTTGAAATTAACTTTAGAGAAAGATTGATTCTTAGCTATTAAGCGAAGGAAGAGGTGGTTCTGAAAATTACTATTGGTTTCAGCGGAATCGAATTTTTTGTCCACCTCCAACGTTCTGCCGCTCTCCACTAACATGGCATTTCTCGATTATTCCGGCACATTCTTGGTGGGCATCCTGAAACGGGCCGTTGACTTCCGTCAAGCCGATTGCGGAGCCGGGCGATCAGCGAGCCCAGAGTGGAAAAGCGAAGCACAGTCCGCAGCTCTCTCGCCCGCACCGCCCCCTCACCCCACGCCGTCACCCTCCCCAAACACCCCCGTCATATTGTCCGCCCACCGGTTCGCCATCGCCGGATTCAACATGCAAAGGCACCCCAGCGCCGAGAACCGTGTCGCCCGCTCGAGCAGCTGAATATCCGCCTCATGCTCCCGCGCCACATGCGGGTCCTCGAAAAACACCGCCCGCCGG
>JARLHX010000443.1 GCA_031292035.1 Negativicutes bacterium | reverse complement strand
TGGTGACTCTGGTAGGGTTCGGTACCTTTTATGTTGGAAAGCGCGCTGCTCGAAGCGGTCGCAACCCTCAAACAGGTGCCAGCATCAAGATCAAGGCCGCTCAAATGCCGAAGTTCCGAGCTGGAAAGGGCCTTAAGGATGCTGTAAACTGAACATCCTTCCGGGTGCTTAGCTCAGCTGGTAGAGCGTCGCCCTTACAAGGCGAATGTCGGGGGTTCGAACCCCTCAGCACCCACCAGAAATCTACAAGTTAGCCCGTTCGTTCGGGCTTTTTTGTGTCAATTCCAGTCACATATAAATTAATCAGGCAACATCTGATACTACGCGGCGCAGGAAGTGGCACATGGTCTAAAGCCGGGAACGGGGCAGGAACTGACTGCCCCAGTTCGGGCCGGCCAGCCACTCGGCGACCCGGACCCAGGTCCCGGAACGGTCTGTAGTGTAGATATCTGTATTCTCGATCTTGCTGTCTGGCTTGTGTTTACAACCCCCTGCAGCCGTAGTCAGCGTTCTGGTTGGTTGTTGTGTTCTTTGTCGCTAGAGCAGGGTGTCAGATTTTGTCCTCGGTCAACGACCAGGGCGCTCTGCAATGTAGCCACCGGCCGGGGCCGGGGTAGCGGCACCATGGGGGTGTCGGCGGGCTGGGCGTCAAAGCGGTTGAGGTAGGTGCCAGTTGGCAAGCAGGGGGAAATTAAATGCGCGTTAAAATTAATGCTTGAGCAAACACTGTTTAAGTGCTTTGCGTGCGCCAGCTATAGTCGAATATTTGTTTGGATTGCCTAGGCAATTGTCGTCCTGCTCTATTTTTAGTTTGCCACTTTCATCGCTGAAATGGAGAAGAATGGTCGATGTAGACTCTGGTAAATCACCATGAGGGTCGGCTAAATATTTTTTGCTGTCGATGTAACCAATAATAATAAGCATCGTGTCAGGAGTTGCCTTGGCAATTGCCATAGCTTTTACTTCCAAAAAGAACGGGATTCCACTTTTTTTTGCATTTTGTTTTTTGATTGTTATTGGTGAGATTGATGCAATTGTTCTGTCTTGATTGAACATAAATAGCTGGGCAATGTCTTGATTTTCGTTTTTTAGGGCGTCTTTTTTTTCAAATGAGACAAGGCTCGAGTAATATTTCTTGTTGTTAAACATCCAGGAAAACTGTGAGTCCCCAAAATAGGTGAATACCATGGGAGGCTCCCATCTAGATTTTAGCTCTGCGATATAAGTGGCGTTATTATTGTTTTGGTACGGCCAAGTGGCTTCTTCGTTAAAGAAGGGGTCTAAAGTTTGTGTAACACTCTTTGGAGTGGTGGTGGTGTCTAGCTCAAGACTGGCCAAGCTATTCATTGATAGCATTGCAGAAACAATTATAAAAAATGTTTTTCTCATGTTTATTGATGTGGTTAAGATAATAAATAAAGTTGTTCGTTGTTGTTAAGTAAAGGCAGCATATGCAAGCTTTGCATTCTCCCGCCTCTTAAGTACAGGATCTTTATTTTCATCGTAGGCGCCAGCGTTATGGTTATTGATTTCGCCAGCATTAATGATCTTTGTAACTGCGTCAATGGCAGCGTCTGTAATGCCTGCGTCAGCAGCCACATAACATTGTTTATTAACCCAGAAATATACGGCTGATCGAATGGAATAAGGCATTTGTGAAACTAGGCTCGGTTTTGAAATAAGATCAATATCTTCTGACCATGTGTCATGAAGGTATTCTTTGAATTTCTTGTAGTTATCTCTACCTGTTAATTGTTTCATGCCTCTGCCTCGGAAATTCCAACCATCACCAGGTTCTGTATTACCTAGTTTCTTTGTGTCAGGTGGTCCATAGACTTTATTGGCAATTACCTCTTGATTTGCTTGTTGAGTAATTACCTTTTTACCTTTCTTGTTTTTTGTTTCAATTCGCCCATCTTCTTTTGCTTCTTTTGGGTGCTTTTTGTAGTAACCAAAGGTTGCCATTAGACCAGCTGCGGAATAGTTGAGGCTTTCTTCCTTACCTTGGAAAGTGGAGCCTGCTTCTTGTTTCACCTGACCGAAGAAATGTGCTCTGCGTACAGGGGTATCCAACTTGTATTTAGGCAAATCCTTGTTCAATTCGTCCGCTACAGCCTGTAAGTGCTCATCAGTGGGAGCCCCCAGTTTGTTTTTCGGAAAAATTTTCCGTAATTGTTCCTTCATAATGCCATTTGGTAGGGGCCGCTCGGGCTTCGAGAGCGGCTGATTATTTTCATTCTTGGTGCTCTGCGAATTGTGCCCTTGGTTGTGCTTCGGGGACGGGCCTGGCGCAGGAGCAGGCGCGTGTTTCGTCGGTGGTGGATTGTTAGGCGGGATTTTCGGCAGTTGGTCCGGGTGTCCTGACGTCTTGAAGGTTTTGAGCGCCTTGCGCACAAGTTTCTTCTTTCCGGGTTCGGCCACGACATCGTCCAGTTTCTTGAAGGCGAGCGCCTTGCGCGACCAAACATAAGTTTGGATGGGGGCGAAGCTTTTCGGTTGCAATTCAACGCAATAAGCCTGTTCCGTCGTAGTGCCGGATTTCTCCATGCTGTCGTATTTGATCTTGTATTGAACGCCATCCATGCCTTCCAACTGGCGGTTCACGAAACAGATCATCACCTTGCCGGGTTTATTTTCGTCACCAAATACATCATCCAGAAAATCCTGCCACAAGCTCATGCTTCGTCCTCACCTACTTGAATATCTTCGATATCGAACCACTCGTTTTCGCCTACAAGAATGTCGACCGGCTGCGTCGAAGGTGTCATGACCAGATTCGAACGGCCGATTTCGTTGAGCGTTCCGCTTTCCAACAGCGTCGGCGTCTCGCCCTTGGTCCAGACTTCATAATGAGCCCCTTGAAGTTGTGGATCGTTCTCGAAGAAACTGCCGACATCCAATTGAATGCCATAGTCCTGCTGCAATGGCAGGTTGATTTGACCGGTCGGGAGCCCACCTAGATTGGCGCTATCGCTGGCCGGCCCTACAAACGCATTCCCCGCGCCCTTGACCGAGAACGACCCCGGACAGGCAAAGGTGATATCCCCGCCGTCCAGGGTGACCGAACTTTGCCCCGCCTGGAGCACGATCTGGCTGTTGGCCAGGATATGGATCTCGTCGTTGGAACTGGTCACCGTGACCGACTGATCAGCCAGCACCTGCATGGCATCGGTATGGGCCTGGAGGGTGTTCGAGCCGGCGGCGGCGATGGCTTTGATGCCGCCCGAGTGGCTGAACCAACTCGCGCCTTCGCCGACGACCACCGACACCGTATGCGCCGCGGACAGCTGAGCATCCTGTTGGACCGTCACATGCAACTGCTGGCCGGCGAAGACCAAGGACGACGCCGGACTGCTCAGCCCGATGTCGCCCGGCGCCTCGGACACGATGAACGGTTTCGCGAAGCGTTCGGTCGGATCATTCAAGTCCCGGCTGCCCGGCTGGGCCTTCCGCGCCGGCTGACCGCCGACCTCGCCCTCGAAATGGCCCTGCTTTTGAGGATCGATCGCCTCGATAAAGGCCGACTGCGCCGCGTTCGCCTTCAACGGCTGCGCCGACTGGGCGCTGGCCGCGTCCGACAAGGCCTTGGTCGTCGCCTCCGCCGCCCTGAGCTGGCCCACCGTCTCGGCCACGTCCATCTGGGTGCTACTGGCCTGGGGCCGGGCCGTGGCCGAGATCAGCACGCCCTCGCCCGCACGCACCGCCAGCCAACCGTCGGTCCGCAACTCGAAACCCGAACCGCGCCACGCGCCGCGGGTCGCCGAATCCGGCGCCTGATGGATCAGATGACCCAGGCCCAACTGACTGGCCGCCGCGCTCGAAGCCAGCCGGGTCCGCGCCTGGCCCTGAGCATCGTCGGCCAGCCACTGGTTATAACCCGACGCAAAGTTATGGCTCATCCAGCCCGAGATCGTGCCCGGATGATTGGCCCCCGAGTCCACCCCGGCCGAGAAGGGCGGCAGGTCCACGCCGTTGTAGACCTGGCCCACCACCACCGGCCGGTCGATGTCGCCAGCAATGAAGTCGACCAGCACCTCGGTGCCGATGCGGGGCAGGAACTGGCTGCCCCAATTCGGCCCGGCCAGCCACTCGGCGACCCGGACCCAAGTGCCGGACCGGTCATCGCCCGGCGCATTGCCGGTCTTGCCCGTGCCCTCGGCGGTCAGGCCGCCGGCATTGGGCGCCTCGCCCCGCTGCCAATGGAACTGGACCTTGATCCGATGATCGCGCTCGGTGGTCAGC
>JARLHX010000442.1 GCA_031292035.1 Negativicutes bacterium | reverse complement strand
CATCACGGCCGGACGATTTTATTCCGACCCGGTACAGCCTCCTGAGCCGCCTGCAAGACTGGGACGATCAGGCGAGCTGGAGGGATTTTTTTGACACTTACTGGCGGCTCATTTATTCGTTTGCCTTGAAGTCCGGGCTCAGCGAGGCCGAGGCGCAGGATGCGGTGCAGGAGACGGTTCTCTCGGTGGCCAAAAATATTCACAAATTCAAGCGCGACCCCAAACTGGGCTCGTTCAAGGGCTGGCTGCGAAATCTGACCCGCTGGCGAATTGCCGATCAGTTGCGAAAGCGCAATCATCCGGGCGCGCCGATGGACAGCGCGGATGATGATTCCTACGCGCGGGACATGACGGAGATTGCGGCCTCCCCGGAAGCGGAGACGATCTGGGACCATGAATGGCGGGCCAATCTGATGGACGTGGCGATGGGAAACGTCCGGCGCAGCGTGAAGGAGGAGCATTATCAAATCTTCGATTTGTACGTGGTCAAGGAATGGCCCGCCGCGAAGGTCGCGCGGACGCTCGGGGTGAGCATCGGCCAGATTTACGTGGCCAAATTTCGCGTGGGGGCGTTGATCCGAAAGGAAATCCGCCGCCTCGAGGAAAGCCAGCTCCAAATCAAATGAGCGCCCCGGGGGAACCGCCGGAGGGGGCTTCGCCGCGACCGGTCGTGGCGGAACACGAGATGATCCGTCAGATCGGGGCGGGCGGCGGCGGCGACGTGTGGCTGGCCCGAAGCGCCCTGGGCACTTATCGGGCGGTCAAAGTCATCTTCCGAAAATCGTTCTCGTGGTCCAAGCCCTACGAAGACGAGTTCCACGGCTTGCTGAAATATGAACCGCTTTCGCGCCAGCACGAGGCCCTGGTGGATGTGCTGCAAGTGGGCGGCAGTTCGGAGGCCGACTACTTTTACTATGTCATGGAGCTGGGCGACGACGTCCGCTCGGGACAAGACATTGATCCGAATGCTTATCAGCCCCGGACGCTTTGGCATTATCTGGCGGCCCGGAAGCCATTGCCCGTCGAGGAGTGCATCCGGCTCGGGGCGCCCATCGCCTCGGCCCTGAGCTTTCTGCATGAACACGGATTGATTCATCGGGACGTGAAACCGGCGAACATTATTTTCGTAAACGGCCTGCCGAAACTGGCGGACGCCGGGCTGGTGACGGAGATGTTCCAGAACCGGTCGCGCGTGGGCACGGAGGGCTACATTGCGCCGGAAGGCCCGGGGACGGCGCGGGCGGACATCTATTCGCTGGGCAAGGTGCTTTACGAAATGAGCACCGGCAACGACCGGAACGAATATCCGGCGTTGCCGGCGGACATGGGCAGCCCGACGGCGGAACGCAACTTGATTCAATTCAACAAGCTCATCCTCAAATGCTGCCGCACGAATCCGCGGTTGCGGCACCGGGATGCGAAGGAACTGGAGAGCGCGTTGACCGCCTTCCAAGTCACCCCGCGCAAGCCGTTTGAGGACCGGGATCTGCGGCCGCTGGGCTGGATCGCGATTGCCGGCCTGCTGGCGGCGGCGGGGGTGGTGGCCTTCGTGCTTTGGCGGCTGATTGCGGACATGCTGCGGACGGGGTGAGAATTCCCGAAAGATTCGGCGCATTGCACCCTTGAACGGAATGGACAACACCCAACAATCGACATTCAACATCCAATTCCCAAGATCCCTTCGGCATTTTCTGCATTTTTGGAGGTTCGGCGTTGAATGTTGAATGTTCCGAGCTGGTTCTTGGGAAGGCCGGGCCGCCTGAGCTGGAAAAATTAGTTGAAAGAAACATGGGCCTCTTCACGAGCCATGGGGTAAGGGATATGAAAATGATTACCTCAACCAATCGATGGCCGGCGAGCCGACGGGCCGCGAACCGGCACACAAAATGGCGTTGGGCGGGAACCCGCCCTCACCACGAACCGGGGATAGAAATTCGAGTTAGGCGGAAGCCCGCCCTCACCCCGACCCTCTCCCCCGGGGAGAGGGTGAACTCGTTTCCGCGAATCGGCGAATTGCTCACGTTGGATTCACCACGGAATCGTCAAAAGAATCTCGACAAGAAGAGGATTAGGATTATTGTTCTATGTCGCTACGAATATGAATGGTTTAGCGCGAAGGTGAGCAGCTTGGGCGGGTTGCCGCAGCAGGAATTTCAACGCATGGATTAAAACGGATTTGAACAAACTTCATCAGCACTTGAAAATATGAAACCTCCGAAAGCATTTACACTCATCGAACTGCAGGTCGTCCTCACCATTATCGCCGTGCTGGCGGCCATGTTGCTGCCGGCGCTGGCGGCCACCAGGGGCAATGTTCAATGTTCAAACAATGACCTGCCTCAATAACCTGAAACAGGTGGGTCTGGCCTTCCGCACGTGGGAGGGGAGCCACAATGGAAGATTTCCGCAGGCGGTAACGTGGGCGTTAGAGGGCAATTCGGCAAAGGGGTGGGGAAATTACGAATGACGAAGCTCTAATGTCTAAAGAATGACGCTTACAGATGAGTTGCAAACACCTTATTCATTCCGATTCTCCATGCCAGTCTGCGGGCGACCACTGTATGCCCAAAGCGTGCCGAGCACAATATTGGCCAATGCGATTAGTTCCAACTTCCGCTGCAAAGTCCCCAGCGCTACCAATATCAGGGTCATCAAAACGAGCACCACCAAGGAATAGACGTAAGCTACACGCAATAATTTGCCGGCAATCAGATTGAATGCACCTGCTACCATGCAAAGGTATGGGCTGACGGGGAGCACTAAGATTATTCCGATAACCACACCGGCAAACAACTTTCCGCTCGCTGATTCGGGCTCGTTCACCGCATTGTCGCCCGTTCCGGACATCGGCAATCGCCAGTCCTTTACACTCACGACCAACAACACATATCCGATGACCGCCGCCAGCGAAAAAATTCCGACGAGTATACGAACAAACTTTTTCATTACAGTGCTATTGTTCCCAATTACGAGAGCCGTTCGTGTTCGCCACACCTTTGAACTCAAATGCCATTGTGCCATCGGGCTCGTCATTGATTTCAAAGTTCAAAGAGAACTTGCTGTAAATTTGACCATTTCTGCTCTTTAAGAAAAAAGCCCTTTGGATATTGTCAAACCACGCATTGCTATCGTGATTCATTCGAACCTGATAACTGTCTTGATAGCCGTCTGCCGGGGCTTCAAACGTGAAATGTGAAGTGTTGTATTCGGGCTCCAGAATCCCACCATCGACAGGGACAAGTTGAATTGACCAATCACGGTGATCTGGTTTGCTTTGGGTTATCACGCCGGAATCGCGTGTGACGATGATTTTTAAATCCCCCCCCCAGGGACAACTTTTCTGCCTACCAAATCGAAATAAATTGGTTCAGCGGTGAACGGAAGTTTATATTGTTGATCAATACTAGCCAGCGGTGCCGCTCCTTGAAGCTTCCACATCTGTATAACCGTAGGATTATTTGGGTCAGCAACGTAAGGATGTTCTTCCATGTGTGAGTATTTGAACAATTCTCCAGTGGCGGATAGCACGTAGCCCGCCTTTTTTGGCATAAAGCCAAGATCTTGGCCACGATAGCCGACAATCCTGAAAGCGCCATTATTGTCGGACACAACTTCGCCCCGCTTAACCGTGGACTCATGGCCGTTATTAATGCGAACATTGAAGTCAACGATGGCACTGGGTACAACGCCGCCGAACTGGTCCTTAATTATGCCATAGAAATCGATTGGCACATCATTATAGGTGGAGAGAATTCCAACTTCATTGTCCGCCTTGCTTGATGATGCAGATTTTGAAAAGTTGGTTGTCTCGACGGCTTGTCCTATCCACCCATTACTTTGAACCGACTGGCGCTGTGTTGTGACTACTGAAGGTACGGTATTCGTTTCCGATGACGCTACCGGTAGCGTTTCAGGTTCCTTCGTTTTGTGAAACCACAAGATCAACACAATCGCCAAGCCAGCGATGATTAGTATAAAAATTGAACCACGGATCTTCATGACTATCTGAGGTTGAAGCCATACGATCCCAGCAAACCACCCCAGTAGCCCTGCTGCTGCCAGTAGTCACCTCTGAATTCAGCACTATGCCAAAAATGTTCCGTCCAATTTCCACCGGTCGGATCGGTTGGCCATAGCCCGTTGTCTTGGCTCGTTAAATCGACATTCCGCTTTAGGTTGCTTACCCCAGGCGTTGCACCCAAAGCCGTGGTCCAAGATTGAGCTGCATAGCCCATGACTTCGTAACGGTTAGTAAGAACATTCACAACGTCAAAATTTACTGTAATATGGAAATCGTCATTCTCCTTAGTGAAATTATTCCAAGGCGCTGGATCGTTGGCGCTACCGATATATCTGTAAGACCAAATCAATCTGCCTTCCATCACAGATTGGTCAGGTTTGAAGAGTTGATTGAGCTGCCAGGCCGAACGCTGCAAGGCAAAATCATTGCGATTGTAAAAACTAATTATCTGTCCCGCGCCAGCGCCGTTGTTCTGAGCGAACCAATTTCCATAGATATTCGGCGTTGCGGCAGAGGCTGACCAGGGCGGATAAGAAAATGAATAATTTGGAACATCATTTGTATCTTTGTCGTATGTGTGAGCAGAAATCGCTGCTTGACTTGCCACGTAGGTATTAACAACCCTTCCCAATCCCTGTGGCCCTGCCAATCGCAAGGCTTCACTGGCAACAATGTTGCCCATGCTGTGCGCCAACATGTAGACCTGGTCCGGATATTCTCCATTCAAGTTAGTCAACGTGTTCAGCAGTCCTTGCGACGATTGCCACGCATTGTATTCGCTCCTGTCATAATTGTCTCTTTCGGTCGGGTTTGGGATCAACTGAGCGAGTTTGCCGGCAAATCCATAATCCGTTGGCCATCGAAAAGCACCAAATCGTCCCTGATAACCCTGCCAATAAAGCCGCTTGAAGGCCGTTTCCGCAAAGCGGTCTTTGTCATAGCGATTCATATTCCAGCCGTGAACAAAAAGAATGTAAGGCGTGGGGCTCGTCGGTTTAGGATACTGGAATGCGGGAGTTCCGACCGGCAAATCTTCGGTTGCAAGGACGGCAATATTGGTCGGACTGTGTGCCGGGTCATCTCCCAACGTCCGCCGCTCATACATTTGTTTTATATCCGTGATTTGAATATAGGACGTGCTTTGCGCCAACACCTTGCCGCCGCTATCCTTGATGGTCAAATTGAGCCCTCCCGTACCATTGCTGACGCCGCACCAAATAAAATGATTCCCCGCCCAATTGTTGGCAAACGCGCTACTGTTGAGTTGGATGCTTTGCCCCGACCCAAGCCTGCCAATATAAGGCTCAATTGTTTGCACAAGTGAGGTCATCTGGTTGGTCAAATAGCCAATGCCTCCGTCAGCATCAGCGGCAGCAAACAAATCAATCGTTGGTGTTACCCCATTGACATTGGTCAAAGTCAGCGTGATCGTACTGCCCGCTAGCAATACAGCCAACAAATTCGAAGTAATGCCGCTCACCCACAAGCGGGCAAAGTCCTCTAAATCACGAGCATTAGGAATAGCCCGTTGGCCAGAACCGTCTAAAAAGTTACAGTCAGGTGTAGGCGTATTTGGGGTGAAAAAGCAACCCGCAGCCTGACTGGTGTTCAACACATCGTCGTCGTAAAGTTCATTGTCAGCGCCATCAAGAACATTTCTGTCGAAATTATTATTGCACCATAACACAAACGGCGAATTCGTTGACGTGGCATCCGGCCCATTGAACGACAAATTCATGTTGCCATCATGATTATTGTCCACTTGTAAGGAAACAGAATAAACCATACAAGTGCCTCGTTCGCCTGTGTCCAAGTCCGGCATCGTCACCAATGCCGCCACGCCCGCATCCGTGGCAAAATAGCTGCCGTAAGGCGATACAAATCCTGTGAGGTTGGTTGTCACTTCTCCACTGTCGTCCAACTTGTAAGCTTTGTCGAAGTACTGGCCGAGATAACCATAAACGCCCGGATAGCCGTTTAAAACCGCCAGCTTGGCATACCCGGCAATCTGCGTCGAAGTGCCGACGGGGACAATCACAAAAGGCAGGTCATTCGTGGCGTAAGTCGCGCCCGTGAAAGGAATCAATTGAGGTGAGTCGTTGGTGGGAGTAAACGCGGACGAGCCAGGAAGCCAATCAAATTTTGGTCGATAAAAGCAGTATTTTACCGTCTGAAACTGTGGTTGCGCTGTTTCTGGATAGATATTTTCAAGATCCCCGGCAGAAATACTGTAATAGTCGCCTGTCGAAATTGAAACAGATGCGCCTGCATTCACCGTTGTGCTCACCCGGCCCAATGGATTAAAACTTGAATCATAGCTTTGGTAAACCGCGTTCACTGATATACAGGGAAGGCCAAACCAGTTGCGGACGCCAGAGGACACGGACAAAAGATTGCCGCTGGCATTCACGTTCACCAAGCCGACGGAGATAACACTGGAATCCAAATCGCTATTGTCCGCGTCAAAGAGCAACCAGCGAGTGCCGTTGGGGGCCAGCAAATTCGGCAACGCCATGCCGTTGGTCTGAAACTGATAGGCCGGCCAGCGGCTTAAGCTCGTGTATCCGTACATGACGGTGTCAACTCCAGTCGTCAAATTGCCATTGTCGTCAACGTCAGCCGAACTGTAAACGAAGTTGCGGAACAGCGCATTCGCTTCATAGGGCAGATAGGGGTCGAGTGTGGTATAGCTGGAGGTATAGGCAAACGAATAATATGGATAAAGCCCCGAATAGACGTAGTTGCTTGGGAAATTGTAAGGCCCGGTCTGCGCACCAAATGTGCCCGAGTCATAGCCGTTTGTTCCGTGCAGCCAAAAGTGAAAGCCTTTAGTCATCGGCGCTGCCCGTAACAGGAAAACCAAGTTTTGTTTTAACTGTGCCCGGCCATCGTAAAAAGGTTGTCCCCAATTGTATGGCTGCGGCCAGTCTCCCCAAGTGGAATCACACAATGTTGCCGCACTTTCGTCACCGTTGGTATCCACGCTTTCGGCATAAACGGCAAAATCAGCGCCTCCGTATCCATCCGTTAAAGGCCAGGGCGTTGTCAACGGATACAAGCCGTTGTTGAACGCCGAAACCGGAATATCTTGAGTAAAGTCAAACGACGGATCGTGGCTGCCGTCCATTTGAGTGATTTGATCAATAAACGTCAGCCGAACAGTCGTCGCGTTGGCTGGCACACCCGAGACTTTTAAAAACGTTGTTCCGTTTGCACCGGGAGCGACGAAAGCCGATACCGTTGGTTGTGGCGCGGGGATGGTCGCGCTCCAAGCCGTACTGTTGCCACCGCTATAAAGGGCCTTGACGCGATAGGACAGATCGTAATTGTTGCCGTTATCCGGGTCTCGGAGGTTGGCGGAGATGTTGTCCTGATAACTGGTGCTGGCGGCGGATACGTTCACATCCGTTACGGTTGGCGGGTAATACCCGCCCCAAGTGCCGTAACTGTCGATTTTTTCGACTATATAGCCGGTGACCGCTCCGCGCGATGGCAGCCAGCTTATCGTGGCGGTTTTGGCAGTCTGTTTCAGGCTGGCCACCACTCCTTGCGGTGCGGCGGGCGTGGAAAAGACACTCGGATTCAGCCCCAATTGATACTTCTGGTAAATCGTAAAACCATCGCCGGCGGAATCCAACGCATTTGGGTTAACATTCGTAAGCCCATATTGCTGTTCCCACCATAAAGGCAAACCACCGGCGTCCACTCCCCATGACCGCACACGCAAAAATAAATTGCTCGAACTGACGGCGGGCAAATTCCATGCGGTCCAATTTGTCAGTTCCGAGCCATAAACAAACCAGTTCGCCGATTGCCAAGGCTGCGTTAGATCAAAAGTGTACTGCAATTCCATTTCGACATCAGCCGTTGTATTCGAGATTATCCCTGTAAAGTTGCCCGACGCCACCCCCGTTTGCGCGATCCACAGATTCGTTGTGTAGTCGGGTGGAATATAAATTGGCCCGTTGGCACTATAATCATTCGTTCCGTCGCCCCCATCGCCACCCCCTGGAAACGGTACGCCACTGGCAGACATCATACCCATCCGAAGCGGGCTTATCGGAATCGCGTCATAGTCGAAATTAAGATCGTTCAGCAAAAGGTTGCCGTCGTTCATCAGCCACGCGTCAACTCCGATAGTATTGCCTGGTAACGGCGGCCAGTTTGGATTCTGAAGTGACCAGCACGCAATTCCGAGCCCACCTCTTGGCAAATCCGATGTCGAAATTGTCGGCGTTGCATCCAACGCGTTCACCAGTGTCGTTAACTGATCGTCAGACCACGAACTTATTGACGAAATGTTGGTGCAGTTCAAGACCAGCTCGCCCGATGAATTCGCGACGACGGAAAGATTAATGCTGGAAAACGAATCCGCCGTTCCCTGTGCTTTCGTGAGATTGCAGCCAATAATAGACAACAACAACAGCCCACCGATAGTTCGACTTATTTTTTTCATTTAATCACTTTCCCAACACGAAACCTTTGCTTCCAAACCAAAAGGGCGCGGACTCGACGCACCCTCATCCGAGGCACCGCTAAGCGCCTGTCAACAGAGTACGCCAAGCCGCGCCGAGTGGCGCGTGCCTGGTGAGACTGTTGACTCAGAAAAATTAGCGGTTTT
>JARLHX010000441.1 GCA_031292035.1 Negativicutes bacterium | reverse complement strand
GGAACCTAAAGGCGTGTCAAAGCTCGCCATCACCAGCGCCGCCAGCATCAGCCCTCGCATGAATGGGGGCATTGCCTGTTCGATAAAATGTGGAAAAATTTTGTCCAATTTTGCCGGCAGCGGCATCCCGGGATGCTGGGCATAGAAGGAATAAAGGCAGGCGCCCACCGAGAGGAAGATGGACATCATCAGAAAACTGCCGATGGGGGTCAGCAGCATGGTTTTCTGACTTTCTCGTCTCGTTTCCACTGTCAGTAGTCGCTGCATGGACTCCTGATCAGTCCCAAAGGCCGCCATCGAACCAAAAAAGCCATTCAAAGTCGCCAGCACCAGGAGATTGGGATCCGTGAACAGGCTCTTCAGGAAGGCTCCCGATCCCGATGCCGCCAGCCCCGGTCCCCAGTTGAAGATTTTCAGTTTTCCAGCCGCGCCGGCAATCGCCAGCACGCCCGCGGCGCCGCCTTCGATGTGCGTCAGCAGGAAACCGATGGCCACTATTCCCGCAGTTACGTAAGTGAGGCCTTGAATCACATTGGTCCAGACTACCGCCTTGATCCCGCCCCAGGCCACATAGAGAATGCAGATGACCGAAAAAAGCACAATGGTCGGCAGGATAGGCCAGCCGACTAAGATGCTCACCGCCAAACAAGCTACCATCAGCCGGACGCCGGAAGCCAACAGGCGCGTGATGAAAAACAGGATCGAGCCGGCGATTTGGGTTTCCGGTCCGAAGCGATATTTTAAGAATTCATAAATAGAGGTGCAGTTATAGTGGTAAAAAGCCGGGATAAACAGAAAGGCGATGGCGACCCGGGCCAGAAAATCGCCGATAAAAAACTGGGCATATTCCCAGTTTTCCATATAGGCGATCGCGGGCACCGCAATCAGGGTGAGGGCGCTGATTTCCGCCGCGACAAACGCCAGACCGGCCGCCCACCAGGGGATCTTTCTCCCCCCCAGGAAAAAGTCGTTGGTGGATTTTTCTTCTCTGCCAGAATAAAAGCCGACAAAAATCACCAAGGCGAGAATCACTGACAGAACCGAGTAATCCTGCCAGGTCAGACTGCTGCCGCTTGAAAAAAGGGTTTGGATTTCCATAGAGAGCCAAGCTATTGTACCAAAAAGATTTTTGCATTGTTAGCCGCAAAAATTGCGAGAAATAGGCTTAGATAGGTGATATTAAGATGGCTGGTTGGAATTTTATGGATTATTGATAGGCGCGCCATGATGATCGCAGAAATCCAGAGAGAGCTCGAAAGCCTGGGAGATGCCTCGCAGGCCGCCATTCTCCAGCGGTTTTTTAAGACCGGGCCGGGCGAGTATGGCGCGG
>JARLHX010000440.1 GCA_031292035.1 Negativicutes bacterium | reverse complement strand
CCTGTCGGCTCTGTCAACTTATAAATCTTTGCCATTTTTGTCGCTTCTTTGCTTTGCTGGCTTTATCCGCCAGCCCCTTGAGGCGACTTTCTTATATTAACACGACCTCCGAGGCCTTGTCAATAGGTATTTCTTGGTTTTTTTCTGCTGCGTTAACTGTCTTCAGCAGGCTTTTATAATATAGCATATTCCACCGCTGAACTCAACTGGATTTTCGTCTATTTGCGCCAAAAAAACATAAATATGAAATGATTATGGTTACAACTCCGATTATATGCGTGAGTCTTAGCATTTATACCTATTGTCTTGCCTAAAAAATAAAAAAGCCTGCCATCCATAGACGGCAGGCCGCTTGCTCACCAGAAGGTTCGCGGCATAAGTCGTTCTAACGGACGGACTGGAACTCCCATACAGTCCACAGTCCCCATCTGATCGGCTATCTCTTTCACCGCCGAGGTAGCTACCATTGGCACCCCCAGAATACGGCCCGCTTCGGCGACTCCGCGCGCACCGTTCTGGACAATCTCAACAGTCGTTTCTTCCGCCATATGAGTATTATTCAGCAATGCGTCGACCCTGCCTAGGGTCGCAACATAATCTAAAATTCTATCTACTGTGGAAGTGAACGGCCGGGACATGTTGATTACGGCAATAATTTTGAGGTAGGGATTTTCTACAGCCCCTTCGATCAGGTTAAAAATCTGGGCACCATGAACTCCATAGCCAATATCCATAATAATGTTGCCCGGACGCCTGAGCACCCAGCGCATCGCACCCTGAATGACGCTGCCGGCCTCTCCGAGTCCGACGGTATCCCTCGTTTCCCACGCAACCACATTCAGCCCCATGGCTTCGAGCTCCTTTTTGATCGGCCGGATGGTATAACAGGGCTCAACGGTATCCAAATCCACCAATGTTACGGATAGACCTTTTTGGTTTAGCTCAATCGCGCGGTTGACGGCATTTTCACTTTTGCCGCTGGCGTACTCACCAACATATGCTTCAATGATCGGATCCATTACGAGCACCACCCCTTGTCCGAGCGAATAACACTGTCGCCTAGTCAAAGGCTTCAGCGCCATCGTACAATAATCGTTATTTGTTAGTCTACCAAATGTCGCTGCAAAGAACAAGCTAGACAATAAATATTTTGAACAAAATGAGCAGTATGACTCCCGGTATGCCGAGAATACCGGCAATTAGGGCCGTGATCGGATTGATCGCGATGGCAAAGCCGAAATAGCCGCCAATAAAATTAACAACCCAGAGCATCATACCGCCAATAACCGCATTATAAATCAGACGAAGGATCAATTGAATCGGCAATAAAAACAGTCTGCCGATCAGGAAAATCAAAAGGATACCAAAGGCAAACGCTATGATTACATTTACATCCCAGTTCAATCCCGGTAAGTTAGGCATCGGCCCTCTCCTTTCCTGCAGGTATAGTTTTGGGCTGAGGCAGTCGTCTATTGTTATGAAGGAAACCTCTTTTATAATATATCAACAGCCAGTCCGCCCTATGACAAAAAATCAGGGTTCGCACCCTGATTTCAGTTTAAAATTTTATTGAATCCTGAAATGATCGGCTCTACAAAGGCGCCCTTAGGAATAAGGGGAAGAAGTCACCCCTTCACGGCGGGCCTTTTTCAGCAAATAGATATATTTTTTCTCCGCAGCCTGCATGAGATATACCGCATGATCCACCAAATCACTATCAGAAACAGAATTATAGTAGTTTTGGGCATTGAGCCACTCTCGTCTGGCTTGTTCTATCGCTTCCGGCAGGGCTTGAATCGGCGCAACCGGAATCGGGTCATTGTCAATCAGTCCGGCAAGTATCTTCTTGGGCCAAATATTTCTCATGGCTATCCCCTCCTATTTGGAAGTATATCCAACAGAAAGGAATAATAAACCGATAAATTCCATTTTAGGAATATAATCCTATAAATCCTAATTAAGCATAGCATCATAAATAAAAACCAGACCTTGCGTCAGCAATGGTCCGGTTCTATTGATGAATGATTACTATTACATTTCGCGGCGATTTTCAAGTGCTTTGGACAGTGTCACTTCGTCGGCGTACTCAAGGTCGCCTCCGACCGGCAGACCGTGCCCAATCCGGGTCACCTTGATTCCCAAAGGCTTCAGCAGGCGGGCCACATACATTGCTGTCGCTTCACCTTCCACATCGGGATTGGTCGCCATGATTACTTCTTCGACCCCATTATCCTGCAACCGGATCAACAGTTCTTTCAGGCGAAGCTCCTCCGGCCCGACACCGTCCATCGGCGAAAGAGAACCATGGAGCACATGATATACCCCCCGGAATTCGCGGGTTCTTTCCATGGCCGCCACATCGCGGGGTTCTTCCACTACGCAGATGACACTGGCGTCGCGTTCGTCGCTTTGGCAGATACGACAAGGGTTACAGTCAGTCAGATTAAAGCAGACCTGGCAATAGCCAATCTTCTCTCTTGCTTCGACAATGGCCCCTGCAAGGGCTCCAGCCTGTTCCTTATCCATCGCCAGAATATGATACGCCAACCTGGCGGCGCTTTTCGCCCCGATTCCCGGCAGACGCCGGAACTGCTCCACAAGTTTCGTCAGCGGCGCTATTTGTTGCATGGCTTATAGCATGCCGGGTATTTTCAGGCCGCCGGTCAGTTTTCCCATTTCCTGAGCCATCATGTCGTCAACCTTTTTGATCGCCTCGTTTACGGCAGCCAGAACCATGTCTTCCAGCATCTCTGTATCTTCAGGATCTACAGCCGCCGGATCGATCTTGAGCGACAAAAATTGTTTTTCCCCATTGATGACTACCTTCACAACGCCGCCGCCAGCGGTCGATTCGAGGGTACGTCCTTTGAGCTCCTCCTGGAGCTTACCCATATCTTCCTGCAGTTTTTGCACTTTTTTCATCATATTGCCCATATTACCCATATTACCAAACATTCTTTATCCTCCCCTTATTTTTCTTCTTTTGTCACTTTCCCGCCGCCAAACATCTTCAGTGCCTGGTTCAGAGCAGGGTGTTGCTCTTCCCCGGCAGAAGCGGCGACAGGGGCCGCAGCAGGCGGCAGTTTTTCCTGGACCGTCGCAACCGTTACCAGCTGACAGTTCAATTTGACTGTACGCCCGGTGAGCTGCGACAAAATTTTCTCAAGGATAATCCGGTAGTCTTCTTTTTCGCTCCGTTCCTTGGCAAATGCCGAGGTAAACTGAACGCTGGCCTGGTTATCAGTCAACGCCACCATCTGCCCCTGGGAAACGCAAGCATGCACCGAACGCTTGCCGCCGGCCAGCAGATCTTTCAGCACCGCATCCCACACGTCCTGGGGATCCTGGCTGGCTAACTGAGCTGGTTGGGCAGGTTTTTCCGGTGCAGGACTCTGCTGGGGTTCGATGGATGGCGCAGAACGCGGTTTGGGCTGAGGGGCTGGCGCTGGGCGCTCGCTGCGGACAGCTGGCTTTGCCCCACCGGCAGACAAAGCTGCCTCCAGAGCTGCCACCCGTTTGGCCAAGGCTGCGAAATCCGCATCGTCAGCTCGGCGACTGACCGCCAGCAGGGCCATTTCCGCCGTAATCCGGGGCTCGACAGCCCACTTGGCCTCGTTGGCGGCCGCCTGCATCCCCTGAATCACCTTTACGAGTTCGTCGTGAGAAAATTTAGCGCTCTGAGTCGCCAGTACCGCGCGGTCTTCGCTGTACATTTCCACGCTGGCGACATCAGGAGCGGCTTTAAATAGCATTAGACTGCGTCCGTGCAGGGCCAATTCAAGAAGAATCTGCCGCACATCTTTGCCCATGTTGACCAGTTCATCCATGGCCAGCAGCACTCCGGCGGCATCGCGGTCAGCCAGCAGGTCTGTCAGTTTCCAGACCCACTCATGGCCAACCAAACCCAGGAGGCTCCGGACGGCAACGGCGGTGACTTCAGCTTCACCCAGCGCTGTACACTGATCAAGGATGCTCAGGGCGTCCCGCAGTCCGCCGTCGGCGTGAACAGCGATAAGATGGAGGGCATCGGCTGCGACATCCATGCCGCTGTTGGCAACGACATCAGCCAGACGGCGTTCGATTTCGCCGACCGGAATGCGGCGGAAATCATAGCGCTGGCAACGCGAGTGAATGGTGGCCGGAATCTTGTGCGACTCGGTGGTGGCCAGTACGAAGACAACATGGGCCGGGGGCTCCTCCAGCGTCTTCAGGAGGGCGTTAAACGCCTCTGTCGTTAACATATGTACTTCATCAATGATATATACTTTGTAGCGCCCGTCCACCGGCGCGAACTTCACCGCTTCTCTAAGGTCGCGGATCTCGTCGATGCCGCGGTTGGAGGCGGCGTCGATCTCAAAAACGTCCATCGATGTGCCGGCGGTGATCTTCTCACAGTTCGGGCAGCGGTTACAAGGGGTCGCTGTGGGGCCGTCCACACAGTTCAGCGCTTTGGCCAGTATCTTGGCAGTGCTGGTTTTCCCTGTGCCGCGGGGCCCGGCGAACAAATAGGCATGAGCGATCCGACCTGTGGTGATGGCGTTTTTCAAGGTGATACTGATATGATCCTGGCCGACAAGATGATCAAAATCCTGTGGCCGCCACTGGCGGTAAAGTGCTACATATGCCATTGCTGCGGTCTCCTTTGGGCCGGCTATGCCCGATACTTTCAACACCATCGTTTATTCCACATCAGCCAGTCAATTCCCTTTTGCGATCAAAACCGGCTATAAGAAAAGACCTGGCCTTCGCCAGATCTTTGGGTTTTTAACGTCGGACCACAGTAGCGCTGCCAGGCTACCTCGCGGCACATAAGAATTGTCACTTACCGTTGCTTCCTTCCGGACCTGGCGGGGTTCATGAGTTCCTATTGCGCAAGACCCGACGGCACTACCGCGGTCCCACCCTAAAAACCCCTGAAAAATATATGGCGGAGAGAGAGGGATTCGAACCCTCGGTACAGTTTCCCGTACACATGATTTCCAGTCATGCTCCTTCGACCACTCGGACACCTCTCCACATATTCGCACTCTAAGTGACCACTATTGCCATCGCGAAACCTCGCCGCGATCGGCACTTTTGCGCCGGCAGTTTCTGCTTGAAACCGCGAATATTATTTTACCTCTTTAACCCGCGATTGTCAACCAGTAGGCCGTTGTATTTATTCCCAACTAAATTCAGACTCAATATGAACCCTATTCCTTCTTGTTCAGCGCAGCCTTTAACAGCTCGCCCAAGTTGCTGCCGATAGTATTGTTATCGCTAAACTCGGAAATCAGCTTTTGGTTGATACGGCTTTCATGTTTCGAGGTTCGCAGGCCGCCAAAAGTATTTTCTTTTTCCGGCTGCCGATGTCCGCAGGCCCGATCGGGACAGGCTAACATCTTGCCGCGCTTGCCGTTTACCAGCAGCATAAATTTACTGCACAGCGGGCATTTAACTTTCGAAATATTATCAGCTTTATAGGTAGCGGTATCAGCAATTGTTTCTTTGATTAAACCAAGGGTGTATTCCCGGATCTGAGCGATAAAATCGGCCTTGCTGTCTTTTCCCTTGGCGATGTTGGCAAGCACTTGTTCCCACTGGGCTGTCAGCTCCGGTGTCTTGAGATCACTGGCAACAAGGCTGATCAATTGCTTGCCCTTCGAGGTGGGCACCAGTTCTTTGCCATGACGCTCAATATAGCTGGTATGAATCAGCTTTTCGATGATTTCGGCACGAGTTGCCACCGTTCCGAGGCCCCCCTGCTTGATCGATTCCCTGAGTTCCTCGTCTTCGATAAACTTGCCAGGGCTCTCCATGGCTGTCAGGAGGCTTGCTTCGTTATACCGGGCCGGCGGCTTGGTTTTCGCTTTATTTACTTTCGTGTTTTCGACTTGGACACTATCCCCTTTTTTATGGCTCTTGAGGGTCTGTTCAGGCGGTGCGTCGACACCAGTCTCATCCCGCTCCGCCAGCCGGGAGGTAATCGCCCGCCAACCCTGCTCGACAACAACCTTGCCAACCGAAAAGAAATTCTCTCCATTGACGGTGGTAACCATCGTGGTTTGATTATAACGGTGGGACGGAGACAACACGGCTATGAACTGTCTGGCAATCAAATCATAGAGTTTTTTCTCCTCGGCATTCAGCGCCGCCAATTGGAGGGGTTGATCGGTGGGAATGATGGCATGGTGGTCGGAAACCTTGGAATTGTCGACAAACCGTTTGGTTGTCGACAATGGCTTTTGGAGGAGGGACTTGACCAGTTCGGCATAAGGCCCGGCGGCCATACCCTTCAGCCGGGAGGGCAGGGTCGGGACAATATCGGTGGAAATATACCGGGAGTCGGTACGGGGATAGGTCACCAGTTTATGATGTTCATAGAGTCCCTGCAAAACCGAAAGGGTCTGTTGGGCCGAAAACCCCAGCCGCTTATTCGCATCTCTTTGCAGCTCTGTTAAATGATAGGCAAGGGGTGGGAGCTCGCTTTTGGATTCCATCCGAACATCCTTGACTACGCCGGCATAATCCTTGAGCCTATCAGCAATCGCTGTAGCCTGGGTGAGGTCGAACAGGCGGCTGTTTCCGCCGGCATCGCGCCAGTCGCCGAAATAATCGCCAAAGTTGACACGGATGGTCCAGTAATCTTTAGGAATAAACTTTTGGATTTCCTCCTCCCGCTTGACAATCATCCCCAGGGTCGGTGTCTGCACCCGGCCGGCATTTAGCTGGGCGTTGTATTTACAGGTGAGGGCCCTGGTCACATTGAGGCCCACCAGCCAGTCGGCCTCGGCCCGGCAGACGGCGGCATCATAGAGATTGTTGTAGGCTGGTCCGGGTTTTAAGGAGGCAAAGCCCTCGCGGATGGCGTCATCGGTTTGGGACGAAATCCACAGCCGCCGAAACGGCTTTTTCCATTTTGCCGCCGCCATGATCCAGCGGGCCACCAATTCCCCTTCGCGGCCGGCATCAGTGGCAATAATCATCTCTTTGATATCAGACCGTTTCATCAACTGGTTAATAGCATAAAACTGATGGGCCGTTTTCTTGATGACCTTCAGTTCCAGATTGGCAGGCATCATCGGCAGGTCTTCCAGCCGCCACTCCTTATATTTCGCGCTATAATCTTCCGGCTCGGCCAACGTCACCAGATGGCCCAGCGCCCATGTCACAACATAGGCCGGCCCCTCCAGATAGCTTTTATCTTTTGTATTGCATTTTAAAACACGCGCAATTTCGCGGGCAACACTCGGTTTTTCTGCCAGTACAAGTGATTTCATCATTGTCCCTCAATTCTGTCTGGTTCACACAGGCATGCTTTTGTGTCTATTATAAACGCAAAGTCAGCCATTAAACCAGTGCGGATATCTTCTTCAATCACAGATTGCGCATAGATTTCCCGTTTTTACATATACTTACCATAAAACAAAAAGAGGGGGGATAGCGAAAATGGGGGATACAAAGCCTGGTCGGGGGCCAAAGAAAAGCGTGAAGAAATCGTCAACTGAGCTTGCGAAAGAAATAACCCCGAAAATCAAGAAATAGTGAATATCTTCCTCTAACACAAAAAAGGACTTGCTGTCTGGCAAGTCCTTATCGCTATTAAATCGGAAAGCCCGCAATGTCGTCTCTTTCTATGTCCAAACCCGCTACTCGCAGGTGGGCATCCTAGTTATGCTTTTGTCATCCACTCAGCGGTGGCTCGACAGCCCCATAACATTGGATTCCCCATTTATAAAAGTAGGTTGGACATATTAAAGATAACGTGCATCTCAGGCGACATTGGTTATAGTACCATACAACCGGCCCTTGATGCAAAGTCATTAAACCACAGGCTGCCTTCGCTAAAATGAACTGGATGTGTGCTGGGTTCTTATACGACTCTTTGCTTCGACTTGCGCCATTTTGTTGCTAATTCGAAACAGGGACATAGTTCCATTGGGCGTCCTGTACTGAGTCGGTAATACACACCGCGCCAAGATAGCCTGCCTTTCTCGATGCGCCGCAGTCAATTCCCAGCGCTCTTTTATAGAGAAACGGTCCGGGGAAGGGATCTTCCTGCTTGATGCCGTGCAAAATTTGGACCGGAAGATGGCCCACCACCACATCGATGGGAAGTTCTTTCCCCGGCTGCCTGACTACATCCCAGAAATTCTGGTTCCAGATCAGTGAATTCAAATCATTTGCCGCGCCGAACTCCTGGGCAGACATGCCTGGTTCCCAAAGCGAAAGATCCACGCCGGAATGGGCATAGAGAACAGTGCCGCCGACATAAAACAGCGGCATGGAGCGGATAAAGTCCAGAACGGTGCTGCAAAGAAAGCGATTTTTCTTCAGTTCCTGGAGAACATCCTTACTGCCACTGCGATAAAATTCCATCACACAGTCTGTCTTTTCATTACTATTTGGCCCAAACGCCTGCAGAAGCATCTCTTCCCAATTGCCGCGCAGGACAATAGCCCCAGTTCTTTCTTTGAATTCCTTGACCTTTAATAACGTCCTGATGGAATCTTTGCCATAGCCAATATAATCTCCCAGAAAGACCAGCTGATAGTCATGAAAGTTCCCCTTTAGACTGTCTCTGATCAGCAGTTCCAGCGCTCCCAGTCTCCCATGAATATCCGCAATAGCAACAACTCGTTTCACACGCTTCCTCCACCGGTTCCGTTTTTTTACCTGCAGGGAAAGAAGCATAAGCCTGCCAAACGGCAAAGTTATGCTTCTCTTGCAAAGAAACAGACTATAACTTAAAGATCCCTACGCTAGCTGGGCGGGTACTATATGACGATTCATCCCCAGTTCGCGCGGCGATAAGCCCAGCGCCAGGCCGATCAACTGCGCCAGGTGCAGCACCGGTATCTGCGTGGTTGTCTTCACCTGGGCCTGCCCTTCCGGCTGGTACATATCCATCTGCATTTGGCACAGCGGACAGGGGGTGACAATACACCCCGCCCCTGCCGTGATCGCACTCAGATTATTCTCGCCAGTCATTTTGAGCACATCGGTCTCGGCCGTCCAAAAGGCATGAAACCCGCAGCATTTGAGCTTGGCCGAAAAATCCACCGATTCCGCACCAAGGGCGACGATCAGATCGTCCAGGGAATGGGGGGCGGCGTAATCTTCAAAATCCATGATCTGCGGCGGCCGCAGAATATGGCAGCCATAATAGCCGGCAACCCGAAGTCCGGTCAAAGGGCGTGTCACCTTCTGGCGGAGATTATCCAGGCCATAGTCCCTGATCAGCGCCCACAGAAAATGGGTTACTTCACTGGTCCCGCGGTACTCAAGTCCGTTGGCTTTCAATATTTTGTTGGCTGACTCTTTCTCGCCGTCATCAAGAGCAACTTTCGCTTTGCGCAGCATCAGGGTACAGGTGTTGCAGACAGTCAAGAGCGGCAACCCCAACTCTTCTGCCAACGCGATGTTGCGGGCGTTGACCACAACGGCGGCCGCTTCGTCGACATCCTGGAGATGGGATGCCCCGCAGCAAGTCCAGCCTTCCAGTTCCACCAACTCAATATCAAGAGCCGCCGCCACCTTGACTGTCGCCGTATGGGCCTCTTTAGCCGCGCCTTCCAGCACGCAGCCGGGGAAAAACGCGTATTTCATTTATTTTTCCTCCTTTACTGCGCGGACGATGGCCCGGATTTGGTCGATCCCTTTGACCGGCGCCGGGCGATGGAGTGGATTGAGTTTGCCTTTGCGGAGTAGCCGCAGGGCAAAGGGCAGGCGGGAAATCGATTTTAGCATACCTTCGGTTTTTACGGCAAGCTGGGTCTCATCCAGGCGGCCTGTGGCGACAATATCGTCATAAAAAGCCAGTGCGTGGCGCGCACCGACGCTTTTGATCAATTTGTGGGCGATAGCGGCCTGACGGGTTTTGGAGATATCCTCGGCCGGTTCCAGTCCTTTGGGACATTTGGCGACACACTCTTCACAGTGAACGCATTTCCACACCCCGCCGCCGACAACTGGCGCGAGATGCTCCAGCGGCGCTCCATCGCGGGAATCAGCCAAAAATTTGTAGGTCTTGGAGTAGACGTACGGCTCATAAAAATCCGTTTCGTTCATCGACAGTTTATTGCATTCCGAGGCGCAGGCGCCGCACAAAATACACTCGGTCTGCTTGTTGAATTTCTTAAACTCGGCCTGGGTCTGGCGGCATCCGCTCTCCACCGAAAACTTCTCCTGGGGAACAAGCCATGGTTTGGCCTCGTTCAGGCGGGCGGCTTTCGGCTCCCAGTCGACGACCAGGTCGCGGACCACCTTGAAGTTGTTTAGTGGTGCAATCTCCAGCGTATCGCCGAACCTGGCCAGCGTTTCATCCAGTGACACCTCGCAGACCAGCATGGCCTGGTTGTTGACCCGGACGGCGCAGGCCCCGCATACGGCCGAGCGGCAGGAGGCCACAAACGTCAGGGTCGGGTCGATGGTTTCCTTAATGGTGATAAGCCCCCACAAAATAGTTTTTCCGGCCTCATAATTGAAGCGGTATTCCTGCTCAAAGGCTTTTGTTCCGTCGAAGCGTTGTATCTTGTAAACAATTTGCCGCATCATTGGCTCCTTTCTGCCGGCTGGTACTGAGTGACAACCACCGGCCGATAAGACAGCGTAAATTCCGGTCCATCCTTGGTAATGAGGGTATGCTGAAGGAAGTTGGCATCATCGCGCTGGGGAAAGTCTTCCCGCAGGTGGCAGCCCCGGCTTTCTTTGCGGTTCAGGGCCCCAATCACCACTGCTTTGGCAATGGTCAGCAGGTTACCGATCTCGATATAATTCACAAAAGCGGTATTATATATTTTATTGTCATCGCCGACTACACAGTTTTCATATTCGGCGATAAGGCCATCGATGACCTCAAGTGCTTGCTCCATATCAGCGGCTTTTCTGAAGATGCCAACCTGATACCACATCACTTCTGCCATCCGGTCGCGGATCGACGCCACCGTCGGGCCCTGTTTGCGGGCAACTGTCTGGGCAAACTTGGCCTCCCAGGCGGCCGCGGCTTCGTCCAAACGATCAGTTCCGACCGGTTCTTGCTGCCTGGCCCACTCCCCGGCGCTATGCCCGGCGATTTTGCCAAAGACCATGATATCGGCCAGGGAATTTCCGCCCAACCGATTTGCACCATGAATCGAGATACAGGCTGCCTCACCGGCGGCAAAAACACCCGCAAGGTCGGTGGCGCAGCTCCGGTAATCGACAACATCAATGCCGCCCATGCTATAGTGACAGGTGGGACGAATGGGAATAGGGACCTCCACCGGATCAGCCCCTTCAAAGGCCATCGCCAGGTCACGAATGCCATGCAGTCTTTCGGTGATGACCTCTTTCCCCAGGTGTCTGAGATCAGCCAGTACATAGGCGCCGATTCCTTCGCCGAAGCCTCGGCCTTCCTTGATTTCGGTTTCAATCGCTTTGGCTACGACATCACGGGTGGCAAGTTCCATCTTTTCCGGCGCATAGCGTTTCATAAACCGCTCGCCGTCCTTATTGAGCAAATAGCCGCCATCAGCCCGGACCGCTTCCGACATTAAAATGCCGGTGCTGGCCAACCCAGTCGGGTGAAACTGCACCATTTCGGGGTCCTTCAGCGGTATACCGGCCCGGAAGCAGGCCGCCACCCCGTCGCCGGTCGAGGCAAACGGATTGGTGGTCCTGAGCCAGTAAATCCGGCCTGCCCCGCCGGTTGCCACGATGACAGCCTTGGCGGCGATCGGAACGATCCGGCCGGTTTTAATCTCCAGGGCAACTACGCCACATACTCGGCCGTTGTCAACGACAAGGTCCAGCAGTTGCCATTCCTGCAGAATGTTTACCCCGTGTTTCAGGCACTGTTCATACATGGTGTGCAGAATAACATGGCCGGTTTTGTCGGCGGAGTAGCAGGTACGCGGCGAGGACTGGCCGCCGAAAGCGCGCTGGGCGATGCAGCCGTCCTTATCCCGGGAAAACGGGACGCCGAAATAGTCCAATTCGTTGATGACCGCAGGAACCTGGCTACAAAAAAATTCGATTGCATCCTGGTCGCCGAGAAAGGCACTTCCCTTTATGGTGTCGGCAATATGTTTTTCCAGCGAATCGGTCGGGTCGGCATTTTGCAGAACGCCATTGATCCCGCCTTGTGCCATCCCGGTCGCCGATCTGGTGGGAAACATCTTGGTCATCACGGCTACGCTGAGGTCTCCCTGGCGCGCAGTTTCCAGCGCCGCCCGCATCCCGGCGCCGCCGCTGCCAATAATCAGCACATCAAAAGTCAGCATATGTCACCTCTGTCTAAAAAATAAAGAGAGTCGGAGTGAGAGAAAAAATAGAGTATTTCCGCACTGAATTACTCTATTTCGCCTTTTTCGCCGAGTCTCCTACCTACAATAAAAAGTTTGTTATTTTTGTAACTTTCTCAATAGTTGCTCTTATCCCCGCGATTAGCCCTGACTCTTCAGTTCAGCAATAAATGCCAAGACAGCCTCTTCTTTCGTCGCCCAGGAAGTGACCAGGCGGATGGCTGAATGCTGGCCGTCGACTTTTGACCACACATAGAAGGAATAATTCTCCTGGAGTTTTGCGATCAACCGGTCAGGCAATATGGGGAAAATCTGATTGGATGGTGAGTTTGTCAAGAATTGATAACCTGCGTCGCTGATGGCTTTTCGGATCATTCCCGCCATCGCATTGGCGTGTTTTGCCATATCAAAATACAGCTCGTCGCGGAAAAGCTCCAGAAACTGAATGCCAATCAGCCGGCCTTTTGCCAGGAGGGCTCCTTTTTGCTTCATATGGAAACGGAAATCTTCTTTGAGCACATCCCGGCAAATGACCAGGGCTTCGCCCATGAGGGCTCCGTTTTTGGTGCCGCCGATATAAAAGGCATCAACAAGCATTGACAGTGTGAAAAGATCCAGGTCGTTTCCCTCTGCGCAGAGAGCCGACCCCAGCCGGGCACCGTCAACATATAAAAAGAGCTTGTTGTCCTTGCAAAACCGGCTCAATTCCTGCAGTTCAGACTGATTATAGATTGACCCGATCTCGGTGGGATTCGAAATATAAACCAGTTTGGGCTTCACCATATGCTCATCGGTGTGGCTGTCGACAGCCGATTTGATATGCTCGACCGTCAGTTTCCCATCATTCACTTCGATAGAGATGATCTTGTGTCCCGTGGCCTCGATAGCCCCGGTTTCGTGAACCAGGATATGGCCGGTATTTGCCGCAATAGCCGCTTCATGGGGCTTTAAAAAAGCCGCAAGGGCGGTGAGATTTGTCTGTGTCCCGCCGGAGAAAAAATGAATATCGATATCTTGACGCTTTATCTTTTGTTTTAGTAGTTCAGCCGCTTTCAACGAAAAATAATCTTCCCCATAGCCTTCCACCTGCTCCAGGTTGGTTTCCGTCAAAGCGCTCAGTATTCTGGGGTGCGCCCCTTCGCTGTAATCATTCTTAAAACTGTACATTCGTCACAAACCCCTTTGCTCGATTCGTCTTCTGCCGTTATGGGCTACATTTATTATATCATTTTTATCGGCTCTGACCCAAATAGACCACAATAGACCACGTCAGCCGGGATTGCCAGGGCGCCACAGCATGACAGCCGTAATAAACTGAGAGGATCAACAACCCTGCCGGTTGTCCGATCCTCTCAACTTTTCAATATTTTTGCCATTTGGAGTGGCTTGTGTTTGACGCTTTATCGGGTTTTGGGCAAAGCGCCAAGGTCACTTATAGCGGTTTAGCCCGCCAGATTAGATGAAGGAGATTGCCTTCAGGATCCCGGAAGTACATCAGCCGATGGCGCTCAGACCGGCGTTCATCAAAAAATCCGCTGACGCCGTTGTCCTGGAGGAATTTCAACGCTGCTTCAAAATCGTCCACCGCCAGCGAAAGGTGTCTGATCCCGACCAGCAGCTGATCATAGTCAGCCGGTTCTCCGCTCGTCGCAGGCAGAATCTCAAGCGCAGTGGCGTTGGGTGCCTTCAGCATATAGGTTGCTGGCGACTTGCCATTGTCGGCTACCACTTGGAAGTCAAACATTTTCACATACCAGTCTGCCATCATTTTCGTTTCCTTGGCGACAATCGCCGCATGCTCAAACCCTAAAAACATATTTTCTTCCTCCTTGCCGTATTTATTGCAAATCTTCACTCCTCTGGTTTGAGGAGAGCCTTCACCGTTTTCCCGGACTGGGTGACTGTCGCTACGCTATTATTTTTAACGCAACTCCCTCCCAACTTCCCTTCTTTTTAATTCCCAGTCAATTTCTATTATCCTCTAATTTTTCATCCACTAAGCCAAGATTATATCCAGCAGATATTCAACAAAAAAACCTCCCGGAATCTCGGAAGGTTTTTTCTGCGAATTTTCATTTGCCGCTAATCTGCGATGATTTAGGTCGTTTGTGCGATGAAAAGATCAAGCCGGCCAAAAGTCAATCCAATCGAGAGTCGCCAGGCAGTCCCGCGATCAATATTGGCCGGGAGCTGCACTTGTTGCGGCAACAGGTCGGCCTCAATTCCGTCGTGGGATAGGTTGCTGGAAAAGACACCATTATTCATATTTAAAAATTCCCCGGCACTATCTATTGCCAACTCATCGATTTCTGCCAGGTTTTCGCCGCTGAAGCGCCGAGCCAGTTCCAGCAGCACCGGGGATTCCATTGCCAGAGCGACTTCTAAGGCGACGCCGCCGAATATTGTTTGAGTCACCAGCCACTGTTCTTTTGACTCGGGTTCAGCGTAATTGGACGTCAGAACAACCGGATTGTCGCCGAGGAACCGTACGATATTTCTGAGCAGCAGACCGGCATATTTATAGAAAAGTTCGGAAGACTCGTCTGCCTGGGGAAAAGTCAACAGGCCCCTGATCATCTCTTCCGGAGTAGCGTCATCTTGGGCGGCCCATTCTTCTTCCGAGATATTGTTATCGCGCCGGTAATCTGCCACAATCTTCTCAAGTTCAGCAAGGGTAAGAAAGCCTTTGTCAGCTATTGCCTGGATAAAGGCAAAATGTCTGCGTCCCTGGGCTGTGAGCAAATCATCCAGCTGCGCGCCGGTCAGATACCCCTCCCCCACGGCGATCGCCCCGAACTGTTTATCCTGGGTACGCTGCAAAGCGTGGACTTCCTCGACCTGACTGGCTGTCATAAATCCGGCGTTGATCGCGAGCACACCCAATTTGACCCGGACCGAACGCTCATAATCCAGCACTTCCTGCATTTGAGCGGCCGAAAGGATTCCTCTATTGAGCAGGTGATGGGCGAAATAATGTGTAGCCATGGATTCTCTCCTTATTCACGGTTTATTATCTGTAATCTTCGCGAACTATTGAGCGACAGCCGTGGGTGCCGCGGAATCCTGGCGGTTTTCCAGCACAAGGCTGACGACCGCTAACAGCTTTTCTTCATTCAACGGCTTTAACATATAATTTTTTGCCCCGGCCTGAAGGGCGTCGAAAACCATATGTTTTTGTCCCAAGGCGCTCACCATGACGACATTGGCGTTCGGGTCTGATGCCAAGATTCTTTTGAGGGTCTCGATGCCATTGAGACCAGGCATAGTAATATCCAAGGTCACTAAATCAGGGTGAAACTGTGTATAATGGGCAATTGCCTGTTCTCCGTTGGCTGACTCGGCTACCACCACATGCCCAGCCCTCTCGAAAACAATGCGAAGGGTCTTCCTGATCATCAGGGAATCATCAACAACCAGAATGCGTGCCATTTAAATCATCCTTTCTAGCTATGTCAATATATCAAACTCAAATTGAGCCAACCCCGCTCGGTTTCCAGCATCCAGGTCGATATCTCGGCCTGCGGATATTTCGCCGAGGCATCCTCTGCCAAAATGGTGACCAGGGCTTCTGCTTTTACAGCGTCATCCAGGTCGGGAAGCTGGGCTTGTGCGCTTAAAAATATGTCACTGGCGCACCGGGCAATCACCGTTTCCATCCATTTATCTTCAGGCGCCCCGGCCGCTTCTTCCCGCCCATAGGCAGCGACCAGCCGCTCAACAACGGCCTCTTCGGCGCTCAGCAACATTTTTCCCTTCATCATCCCTTTGATATCGACAAAGGTTGTTACTTTGCGCAATGCAACCTTGCCACCGGCTACTCCCTCGCGAAAAACGGTGTTGATCACCGGAAGCCCCGCGTTTTTCAGTAATTTAATTGCCTCATCTACCAAGGGTTTGGTCATCACAGACATCGACTGCGGTTCATTGTCTTCCAGGTTATATAAGGGCAGGAAAAAGCGGAATTCTGTGCCATGACCACTGGTGGTCCGGACCTGTACGGACCCGCCCACCTTGCCGAGTTCCTCCCGCACCGCGGAGAGTCCAACCCCGCGCCCGGCCAACTCACTGACATCCTCCGCACCGGAAAAACCATCGGCAAAAATCAGCATAATCGCCTCTTCGTCTGACAGCGCCAGCAGCGACTGCCTCTCGGCGATTCCTTTACTCACGGCGATCTCGCGGATCCGGGAAGCATCGATGCCCCGCCCGTCGTCTTTTATGATCAAAGTCAAACCGTCTGCCTCTTCGCGGATCGTACAGGAGATATTGCCGCTTTCTTCTTTGCCGTTTTCCAGCCTCTCATCCGGCGCCTCCAGCCCGTGAACTAAGGCGTTACGAAATACATGCCCCAATGATTTCGAAAAATCGTAGTATTTCAAAGGATCAACAAACGTTTCACCGCCTTCAATTTCAAAGGGGTTGACCAGGCGCTCATACTTTTCGGCTAGGTTTAGCACATATTCAGGGTAGCTCTCCAGCAGTTCTTTGAACGGTTTAAATCGCAGCCGGCGTATTTCCGGTATCAGCAAGCGGCACTCCCCTGGGGTGAGAATGCGCTGAATTTTTTCTTCGATCTCAAGCAGCCTGGCGCTTTCGACAACCAAAGTTTCTTCTTGGTAGAAAAAAGACTCGCCGAGAATGTCTTTCAATATAGCCATATCGGTTTCCAGCCAATCGAGCATTTTCTGCGGCGTGTATTGGCTTAACCGCTCATCCACCCCATCATTTTCAAGCTCGTCAGCGCCTGAATCTCGGATTTCAGCCAGTACGGTCTCCATGTTATGCAGCTCTGCCACTGTGTGGCGCATTCCCAATTGGCCAAAAGTTCCTTTAAAGGTATGGACTGTGCGAAAAACAACTTCAAGCCGCTCGCCGCAACGCCCGCCTTCTTGCAGCATTTGCGCCAGTCCTTCCTTACAAAAAACGGAATACTGCCTGATTGCGGTGGAAAAGTCGTGAGAATGGGTCACCACCCTCACCACCATGGCAAGAATGCTTTGTTCCTCTTGTATCCTCTGCTCCATCGCCCGCTGCAGGGTCCGATCGGTCAGGATGAGCATGATCTCGTCCTGACCGGGTCTGGCGGGATTAATGATGATCTTATATCCGATACGGATGAAACTTTCCCCCAGGAGCAGTTCTTCCGGCAACAAAGAAAGATATGTCTCTCTAATAAGACCGTTTTGTTCCTGAAATATTTTTCCAAAAAGCGCTTCCAGGAAAACCTGTTCGCCTCGATCGGTAGGATAATACAAGGTTGGAATTAATTCTCCCGCAATGTTATGTTTAAATATTTTTGCACATTCTGCGCTATATTCGCCTGCCACCTTCAAATCGGCGCCAAAGGAAAGGAACCCTTGACCGGCATGATCCAGCAGATTGCGCAGCGCGGCTGTGCGCTGGACAACTTTTATCTCCAGCTCCTGGTTCCAGACCTCGAGTTGGTCACGCGACTGTCGAACCTCTTCATACATGTTCTCCAACGAATCGAGCATGCTGTTGACAGCGCCGGTCAGTGTTCCCATCTCGTCTTTCGAATAAATATCGCCCCGCACGCTAAGATCCCCTTGCGCGGCAGATTCCATCACCGTATTCAGGTGATACACCCCTCTGCGCACCGACATGTCAAAAGCCAGAAACAGATAAAACACCAGCAGAAGAATACCCATTGTAAAACCAATCACAGCATTCCGATCACGCAAATATCTCTCGATCCGAATATTCAAGAGATCATCGATCACCTTCAGCTCTTCCTGGTACAGGGTCAATACGCTGCCGGCAGCCTGCTGTCCACCTGTCACCAAAAGCTGTTTCGGGATCATTGTTCCTTGTGCTCCGGTTGAGCTTTGTTCAAAATTCCAGACAAAAATAGGCACCGAATCATCTAACGCGTCGTTGAATTTCTTGAGCTGAACCTTTACCTTGTCGTTATGTCGAAAAAGCTGCTGGGTACTACGGTCATACTGTTCCAGGTTGGATCGCACCAGCCCGGCCACCACCAGCATGCGGTCTTTGTCCCAAGGTGACAGCCCCGGGGCTTCGGATAATTGTTCCCCAAGCGCCTGGGCCTGGCCTAAGGTATCGACCAATGCCGGTAATTTGCGCAATGCGGCATCGACCAAAGATGCTGTATCCAGGTCGGCATCCAAGGCGAGATTGGACGAATTTCCCACATATTGAATCAGACTTGTTATCTCGCCAATCCAGCGGCTGTTCAGTCCAAACGCCACTTGCGCCCGCTCGGGCTCAAACTGTAGCGCCTGCTGTTTTAGCCCATCCCATTCTTTTTCCAGCAACTGCACCTTCCAGGTGGTGTCCAACTGGTCGTTCAGGCGCTGATCGACCGTTTCCAGCGCCTGAAAGGCAGCATCCACCCTGGCCTGTTTTGTCAGCAGCGCCTCTTTTTGCGAACGATCTCCTGTAGAATACAAGTAGTGAAGCCGCCTGTAGCCCTGTGCTTCGTCAAGCAAACCGACCAACGCCTGACTATATTCAATGCCGAGACGCTCCCGGTTAGCAAAGTCGATATTTTTGTTCAACTCCATGACAAGCATATAAATGAGCACTGATGCCTGCATGACAATCAACAGCCCGATCAGCGCAAATTTATAGGCGTATTTCAGCCGATTCATGAAACGAACTACCGGATCGAACAGATATCGCATCATACCACTCACATTTCATCGTCGCCTTAAAATCCAGCAAATTATGCTTTCATTATAGGAAAAATACGTCAGTCACTCGTTAAATTGGAGTTAATTTCTTGTTAAACATCACTACTTGTCGTGATTGGCAAAATGATGTCTGGAGGTTACGCAAAGCTTCAGCCAAAAACTCATTTAGGCAATGAAAAAGCCGGCGTTATTCGCCGGCTGTCTGTTTTGGGATCTTTTTAAGTTTGCGTTTCTTTTCTTGTCGCTGATCACCCAGAAGTTTAAGGGCTTTTTTCTTGGAGGGAACAGATCCGTTGTGTTCCCTGATTGTTTCCATCGCCCAAAAATAGTCGGTGATGACCTTCTTGGTGACTTCCGCGATATTGTCGTCCGGCCCGGCCTTTGCAATCGCAATAAGAGCCAGCTTTTCAACAGTCTTGGAATCGGTCAGCTTTTTCCCCATCCGATAAACCTCCTCGCATATTTTCCCCAGTACGATTGTCTATTCCGACAGAGCTTGCTGGATACTTTTTTGAATGCGAAATCCACATCGGCGATTGGCGCATTCCCGTCCCATAGGCAGGCTCCTTTGAAAGCCTTAACATAATATTAACAAAGGTTAAACTTTATACGCAAGTATATTTCCACAATATGTATGTTAAGTTTTTCCCGCCAACTGATTTCCACCTCGCAAGACGCAAATCCGTGGACCCGATGCCAAGCTCGCACCTGGCCAAGAGGTGGTGCAAAGGCAGGTTTAACAGAAGCTTAACCTATGTCGACTGCTAGTTGGCAGGATATCGGCTGATTTCACCGGAAGTATTTTATAGGTAAGCTCAGTTTACGGCCATCACCAGAAAAGGAGAGTGTTCTTTTGTCACAGGATGATTTATTTATCCGACTTCAGGAATTCAGGCTACGTGTTCAGGAGCTTGAGTCCGATCCGGACGAAGCTGCCGGGATGATTGCAGATTACTGGGCCTCTATCAGCTTTACGCCCCCCGCCGCACAACAGTCAAATTGACTTCGTAAAATCACCCGCCAGGGTGGCTTTTCTTTTATTGACCCATAGCAAAAACAGCAGCCCTGCGGGACTGCTGTTTTTGCTATGGGTTACCCTATGCTTACTTCGCCTGCGCTCGAAGAAACGGGTAAGGTTCAGCAGGCGATATCTTCATGTGCGCTGATAAAACTCAAATACTCAATCAGAAGCTTCTCCAAATCGCTTTCCATTTGCTGGTCACGCAGGTTGGCCCGGTCTCTTGCCCATATTTCTCTGCGCAGATGATCAATTCGATTGCGTAAATCCTCGATTTTTTCAACAAGGTTGTTTACTTGTGGACTCAAAATCACAACCCCCGTTCGTTTGTTTTCCTAATTATCATGTTAGCGCTTAATTCAGTCCGGTTTGTAAAGAACACGTTATTTTATAGTAAAATTTCTGAGCTTACCGCTGTTATCAACCGCTCAGCAGCATCTCCTGCGACTCGTACTGGCTGAGTACCGTCAGGAAAAGGTCGACTAATTTCGGGTCAAACTGACTGCCGGCACACCGCCGTACTTCTTTGACGGCTTCCTCTACCGACAAAGCCTTCCGGTAAGGTCGGTCGTTGGTCATGGCGTCGTAGGCGTCGACAATCGCCAGGATGCGCGATTCTAACGGAATGTCTTCACCAGAGAGGCCTAACGGGTATCCTTTACCATCCCAGCGTTCGTGATGTTTGAGTATCCAGTCGGCGATCGGGGCAAGTTCGTCTGATGCGGTGGCAATCCGGTGACCAATCTCAGTGTGAATTTGCATAATCTTGCGTTCTTCTTCTGTCAGCGGGCCCGGTTTCTTTAATATGCCGTCCGGTATACCGACTTTGCCGATGTCGTGGAACTGGGCGAAAAGGCCGATATCAGAAAGATGGGATGAATGGACGTTGGCTTTCTGGGCCAGGGCCACGGCAAAACTTTGCATTCTGCTGGCGTGCCCCTCTGTGATGTAGTCCCGTGCTGAAAGCATCTCCTTAAGGCTTTTTATAATGGTGCCGCGCCGTCCGGCTGCCTGGCAAAGCTTCTCCCGGTACATCATCCGGTCAGCCATAATAAACAGGTTGCGCATGTTGTAGGCGGGGCCTTGCTCCAACGAATAGCCACAAGAAAGCTGCAAGGGAAGCGACGCCCCATCTGCGAAATATCGCTTGGACTCCGCTGCCTCACGCAGACCGGACACCGCAGTGTCAATCTGCTGCTCATCGATATCTGCGAGAACAACAGCGAACTCATCGCCGCCGATCCTGGCAACGACCCCTCCTGCAAAGGCCTGGCGGAGAACTTGCGCCGTATATTGCAGCAATGCATCGCCAGTTTCATGCCCCAACGTATCGTTGACAACTTTGAGTCCGTCCACATCGATAATAATCAGGCCCAAGCTTTTGGGGGGCTGTATCTCCAGCTCCTTGAGATACCAGTTGAAATACGCCCGGTTATAAAGCTCGGTGAGGCTATCGTGATAACCGACGTATTTTAGCTGCTCTTCCGCTTTCTGACGCTCGGAAATGTTGCGGATGATGCCCTCTGTGCCCAAAATTCGTTCATTCTCGTCGAAATAATAATGACTGCTGAGCGAAATAGGTATTGGAATGCCTGCTTTTTTGCGAAGAACGAGCGAATAGTCGGTGACAAAGCCCTTTTTCGCCAGCTGCGCCAGGTAGCCTGCGCGCTCGGCAGGATGATACCAAAACTGCTGCACCGGTTTTCCCAACAACTCTTCTTCCGAAATATACTCCAGCATCCTCACCACTGCCGGATTGAGCATAGTAATACAACCTTCTTTGTCGGTGCGGAAGTAGCCATCGGTCATGTTTTCCAGCAAGTGCATATAGTCCCGCTCAGTAGCCTGAAGGGATATTTCTTTCAGGTACAGTCTGTTGAACTGGCGCCACAGGGCATAGGCAAAAATGTAGGCTAGCAAGATAAAAAGGGAGGCCCATAAATAGTAGGTTACCCTCCGGGCATACACATCCTGCAGGGCGGCTTCCTTGATCGTTGATACGACAACCACCAGCGAATATTCGTCCAGTACCCGGTAAGCACCCAGGTTGGGTACCGACGAAAAGAACCCAGGCGACTCAAACACCCCGGCTTGAAAACCGCTTTTAATATCCTGAAATATCTCATGATTATGAATACGGGTGTCTAGCAGCACCGTCTGCCGCGAGGCATTGGCCAATACCGCCCCGTCTTTACGGGTAATCAGAATGGTGCTGCCTGGGCCGAGCTCCATCTGGTCGAAGAAGCGGGAAAAATACTCGGGGTCTAAGCCGACTGAAACGATGCCGGCAAAATTTCGGTCTTTGTCCTCAAGACGGCGACTGAGAAAGATTGAATATCGTCCAGTGATCTGATTGGCAACCGGCAGACTGATATAAAGGCCCCCGGCAGCAGAATTTTGCTGGGCGCGGAAATGTTCGCGGTTAGCGATTTCGATGTTAAACTCGGTGGGGGTGGCGCTGAACAGCAATTTCCCGGACGCATCAGCCAGCCCAATCTGGTTGATCAGATATCCGTTCTGCAATGTTTTCAGGAGGGCCAGGGTGTCGGGATGCAGTTCCTGCCGGGTGTCATATTCAGCCTTCATGAACAGCAAAATGTTGTCGGCTTCGTTCAAGGTCCGCCGTACATGCTCAGCCAACGCCCGGGTAAGGTTACTATTTTCAGTGTTAATCTGCACAAGTCTGGTATCAAGATCAGAACGGTACCGCTGCTCAGCAAAATATACAGCCAAAATGCTGAAAATAATCGTGAAACAAATAATGGCAGCGGTAATGACTCTTAGTCGTCCACTGACTAACATAAATTACTCCTATTTTCGCATCATCTTATAGCCGCAACCGCTGGCGCCTGGTCATGCACCAATTTGATCCAGGGCAGCGTCTTGTCATGCAACCAACTTTTTCTTATTTATGCGTCTATCATTATTATAAAACCACCTTTTCCGGCAGATGTTAAAACCCTGTTAAGTTATTGTTATGAGATGTCAATTCGTGTTACTTGACGCGCCGTGCCCGACAAATAAAACAACCGGCGTCGCCGGCTGCTTGTAGCGTAAAATTTTGCTTCTTGTCTCCCTTGTTGCGGCCCGCTTGCTCCACTCTAGCAGGCGTTGCTTGCCGGCCACGCCGACAGCCTCATCACTTCTGTTAAAAGCTGCTGCGCATTCTCCAGCGCTTCACGATAGTACTCGCGGTAACGCGGCCGGAGTTCAAGGGTAACGATCCCCTGATAATCTGCCAGCTGCGCCAGAACCCCGGCTGCAGGAATATTCCCCCAGCCGATCGGCATATGCATGTCGCCCCGGCCGGTGGCTGCCAGCTCGTATTGCTTGCGCTCCTTAGAATAGCAGCATTTACCAAAGTTGTCATGAAGATGAATGTGTTTTACATACCGCGATATTTCGCCGACTTCCTTTCTCAGGTCATAGCGGTAGTGACAGGCCGCCAGATGGGCGTGCCCAACATCAAGGGCTATGCCAACCCGTTCGTGGTTGACTGTCCGCACCATCCGCCCCAGCTCAGCCAGCGATTCGGCATAGCAATAATGAGGGGCATCGAGATAGGGCCGGGCATTTTCCACCGCGATGGTGACATCCGACCGGTCAGCTACATCTGCCAAATTAGCAAGCGCCACGCTTTCTCGTTCCCACAGCACCCTCTTTTCCTGCGGGGTTTGATAGGGCCGTTCATGGGCGGAGAAATTCTCCTCGGGCCAGTACCGACCGGCATGATAGACCATAATCTTCGCTCCGATGGCTGCGGTAAATTCGAGGCTGGCCACAAACATTTGCCATTCGATATTACCAGGTTCATCATTCATCAGATTCATCGGGTTGGGTCCGTGCACAGTATAGCTGAAAGGATATTCCCTGAGAATCAGCTGCAAATCATGAAGTCGCTGGGCATTCAGTCTGCCATGATACATGACTCCCACACCATGGGGTGCAAGTTCTACATGGGAAAACCCCAATTGCTGATAAAGTTCTAGTTCTTTGCGCAAAACATTCAGGTTGCCGTCAATCAGTCCGGCGTCGGCATTAATGGCAATTCCTGCAAGCTGCATATCTTCATCCTCCTAGCAGGCCGGCTGTTCCGGCATCTTTTGGCCGGCATATTCGACCATCCGGTAATTTACATCATAGACCGGGATTCCGCCGACAATGGTGTTGGTCACCACCGGTACCTGCCCGCGTATTTTCACCACAATGACATCCCCGGTATTTCCCTCGGTCAGACTACCCAAGGTCGTCAGTCCGAGCGCCCTAGCCGGCAAACAGGTGGCCATAGCGACGGCTTCCGGCAGGCTTAGATTTTTTTGCGCCAGCTGGAAAACGGCATGAAGAATGGCCGGCGGATAGTAATCCGAACAAATAATATTTACTGCCCCTGCTTCAATTGCGTCGATGGCCCGCATCCCTTTGCCAGTAGAGCCGCCGCGGACAATATTCGGTGCGCCGACGCAGACATCGACCCCCATCGCCCGCGCGGCCTGGGTGGTCTCGATGTTGATGGGAAATTCGCTGATGGTGACTCCTTTCGCCTTGTAATAGCGAACCTGCTCAGGTCGGTCATCATCATGCGAGGCCAGCGGAATTCCTTCGGCCAGCGCTGCGGTCTGCAGCAATTCGATGCTTTCGTCGCTCCGGGTCCGCCCCTCTTCTTTGGCAGCCAGAATCCGGTCGACTTCACTGAAATGAACGTGATAGGTCTTTTCCAGATAGCGCTTATAGTCTTCAACAGTGGGATATTGGCCCTGGCCGGGGGTATGATCCATAAACGACAATAGATCGATCATTCCGTCCCGCAGCAGGCCGCGAATGATATCAACCGCCATATAGTTGGTAATTTCAAACCTAAGATGCATCTTGTTGCGGATCAGGGCAGAGTTCCTGGCCATACCAATCATGCGGCGAATGCAGTCAGCCGCCCCGTTGTCTTCGCGGACGCCCCACTCGGCGCCGGCGAAGGAAAAGGAATGATACATGGTGGTAATACCCTGTCCGGCCAGTTTCTTTTCGAGTTCGCTAAAAGCCAGCTCGGCATTGAAAAAGGCCCCTGGTCTGGGTTCAAGCTCTTTTTCAATGGCGTCGCTGTGGAGATCGATAAACCCTGGCAAAATATAGCCGCCCTGAGCGTCTATTACCCGGTCAGCCACCTTGGTACGGTGCTCGCCCTGTTTACCGGCGTGGCAGATGATTCCATTTTCCACAAGTAATTCCCCGTTGTCGACCACCCGGTCGGGCAGAACCAATTGGCCGTTGGTAATTAACACTGTCTGATTCATACAACCTCCTGCATCCGTTTGATCGATTTGCAGCGTCCGGCCGTCATGGTGAAAATACGGTCAACCAAACGCCGCATCACCTCAGTATCGTGGAAAATCCCGATAATGGTCGTGCCCTGTTTTTTCATTTGCATGAGGGCTTGCATGACAATTTTCTTGGTTTCACTGTCCAGGGAGGCTGTCGGTTCGTCCAGCAGCAGCAGCCGCGGCTGGGTGATCAGCGCCTTGGCGAGGTTGACCCGCTGCTGTTCGCCGCCGCTGAAAGTGGAAGGGGATGTGTCCCAAAGTTCCCGGCCGATATTCATCATGCCGAGATATTCGGCGGCTCTTTCTCTCGCCGTGTCGCTCGCCCAGCCCCTGCGGGTCAGTTCCCCCGCCAGGATGTCAATCGCCGGCACCCGGGGAATGACTTTGAGGAATTGACTGACATAGCTGATTTCTTCCTGCCGCAATTTAATGATTTCCCGTTCTCCGGCGATCGCCAGATCGACTTCCCGTCCGTCTTTGGTATGGTAAATGATACTGCCCCCGCTGGGAAGGTAGGTGCGGTAGAGGCATTTGATGATCGTCGACTTTCCTGCCCCGCTTGGACCGGCGATACCCATGAATTCTCCCGGTTTTAGACTGAAGCTGACTCCATCGCAACCGCGAAGCTCTTTGCGTTCATTCAGGTGGAGGGTAAATCGTTTGGACAGTTCCCTGACGGTCAGTAGCTCAAACCTGTCAATCATCTGAATTCCTCCTATAACATGGAATGGACCAGCAGTTGAGTATATTGGTGCTGAGGATCTTCTAATATCTGGTCAGTCAGCCCCACTTCGACAATCCGGCCGTTTTTCATCACCGCTGTCCGGTCGGCCAGCATCCGGATGACCCCCAAATCATGAGATACTACCAACATCGCGATCCCGAGCTCACGTTGGATTTCTTTTACCAGATCAAGAACACGGGCTTGTACCGAAAGATCGAGTCCGGTGGTGATTTCGTCAAGGAATAAGAGGGGCGGATTATTGGCCAGTGCTTTTGCGATCTGCACCCGTTGCTGCATACCGCCGCTGAAATGGGCGGGAAAGTCGTCCATGCGCCCCAGAGGAATTTCGGTTCGGCTAAGCAGGGTGGCAGCCCGCTCCCGGATGTTTCCATAGTGATAGATGTCGGCGGTCAAAAGCTTTTCAGCGACATTGCCGCCGGCAGTGAAATGCGGCTTGATTCCGAGCAGGGGGTTTTGATAGACCATGCCCATCAGATGATTGCGCACATAGCGCTTACGCTGGGAGTTTTCGGCGAAAATATTCCGTTTGCCCTCGCCGTGAGCGGCCAGATAGGCTTCACCACTGGTCACTTCATCGTCGAAATACAGGCAGCGCACCAGTGTGCTCTTGCCTGAGCCGCTTTCGCCGACAATCCCGAGAATTTCGCCCTGCTCTAGGTCAAGGCTGATGTCATGACAAGCCACAATGGTGCCGCAGCGCGGACAGACATTGTTCTCGTGTTCCGGTCCGGTCAGTACGGCGCAGGAGGGGCAGCCGGGACCATAGTATTTACTGAGATTTCGCACCTGAAAAATGAGGTTGTCAGTTTGCGGCACTGGAGTATTCCTCCTCTCGCCTGGCTCGAATCTTGTCACAGTTGCTGCTGTCGGAACAGACGTGGACTTTTCCGGCCTCACTGCTGTAAATTTCATTCAGGTAGGTTTTGACGGAGCCGCAGCGGACACACGAGCATCCGCTAAAATCCTCAACCCTGAACTTGAAGTCGTCAAATTCTAAAGGCTCGACTTTGGTATAGGGGGGAACGGCATAAATTCGTTTCTCCCTTCCGGCCCCGAACAAGTATAGGGTGTCAGCCATGTTCAGCGGCGGCACATCCCAGCGGGGAATGGGCGAAGGGTCGATCAGATAGCGCCGGTTGACCAGGGAAGGATAGCGGGCCCCGAGGGTAATCTCACCCCATTTGACGATATTTTCATACAGGAAGACCCACATCCGGCTATAATCCATTTCACTATGCATTTCGCGGGTTTTGGCCATACTGGCCTCGACGAACCGAAGGGGTTCAGGAATGGGGACCTGCAGCACCAGGATCTGGTCGCCCCGCATTTTTTCCTCGGGCACGCGGTGACGGGTCTGGATGATGGTGGCTTCGGCTGTTTCAAATGTTGTCTTAACCCCGGTGGTTTTTACCAGCAGGTTGCGGATATTGACGGCATTTACGCCGCCGTCGCAGCCCTGGTCAATCACTTTCAGCACATCCGCCGGTCCGATCAGCGACATGGTCAGCTGCAGCCCCCCGGTGCCCCAGCCTCTGGCAATCGGCAGCTCGGGAGAGGCAAACGGCACCTGATAGCCGGGGATGGCCACTGCCTTTAACGTCTTGCGCCGGATCTCCCGTTTGGTGTTCTCATCGAGGAAGGCGAAATTGTAGCCACTTGGCCGTTTAATTGCCTGCAGATTGAGCATTACCCGATTCCTCCCGCATTTGTTGGGATTTGCGCAGCCGATCCAGTGTCGACTGAAAGGTCACATAGTGAGGTAGCTTCCAGTGGGCTACAAAGCCAGACGCTTCAATACCGTCAATATGGTAAAGGACAAATTCCTCATCTTCGGCCGGCGCTTTAGTGGCGGCTTTACTGCGAGTGGCGCGGTCGAGTATCCCCATCGAAATGGCCTTCAATTCATTGTGGCCGAAGCACAACCCATAGCCCAGTGTCAACTGGGGTTTGCTCCCCTTGACCCCTTCGGCATATTGGGCAATAATCTCGGCCTCGGTGACCAGGATCGTTCCCAGATAAACCGGCTCGATGCGGCCTGGATGGGTGATGTAAAGGGGCACATGGCCCACTCTGAGTTCTCCGAGGTAGGGATGGATGTCGCCATAGCCGCGAATCGAGCTATAAGCAAAGGCCATCATCGCCCCGGTTTCCCCCCTAGCCAGCGACTGCAGTTTGGCTGACCGCGGATAGGGAAAGCTCAGACTCTCGCGGGTAATGTCGCGCAGTGTCCGGTCGTCTTCCTCTGGTTCGGCCAGCAACCCGTCCCGGCGGAGCAGGTCGACTACCTTCGGGAAAGTGTCCGGTAATTTTTGTTCACCGACAGTCACACCCAGGTGGCCTAAACAGGCACGCAAGCCTTCTTCTCGCTCGCCAAGCAAAGAAAAGTCCACCAGCCGCTGGGTATAATCCCGCGTTGGTCCAAGGATCTGGCCGCCGGGGATATCTTGGAAAGCCCCGGAAATACGGCGAAGAACCTGCATTTTCGCCGTGTCGATGGCTAAAGAGCTGTAGCGGCGCGGTTGGGTCGCCCGGTAAGCTCTGAGGATGAACGACGCCTCGATATTGTCCCCTTCGGCCTGCTTCAACGCCAAAGCGGCGATGGTCGGCGCATAAAGTGATCCTTCACTCATTACTTTATCGACAGCCAGCCGCTGTTGCTGCCTGATTTGCTGGACTTCCAGCGGCGCCGAATCGCCCTTGACCCGAAAATATTTTACAAGTTCTTCCGCCTTGTTGATGGCCTCGGTTCCGCCTGATACTGCGACATAGCCCATCTACGCCGTCACCTCCCACTCTACCGAGCTGGAACGGGGCATGGCTGCCAGATTGCCAGCGGTATCGACAAAAAACACGTCAACCCCCAGCGGGAACTCCTGATTTAGACTGAGGACACGTTCCAGATTGGCCGGGTCGAAGCCTGCGATCACCATTCTGGAGCTATCCTTGATTCCAGGGCCGGTGAGGGTCAGTTTGACGCCCTGCCCGCTTTCCGTTACCCGATCGACCTGCACAATAAGCGTCCCGCCTTGCTCCGGGGAGAGGAGGCTGCCACGGCTTACAGCATTGATCTCAGGCAAGTTGAACTTGCCGTTGGCAAAGATGAATTCCGCCCCAGCCACCGGTTTCGACCCCGAGCCGGTGTTCAGCCGCAGATAGTCCTGCCAGTCGTTTTCTTCCGGCAGCACGGCAAAGCCGGTTTCTCCGTCCAGCAGGGTAAAGGCAATCCCGGCAGCGTAGACATCTAGACCTGAAGGCGGACACAAATCGACCGCCGGCAGCAGACCGATCTTTCCGGGTCTGGCCATAACATCCAGCATGATCCGGTAGAACTTCTGGGTATCAAATACTTTATCAAAACCCGGTTCGAGTGCAACAGTCATTTCTTCTATCCCTCCATGATCGCAAAGTTCACCCTGGTTGCGGCGACCAGACTCGCTTCTTTTTGTCTGCGTAACAAAATTCGCTCTTTCTCGGCGGCGATTGTTTTGCGAATATAGTCGCTTTCGGCCACGTCAGCAGCCAGAGCGGCGTCAATCACCGCGTTATAGATAGCCCTTTCCGGCTCGTCTTCCAGCGCAAAACCATAGCCTGTGACAGTGCCGATGGCAACCGCGGCTTCGGTTATCAGTACTTCCCCCAGATAAAACGGCGTCTGACCGACGCTGTCTGTGGCCTGCAGCATCACCGTGCAGGTCTCAGGGGCCCGCAGTACCTGGATGTCGTGTTTTTGGGCAATCTCTTCCGCCAGTGTCAACCAAACCTGAAAAGACCCTTCGGCCAATATTTCCCTTAATTCCATCTTGCATTCTCCCTCATCAGATGATCTTTGACCGGACCCAAGAGGATATATAATCAACAATGCTTACCATCACTAAAATCACGATTAGTACTGTTGTCATGTCTTGATACTTAAATAGCCGCATGCTGGTAATCAGTTCAAACCCGATTCCGCCAGCGCCAACGATACCGAGAATGGTGGCCGAGCGAAAATTCAGCTCCCAGCGGTAGAGGCACAAGGTAACGAACTCTGGCATGATCTGGGGAACGATGGCATAGATAATCACCTGCCACCTGTTGGCCCCGGTGGCTACCAGCGCCTCGACCGGACCGGAGTCAATATTCTCAATAGAATCGGCCAAAAACTTGCCGAGCATCCCCACCGAATGAAAGGCCAGGGCGAGCACTCCAGGAAAAGGGCCAAGCCCGACTGCGGCCACAAAAACAAGGGCGAAGATGATTTCGGAAATCGAACGGGTGGCGTTCAAGATGAAGCGGCTGGCTTTGTAAACAAGGGGGTGAGGACTAATATTTCGGGCCGCCGCGAGCCCAAAAGGAAGGGTGAAGATGACAGCCAGGGTCGTTCCCCATATCGATATCTGCAGTGTTTCCACTGTCGGCCCGAGCAGCCGCGGCAAAATCTCGAGATTGGGCGGCAACATCCGGCCGATAATATCGGCCAGTTGCGGTATCCCCCGGACGAGTTCGGCAATGTTCAAGTTGGTCCCATAGGCGCTCCAGACGTAGACTGCTGTCAGTAGCATCAGCAGCATAACCTGCCTAAGAACCGACCGACCATCACCGAACCAGGGGGCAATTGGACGGACAGAAAGGCTGAGACCCTTACGCGTGGGCATAGTTCACCTGCCCGAAATCACAGCAATCATCATTTCCGTCGCTGTAAGCGCCGCCATAAACCCGCTCTACTTCCCAGGGCGTCATGGCTCCGCCGCGTTTATCCAGCACCAGCCCGCCGTCACGAAGGCCGACGATTCTATCGGCATAGCGACCAGCCAGTTCAATATTGTGAAGACTGACAATCACTGTGATGCCGTCTTGGGTGTTAATCTCACGCAGAATATTCATCACCCGGTCAGCCGACCGTGGGTCGAGGCTGGCAACCGGTTCGTCGGCAAGGATAACTTTGGGGCTTTGGGCGAGCGCCCGGGCGATCCCCACCCTTTGCTGCTGCCCGCCGCTGAGCTGGTCGGCACGTTGATAGGCCTTATCGCCCAGTCCCACCCGCTCCAGGCACCGCAAGGCGTAATCGATGTCTGCCTGCGGAAACAGTTTTAGGCAACTGGCGAAAACATTAGAGTGGGCCAAACGGCCGCAAAGGACATTTTCAATGACGGTGAGCCGCTTGACCAGATTGAACTGCTGAAAAATCATCCCTACCTGGCGACGGATGTCTTCCAGTTGTTTGGCGCCATTTACAGCGCATCCTTCAAAAAAGATCTCGCCGGCGCTTGGCTGGACAAGGCCGTTGAGGCAGCGCAGCAGGGTCGATTTGCCTGCGCCGCTCGGCCCCAGCAGTACAGTGAACTGTCCGCTGGCGATGTTGAGATCGATACCTCTGAGTGCTTTGGTCCCGTTACCAAACTCTTTATGCAGGTCGTGAATGACTATCATAACAAGTGCCTCCTTCAGACCGATCAGGTTCAGACCATTCTTTACAACAAACTTACGGCCGCCGCCAGACAGCGGCGGCCGGACCTCATCCTACTTTTTTGTCAGGTCAAGGTTGAGAATCTTCGCCGTCTCCCGGATTACGTTGTAATTGGCGTCAGAGGTCTCGGCATATCCTTCCACCGAGCCACCGTAGGCTTTAAGTCCTGTCGGATCTTCCTTGGCAACGCTCAGAAATGCAGCCTTCAATTTGCCCTTCAGGTCATCCGGCAGATCTTTGCGCCAGGCCCATACCGAGCCGGGGATGGGGTCGGATTGAAAGATAACCTTGATATTCTGGTCGTCGATCAGTCCCTGTTGTTTCATGTTGCCATAGGTGATATCATCCATCGAAGCGGCGTCCACCTTGTGGTTTTTCACTGCCAGAGCCGCGGCGTCATGCCCGCCGGCATAGACGACCGTTTTGAAATCCTTGTCAGGATCGATATTGTTCTTTTTGTAGAAGGAGCGCGGGATCAGATTTCCGGAGGTCGAAGCCGGATCGACAAAAGCGTAAGTATGTCCTTTGACATCTTCCAATTTATTGATGCCGCTGTCAGGTGAAGTAATGACAATACTCTTATAAGAAGTCCCCGACCCTTTGCGGACTTCCACCGTGAAAGCCTCGGCACCGGCTTTATCAGCAGCTAATATGTAGGAAAACGGCCCAAAATAGGCGATATCCAATTTGCCGGAACGCATGGCTTCCACCACTCCGGAATAGTCGGTGGCAACAAAAAGCTCTACCTGCATGCCGGTCTTTTTCTCCAAATAACTGGTGAGCGGCTTATAAGCATCCCGTGTTTTTTGTGCGTCTTCTGCCGGAATGGCGCCCACGCGAAGAACTTTCACCTCTTGTGGCTTGGCGGTGTTTTGCGTTGTCGAGCAACCCGAAAGCGCCAAGGAAAGTACTGCAAGCGCCACCCAAATGACTATTCCGATTTTCGAAATCCCCTTCATGTCCTATGCCCCCTATTCTTTATTGAACTACCAGTCGACGCTGATTTTGGCTAGATCACCGCGGTAGCAGGAAACATTATATTCAATCAGGATGTCATCCTGGGTTTTTAGCACATTTTCGATTTTCAGCACCGGCATGTTGCCAGGTATATCGAGGGCACTCGCTTCCTCTGGCGTCGGGAAGGTAGCCCTGATGAAAGATTTGACCCGCTGCGGCTTTATTCCATACTTTTCAAATATGGCGAATAACGAAGTAAACTCGTTGGTGAGCTCGATAAAGCCGGGAAGATGCTTTACCGGCAAATACATCTTGGAAAGCAAAAAGGGCTGTCGGTCGGCCAACCGCAATATATCAAGCGCGTAAACCGTCTCATCCGGTGCCAGGTCCAGCGCCTCTCTGACGTTGGCTGCAGGGACGATTTCCTCCCGCCTGAGTACCCGGCTACCCGGAATCTTGCCTGCCTGGTAGATATTTTCTGTGAAGCGATTTTTCGGCGACAGGCGGTATTCCACCAGGTCGAGAAGGGGCTTAGCGACAAAGGTACCGCGTCCTTTGGCCTTATACAAGACGCCGGTTCGGCAAAGCTCGCCGATCGCCTGACGAACGGTGTGGCGGTTTACCCGGAAGGAAGTACTCATTTCAAGCTCCGAAGGAATTCTTTCCCCTTCCTTCAATGCCCCGGCACCAATCTGTTGTTGGACAATCTCCATAAGCTGACAGTAGTAAGGAATGGCGCTTTCCCGGTCGATCACGCAAAGCCCTCCCGAGTTTTCTGTTATAGACATCTAGACTACCTCGTTATAGTACTTGTGCCGCCCCCTATAAAGGGAGCGGCACACTATCATTTTTTCGATCCTACAAATGCTTGACTTGCTAGTTTCATTATTCCATACCAGAAGGCGGCGCGTGTTAAGCATGTGTTAACTTTAGGTAAAAGCTTCGCCAGTTCAATGCAGGCAACTGCCCGGCGGATTCAATCTGCTTATACTTTGAACCTTGCCATCGCCACGGTCAACGCCTCGGCTAACTTGGCCAAGGCCTGGCTGGATGAGGCGATCTCTTCCATTGTCGCCGACTGCTCCTCGGTAGCTGCTGATACCGTTTGGGCGTGACTGGCCGTGTCCTTGCTGACGGCGTCAATCTCCTGCACCGCGGCAACGATTTGCTGGCTGCCGCCTGCCATCTGCTGAATGGCGGCGGAAATTTGCTGCATCTGACTCGAGACTTCGCTGATAGACCCCGAAATTAGCACAAAGGCCTTGCCGGCGTCATTGACTACCTCAGCCCCGATGCGCACTTCCTCGGTTCCGCCGTTCATGGCTGTCACCGCACTATTGGTATCCTGCTGTATTTCGGCAATCAGGCTGGCGATTTGCTTCGCCGCTTCTCGCGACTGCTCGGCAAGCTTTCTGACCTCTTCCGCAACCACGGCGAACCCTCGTCCCTGCTCACCGGCCCGAGCCGCTTCGATGGCTGCATTTAGCGCCAAAAGGTTGGTTTGTCCCGCAATACCGGCGATGGTTTCCACGATCTGGCCGATCTCTTTCGACCGCTCGCCGAGCTTGGATACCACCTGGGCCGAATGGGTCACAGCCTCTTCAATATGGCCCATTTGAGCAATCGCCTTTTCAGCTGCCTTGCTGCCCTCACGGACGGCGTCAGCCGACTTGGCCGAAGTGTCGGCGACTGCGCTGGCGTTAGCCGCGATTTGCTGAACCCCCGCAGCCACCTGCCCCACGATTGATGCTGTGTCGTCAACGGCTTTCAGCTGCTTTTCCGCGCCTTCAGATACCTCGGCAATGGCAACAGACACCTGGTTGGCAGCTTGAGCCGACTGCTCGGCGCTGGCAGCAAGCTGCTCGGCGGAAGCGGCTACTTGATCGGTATTCTGCCGAACGTGTCCCAGTAAGGCGCGAGTATTGTCAGCCATGCGTTCCATCGATTTTGACAGCCGGCCGATTTCATCGTCAGCCACCTTTGTTTTCGTGGCAGCCGTGAAATCCCCCTCAGCCATTTTCTGGGCCATGAGGTCAAGCGCGGTAAGCGGTTTGACAATACGATCAATGATGATATATCCGCTCCCAAAGCCGATGACTAATGTCACCAACGCTAACAGAATCGATAAATTGCGTGTGGCCAACGTTTCTTCCAAAAATTCAGCCTGGTCAACTGTAATCCCCAGAGACCATGTTGTATTGGGTACAGGAACGAACCCGACTATCTTATCGATTCCTTTATAGGAGTAAGGCGCCACTCCGGTTTCTCCCTTGGCCATCCTTCCCGCCGCTGCCTTAAGCTCTGTCGGGATTTCGGGGCCACTAAGCAGGTTTATCTTCATAACCTGGGTCTTATCACGATGATAAATGACAAGACCGTCGTTATTCATCAAAAAGGGGGTTCCTGTCTTGCCAAAAGTGAGCGAGTCCAATATGCCTTCAATTTCTTCCAGCTTAAATGTGCCGTTGAGAACCCCGACGAGCTGGTTGTTGCTCATGATCGGCACAGCGATTGCTATGGCTCGGACATTTGACGTTCTTGAAATGATCGGTTCAGATATGGCCATTTTTCCGGTCTTGAGTACCTGCTGGTAATACGGCCGATCCAAGCGGTTGCCAGTGGCCCCTTTCGTTCCGTAAACCTCCCCCTTCAAATCGCCGATCTGAATCGTATCATAGTGTGGCATCCGCTGATTTTGTCTCTCCAAGTAAGACAGAATACGTTCCTTGTCCCCGCTGACAAGAGCATCAGTACTCGCCAGAAACTCTACCTCAGCCACGTGCTTGTCAATACTGCGGGCCACCTGCTGGACATATCGGTCTGTCGTCGTCGCCAGTTCGCGCTCCGAATTTTTGATGGCAGCATCTTTCATTTTAATGTATGAAGTTGTCGATATCACGACAACTGCAACAAGAAATGTCACTGTCAGTAAGGCAATCAGCTTACTTTTAACACTCCTGAACTCGATCATTCTGCTCGCTTCCTTTCAAACTGAATCCAATATACCATTCATGCTTCTTCCTTGGTCGCTTCACTTCCATATAGTCAAGACGACTGTATTTAAATTCTAATAGGACTACAACCAGTTTTTGTTAAACCACCGTAAAACCTGTGTTAAGATCGTTCAAGCTAGTGTTTTGCCACTATGTGGCGCTTCATGTAAGATCCTGGTTTATAATTAACAAATATTTTATCGGAAATTAACATGATTCATTTCTCTTTCCCGTAAACTGAAAAGGAAGGGTCATTCATTTTGTTAGTAACGCCTTAACAATCGGTTTGAGGAGGATAACAATGACTTGTTCTGTCAAGAATGTTCTGTTCGCCATCTCCGACACCGGAGGCGGTCACCGCAGCGCCGCGACCGCGATGGTGGCCGCCCTGAATAGTTATCGCGATATCACGTGCATACTGTCTGATCTTCTCAAGGCCACCGGCTTTCCCGGCCTGAGAAAAGCGCCGGAAATTTACGATTACTGTTCGCGAAAACAGCTCTGGCTGAATAACCTCTTTTTTGAGAAAACCAACAGCGTAAAAAGAATAAACTTGCTGACCAAACTGGTATATCGTCAGGCCTCGCCGCAAATCGAAGGCGAACTCAGTCAAATCAAGCCCGACTTGGCGGTGGCCGTCCATCCCCTGGTCATCGGCCTGCTGGCTGCCAACCGCAAGGCTACCCGAGCCTCCTGGCCCATTCTCACGGTGGTCACCGACCTGGCCACCATCCATGCCTCTTGGGCGACTCCCGGGGCCGATCTTTACCTAGTGCCAACCGAAGAGGCCTACCATGCCCTTCGCCGACACGGAATTGCCGGCAGCCAGATCGTCTTTACCGGCTTTCCCGTCCATCCCAAATTCAGCCACCAGCCGGCTACCTGCTTGGAAGCCCGTCAAAATCTCGGCATCGATCCGGAGCGCTTTTCGGTTCTCTTGACCGGCGGCGGGGTGGGGGCCGGAAATATGGCCGAGTGGATCAATGAGCTTGAGAAGAACTGTCGTAACAAACAAATTCTGGTGGTCGCAGGGCGAAATCAAGCTCTCTATAACCATCTGCAGACCATGAAGAATCGTTTTGAGCATCTTCATGTCTATGGTTTTGTCGATAACATGGAAACCTTGATGGCTGCCAGCGATGTCATCATCAGCAAGGCCGGTCCCGGCACCATCATGGAAGCGGTGGCCATGCGGCGACCGCTGATCATCACTGAGGCCGTTGGCATCCAGGAAACCGGCAACATCGATTTTGTCGTCAACAACCGGCTTGGCCACTTCTGCCCCGACCCTCGCCAGGGCTGCAGACTGATCAATACTCAGTCCGCCAGCGCCCAAGCTGCTTTTTCAGCTGGCAAAACACCGCCGAACGACGGTTCGGTGCGCATTGCCGAAATGATCCGCCGGCAACTCGCTACCAGCACTGCCAGGAGAAGAACTGTCGAATCGACCGGCGCCGGTCTCTTTCGTGGCGCTTAGGCAAATCTCGGCTTGTCCGCTAACTCATGGATAGATAATAAACAAGGTGAAGACACTGGTCTATCAACGTCCGTATACTAAAAAGGGTTGTCGAGACAATGGTCTCAACAACCCTTTTGCACCAAGTCCTTCTCTATTTCCGCTAAAATCGGTAATACTAGTCTAATCAGCTTTTATCGCTAAACATTTTGGTGGTCTGATGTGCTGTGCTTTTAGCTTGCGATTGGCCTCATGGCGCAGCTGCCCCTCTTCAAACTGGAGTCGCTCTTCTTCACTTACCAATTCCAGCGGCGCCACTCGCATCGGCTGGCCCCCGGCATTAAGGGCGACCATAGTAAAATAACCAGTCAGGGCACATACCCCCGGGGCTTCACTATAGAGGTTTTCAACCTCCACGGTGACCATAACCTCCATGGATGACCGGCTTACAAAAGTGAGAAAGGCGTAACAGGTAACAAGATTGCCTACATAAACAGGCTGATGAAATACTAACTCATCCACCCTCGCGGTAACCACATTGGTGCGAGCATGACGCTGAGCAACAACAAAAGCGGCATTGTCCATAAGTTTCATGATTTCTCCACCATGAACATTTCCAGCCGGATTTGCTTGATTGGGTTGCATTACAATCGACATGGCGACACTGGAATCACTGATTGTTTTACCCTCCATTTTCAGCCCTCCTTTATCTATCAAATCGCTTCATCGGCATTCCTTGCCGATGATCCGACCATGCCTCCATAATACAGGGTTAAAAAGCCCGAAGTATTATCATCAGGTAAACACTATCTAAAATTCACGCCCGCCTGAAAGGGTACAAAAAAAAGGCATCCCTGCCTTTCCATGATCGAAAAGTATTCCTCTTCCTGGCGGGTATCTTGCCAAATGTTAAGCTTGTGTTAAATATGTGTCAATGGTCCTTTTCCAGCTTCTTGCAAACAGGAAGTGGATAATGAACGTCAAAGTACTGTCAAAGGAGGGATAGTAAATGGAACTGATTTTTTTCCATGTGGGTGACTATAAAGAAAAAGCTGATAAAGATGGCAATGTCGTTAAAACTTTGACCAGAAGGGCCGAAAGGCTCACCGAGCAAGCCGCCCAGGGAATATATCGCCTGCGGCCCAAAAAAACGAAGCTGGAAGTTTGGTCAACTTTAGTGCCTTACTTATCACAAAGCGCCCAGATTATTGCCGAAGAACTGGATGCGAAGGCGAAATTTGTTAACGCTATCGGCCAGGAGGATATGAAGGCTGTGCTAAAAATGATGAACGAGCAGACTAAGGAAAAATGCGTTGTCATCGTCGGCGAGAATCCGCACCTCAGCCTTTGGTCAGAGCAATTAATCGGCCTGAAATTGATGTTGGATAAGTACTCTGCCGCCGGGTTCGTGGTAAATCCTCCGGAATGGACGGCCACCGGATTCCTTTGGTTCGCCTCCGAACCGGCACTACTGCGGATTCGATAGTTTCCCTCTAAAAGAATCTATAAATTTTACCGTATAGTCTCACCGTAAAGTGACCATCAGGTTAATTTTTCAACTATCTTTTTGGCGACATCGCGCACTGGTTGTGACCAGTGCGCTTCTTCATTGAGATCGAGCTGGCTGGCTACGACGCGGGTAAGACTTGAAGCCTCCTGCTCTATCATCGGGGTAATTGCCTGAATGGCCTGGCGAACCCTGTGATCGTATCCGGCTTCCCGGAGGATTTGCTCTTGCACCTGCTGTGCCGTTAGGGCAATGACTTCTTCTTGGAGCGTTTTGCGCATCACTTGGTTATCGGGTACTACTTTGCGTACCCCATGAGCCGATATTTTGACTTCAAGCCACTCTAAAAATTGCGGCGAAGTCATGGCATTGAGTTCAACCCGATTGTCTTGTAACCATTCCCGCCACTCATCAGCAAGGTAGCCGGCGACCGGACGCCGGCCTATGGCTCGTTCAGCGGTTTCCACTTCCAGTCCCATTGCCAGAGCTTCCTCTGGCTCTAAACCAAGATTGACGACCCTGACTCGGCGGCCTGGACGGGCCATTGTTCCTTCTTGCAGTGTCTCATATATTTTAGTGCCGGCAGCGTCGGCATCATGGATGCAGAAAAACAGGATTTCTTCGTCGGTGTCACCCAAAAAATCGAAGAGATCTTTTACCGCGCGAGAAGCATACCCTTTACTTGTCAGCAACGCGCAATCGAAACGTTCAGGGAATTTTGCGTCTTTTAAGATTGTGAAAAAACCTTCCTTTTCGGAATAAAGGATCTTGTTGAACGTCCACTCGGGGCGCTCGTAGTTTTCAACGGAAATAGTCCCAATTGGAATCTCTTCTTTTAAATGGGGATGGTACAGTACACCACGGGGATCACGATACATAGCGGGGATATTACCATTTTCCGCCTCATATTCGGTAATAACACGGCAGAAATAATTGTAATCAGGTTGCTTGTCCAACTGCGTGATAACATATGGCCGGATGGCGTAATAAAGCTGCCGTTGGCTGAACTTGTACACGCCCTGCCCACTGGCTTTGCTCACCGCCTCTGGCAAGTAATGCAGCATAATTTCTTTCTCATTTCGCCTGCCGGTATTCTTATTATGAGAAACAGTACGTCTTGCTTTCGCGGCTGCCCGTCTTATGGCGTCGGCAATCTCATTTGCCATGGGCTCCAAGTCAGGCTCTTTGCCATCAGAAGTAATGGGCATATAGGGAGTCTGCACATTAATTATTATGTCGGCGGATTTTGATTTTATTGAATGGGCCAGCCCGCAACCGAAGAGCGAAATTTTGCCGCGGTCATCGTAGATACGGACATCACCGGTGATCCGGGTCTTATTGACGAGAAAGGTTAGTGTGGATTTTTCGGCAAGACTCACCCAAGCTTCAACAAAATAAGGAATGGCGGCACTGTGCTGACCCCGCAGCGACTTCATGTGGTGATATCCGGCTGCAGCAGCATAGTCGCGGAAATCGGGAAGTTCTCCGATTTGGCCAAGCCTGCTTTGCTTGATTTCCTGCGAATTCGCTCTGAGTTGGTGCAGAATATTTTCAGTTTCGTCAAAAGAAAGCTGCGCAGATGTCCGATCGGGAAACAATGCCGCCAGCTCCTTTGCCTTGCCTCTAGTGATGCCGTCAAAACTAGCAGCCAGGGTCTCAACCGGCCCGTAATAGGAGTCTGCCAGTTCATAAAAGGCTTCTGAGGTATACCAAAACGGTGAAGTTTTGCATTTAAATTCAGTCCCGCGCGCGAAGGCAATAGACAGCCGCCCCCAGCTAAGGTCGCTGTCCCGCACCGGGAGGTTGGCGCCGAATATCACACTGACTCGTGTGCCTTGGCCGCTGCAGTCTCCAATCTCAGCAACATTGGTATTGCCGTCCTGATCGAAATTCAGGTGATATTTCTTGCCTCGTGTATCAACCTGAATATGGCCACCAGAGGCAAGGACAGCACCGCTGACAACCCGTAAACCATTACCAAGGGCTCCCCTGGTCGGAAGGCGTAGCAATTTCGAAGAAAGGAGAGGACGGCTGACGGAAAATAGCTCCTGAAGCTCGCCAGGATCCATTCCCTCCCCAGAGTCATGCACATAAAAGCCATTGATTCCAGGCAACAAGTCCAGCTCACAAGTACTGCCTACATCCAGTGCATTGTCGACCAGTTCTTTGACCACAAGCGAGGGTATGGACTCCTGAGGTACACCGGCTTTTTGAGACAAGGTTTCTATATTTCTGAAGAGTTTCCAGTCTTCCCGCAAAAACAACACCAACGTCACATCCTTATTGCAAAAGATAAAAGCAATAATTGGTTTGTCGTATTCGGTTCTACTATACCATAGTTTTCCGGGGAAGCAATGTGTTGCTTCCCCACAGCGGTGCTAACCACCCGATGTAGCAGTCTTAATGAAACTACGTCCAAACCACTACAAAAGAACGCGTTAGATTTCCTAAATGGAAATCTAACGCGTTTTGCCGAGAAACACACGGTTTATGACAGGCACTTTCAAGTGCGGCAAGGATAGTCCCCACTACGGACATCTAGACCGCACCTTAAAAATGCGACTGTATATCTACCTCGGCAGCGAAACTCCGTACAGACTCTTATATTCGTCGCGGAGCTGATCGCGGAAATTCGGATGAGCGATAGAGATCAGCGCTACCGCTCTTTCTTCGTTTGTTTTGCAAAACAAATCGGCAACACCATATTCGGTAACTACATAACGAACATCATTCCTGGTCGTTGTAACCGGCGTTCCTGGTTTGAATTGGCAGGATATCCGGGAAACGGTATCCTTTTGAGCTGTTGACTGCACGGTAATGATCGGCCGCCCGTTTTTTGAGGCCCCGGCCCCTCTGATGAAGTCAAGTTGGCCGCCGATGCCGCTGAACTGCTTAGCACCTAACGACTCAGCAGCTACCTGACCGAGTAGATCCACTTCCAGGGCGGCATTTATCGCCACCATGTTGTCATTTTGGCTTATTACGAAGGGATTATTGACATAGTCGACTGGATAAAGGGTGAAAAACGGGTTATTATCCACATAGTCATACATTTCTCGAGTACCGTACACGAAAGTCGCCACGACTTTATTCGGGTGGAGGGTCTTCTTTCTGCAGTTGACAACGCCAGCGTCGATGAGCTCCATTATACCGTCTGAGACCACTTCCGTATGAATTCCAAGATCATTTTTGACTTTTAGATAGGATAGGATTGCATCTGGAAGGGTGCCTGCTCCCATTTGCAGCGTATCTCCATCTCTAACCAGCGAAGCAACATTGGCACCGATTTTATCCAAAACGGCATTTTTACTGGCAAAGCGGGTCAGTTCCAAAAGCGGACCGGTTCCTTCCACTATGCAGTCCAATTGTGAGACATGGACAAAGGTTTCTCCATAAGTCCGCGGCATATTAGGATTCACTTCGGCAATGACGATATTAGCACTGTCGATGAGTTGCTTGGAGTGATCGACCGAAACCCCCAGGCTGCAATATCCGTGGGGATCTGGCGGCGATACCATAGTAATAAACACGTCGACCGGTATATGCTTGTCACGGAAGGCTCTGGGGAATTGATGAAACATCAGAGCCGAGAAATGCCCCCGGTGGTCCCAGACTGCCTCACGAGTTCCGGCACTGACAAATCCGGTATTGACGAAGAAATGGCCCTTCATTTCCGGCTTGCAATAAGGCGCGTCGTTTATCGTTACTCCTTGCCATATTTCAACATCATGGAGTTCTTGTGCCCTTTTCATCAAAGCATCAATTAATAGCTTCGACTCGCTTGCGGCATGGCCGGGAACGATACGGTCACCCGACTTTACAAGCTTTACCGCCTCTTCCGGGGTTTTTAGACGATCTTTATATACTTCCTGCCACTTCATTGAAATACTCCTCCCAGAATGTTTCATAGGTCAGAAAAACACTTATGTTTAAACTTTAATTATACAGGCGTCACCCTGGGTAAGGCCTCCACAGATAGCGCAAGCCGCCACCCCGCCACCGCGTCGCTTTAACTCGGCCGCGGCAGTCATCATGATACGGGCGCCGCTTGCAGTGTTCGCATGTCCGACTGCAATCGCCCCACCATTAACGTTGAGTTTTTCGACAAGCTGTTTATAGCGGACTTCACTAAAAGTATCCAATGGATAATCGGCAATCTTACGCAGTGATTCCTCATAATCTTCCTCGATAAAGCTCTGGCAAGAAAGCAGTTTACAGGACACTAAAGGTACGCACGCAAAGGCTTCGTTAATTTCAATGATGTCTAGCTCATCAATTGTCATATTCAATTTATTTAAGCACTTTTTAATCGCTAGCGCCGGTGCCACAGGCAGTAGATCTGCATTGGCCGCTACTGAACACATTCCGAGAATGGTATAAAGGGGCTCCAAGCCAAGCTTATCGGCAGTACTTTTGGCCATAAGAATTTGCGCCGCTGCCCCGTCGTTTAGTCCGGGAGCGTTGCCAGCAGTGACGGTTGGATTGCCAAAAATAGTTTCAAGCTTTGCCAAATCTGCTAATGTTATCTTCGGCCGATATTGCTCATCAATATCTAAACGAATAACTTCTGCGGTTCTTCCCTTTTTAACGGTAATATCCAAAGGCGCCATTTGGGTTTTATAAAATCCATCAGCATATGCTTTGCCATATTTCTGGTGGCTATTATAGGCGAATTCATCCTGTTCTTCCCGCGAAACGTTATAGTGAGCAGCAACGTTGCCAGAGTCTACGGCTACAGGGGCATAATCTTTATAACCAAGCGGGAATAACGGATCTTCCAGTGTAAATCCCCCGGCTTTATGCCCCTGCCACCGCATGTTGCGAGCTAAATAGGGTACTGTGCTAAAGCTTGTCGCCCCTCCTGTAAGAACAGCATTTACTTCTCCGGCTTTTATTCTGCTCATAGCATAATAAGCTGCCGACATCCCTGATACGCAAGCTTTGTCAAAAGTGATGGAGGGTGTGGAAACAGGCAACCCCGCTTTTATTAACGATTGCCGAGCAACGACCGGCGTATAGGGATCTTTGCAATTGGTGGTATCACCACATCCCCACCATACTTCGTCAATCACCTCTGGCTGCAACCCGATTCTTGCTAATGATTCCTTCATTGCATTAGCGCCTAAATCATAGATGTCAATATCTTTCATTAAGCCCCCGAACTTACCAAAGGGCGTCCTAACTGCACTTACAACAACTACTTCTTTTCCATCAAAGTTCATTGTAGATTCTCCCTCCCAGGTAATCCCTAAATAATGATGAAACCACCGCATACCGGCAATTCCACCCCGGTAATGAAGCTTGCTTCATCTGTCGCAAAAAAGCACACGGCGTTGGCAATATCCTCTGGTTGCCCCATACGAGCCAATGGCATTACTTTCAGCCAACCGTCTTTTATCGATTGGGGTACGTCTTTAAGCATATCGGTTTCAATAACGCCAGGCTCGATAGCATTAACCGTAATGCTGTACCGCCCCAGTTCTTTGGCCAGTGTTTTTGTTAGACCAATCACCCCGGCTTTGGTGGCGGCGTAATTCGACTGACCAATATTGCCATAGGCAGAGGTAGACGAAATGTTAATGATCCGTCCCTGTTTCTTCTCACGCATATAGGGCACTACAGCACTAGTCATCAAAAAAGTCCCGGTTAGATTCACGTCGACTACCTTTTGCCACTGTTCCAGAGACATTTTGTGGATCATGGCGTCCATGGTGATGCCGGCATTATTTACCAGAATGTCTACTGTTTCAAATTTTTCTATTACTTTTGCTATTGCCTGGCTAACAGAGTCCTTGCTGCTAACATCACAGGACAGCGCTAAACTTCTGCTACCGCCGGGATCAATCGCTTGTGTACATGCCAGCGCAGCTGCTTCGTTAATATCAAGAACAACGATCCGGCATCCTTCTACATACAATTTTCGCGCTATAGCTGCCCCGATTCCCCGTGCTGCGCCAGTGATTACTGCTACTTCATTTTTAAATCTCATAATCATTATCCTCCTCATCGTTTGCTATATTGCCACCTGGAAAACTGCAAATCCTAGCACATTAAATGAATAAACTGTGAGCCAAACACTACTCAGTGATTTCGCGACTTTACACCAGTCCTGTTACCAGATAGATCACGATAACCAAAAAGGCGGCCAATGATTTTACCAAAACAATGTTAAACATATCGGGATAACCTTGCCTGTGGGTTAGGCCGCATATTGCCAAAATTGTGATGACTGCACCGTTGTGGGGCATGCTGTCAAAACCGCCGGAGGCCATGGCTGCAACCCGGTGAAGGACATCGGCCGACATACCGATGGAATTAGCCCAGGCTAGCCAATCTTTGGCCATCAGGTCAAGTGCGATGGACATCCCGCCTGACGCTGATCCGGTGATAGCGGCCAGGGTAGTAACAGTGATCCCTTCGGAAAATAGCGGGGTGCTGCCGATATGGATGCCCAGCAGGGACGAGGAAATGGATTTGAAGCCAGGCAGCGAAGCGATAACATTGCCATAACCTACCTCGGAAGCGGTATTCATGATCGCCAAAAGAGAACCGATAGCGCCGGCGTTTAAGGCTTTTGCCAAGCCTCCCTTAGCTAAATTACGTTGTCCGATGGCAACTGCCAGAACAATGCCAATAACGACAGAGATAATCAGCGCCCAGATGGCTGCAATATTTTTAATGGCAGGGGCTGTCAGCGGCAATTTCATTGCAATGAAGGGGGCCAAAATATCCGGATTCCATACGAATACATTGCTCATGATATAGTTAAGCACCAGTACGGCAAGAAGCGGTAAAACCGCCAGTCTCCAGTCAGGCATATCGTTCACGTCAATATCCGGAGGTTCATTGACAAGTGTCTCGCCGTTGCTGTAACCACCACCGCGGGCCTGGTAGACTTTATTGCGCCACTCAAGGTAGTACATACCGCCGAGGAAGATCAATAGCCCACCTAAGGTGCCGAGTATTGGCGCAGCATAGACATTAGTGCCGAAGAAGGCAGTCGGAATAATGTTTTGAATCTGGGGTGTGCCCGGGAGTGCGTCCATGGTATATGTGCATGCCCCGAGCACGATAACACTTGGAATTAGATTTTTTGAAATGCCTGCTTCCTTAAACATAGCAGCAGTAAAGGGATAAAGAGTAAACACAACAACAAATAAGCTTACCCCGCCATAGGTTAAAACGCCACCGGCAAGAACGGCAGCCAAGATGCTGCGTTTTTTGCCCACGACTTGCAGAATCCTATAGGCGATTGCTCTGGCCAGTCCAGTGTCTTCCATGACTTTACCGAACACAGCCCCCAATAAAAAGATAGGGAAGTATACTTTGACATAGACAACAGCCTTGGCCATAAAGAGCTCGGTATAAGCAGGCATTGGTGACAGGCCTTGGCTAGTGGCTGCTAAAAGGGCAAAAACCGGTGCAAACAAGATAACGGAGAAGCCCCTATACGCAAAAAACATCAGTAAAAATAAACTAAGTAATATTCCAAATACTTCCATTAAAGCTTTACCTCCTTGTTTTTTGTCTCGGTTAACCAGATCCTTTTAATCAAAATAAGCCCCTCGTTCTCGTATGCTCCTTACCGCAATATAAATTGTTCGGAATAGGGTCGGAAACCATAGGAATAAGCCCTGACTCCAATCAGTCGATGCGATAATAAGTTTATGTTCGTATAAGATTCCTCCTTCTATTACTTAATTGCTGTTCGCAGCCCAATATTATGCGCTGGCCCTGATCATGTTCGAGCACTTTTCAGCCAATTCGATACAATTAAGATTGCAAGAGCTATGCCAATTCTTTGAATTTAGTAAATGGGATAAATTAAGTCCTTTGGCTGTCCAATATTTTGAAAGTAATTCCCCGAACAACTGCCGCCCAGACAAGAAATGAATCCCTATAAAACGTCTATCTAATAAGGTTCCTAGCTTCTTTCATAAGAAAAGCTGCTGAGTATGTTTTTAATATTCCGGCTAATACTGCTATTTTGTGATAAATAACGCAGTCCACTAAACAGCATGAGCACATTACGATGAATGTAAGTATATACTTACACTAATTTCTTGAATATTCCGTAAAATCGTCGTTGCATTCATTAAAATAAGCGAAGACAGACGGTGTAAGTTTTCACTTACACCGTCTGTCTTCGCTTACATATATAGGGATTTTTAGACCATACCGAGTCGGTGCATCTTTTGATAAAGTAGTGGTCGGGCAATATTTAGCAATTCAGCGGCTTTCTTTTTATTTCCTTTGGCCGCCTGTAGAGCATCTAAAATAATTTCCTTTTCTGTTGCCGTCTTCGCATCTTGGATACTGCGGCCTTTAGTCATCTGGCCCTTGCTTAAAATCTTCGGCAACATCCATTCAAAATGTTTTGTTTCAAGAACATTACTATTACACAAATTAATAGCCCTCTCGACAGCATGCTCCAACTCCCGGATATTCCCTGGCCAATCATATTTCATAATCAGTTCTAGGACCTCCGGCAGTACCGTGATTTCCCCCAGCCCGGCCTGGTCGCCGTATTTTTCCACGAACTTTTCCACCAGCAACGGTATATCTGAGCTTCTTTCCCGCAGTGGCGGCAGCCTGATCGGTATGACGTTCAGCCGGTAATATAAATCCGCCCGGAAGGTTCCTTTTTTCACCATATCGTCAAGATTGTCATTAGTAGCTGCCACAATCCTTACGTCGACGGGAATGGAGTCCGTGCCTCCAATCCGCTCTATTTCTTTTTCTTGCAGCACGCGAAGCAACTTGGCCTGTGCAGCCATCGACAGCTGACTGATCTCATCCAAAAAAAGCGTCCCTTTGTCAGCCACCTCAAATTTACCCTTTTTACCACTCTTCCGTGCCCCGGTAAAAGAACCTTCTTCATAACCGAATAACTCAGCCTCGATAAGTTCTTTAGGAATGGCCGCACAATTTAATTTAACAAATGAATAGTGGTTTCGGCGACTTTCCTGGTGCAAGGCATGAGCTACCAATTCTTTACCTGTCCCCGTTTCCCCTTGAATCAGTATGGTGGCGTTTGTGGAAGCTGCTTTGAGAATTGCCACTCGCATGGCATCAGTGGCTCTGCTGGTTCCAATAATATCTGTCATGGAGTACCGAACTCCTGAGTACTTCTTAACCTTTTCTTTATAATAATGAAGCTGGCTTTGCAGTTCCTTTATCGATTCAAAGAACATTTCAGGCATTTCGAACACTTGGAAGGACATCGCTCCAATAAGGACTCCGTCTTTTACCAAGGGAAGGCGATTGCATATCAGCGGTTTTCCCTGATGGTAAAAAACATCTCCTAAAATTGGTTTACCGGTCTCGACAACAATAGGCAGTTTGCTGTCAGGTATGACATCCTTGACGTAACGGCCTATAGCCGCCTCAGGATCAAACCCCCTGGATCGTCCATACTTTTCTTCAACAAGAACGATTCGTGACAAGTGGTCAACGACCACCAAGCCCCACATATGAGTGAACACTTGCTTTAATATCTCGCTATGTTTCGCCAATCAGACCACCTCCTTGCAGGATATGGAATGTTTTGTTCTTATGTATATCCAAAATCTCATGGTCAATTAGTTTAGTAGAATCCTCTATCTATTATACTCTTTATTAGCTTCCCTTAATAAAGTGATTATAGCATCCCAAATAGTTTTTGATAACAACCAAAGCTCAAATAGGAATAAAAATTCTGGCTATATATATGGCTAACGTGAGCGTTCCAGCGCTAAAGATTGTCGACGGCATTACCGTCATCAACTTTGACTGTTATTGACTTAGAGCTGGCGGCTTTCGAAATATCAAGTTTTTCAAGTAATTTCTCTGTTGTTGTGTCCCAGATAAGCGCAGTAGCAGCGGTAGGTTTTAGACTTCCATCGGCTCATTCCCAGAACTCAAGAAATCTGGGAATTGGCACGGCGTTCATTGAGCCGGGCAGTCCATGGGAGAATGGATATTGCGAAAGCTTAAACTAACTTAAAAAATTGGAACAGATTTCGGGGGCAGACCAGTATCCCTCCTTACAGATATACTATTGTTTGCAAAGGTTCCCATATGCTAATGTTAATTCACCGGTTTTGCCACTAGGCCAACGACAAAAAAACCAAGATGGAAACCCAGGCCAAAAAGAAAGCCAGGCTTGACACACTTTTGCGCCTCCTGGCTTTCTTTTTGGTATTTATGTCGTTTATACAGAGGCAATGTCTGCATAGACTTTTCAGATATACCGATATATTTATTTGAAAATGTAAATGCGGAAAAATCCCTCATAAGGTTTTTACAAAAGCTCATTGCCAACCGATCAATTAGATATTTATGTAGAGCGGATGATGGTACGGCTAGGCCTCTACTATTGAGCTAAACCCGCGCGTTGATAAGGTTTTATGGCGACCCCGGCAGGATTCGAACCTGCGACCTTTTGATTCGTAGTCAAACGCTCTATCCAGCTGAGCTACGGAGTCACTATTGTGTGTTATGGAAAACAAACATTGGTGGAGGGAGCTGGATTCGAACCAGCGAAGGCGTAGCCGGCAGATTTACAGTCTGCTCCCTTTAACCACTCGGGAACCCCTCCATATAATAATCTTCTTCACCCTTGCAGTGTTGCAGGTGAACCCAAATTTAAACTTGGGAATAAGCTCTTGCATGCCTAGATTTTAGCATTTAGCTATGCCGACGTGTTAATGGAGCTAGTGACCGGGATTGAACCGGTGACCTTATCCTTACCAAGGATACGCTCTACCAACTGAGCTACACCAGCATGGCGACCCCGAACGAATGGATTTGAACTGTCGATCTCCGCCGTGACAGGGCAGCATGTAAGACCACTACACCACGGGGCCATTATTGGTGGGCGATGACAGGATCTCGAACTGCCGACATCCTGTTTGTAAGGCAGGCGCTCTCCCAGCTGAGCTAATCGCCCGGGTATTTTGGTGACCCACGATGGGCTCGAACCATCGACACCCTGATTAAAAGTCAGGTGCTCTACCAACTGAGCTAGTGGATCATATAATGGCTGGGGCAGCTGGACTTGAACCAACGCATGCGGGAGTCAAAGTCCCGTGCCTTACCAACTTGGCGACGCCCCAAT
>JARLHX010000439.1 GCA_031292035.1 Negativicutes bacterium | reverse complement strand
CTCCCGAAGGGGGCGTTGATATGCAGATAGTCCGAGCGGCAGTTCAGGGTGCTGCCGATCACAGCTCTTGCGAAGTTCAGGCCGCGCATGCTCATTGCATGAGACTGCAACCGGGCCAAGGAGCGACGTTCGACATCGGGGTACGGATCGTCGACAATTTGGGCACCACTGCAAAGCCTCCTGGGCTGTGCTCAAAAGCGGCGTCGAGCAGCAGTTGGCGAGGTGGTGACCCTGTCAACGAACAAGACTCGACCTATCGGGATATATGGATACGCCAAACGGAAAAAAAACGACATCGAGCCTCGTATTCTGCGAAAGCTTGTTTTGGATCGCGGTTCTCGTTGCAGTCGCCTTATCGATATCACTCGTTGTCTCTCTGATATTGATTGATTTTGTTCACGGCAACCCCAATAGAACGAAAGGGAACGCCGGGATGATGATTTTATCGCCGCTGATGATGTTTATTGCTGCACCGATTGGCATATTCGTTGTTTTTTCAGCGTCCCAAACAGTTCAAGGGCTGATGATGCGTCTACTGCACCCTCGGCTCGGTCGTCGCGCGTATGTTTTTGTCGGACTACTGGTGCCTTTTATTTCAATTCTGACGTGGTACTGTTACGATTACCTGACGCCCACAAATTTTAATTTAGGAATAAACGAGGGGGCGGACTGGGTGCCATACCAGCACGGAATTAATCTCAAAAGATATATAACGATTTTTTCCGTCCAAGGATTTGTGACGATATTCACGTTGATTTACTTTGAAGCTGCCGCCTACTATCGATCCCGAAAAGCCGTCGTTCTGGGTGCCTTGTTTCTTGCAATTGTAGTCGGTGTGTTCTTGGGCCATCGAGAAGCAGTTACCCAGTACCAATTTATCGATCAATCTTCTCGGTAGTCCGCTATCGACTGGCTGCTTTCGGAAGTTGTCACGGACTGCTTTGGGTCGATCAACGCCGGTCGGCCCGACTATGCAGGCGGTGCGAGATGCCGCGCGGCAGGTGATTCAGGACCGCAACCGGCGAATAGCCGAGGG
>JARLHX010000438.1 GCA_031292035.1 Negativicutes bacterium | reverse complement strand
TGAGCCCAATAAACGTGATGACACAGCAGGGTGTGCGGCAGCGCCAGTCTGCGGGGACAGGTGGACAACGGCGACGGAAGAATGGCAAACAGGAAGTGCGAACGGGACATTGCTCCACCCGCGGGGCGAAGCGGGGACGCAGCAGCCTGCTGCGTTTTCCGCACATCGCAGCCCAAACCAACACCAAGTACACGAAAAAACAGCGCCGAAGTGACAGCACTTCACTGGCCGCAGCGGCCAAAAAGGCCCCATCGCCCAACGACGTGACAATTTCACCCCTGCGAGCGGCGGGCGCTGATCCCCCCACCAGTCCCTTGTAGCATACCCGTGCACTGAGATCGCTCTTGAGGGAGTCGATGCTGCGCCTTAGCCCGCCCGCCCCCCGGGAAAGGCCAGGGCAAGGGCGGCATGCCCTTTCACTGCAAAGGCCCTCCCTGCGTTTACGCAAGCCTGCAACCTCCTGAGCCTTGTAAACTTACAGTGCTTTGCACACATGAGTTTGCAACAACACTTCCGACTCCCTGTCACTGGCACTGGCACTGGCACTGGCACTCAGGCGAGCTGACAGTGACACTCGCTCAGGCTCAAGGCACAAACTGGAATCCGGCGGGGCGGGGGAGGCGCAGGGAATCATGATGATGTATGGGCGGCATTGCCAGTGGGCCAGTGCAGTAAAGTCATGAAGACACTCAAACTATGAAGCGACTTGGACATTACCACATCGAACTCCGGAAATTAGACTCGGAACTACGGCATCCTAGTATGACATTCTGCCACTGGCACTGGCAGTACCAGCCTCGCCAAATGAGTCAGTCAATACAACTTGAATGCCCTGCCAGTGGCAAGTTGGAGGGGGGGGGATTTCTTTCAACTTGCTATGACAGACACTCACGTTGTAGTGAACTTGAAGGACTCGGAGTCCGAGTCCGAATCGATTATGTCAACTTCAAGTTGAACTTGACGCTCCACACTGCGCCAGGTCCGAGTCACCATCACTGGCACCATTGACCGTGACCCTGGCCGCCGTCATAGTGAACGTGCCGTGACTGCCAGTAGCACCTTTGGCTGGCGGCGGCAAATTGAGCTGGCCAGTCTCATGATTACTCAAGCTGCCAGTGCCCTGCCAGTGCAACTTGAAGGCTTGGTTTGTCCGACTCGGATTTCCAGTTATGGCAACTTGAACCAGCCTGAGTGCCGGTGGTTCAAGTTCATCCGAGTCATAACTTTGAATAAGTCATGCCAGTGGTCCTCAAGTTCTATTGATGCCACTGGCAGTGGTAGCCATATTTGTGCTACTACTAGTACGTGACCGTCACTGGGCCGTGACCATCATCATGACGGTACACTCTCAGGCTCAGGCTGTTGCGATTCGGAATGGCCCTGGCCACAGCCACCGAGCAGTAACACTGACACTGGCAACTTCAAGTTGAAGCCTTGCCATTGTACTCCTACTGCCAGTTGTATTTTCCTGAGACTCGGGGGAGTGAATTTAGTATGTGAGTGCCAGTGAGCGTCTATACTATTTCATACTACTAGTACTCGAGTCCTACTGTGAAGTACTGTCACGGTCCTGAGAATGATCCAAAATTAAAGACTTGGTTCAAGTTTTCAACTCAGAGTCAACTGTCACGGTGACTGCCAGTCACGGTGAACAATGATACCCCGACTGCACTCGGCGGTGCTTCAAGTTCAAGCG
>JARLHX010000437.1 GCA_031292035.1 Negativicutes bacterium | reverse complement strand
TGCTCGAAACGATTCTCGAAAGTGGCGACCCGCAAGCGGTCGGCGCCGTCCAGCCGAATCTAAGTCTCTTCCATGCGTGGGTTATTAAAATGAAGAAAAAATAGTTTGATTTCGGAGGATCATACCTGATACTGTGTATGCATCCTCACAATGACAGCATCCATAAATCATTCCCCTTTGGCCGATCAAGATCGGGCATTCTTCATCGATGGGCTGGCTCGGGAGATCAAGCATCTGAGCATGCTGAAGCGTAAGCTGGAAGCGGAAGCTTCAGCATCAGGAGTTGAGAAAAATGGCAAAGCACAAAGGCATCCTCGTATCCTTATTAGTAGTCGCCGCCGCGATCGCTGCGGATGACCCCGGTGGCTGGACCAAAGCCAAGTGGGGCATGACCGAAGCCCAGCTCGCCGAAGCCTTCGGCCCGGACATCGTCCGCCTCGATCCGCCTGACTCAATAGCGGGCGGAAAGATTAAAATCTTCCAGGCTGTCGATGTGCAGATCGGTGGCACTCCGTTCCGGGCGAAACTGGTCCCCGATAAGGATGGCAAACTGGACAGCGTCCTCTTCTCCGCGCGCGACAAGAAGGATGTCAATCAGTACACATTCCAATCCCTCCAGGAACTCCTCGTCCAGAAATACGGCCGCCCCTGGAAGTCCGCCGCCGGCCAGGATGCCGAGTTTCAATGGTCGCTCGGATCGACCGTAATCACCCTCTCCTTCACCCAATACAAAGACGTCGACTGGTCAAATCTCATCCTCCAATACAGACACAAATCCCCCGATCCACTGTAAGAAAAAGATTAAACTCTTCCAATTTCTTAAAAATGTCTGAAACGAATATTGACTCAGTTCTAACCGCGATTGCCAGCTTTTTTGGCTGGCTGATTACCCTCGGAATCCTGTGGGGGATTATGCACCGCGTCGGCTGCTGCCTCGATGTCCAGCGGACAATCTCCAAGCAACTCGCGGCGCTGACAGATCCTGTGTCTCCGGTGTCTCCGGCCGCTGATGGGCGCAAGGCCCTCGCGGATCACATAGCCGGTCTGGAAAAACATTAAACTCTTCCAATATCAGTTGTCCGCTAATTTCGGACAACTGCCCGCCCGTCCGGATTTCCCCTGGCCACTCGCCACCCGCCCAACTGATTGATTCCCCGTTCGCCCCTCTTGGCCACTCGACCATAATTGCCAAATAGCGCTGCCGACGCGTACCCGGCTTATGTGGCCATTCGTGGCGCCGATGCCGCTGGCCCGAAACCACTTATACCCATCAGTCGCCCGCCGCCGTTTTTAGCCACCCTCTGCCATTTACCTCTGCTATAACTATTC
>JARLHX010000436.1 GCA_031292035.1 Negativicutes bacterium | reverse complement strand
TACCGCTTCCTTGGCGGCAACAGACATATCATTGGCCATCTTCGCGACACTTTCCACACTATGGCTGACCTGTTCGGTGGAGCTGGCATTTTCCTCCGTTCCGGCCGAGATCTCCTCTACAGCGGCACTTACCATGCCGACCGCGGCGCTCATCTCCTGGCTGTTTGCCGCGACATGGGAGGCAATATCAACTAATTTGGTCGAACTGCCTTGCAGTTCGACTGTCGAGCTATGGATATCATGCAGCATTACCCTGAGGTCGCCTACCATCTTGTTAAAATTGCGGGCCAGAATGCCAATTTCATTATCAGAGTCGACATCAACCTGTATGGTAAGGTCGCCGTTCTTAATGTGTTCAGTGGCTTCGACAATTTTGACAAGGGGCCTGGTGAGGCGGTTGGCGAACCAGTACGAAAACAGTGCGGCAATCAAGATCACAAAGATGCTGATAAAAATATTTTTCATTGCGACATTATTTATAAAAGCAAAGGCCGCGCTTCTTTTCTGGACCATAATCAAGCTCCAGGGGTCAGAGTTACCTGGCATCGGAACACTACGATAGGCACAAATATACTCATCTCCGTTACCGTCGACGTATTCTCCCACTCCCTTTTCGCCTTTCAGAGCGCTATCAATAATAACTTTCAGTTTGGCAGGAACCGCAAAAGCAACTTCCTCCACCTGCTCGTTACCCTTTTCATCTCGGACAATGTTGCCTTGCCCATCTTTTTTCAAGACCACTTTCTTTTGTGACTTGTAATTGTACAATTCAGCGACCTGACCTTTATCAGGATGAGCCACCACGACCCCGTCTCCATCTAAAAGGTACGCATAGCTCCCTGTTCCAAAGTTGAATTTTTCCACCATCTGCTGCAGGGTGGCTGTTTCGATATCGGCCATCATCAGACCAACCAGTTCGTCGCCGTTGTATATCCCATTCACAGCGGTGGTAACCGCCATATTGCCAGCAACAGAATAATAGGATTTGGTTATATATGATTTTTTGTCAGCCATAAACTTTTTAAACCACCAACGATCAGCACGGTTGGCTAGTACGCCGCTAGAGCGAGCCGTCTGATCGCCGTTGAGCTTATGGCTTACAAGCAATTGAAAAAACGGATAGGTTTTGACGGTGTCTTGCAATATCTTTTTTTGTTTTTCCCTATCTTCACCTAGCATGTCAGCATTTACTGCCAGCTGGGCATTCAGGTTGTAGGCATTTTGCATGAATTGACCGATGTTCGCTGCCAAACTTTCCGCCATAACGGTATTAGTCTGTTTAATATTTTTTTCATAATCTGAAGCAATTAAGAAGTAACTGACCGACATTGATACCACAATAGCCAGGATTACCAAGGAGCAGTTCATAAAAATAAATTGATGACGGATGGATTTAAACATATTTCTCTTCCCTTCTTGGACATGGTAGGGTTACGAAACCTGCGGTTCTTCGCGCAAGCTAACGCAAATAAAAAACCAGGCATCTTTTTTGATACTTGGTGCACTAGTCCCTGACTTCCACGACAATATCCAAGTATATATTCCTATAAAAATACAAAAATCCTGCAAACTTTACTATATCTTGCAGGATTCTCTCAATTCCATTATAATCTGCCGCTGAACACAATGAATCGATAGTTGTCGCCGTTAGCAATGATATAGTGACTCATATGATTGCTAACGGCGAAACTGCTGATGCTGTCATCGGCAGAGCGGCGGACAGCAAGATTTGCTAGCGACCCCTCAAAGCACCTGGCTGATGTGCATGGCCCGGAACTTGCCGCCGCTCTCTTCGGCGGCCTTAGTCAACTGTGCAAGACATACAGGGCATTCAGTGACAACGATTTGGGCACCTGTTTTTTCGATATTTGCCCTTTTTTTATTTAGAATGGCGGCTGAGATCTCAGGGTAGTCCATATGAAACGAACCGGCACCGCCGCAACAGGTATCAGCCCCCGCCATTTCTACAAAATTCCCTGCCGCTCTCAGCAACTCCCGCGGCTGTTTTTTGATGCCCTGGCCGCGACCAAGATGACAGGGCTCATGATAAGTCAGTTTTGCAGCAACCCGTTGCCGGGGCTTATAGCCCACCTTGACCAGGTATTCGGTCAAATCCATAACCTTATTACTAAAAGCTGCGGCCCGCGCCTCCCATTCGGGGTCATTTTTAAAATATCCGGCAATATGTTTTAGGGTGCCGCTGCAACTGGCACAATCGCAGACCACCACGTCGGCACCTTCAAAGAGACGAATGTTCTCTTTTGCCAATTCCAGAAAGTCCTTGCGCAGGCCGTGGGCGAGATGGGGCAGACCACAGCAGACATTGTCGCAGGTTTTCGGCTGGGAAACCGTCCGCAGGATGGCGAGGGTCTCGGTCGCCGCCTCCGGAAACATCATCCTGATCCCGCAGCCATGGAAATACGCCACCTTTGCCGTATCTGAAACAGGAGCATCCGAAGAGGTTACTGCGCCGGCTAAAGCCGCCGGCCCGGCAAACGCGCCGAGAAATTGCTCCCGCGTATATTGACTAGGTACTAGGCCTGAGGGAACCAGTTTATGAATCCCTGTTTTCCGCAGCACGCCAAACGTTCCGGCAGCCAGCTTTACCAGCCGCCTGCTTTTCAGCATACCGCCCATCAACTTGTATTTGGCGCCCGCGCCGCCGAAATGATCGGCAAAATGCTGACGAACCGCGATCATCGCCTCGTCGGTCTTAATCTTGCTCGGGCAGCTATCGATACAGGCCCGGCACAGCAGACAGAAATTCACTGCCGCCAGCACTTCAGGCGTAGGTTCAAGACCACCCATTGCCAGGCCGCGGGCGATGTTGTTTTTGCCGCGGGCAGCCGAGGCCTCGACATCATTTACCTCTGAGAGAGGACAGACCATCCGGCAGGTACCGCAGCGGTCGCACTGACTGACTATGCCCTTGACTTCCTGCAAAAGATCTCGTTCTATTTTGCTCATATCAAACTCCTTATGCTGGCCTATTACCAGATTTTCCCCGGATTTAGTATGCCTTTGGGGTCAAGGGCTGTTTTAATCGCCTTTAATGTATTGACTCCGGCTTCGCCCAAAGCATCGGCAATATAGGTCCGCTTGGTGATACCGATGCCATGTTCGCCCGACAATGTACCGCCTACGGCAAGGGTCTCGGCAAAGATTTCGTCCACCGCCTTGTGCACCCGCTCGGCTTCCTCAGGGTTGGACATGTCGCAAAGTATCGACGGGTGCAGGTTGCCGTCGCCGGCATGCCCGTACACCGCGATCTTCAGGTCGTATTTTTCGGCTATTTTACGAATGCGGCGAACGATTTCCGGAAATTCGTTGCGCGGCACCGAGATATCTTCCCCCAGTCTGTCGGGAGCCATCGCGCCCACCGCTGGTCCCAGACTGCGGCGCATGGCCCAAATTTCTTCCGCCTCCTGCGGCGACTGGGCAATACGCACTTCACGGACACCGAACTTTCGGGCAACTGCTTCAATTTGCGCCGCCTGCTTGGCAAGTCCGGCCTCGTCTTCAGCGTCAATTTCGATGACCACACACGCTTCTGTCGCTGGATCAATATCCATTTTGCGATGGCGGGCCACCGCCTGGATACTGGTTTTATCCATGACTTCAGCAACCGCCGGCACCACCCCGGACTGCAAAGTGCCGTGAATGGTTGCACAGGCCTCGTCAAGGGAAGGAAACATCAATTGGAGTGTATTACGCACCTTCGGCATGGAAATCAAGCGGACCAGCACCTTGGTGATAATGCCGAGCGTACCCTCCGAGCCGGTAAACAGCTGTGTGAGATTATAGCCGGTGACATTCTTGATCGCCTTGCCGCCGGTATTGATCACTGTACCGTCAGCCAGCACAACCTCCAGCCCCATAACATAGTTGTTTGTGACTCCATACTTGACGGCCCGCAGTCCGCCGGCGTTCTCAGCCACATTGCCGCCGATGGTTGTGAATTTATAGCTCGCCGGGTCGGGCGGATAAAACAGCCCCTTCGACGCAGCCAGATTATAGATATCGCCTGTGCGGACACCAGCTTCGGCGGTAATCATCATATTATTTTCGTCAAACTCGATAATTTTGGTCATCCGGTCCAGGGCTAAAGAGATACCACCTGCCAGGGGAATGCTCCCGCCGGTCCGGCCGCTGGCGACACCGCGCGGCGTAACCGGGATCTCGTACATGTTTGCAATTGCCATTACCGCCGACACCTCTTCGGTTGTGAGGGGCCGCACGACGATTTCTGGTTTATTAGCCGGAATGAGCGGAACGAACGAGGAGTCGTATGAGTAACCAAAGCGATCGGTTTCCGATTCGAGCACATTTTCCGGGCCGACAATTTTGCGAATCTTTTCCTTGATTTCTTCTGATATCATGGATCACGCCTCCGTATCTGTATTAAGTATACTGGGCCAGCCGAATTCCTCCTGTTTGACATTCAGATTGCCGGGAGATCATCACTCCTATGCTATTTGCCATAAAAATACAAAATCCTGCAGATTTGTCACTCCTGCAAGATTTTGTATTATCCATTTGGCTGGCGCCATTTATACAATTACCAGTGATTCGGTTCGCTGTATCGGCTGAATCATTATCGTTGCCCTACTACCTGCCTCGGCAAATAATCCTTTGGGATACTGCAGCAACATCCGCTGTCCCGGTAAGCACCATAGCAGTGCGCAATTCGTCAGCAATTTTTTTGAGTACCAGTTCCACCCCCTGAGCCTGCCCGCCCACTGCACCGATGGCGAGGGGCCTTCCCACCAGCACGGCATCAGCCCCCAGGGCCAGCATCTTCAGTACGTCTCCCCCGCTACGAATACCGCCATCAACAAGAATGGTTATTTTCCCCTGTACCGCTTCAGCGATAAACGGAAGGACCTCGGCGGTACCCGGCAAGTGATCTAATGCCCGGCCGCCGTGATTGGACACAACAATGGCATCGACTCCGGCAGCCAAACATGCTTTGGCATCCTCTGGCGCCATAATGCCTTTGACGATGAACGGAATCGACGTCTTTTCTTTTATTTTGGCCAGTTCGGCCTGGGTCTTCGGTCCAACAGGCTGGCCGGCGTTAGCCATATCAAAGAATCCCGCAGCATCGATATCCATGCCAAAAGCCAGCGCCCCGGCCTCAGCAGCGCGTTTCGCCATCTCGATCACTTTGCCGGTCTCACGCGGTTTAATGACAGGAATGCCCTTGCCACCCATTGCTTTTACCGCTGCAAGACCACACTCAAACTGCTGAGGATAGGAGCCATCACCAGTCATCGCTATGCTGCCTGACTGGCAGCAGCCAGTGACCACCGCCATGTTATATTCTTGCTCTGTTAAAGCATTATTCATATTTGTTGCGATCCCGGCAATTGGGGCGCCAATAATCGGCAAGGCAAGCTCGATTCCCAAGACCTGGCGAGATAGCACAGGCTGGCTGACATTGTGGACGACGCGTAAATTAAATCGATAATCGGCGAGAGCCGCAACATTGTGGTGGAAGGCGGCACCGGTACCACGCCCTCCCATTCCCGGTATATTGCCGATACAGGCTATGCCATTACATATCGGGCAAACCCGGCAGCTGCCTTTAAATTTTTCGCGGGCGGCATGTTTTATGGTGGCTAAATCCATGAGCAACTCTCCTTGCAAAGCATTTTTCGATTTTCGTCATATGCCGGTATCGATTCGAATGGTTACAGACATCCCTGGTTTGAGTAATCCGTCCGGGAGATTGGTGAGTTTAATATAGGCGAGAAATCCAGGAATTGTGTTTTCCTGTACTAAAGGGAAGATGCTTGCAACCTGGCCCTTGATCGCGTTGCCATCGACTTCGATGGCAGCCGGAGTCCCTAAGTGAACGAGATACAACTCTTTTTGTTCCAGTTGGACGACAACCTCGACCTTTTGCCCACCACCCAATGTCATCACCTGTTGGCCGGCCTGAAGCGTACTGCCTGCGGCTGCTGCCAGATCGGCGACAGTTCCATCAACCGGGGCCACAACTACCATCGGAGCAGTTAGGGTAACAGTACCATTTTGTGCCCTGGCATCTTGTCCGCCATTTGCCTGCGCTGCCTGCAGACGAGCGGCCGCATTTTCCAGTTGCCGCCGCGGAATAGCCCCTTGTTCGTATAGTTTCTGATAGCGGGTATAGTCTTTAAGAGCATTCTCATAATTATCTTGGCCAGATGGCGGTACTCCTGTTTTTCCAGCGGAGGCTATTTCGCTGACTGCAGACGGCTCCAGCTTGAACAGGGCCTGCCCGGCTTTGACCGTTTGCCCCTCGATTACATACAGATCACTGACTCGGCCTGAAAATCCGCTATTGATTGGAACAACATAAGGACTCTCCACTGTGCCTGCCCGAACAATTCCTGTCGGCTTATTTATTATTTCGGCCTGTACTGGTGCTTCGTTCACCGGTGTTGGCGGAATGTCCGATTTTGTCCGAAAATTATATTTTGCAGCTATCAATAGCACTATGATAAATAAAAGTGCAGCTAGTGTACCGGCCTTTCGATGCTGCCGGATAAAATCCCCCACAACTATCATCTCCAATATCAAAACATGGCAGTTACATGTTCTCACTTTTCATTTTCGTCGTCAAGTATTGACAAAACACAAGATTATTTAGGAGATCTAGCAAGAAAAAAAGTTTGATTTCCGTTATAATAGAATAATGATAAATTGTCCTCATGAGGCTTACGATATATCAGCCACCAAATGCTTCAACTGGGGGCCGTCTTTTAAGGAGGATCTGTAAAATGCCTGTTCCAAACGAAACGCTTGATAAGCCGAAAATAGATGCCAGTCAAAAGCGGTGGGGTTCATCGCCATTATATATCTTGCTGCTATGCGCGCTTATTTTATGTTCGGCACTCTTTTTTACAAGCTATCGCCACCCCAGCACAACCTATGCCGTCGCACCGGCCATATCAGAACAACTCAAGCCCGCTGAAGTCGTACAGGTTCAAGTAAATAAAACAACGAAAAGCACCGATAATCTGGCAATCACCCCGTCTATTTGGCCGATTAGAGGGATGGTCACCTCCGGCTTTGGGCTGCGTATTTCTCCCTTCGGGGATGGCAATGAACTGCATCAGGGACTCGATATTGCTGCCACGATGGGGGCGCCAGTTGTTGCAACTGCTGACGGGCAGGTCGTGCAGAGCGGCTGGACGGGCGACTTTGGCAATATGGTGCAAATCGACCACGGCAATGGCGTCGCTACCATTTATGGACACAACTCACAGCTATCCGTGAGCGTCGGTCAGAGTGTGAAAAAAGGCCAAGTGATTTCTTATGTCGGCAGCACAGGAAAAAGTACCGGGCCCCATGTTCACTATGAAATCAGAGAAAATGGAACAGCCGTAGATCCGTGGAAGTACCTGGTTTCTTATTAATAGACGACCCTTTCAGGAACCTCAAAAATGAGCTAGTATCATCATGGAGCGAATAACAAAAAACAAGGTTCATCCTCCATTTTTATTGGTGATGAACCTTGTCTTTATGTGTTCTTACTTAATTCGTTTTTGCGAGAGACTGGGCAAGAATTTCCGCGATATCCAGGGTGCGGACCTGTTCTTCGGCGTTATGAGCCTTGGTACCGTCCAGCATCATCGTCAGGCAATACGGGCAGGCTGTAGCGATAACATCAGCTCCTGTTTCCAGGACTTCTTTCGTCCGAACTTCATTGATGCGCTGCTGACCGTTGCCGATTTCTTCCTCCATCCAGTTGCGCCCGCCACCGGCGCCGCAACAAAAAGCATTCTTCCTGTTTTGCCCCACCTCGGCCAGACTGACTCCCGGCACCGCCTGGAGGACAGCGCGGGGCGCCTCAAATATATCGTTGTAACGTCCGAGGTAGCAACCGTCATGATAGGCAACCTTGGCGCCAAATGATCCGTCAACCTTGATTTTTCCAGACTTGATCAGCTCGGCAAGGAACTCGGAGTGATGAACGACTTCATATTCACCGCCAAAATCGGGGTAGTCGTTTTTGAGGGAGTTAAAACAGTGGGGGCAAAGGGTAATGATTTTTTTGACGCCCAATTCCTTGAACATCTCCACATTCCCTTCGACCAACGGCTGGAACTCGAACTCATTGCCCATCCGGCGGATGGTCTCACCGCAGCAGGGCTCTTCGCTGCCAAGGACGCCGAAATTGACATTCGCCGCTTTCAGCACTTTTACCAACGCCTCACTGACCTTTTTAGCCCGGTCGTCGTAGGCCCCGGCGCACCCTACATACAGGAGATACTCAGCCTCTTCCGACCAAGCGGGCACATCCAGATCATTCATCCAGTCGCCGCGGCTACCGCGGGGAAGCTTCCATGGATTGCCGCTCTTGTAACAGTTGAAGGTACGCTGCACATCTTCCGGCATTTTGGCTTCGGTCATCACCATATAGCGGCGTAGATCGACGATTTTCTGCACATGCTCATTGGAAACAGGACAGGCCTGTTCGCAGGCACGGCAGGTGGTGCAGGACCAGATCACCTCTTCGGAAAACACACCGTCAACAATCATCTTGTCGAGAATGGCCTGTTCCGCCTCAGTAAACTCCGGCTTCTGGTCGCCGGCGGCTTTGAGCTTGTCCAACAGCGGCGCTTTGTCCTCCAGATGAGCCCGCAGTTCAACATGCAACGCGCGGGGGTCCAGCGGCTTGCCGGTCTGAAAGGCCGGGCAATGTTCGGTACACCGGCCGCATCGCACACAGGTATAGGTATCGAGAAGCTGTTTCCAGGTAAATTCCTCTAATTTATTTACGCCAAAAGTTTCCGCTTCCTCATCCTCGAAATCGACTTTCGCCAACGAGCCTTTAGGACGTAAAGTATGCCAGACCGCATTGACCGGCGCAAAAGCCAGATGCAGGTGTTTCGAGCCGGGAATCAACAGAGCCATCAGGCCCATCGCCAAAAAATGGGTCCACCAAGCTCCGGTTGCCAGGAGCCGGAGGCCATCGGGCGAAGTTCCAGCTAACAGTCCTGCTATGAAATTGGCGAAAAAGGCGGCGCCGCGAATGTCGCCTCTCTCCCCGAGGGCAAAATTGGCGCCATTATACAAAAGATCGCCGGTGACAATCAGAGCAATTAGTCCAAGGATGGCAAACGCTTCAGCAGAGTTTTCGATGCGGGCTGGTTTCAGAACCGTCCGCCGCAGCACCGCCAGAATCACACCAACATAAACCAACAGCAAAAACAGTTCCTTCAAACCGATAAACAAGGCATTGTCGCCAACAAACGGCACCGGGACGCCAATCAGTCCCTCCACCGCTAAATTAAGAGCGCCAAAGCCAAGCACGATAAATCCCCACATAATCATAACATGGGCCGCCCCCGAAATCGGGTCCTGCATCACCTTGTCCTGAGCCACGACATTTGTCAGGAAATATTTCAGGCGGTCGCCCAGCCGTTCACACCGGTTTTCCGATTTCCCATGGAGAGTGTTCTTAAACCTGCGAAAAATCATGTACGTCATCACACCAAAGGTACCACCCATCCAGGCTAGAAAAACTGCGATTTTTACCACAATAAATCGACTCCCTCTTCTACATTTTTTATTTGTTTTGCACGCAAAGTAAATTATTGTCAGTAATTCGTGACCTTTAAAGCAAAATCCTGTCAATAATGTGAAAATATTATCATACTATTTTTGATTATTATCTCATCTTTTTCGACAACCGGTGCCCCTACTGACAACTTTGTAACCCTGGTACGGATGACAAGGTGGCAGAAAAAAAGAACCAGCCAATCACAACGATTTGTTGATTCTTTTTATCGAAAAATTCGCCGTGCCAATTATTCCGGAAGATTTAGCACGATGCAATGAGCGACCGTCAGGACTATGGCTTAGTGGCGGAAGAGCCTTGTTGCGAAGAAAAACCCGTGTCGCTCACGCATTTATCCAAGCACGCCCTCGCCTATATCCCCAGGTTGCCTATCTTCCCTTCCTTGTGAAATATTTCACCTTCAAGTTCATTATACCGTCTTGTGAAAATTATAACAACCTTTGCTTGAAATTATTTTCCATTTTTTCAGGGCCTATTGACTGAGGTGCAGTCTACTCCTCCAGGCCAATCAATTGTATGACTCAGCTAACGATTGTCGCCAAAATGTACGATGCCGATGTTGAATATGCTGTTATGCTTCAGCAATTACGACACTGGTCTCAGCAATTATCATTCCATTTTATATGATGACCTTGTAATTTTCGCAGCCTCTGATCGCCCTCCTCCTTTATTCTAAAGACAGGAAAACCCGCAAAATTGCGGGTTTTCCTGTCTTCGTGCCACAGTGAGCGGTTACTTACAGATCGCGATTACCTCAATTTCAACCAACGCGTCTTTCGGCAAACGTGCGACTTCAAAACAGGCCCGTGCCGGGCAATCCTTGGTGAAATATTCGGCATACACATTGTTCACTGCAGAAAAATCGTTCATATCCTTAATGAATACTGTGGCTTTAACCACATCATCAAGGGTGCTGCCTGCTTGTAGTAAAATGGCCTTTACATTCTCCAGCGATTGTTTGGTTTGGGCCGCGATGCCGCCTGTCGCAAATTGGCCGGTAACAGGAACAACCGGTAATTGACCAGATACAAAGACAAATCCATTGGCCTTAATTGCTTGAGAATAGGGGCCGATTGCACTTGGTGCCTTATCTGTATTGATAACTTGTTTCATCATTGTAGTCTCCTTTTATAGTTTATTTATGGCTGCTTCGATTCTGTTGAGCGCTTCTACCAATCTGGACCGCGGACAAGCAATGTTCATTCGCATGAAACCTGCGCCGCCAGCTCCGAAAGTTGAGCCTTCATTCATAGCGACTTTTGCTTGTTCTAAAAAGAATGTATGCAACTCCTTGGGCGCCATGTTCAACTCTTTGCAATTGAGCCAGATCAAATAAGTAGCTTGTGTTTTGCTAACTTTAATTTTAGGGGTCTTTTCGGCGACAAATGTTTTGAGATATTCCAGGTTGCCTTCCAGATATTCCAACAACTGATCGGCATAGTAATCGCATTCGTTGTAGGAAACTTCGATCGGCAAGGTCCCAAAGACTGTTCTGCCATAGGCCTTGTTGTCCTCAAGCGGAGCATAGAAAAGATCATGGTTGTGACGGTTAGGGATAATCACAGCCCCTGTTCTCACGCCGGCAATATTAAAGGTTTTACTGGGGTTAACGCAAACAACACAGTTGTCAGCCGCCTCCTGGGAAAGGCTTCCGAACGGGATGTGCTTGTGGCCATGATAAATAATATCAGAGTGGATTTCATCTGAAACAACAAAAACATTATGTTTTAAGCAAAGCTCGGAAATTCTTGTCAATTCTTCTCTTGTAAAGCCTTTGCCAACAGGATTATGTGGGCTGCATAGCAAAAACATTGTTGTTCTCTTTTTACTGAATAGTTCTTCCAAATTAGCATAATCCACTTCATAGCTGCCATCGTCTTTGAGAATAAGGTTGTTTCCGAGAATATGCCGGCCATTGTTCGGGATGATGTCATGAAAGGGGTGATAAGCCGGCATTTGAATTACGATATTGTCACCAGGGTTGGTGAAGGCACGCATGGCATAGACGATGGCAGGTATGACTGCAGGAGTATATTCCACCCAATCGATGTCAACATCCCAGCCGAATCGTTTTCTCTGCCAGTTAACAATCGATTGCTCAAAGGTTTTGCAGTTTACAGGATAACCGTAAATGCCGTGCTGGGCTCTTTTAACCATAGCATCGATAACCGGCTGTGGACATTTGAAGTCAGTATCAGCAATCCACAGGGGTAGGACATCATCGCCATAGGTATCCCATTTTTTGCATTCGGTCCCTCTACGGTCAACAAGTTCGTCGAAATCATGCTTCATCATTTTACTCTCACTCCCTGCTAATTTATGTATTTACAGGTTCAAGATTAAGCCCGCTCTTTAGAACTAATGCCCAGCTTTCTCCGCCAATAGCCGGAGTAAACCGCCCCCAACGGGTTGTGAGCAAGCACTCTGTCTTTGGCAACCAAACAAGATACCGGTACTGTGCAGGAACCGGTAAATAAAGCGTCATGGCCGACGCACAGGCCGACGGTAACACAAAAATCAACCTCTTTATCCTCAAGTATTTTAGCTTGCATCACCGGATTGCACATGGTTTCGCGTACCCCTTCTTTAATTTGCTCCAACCCGAGATTGTCTTTGCCGATTCCGCACACTTTGCAGCAAACAGAATAAACTTCGAAAAACTTCGAAAAATATTCCTCAATTAAGGCAGTTTCCTGGTTCAGACCAAAACAAGAAGCCAGGCCGATTTTTTGGTAGCCCATCAGTTTGCAAAATTCAACCGTTTCCTCTAATCGGGTAAGGTTGTTATAAAAACGTCCTTCGGTACAAGCAGCAGCCTTCATAATATCGGAACGTTCGCCCACATAGGCGTCTTTAATATCCTCCAGACTAATTTTAGTGCAGTTTTGCCCTTCAAGATAACATTTTTTGTGAATACATTTTGCACATTTCAACCCAAGTCATCTCCTTTATGAGTTTATGAATATAAATGCCACGTTTATAAGCGCAGCCACCATCATAGGAATTGCCGTTCTTTTTACCACTTGCACTGGCGATACCCCTGCAACACCGGCTATCGCAACAATTGCCGCGGTAATAGGGGACACAACACGGCCAAAGCTTGTCATAATTTGCATTGGAAGCAGCAGGGTGACAATATCAATTTTTAATGATACGGCAATCTTCGGGGCAAGAGCGGCGAAAGAAAAGAAGGCAGCATTGCCTGACCCCATTAAGAAAGCGCAACAAGCGATGACGATACAAAAAAGAATGATTAAAGCATTTATGCCCAGACCCAGGTTTTGCGCACTGGCCGTCATAGCGTCCACAGCGCCGATCTTCATTAGACCGGCGGCAAATACTTCACCGGCTACAATCAAACTTACCACAGTGGCAAAGCTGTTACCCATACCTTCATATAAATATTTTAAGCTCTGCAGGGTGGACCGAAAATCTTTAGTTCGCACATATTCGAATAGCATGCTGATGAAAGTGCTTAAGAACATGGCAGTAACGACATCCATTTGAATTTTGCTTTTAAAAATCGGACTGAACCCAAGAATAAAGATCATGGGAACGATCGGAAGAATAGCATAAATCAAAGGCGGGCGGCTTTCGTCTTCTTTAACAAGGTCACTAGCATCGGCGTGCCCAGTAAAACCCTCCTTTTTGTCCCACCATTTTTGGGCAAAGTAGTGGACAACGCCAAGAATCAAGGTTGTCGTAATAAAGATTGGCAATTGGTGTTTTACAAAAAATACCGCCGGATCTAAATTGCAAATAGTAGCTGCAAGAATTTCATTGCCTGAACCAGGACCAACATCCATATATTGCGCACAGCCGATTACGCCGAGGGCAGACATTTTACTTACGCCTGCTCTGATCAGGACTGGATACATCGTGACCATGAGGAGCAATGCCAACCCGGCATGGCTTGGGATAAACAATACCAGAAACTGGCTTATATAAAAGCTGAGTACAAGCAGAATATACGGTGATTTGATATGCTTGAGCGGAGATGCAACTACGGCAAACAAGGATTTGCTCGCCCCGATGTATTCCATATATTTCGCAAAGCCTGCGATGGACATGATGGTCAGACCCAGTCCGGCAACACGGGAACTGAGCAACACCTTGATTGTGTGGAAAATATCAAGAAAAGCCGACCCGGAAGATTCTTTGGCGGCAAGGATGGGATTACTGCCGATAAAATATGTAGCTAAAAGAAGAATAATGCCAGCTGTCAAAAGAACAGCTTGCGGAAAATACTTTTTGACAATCATGTAAATAACCCAAGCAACCACAATAATGGTGATAATACTCCCCATTTTACATCCCCCCGTTTAAATTTATGCTAAAATCGCTTAACTCAATCCATCACGTTCGTCCTTGTCGCTAGAACAATGGCTCTTCATTTTCTCAATTGCCAGGCTGGCATGTCGAAGATGTTCAACCATTATAGCGCCAGCTTCCTCGGCATTTTTTTCACGAATCTTCTGCAATAATTGTTTGTGAAAATTGAAAGCGACCTCAGATCGCCCTTTCACTCCCAATGATTTTCTGCGGGATAATTTGGACAAATCGGAAAGGCTATCGTGAATCCGATAAATAACACGATTGTGCGATGCTTTAATAATTCCTAAATGAAATTTATAGGAAGACATGCTGGCATCGCGATTTAGCAGTAAATCTCGTTCCATGTCCAATACTGCTTCTTGCATTTCTTCGAGATCTTCATCGGTCCGGCGCAGAGCGGCTAACTGAACTGCCTTCACTTCGATAGCTTCTCTTGCCTCAAACAGCTCTAACAACATGTCATTTACATCATCCTGCACAGCAAACTCGATATTTTCCAAAAGATCACTAGTCTGTATTTCGCGAACATACACACCATCACCGCGAAGACTTTGCACAATTCCCATGAATTCCAAAGTCTTCAGCGCTTCTCTTACCGGAACACGACTGACTCCATACATTTCAGCCAGCTCCCGCTCTGACGGTAATTTTTCTCCTATCTTCAGTTGACCTTTAAGAACAAGCTCGCGAATATTGTTTACCACTTGATGATATAGACTGGGGGGGCCTTGACTCTTCAATCGATTCAGCGGTTGAAACATGGCTAACAACTCCTCTATTGGTATACTGGTATACCAATCAATTCATAAATAAAAAAGCTTTTAGCAATATAAATTGACCCATCGTTCACCCTTATCCCAGCTATCATTTATTTCCAGTTTATATCCATTACTTTATCAGTTTCTATTGTGATGTCAAGGAATTTTTGCTTTTCCAACCGGTCCCACGTGATTCAATCTTTATGCAAATGATTTTCCATTGTCATCATCAGGAAACCGCAAAAAGCTGCATTATCAACCTGCAAGGAAGGATGGACGGCTTGTTTCATCTGCATAATTTGCCCCTGAAAGGCCTGATAAAATGCAAAGGTTGGGCTGGCATTATATTTAAGTCCTGTCAATTCAAAGAACTCAATGATTCCTTTCGCTGTGGTCGGTTTGATGAAAACTTCTACACTCGGGCGGTAATAGATGGGATAGACTGTCACCAGCGGCCATTTGGCCAGCTTGTACTCATGAAGGAGGCCTGTCATCAAGCCAAAGCCAAATGCCTGATCGCCATGCAAAAACTCCTTGAGGCCATGGGCTAAATGCTCTTTTTCACCGTCGTTCATGACTTTCACTATATCGCGAAATCTGGGCTTTTCAAAAATAGAAACCAAAGAGGACTGGCTGACGATCTTGACCATGGACTCGACAACATTGGCGGCACTTTCAAACCGATCTACCGCAAAAAAGTCCTGCGCCATCTTTTTCATTTTTTCCACTTTGTGTTTTTTCGCCAATTCAATCATCTGCGGATTAGAAAAGCCGCCGGGAAAGCGCATGATAAATCTTTCTTCGGCCTCTTTTAGTTTTGCTTTGTTCACAACCCCAGCCCCCTTATTGTTTTCGTAGAGTTAGACGGAGAAGGTGAATAGATAGGCGTGAAAATTCGCCCTGCTCAACGCCGCGTTGAAGCTGTCAACTTCCGCTTTGGCCTCGTTTTTATCATAAAAGACGCGAGCGCTTGTCGTACTATGAAGATAGGGTACTGAACGCACCAGAATGTAGATACTATTTTCGAGTTTGCTTTCGTCTACCTCAAGAATCAAGTAAAGCGCTCGATAGTTCACCCCATTCCGGTCAGAACTGATGATTGATCGATCTGATAACGCCCCGGAGTCAGCGCCGATAAAACGGCTGGCGGATTGCGCTGCCAAAGCTTCATCGGCGTAAATAGCATTATAATCAATCACCGAATTGATTGCCCCAAGCACCAGATAATAGTTCAAATTAGATGGCCTCCTTAACATTCAAAAACTTCTAGAGGGCCTTTGGTCGCCAGCGACGGCGAAATGCTTTAGAGCGAGTAATAGATCACCATGCTTAACCGCGTCGGGACGCTGCCGGAATTGTGGTAGGCATGGGGCTTGTCAGCGCGAAATGTGATCGAGTCGCCTTCGCTAACCGTATATTCTTTATTATTTGTCAGAACCGTCAATTCACCATTAAAAACAGTAATAAATTCCTGCGTTCCCTCCCCGTGGGTATCTGTACCGAAATAGCCGCCTCTCTCGATCTCCACCACATACATTTCAAAATGACGGCCATCTTCATAGGGAAAGACAGGATACACTTTATATTTGCCGTTGTCCTCAACTAGCGGCTCGACATCTCTTTTATGGACAATCGTAGTTTCGCTTTGGGGCGAATTAATCAGCGATGTAAAAGAGACTTTTAGTCCATTGGCAATCTTCCAGATGGTATTTACCGTTGGATTTGACTCACCCCGCTCGATTTGGCCGAGCATCGACTTGCTGACACCAGTAGCTTCGGAGATCTTTTCCAAACTCAGCTTTTTATCCTCACGAATTTGCTTTAGATTACCGGCGATCACAAAATTCAAGTTTTTCAAAAACTTCCCCCCACCACTTGTAATCCCCAAGGCCACCATATTATAATAGCACCAAACGTTATAACGACCATTAAGATTATTATAACGCACATTGTTGAATGATGCCAGCATGGATTATCGCATTGCCGAAGCGGGCTTGCGCTGATTTTGAAGGAGTGGTTTATGTGGGGCAAGAATCCCGTAGCGCTAAAGCAGGATTTATCGCAGGACTGCCTATCGTCATGGGCTATTTTCCGGTTGCCATGGCTTTTGGCCTGCTGGCTAAATCAGTCAATTTGTCACTATTGGACAGTTGTCTGTTTTCCCTTGTCGTGTTTGCAGGGGCCAGTCAGTTCATGGCGTTAGAACTCATCAGAGCCGGAATCGCCACAGGGGATATTGTGCTTGCCACCTTTCTCCTTAACCTGCGGCATTTAATGATGAGCGCCTCGCTGGCGGTTCGACTGGAAGAGGTTGACAAGAGGTGGCTACCCTTTATCGCTTTTGGGATTACGGACGAAAGCTTTTCTGTCGCCGCTCTCAGGAACGGCCCTCTCGGGGTCCCCTTTCTAATAGCATTGCAAGGCATAGCGTATGGCGCCTGGGCCTGCGGCACTTTCGCCGGCTATCTGGTCGGCGCGGCGTTGCCGGAGGCGGTGCAAAGCAGCCTGGGAGTGGGCCTTTATGCCTTATTTACCGCGATATTGGTGCCCGAAATCAAAAAGTCGGTCAATATTCTCTGGCTATCGATGATCGCCGGGATGATCTATGCGATCAGTAGCTATCTCCAACTGCTGCCTTCAGGCTGGAACTTGATTGTAACCATCATATTGGCATCGGCGCTGGGCCTCGTTATTCTAAGGGACGCCCCCGGGGAGGCCAGTATATGAGCGACTATTTGCCGCTGATCCTCGGGATGATGGCAGTGACATACTTACCAAGGCTGCTGCCTTTGCTGGCGTTATCGGAACGCCCGCTACATCCGTTAGTCAGAAGGTTTTTTCTGTATATTCCCTATACTGCACTAGGCGCACTAATCTTTCGCGGGGCCATGGAGGCAACCTCCGGGATGGCGGCAGCAACACTTTTAGGGGTTGGCGTGGCAGCTGTTTGTTCCTGGTACAGGGGCGGTCTGGTATCCTCGGTCTCAGCCGCCATTCTTGCCGCCTTCTTACTGCTATCCTACCGCTAATATTTTTTCACCTAACCCACGCGAGACCTCTTGCCCACCACTTTCAGGGCTGAGGTCTTTTCTGTGCAATCCCCAGGCAAAAAAATAACCTGTTGTATTGTTCGCAGGGATTATTTATAATATGGAGGTTATGTTTGTAGAAAATCTGCAAAAACAAATTTTGTGTCAGCCGAAAACGCAGCATGCCCAATGGACTGTTCGAGCGGTTGCCAGATAAGGTGGAAAAGTATGAGTACAAGTCTTGAAGTCGGCATCGTCGGACTTCCCAATGTTGGCAAGAGCACCCTGTTTAATGCCATTACCAAGGCCGGAGCCGAAGCGGCGAACTACCCCTTCTGTACCATTGAGCCTAATATCGGGGTGGTAGAGGTACCGGATGACCGGCTTCCCCGGCTGGCCGAAATGTACAATTCGAAAAAAATTCTGCCCAGCGCCATGCGGTTTGTAGATATTGCCGGGCTGGTGAAAGGTGCGGCGCAAGGCGAAGGACTGGGAAACAAATTTCTGGCCCATATTCGGCAAGTTGACGCAGTGGTGCAGGTCATTCGCTGCTTTGTTGACGAAAACATCACCCATGTAGAGGGAAATCTTGATCCGCTTCGCGATATCGAGATCATTAATACCGAATTATGTTTAGCCGATTTAGATACCTTGGACAAGCGCCAGGAGCGGGTCCAGAAGCAATTGCGGACTGGCGATAAAAAGGTTCAGGCCGAATTAGGTGTGCTGGAGAAAATCCGGGTGTTATTAGAACAGGCTCTGCCTGCACGGCGAGTCAGTTTGACCGAAGACGAAGAAGTTCTTATCCGGGATTTGAATTTACTGACTTTAAAGCCGATTTTGTATGTGGCTAATATCGGCGAGGACGAAGTGACAGCAGACGAAGCCAACCCTTATGTCAGGCTCCTCCAGGAATATGCCCTCAGCGAAGGGGCCGAAACGATAACCATCTCGGCAAAACTAGAATCCGAAATCGCTGAGCTGGATGACCAAGAGGCGAAAGCCTTTTTGCTTGAACTCGGCCTTGGCGAATCCGGACTGGATAAGCTGATTAAATCCAGCTATAAATTGCTTGGGTTAATCACCTTTCTGACGGCCGGTCCACAGGAAACGCGCGCCTGGACAATAAAAAAAGGCACCAAAGCCCCTCAGGCCGCCAGCAAAATCCACTCCGATATTGAGCGTGGATTTATCAGGGCGGAAATCGTATCATTCACCGACCTTGTGGAAGCCAGCAGCTTTAATGCCGCCAGGGAAAGAGGACTGGTGCGCCTCGAAGGAAAAGAATATGCCATGCAAGACGGAGATCTCACCAATTTTCGCTTTAACGTGTAGTAGACCTACTCCGGACAATACGCATCAAAAAAAGGGCTGTGTTTTCTGCACAGCTCTTTTTTCATTACCAGGGATATAGGCACCAGATCATTTTTACTGTGAAAGAGGAGGCATTGTGATAATAAGTTTTGTACCAGCAGTACATTTGACCTCAGCCTGCGAAATCACAGCCTCAATATATAGCCGAGACCCACTGCTCTTTACAAAATTCTACTCCGTAATTTTAGCGCTATTTGCAATGCTGCTCCAAAGAACTTTATGCCCTGTGTCACTTGTCAGAATTAACTGCTCGGTTGCCCTGGTAATCGCGGTGTATAACCATCTCGCATTATCCCTAAAGGCATCTTGGCGGACAAATACTTTGCGCCATTGGCTCCCTTGGCTCTTGTGGGCGGTAATGGCATAGCCATATGTGGCAATAGCCACATCTTTCGACAATTCATTTTTGCCTCTGCTTCTGTTTTTACTGTACCATTCAGGCGGGAAAAACTTTTCCGGCGACAGGAACTGAGCATGATATATCGACGGTTTTTCCACGTCCGGCAACACGACGATTTTGCGCCATTCATCCATGATCATATACGCCATGAGCCGATATGTGCCTTTGGCTGTGTTATCGCGTAATTCCACCATTTCCGCACTGATAATGTAAACTTCAGAAAGGACCAACCTGTCGCCATTGATCAAGAAGGTACCATTGCTGATACAGATAAGACCATCACCAGGCCGCGGCTCATTCGTAACATCGCCCCCAAAACGGGCCTGTCGCGCCTTTAAATTCAACGCCAAGCGGCTGCGGTTGGTTCCAACGATATAAACACTGTCTTCAGCCTCCCTGACTGACTGCAAAAAATCCTGCTCCACATGATCGGGGCTTAGTATTTCCACATCGTCCAGAGACTCATTGGGGATGATCGCTTTTCGGATATTGCGCATGGCGGTCGCTAAAACGAGTATTTTGCTGCCTGCATTCTGGCGCTTAACCTCGGTTAGCTCAGCATCTTTATTTTTAAGTAATTCCGGGTCGTCCCCCACCGGCTCCAGCTGAAAGCTATCGCCGATAAAAATTACCTTTGCACCCGTGCCGGCCAGTCGGTCAAGCAAGTCGCGATAAACGCCGGCTGAGATCATCGAGCCTTCGTCCACAACCATCAGGTCGCATGAGCTAAAGCGGACATTAGGCACCCACTCCCCGGTGTCAGGATCTGGCGCTCCATACAAAATCGAATGGAGGGTCCGAAACTCAGCCTCCACCCCTTCTCCAAGCTTTTCCCGGAGAACCTTAACAGCCTGGTTGGTCGGAGCGGAAGCAATACAGCTTCTTTGCAAGTCGTTGGCATAGTTGATGATATTTTCAATGATCGTTGTTTTTCCGGTTCCGGCGTACCCGGCAAGTATGTACTGATAGCGAGTTTCGTCTGCTAAAAACAGTGCGATGTCTATCAAGGCTTCAGCCTGCTGCACAGTATATTTGATCGATTTTTCTCTCATGGCCAGAATCTGCAGAGGGTCCTTTTGCGGTTTGGCGGAGCCTTTCGCTGCGGACCGCTTTTCGGCATCCGCCGGGGCACTGGCGATACTGCCGTGTTCTATCTTTTCGACTTTGATCGTTGCCTGTGGAATACCGAAAAGGTCGTCCATGATTTCCAAGATTTTCTCCGCTCGCTTTCTTAATCATACTATCGCGTTAAACCACAGGGAACTGACTCCATTTATGAATTAGTAAACATGTTCATCGCTTCCGAATACGCCGAGAAATTTATTGGGACGGTTTTTAAGCGGACGGGTTACCGTATCACCCAAACTGATCATTTCACCGCTTACGGGGCTAACTACGACCATGTCTCCGTCAATTGCCACGACTTTGACCACCGCGACCTGATGAAATTGCTTAATGATTTTGCCTGTGACTGGGTGAGTGACTTCATCGGTCCTGCTAACAGTAAGTTGATCATTTACGGCAACATTCTGGCCACTGGTAATATCGGTTAGATATTTGCTGCTATCAATCTTTATAATATACCCTTGTACTGGCAAGAAGTTATAAAAACTTCTCATCGGATTATATGTAATCTCATCAACAACTTTCCCTGCGTCCCTGCCAAGACCATTGTCTGAAGCAGTCCATACAACATTACCCGCCATATCGATCAATTTTAAATTCAGACTAATTTTAGTTTCCGTCCATTCCTTAACCCATTTATCATAATAATGATCCCGCTCGCGATTTTTGAATTTTTCCCGACTATCTTTATCATTTTGGCTATTGTCTTGATCATTTTTTCTTTCCTTGTCTTTTGAATAATCCCGTTCATAATGTCCTTTATGAACGGATACATCATCAACAGTCCATACTTGCAAAACATAGTCCGTATTGGGGTTCTCTGCAACAACAACCTTGCAGTTCCCCATTTTTAGCAAATCATTGATTACCACGTTTTTAACTGCTTCGGCACTTTGATAAGAATCAGGAGCGATTACGACTTTTATTTTAGGCACCCCATCACTAGCAACGGCAATATTCGCCAATGAGAAAACATAAGCCAGCGCCAAAAACAAAACCAATCTCATCTTTTTGCTGTTCACCTGTTCATCCCCCTCGTATTTTATATAAACCTCTCTTAATTCACCTATACCGAATTCCCACCTGAAAAGATAATTGTCACCAAACTGTTCCCATTATAACGCATTGGGTGGCACATGGTATGATTTTAGCATTATCCTCACCCTGTTTCCACAAATAATAACATATTTGGCGTAATCCGCCGTCTGCGCTATATTTTTCATTGTAACGAAGATTAATGACAATTTTGTGACCAATGCCCTGGAAAGGAAATATATTCCGGGTGCTCGTTTTCATGTTTAATAATCGTTGGTGAGGGCGAGGTGTGGCCCTCTATTGTTTCAGTCGCATTTATAGACCCTTTTTTTATGCAGTGGTATAATTATACTATTTAGAATAACTTACGTAGATTAAGTAATACATAGAAGGAAAGTAAGATGATGGAAATAACAAAGCATATTGAAATGATAAAAAATAATCCGAATGCTATTGCATATATAGATAATCCTAGTGATGAGATGAAGTTATTGGCTATTCATAAAAATGGACTTGCGTTAAAATACATAGATAATCCGACAAAAGAGATGCAGGAAGCTGCAATGGACAATAATGCGCAAGCAATTGAATTTATAACTAACCCAACAGAAGCTATGATGATAAAAGCAATAAATGCTGGATGGATTAACCTGGAGTACATTAAAAATCCACCCGAAAAGCTGATTAAATTAGCGATAAATCAGGCAGGATGGGCTATTAAATATGTAGATGATCCAAGTGAGGAACTGCAATTATTAGCGGTAAGAAAAAATTACGAATCAATAAAATTCATAAAAAATCCCTTTGGAAGCGTACAAGAAGAGGCTGTCAAAATAAGTTATGATGCATTAAGATATATCACTTCACCTACACATAATGCCGAGCTTATCGCTATCAAAAATAGCGAGCGCGCCATTCGGCTTATCAATGATTTAGGTAAGAATAAAATGTTGGAGTTCTTGAAAGCAAATATTTTAGTGATTAAATATGTTATAAACGAAATATCGAAAGATGAATTAGAACAAGTGCTAAAGGAGGCACTGTCACAGGAAGATGTTGACGAAAAATATGTTAGAGATTATTTAAATTATCATACTATCGATAGAAATAGCGACATTATGTCAATGAACAAGGTCATGTTTATTTATCAATATGGCAGCAAAAAGGCAAAAAAAATAGCGGTAGACGAAAAGCTGAAGCTGATATAGGAGCGATACATCATGAATTTTGTAGACACATTACAAAGTGTTGACTTAGTGCTATCTACTGGGGAAGTACCGTTGATCGTTGGCGAAAGCGGAATAGGAAAAACAGCATTAGCCAAGGAAATTGCTAAAAAAAATAATTGGAGCTTAATTATTATTAATGGGAATCTTCTTAAGGAAGGGGAAATAGGTGGTCTGCCAACGGTAGAATCTTATGCAGAAGTTAATGATAAAGGCGATCAGGTTGAAAAGAAAACTACAGTCTATGCCGTTCATACTAAGCTAAGGGAAATCGATGACGAAATCGCTAAAGATAACCTAGTTCTTTTATTTATCGATGAGATAAATCGTTGTGAACATACAGTACAACAGGAACTTATGAATTTAATACTAAACAGAGAAATCAATGGCTATAAGCTGCCTGAAAGTGTAAAAATAGTAGCGGCAATGAATCCTTCCAGTAAATATGGTGCGGATTTTGATTACCAAGTTGTCGATATGGATGCTGCGCAGGAAAATAGATTTGTGTGGTTATATATGGAGCCTGATTATATGCAGTGGCTGGACTGGGCAATCGATGCCGGGATTGAGCCAAAGGTTATTGAGTTCATCTCAACCTTTTCGGAATATCTGCATAAAATAAACGAAGATGATATAAGAGCAACGCCAAGAAGCTATGAAAGAATTTCTAGTGTTTATAAAATTTATAAGGAGAAAAAGAATTCAGTATCTAGATCGGTGTTTTTAAATGTTATCAGAGGAAATGTTGGGAAATTGATTGCAGAAGAGTTTATTAGCTTTATCGAGTCAGATTATCGTTCATTGATATCTTATGAAGATGTTTTTTCCGGAGATTCTCTTCAGGAGTCATTGATAGAAAAAGTGAAAAGTGAAAACCATACAAGACTTTATCTCGCCGCAAAGAATATTCTTAAAAGCTTGGAATCAACTATAGAAAATGATAATTCAATTTATTATATTGGCAGACTGATTGAGTTTTTAAAAATGTATCCTGTAGATTTAATGCTAGGAATTATGAGGGATATTAAAAATAGTTATCCTGAAGTATACAAGCATGCGATAGACGATGAAGCCTTTGTAGAATTATATTTTGAAGCTCATCGTTTAATAGGGCGATAATGTATGGAAACTTATTTTGATAACCAAGTAAAAGGGCTGTATGAAAAAGCAAATAAGATTATTACGATTTTTTTAAAAGCAAAACATAAAGAGGGTCATTCTTCTGAGATAAGCATCCCCAAAGATTTTGCAGGAGAATTTTTTAGCCTTGTCGATACAGTCAATTTAAGTCTTATGGAAGACACGGATAATTTCTATGGTTATTTTTTATTTCAAATGTCAAGAGAAATACGATTTGATATAAGCAGTCCTACTGCTGTGAATTTTAAAGGAGCTAAATATGTTATCTGTTTTAATCCCATAATTTTTTTAAGTCTTACGATAAACCAAATGGAGAGTACAATCAAACACGAAATTCTCCATATCTTATCTATGCATCTAATTAGAGCAAAAGCCTTTAAGAATGACTACCGCACAATAGCCATTAATATGGCAATGGACATCGTAGTAAATACCTATTTAGATAACCTGCCACCCTATGCTACAACATTAGAACGAGTAAATTTAAATTATTCTCTAAAACTTTTGCCATTTGAACCTTTTGAATATTATGTTGAAAAGATTCAGACTGCCATAGACTTGCTAGAGGTAGATGAAGATGGCGCAGAGGATGATAGTAATGCCGAAAGAATAGAAACTGATTATAATCCTGAAACAACTCACGCCATTTGGGAAGATTCTAGTGATATTGATGACAAAACGCTGAAAGAATTTACTGAGAAGTTTATTACTAATTCTGCAAAAGGTACTATTCCCCATCACTTAGAAAGTATGATTGCTTCACTGAAAAACAGCAAAGGCGAACTGCCTTGGAATTTATATCTTAAGCGGCTAATGGGTGCTGTGGAAAGTAATAATAAAAAGACTATCACCAGAAGAGATCGAAGACAGCCTGATCGATTAGATTTGAGAGGTCAACTCAGAAATCACAAAGCAAAAATTGTGATTGCCCTTGATATAAGCGGCAGCATTAGTGATGAAGAATTTTATCAAGCCATGAAAGAAGTGCTCAATATCGTAAAAAATTATAAGCATGAGATTACGCTTGTCGAATGTGATAGTGAAATTAGACGGATATATAAAATCAAATCTGCCACAGATATAAAAGATAGAATGAATATAAGAGGAGCCACTAAATTTACCCCTGTTTTTGAATATGCTAATAACAACAAGGTTAATTTGTTGGTGTATTTCACTGATGGCAAAGGTGAAGATAAGCTTCTATCAACACCTACGGGTTATAAAACGTTATGGGTTATTTCCGGACGAGGCGATAAGCTTTCATTAAAAGACGCTTATGGGGCTGTTAAAAAGCTTAACAATATAGAAATTAAAGATAGTATCTTAGATATGAAAGATGTCGTAAAAGATGGCTATTCCATGCATAATCAAGAAGAAAGTCCTGGTTGAACGCTCTCACTAATCTTCCTCCCCTGGTGAAGACCAGCTCTATTAACCGCATATAAACGACAAGAAACCCGCGTATTTACGCGGGTTTCTTGTTTTTGAGGATTCACTTGGCGGAGACGGTTCGCTTACATTCTATTTTTGCAAAATTCAATGGCATCAGTAAAATCTTTGGGGAGTGGAGCTTGAATTGTAATTTCGCGATTATCTTTTAGGTGGATAAAACTGATAGAAGCTGCATGTAAAGCCTGCCTAGTCATCCAAGATGCGTGTATTCCATACATGCCGTCGCCAATAACCGGATAACCCAGATGGGCTAAATGCAGGCGAATTTGATGAGTTCTACCTGTATCTAACGTTAGTTCCAGTAGCGAGGTGTCTGAATAGCTGTGGATGGTTCGGTAGTGAGTAATCGCCTGCTCGCCTTGTGTATGGATCGCCCGTCGGTTAGGCAAGCTTGGATGGGCGCCGATCGGTGCATCAATGGTTCCTGCCGCGGGGCTAACCAAGCCACTCACTAAAGCCCAATAAATACGCTTTAGCCTTCGGTCTTTCAGTTGCTGTTCGAGAATGAATTGACTACGGGAATCCTTGGCAAAAATGATACAGCCTGAAGTTTCCCGGTCGAGCCTATGTACCGGACGGATCGCGGTGACTATATTGCGGTGCTGCAGCACATTGGCCAGATAATTAGCCAATGTGCCCTTCGTGGTTTGACCAGTAGGATGAACCAACTGATGGGCTGGTTTATTGACTACTAACATATAATCATCTTCGTATAGTATTTCAATAAAACCCTCTTCCGGCTGAACGCCATAGGCAGCATCTTCAGCATTTAGGACGCGTAATGTGTCGCCCGTTTTCACTTTCTTTTGCAGGAAAACGGCTTTCCCATTTAATGCAATCCCTTTTTGCCGGGTTAGTTTTTGGATTCTTCTACCCGAATATTGTAAAATCAGCTTCAAATAGCTTTCAAGAGCCAAACCATCATGCTCTGGCGCTACTTTATAGGTAGTAAATGACTTCAACGTTGGACCTTCTTTCCTGCCCTATCCTGCTTCTTTGCTGCAAAGCGCCGTCGGTCGAAGCTTCGGATCGTCCTAAGGGGCGAACAAGCCGCGAATTTCATCTTCCGTCATTTTGGTTAAGAAGTTTTCCCCAGGCTGAATCAAAGCGTCGATCAGCTCTTTTTTCTTTTCCTGCAGCGAATAGATTTTTTCTTCAATCGTGCCCTTGGTGATCAGCTTATATACCTGTACTGCTTTATTCTGACCGTACCTATGCGCACGGTCAGATGCTTGGTTTTCAACAGCAGGGTTCCACCACGGATCGAAATGAATGACAACATCGGCACCGGTTAAATTTAGTCCTGTACCACCAGCTTTAAGGGAAATTAAAAATACTTCATTCATGCCGGTATTAAAGGACTGGGCCATTCTAAAACGTTCCTCAGATTTAGTAGCGCCATCGAGGTAATAATACGATACACTCATAGAATCTAACTTTTTCTTTATTATACCTAGCATTTCGGTAAACTGCGAGAAGATAAGGATCCTGTGGCCACCCCCGATTGCTTCGTCAACAAGTTCCTGCAGCATGTCAAGCTTGCCGCTGCCCCCACAATAATCCTCAATGAATAACGAAGGATGGCAGCACAATTGCCTCAGTCTGGTTAATAGCGATAGGATTTTTATCTGGCTCTTCCCAAAACCATTTGCGGCAACTTCACTTTCAAAATCGTTACGAGCTTGCGATAACCAGGCGCTGTACAGCCTGGCCTGCTGGGCGGTCATTTCATTGACCATTCTGCTTTCGATCTTATCAGGCAACTCTTTTAGGACTTCCCGTTTCAGGCGCCGCAAAACGAAAGGCTTAACGCGACGATTGAGTTCGTGCAGGGCATTCATATCCTGATGTTTGACAATCGGATTTTCGAAATTTGCCACAAATGATTTATGCGACCCGAGATACCCGGGCATCAAGAAATCAAAGATTGACCACAGGTCAGTCAGCGTATTTTCCATCGGAGTGCCGGTTAAGGCAAAGTAACTTTTCGCCTTAAGCTGCTTGGCCGACTGCGAATTTAACGTATTCGGGTTCTTAATGTTCTGTGCTTCATCGATAAAACAGTATTTAAACTGCTTTTTTGAATAAAGCTCGACATCACGACGCATAAGCCCATAAGAAGTGATCACAATATCGGCGTCTTCGATATCTTCCAGCAGTAGTTTGCGCTCATCCTGCTGGCCGTCGATTATCGCAACTTTAAGACCGGGTGCGAACTTTACAACTTCTTCAAACCAATTGTATAGCAGCGAGGTCGGCGCCACCACAATGGATGGTGCAGGGTCCTTTATCCGCTCTGACAGAATGAACGCGATCACCTGCAACGTCTTGCCTAGTCCCATGTCATCGCCCAAGACCCCGCCCAGACCGTATCTTGCCAGCGATTTGAGCCAGCTAAAACCCGTAATCTGATACTCGCGCAGAATTTTCACCAGCGATTCAGGCACTTCATATTCAACATCCTGCGGTTCGCGGATATCCCGCACCATCCGTCTAAAGTCTCCGCTCCGGACGAAAGTAAATTCCGTGTTTTCCCGAGCCAAATTATCTAGGTACATCGCCTGGAACTTGGGTAAATTCAGCACCTTATTTTCAATGTCTGCCGGAGAAAAACCAAGGTTCTCGATCAATTTAGCCGCCGTTTGAAGCTCAGGCGTATTTAGATCAATAAAGGCACCATTTTTTAGCCGATGATACCGTTTCTTCATGCGAAAAGCCATCAGCACCTCAATCATTTCTTTGGGTGTCATATCACCATAATCGAGGCTTACTTCAAGCAAGTCAGTATCAGCGCTAATCATAACTCCGGCCCTGATTTGATTCGGTTTTTTGACCTGAATTGTCTTAAAATCGTCAGAATAAAAAACTTCCGCTAGATTGTTGAGCTCGGTAAGTGATTGATGCAGAAAATTGAAAACGCCTTCTTCATCTTCTAAATAAAGCTTGCCGTCTTCCCATTCAAAGCCATGCCTGTAGAAAATACTAAGCAGTATATTTTCTTGTACAGTATCCCGCAATAACGTTTTACCGTCAATCTCGACCGGCTGCACCTTAGACCCGGGGTTAAGCGACATATCACCATATTGGAAAGACACGCGGACACTAATACCGTCACCGGATTTATCCATGTAGATAAACTTTTCCAGCGTTTCCTGGTGGAGTTTTTCATAAATTGTTTCATCAATTGTTACAGTCGCTATTTTCCCAACCGCTGGCAACATCGAAGAAAAGAAATCGGATACAGCCGACATCGGCAGATAGATATCAGGTCTCTTGCTGCCAAAGAATTTCATCAAATGTTTAAAGTATTTGGCTGCATTCTGATCAATGCGATAAATAACACCGCCGTGATAGATAAGCCTGGCATCATTATCGATGCTATAGAGTGGCCCGCTTTTCGATGCAACGCCTAAACTAAGTTTAATGCCGCGATTGGTTTCGATGGCGGAAAAAAGAAGCGGGGGGACCTCATTAACTACTTTAAGCTCAACATCTTCGCCTTGCATCTTGGCGGCGAATTGACGTTGACCCATTAGATCAAAGAACTTATTAAGATTAGTTTGGGTTAAATAAAAATGTTTAGCATCCGGAAACATATTCGAGGAATTGGCGATGGCAGACCAGCTATAAATTTGCTGTTCTTCCAAATAAGCGGTTCTCACTAAGTCGAATAAAGCTTGTGAGTCAGCATCAAAGTCCATCTCAGTCGGGCTAAATACAAATTTTTTACCGTAAACAATAGCTTCTTCATTCTCGGAAGACCGAATTAACTCCTTAATGTTTTTGACAATATACATTTTATCGGTACCAATGGAAAATTCTAACGTACTTATCCGTTTATTATTCGATGTAAAAAAAGAATAAGTCGGTACTAACCTAACTTTTGCATTGTCTCCGATAACGGCATGGGCGGCTTCGTCTCTATTGCGAAAAAAAGCCAGTAATTCGTCGGCATCCGAATGCTCGTGGTTACCTTTCTCGGCTTTAAATAGGCCTAGCCAGTTGTCCTGGGCTGCTTTGAGAGCCGCAACAACATGTTTACAGGCACCATTATAATTACGAAATGCCGGACAATTACAAAACATGGTTTTTAATTTATCTTGTGATTGCTCCAGCTCAATTTCAACTTCATATCGCTCAGAACCGGCAACTTCGGCATGAATAACATTGTTTAGAGCACTGATATGAATAACTCTGCCATCTTTATAATATTGAAACCCGCGAAAATAAATTTCTAGCGCACCAGCCTGTTTACGTATATACTCATCTGTAAACAAAATACTACCCTCCAAGAAACATTAAGTCGGCGCGGTATCAATTTTTTGACACCCTCGCCAGGTAGCTTATCCTATATCCGCTAGCCCCTTATAACTAGGGTTGGCATGAATAATTCCGAGAACTGCGGATAATGCCGTTTCATTATAAGCTATCTTATCGCCTGACGACCACTCTATTTTGCAGCAAACTTGCAAAACATATTGTTAGTTCTGATAATAATCATTATACAAAATAACCCGGCCTTCAAAACAGGTAATCAGTTTGGTGAGTTATTCTTTCTATTCATAGATTTTCCGTTTGGCGAATGGTCTAACGAACAATGATGATTCCTGTCCATGAAATAAAAACTAATTCGGCCCCCCTGGTGCCACCAGCGCTCGCTGCTTGATAATTTTGCAGATAGCAGATACTATAAAGAATAAAGTTTTTAATTCCGAACCGGTCCCAGCCGGCCGAAACCCATCCCTGTCAGTCTCTTTTCACTGTCTTGCCCTATCATCTTGAGGAGGTACTATGGTTGAACAACATCCTGATTTTGAATTTGAAAAAGAGCATTTAGAAACTACCATCAGTCAAATGCACCACCTTGTCGATGACCTTAACTCCGATATTGCCGATCGCTCCCTGCGTATCCGCAACTCTGCGTCAATAAAAGACCAAATCAGCGTCTATGTCCATACGATCTTGAGCAGCGATAATGCTGTAAAAATCCAAAACATCGAAGCAGCTATTCCAAATCCGTATTTCGGACGGGTCGATTTTCGCGAGGATGGAGCCGAAGAATTTAACAGGTTCTATATCGGCCGGTGCAAAGTTGCCAAACTAAAGACTGAAAGTCTCAAAGATTTTCTGGTTTTTGACTGGCGCGATCCGGTTTCGATCATTTTCTACGAATGTCATAACGGAAGAGCAGAATACGAAGTCATGAACCGCTACCGGTATAGTGGTGATGTATCACTGAAACGCCAGTTCAAGATTGAAGATTGTGCTTTGAAAGCGATTGTCGATAATTTCATTCTGAACAAAATTCTGGAGAACCAGCAATCCGGTCTACTGGCTGACCCTCTGCTCTTAGACCGGCTGCAGCAAGGCGCAACCGATAAATTGAAGGATATCATAACCTCCATTCAATCCGAACAAAACAAAATTATCCGCGAACCGCTAAACCAAGTCACTATTATTCAAGGGGTGGCCGGTTCCGGCAAGACTACCGTCGGCCTCCACCGCCTCTCCTATCTGTTGTACAATGATAAGCTCGATCCGAAGAAGCTGATCATCATCGCGCCCAACCCCATCTTTCTTAACTATATATCAGAACTTCTCCCTGAAATCGATGCTGCCGATGTACAACAGATGGTCTGGGATGGCTTGATTATGATGATTACCGGCGCAGAACACAAGATTACCGAAGAATCTCGCCTTGATCTTATCTTGTCAGGCAACGACAAAGATTATATCAGCTTATTAAAAGACACGGCAAGGCTAAAGGGATCATTGGCCTTTCTCCAAATCCTTGACACCTATATCCAGCGAAGAATTCAAAAGTTTTGCCAAAAATTGAATGACATCGAATTGTTTGCCGGACAGTTGCGTATTAGTACAAAAGAACAAATCGACAAATTTGTCGAAGATGTCACGGTCCCCTATAACCAGCGTCTACGCCACTTAATCCGCTATCTCACCTTCCGGGTAAATAATTATCTGGAAGTTATGGAAGCTAAAAAAACTAACAGCAGCAAGACAGAGGAGCAGCTAAACCAGTTCCGTAAAGAAGCTGATGCTTTTATCAGCAACCACTTTAAACAATGGACTCCCTTGCCCTTGATGGACTCCTATCGACAACTATTTTCTGACAAGCCTGCGTTTAAGCCCGCCAAGGATCTAAAGTATGACTTGGATGCCATCCGAAGCCATTCTATCAGCATCCTGAATACCGGCCAAGCCGACCGCGAAGATTTGGCCCCCTTGGCCTACCTGAAATACCTGCTTGATGGCTGGGCGCACATTCCTAAGTTTACTCACATCATGATCGATGAGGCTCAGGATCTTAGCGCTCTCGAGTTTGCCATATTAAAAAAGCTATCAGGCAACGGCTCGTTCACCATTATGGGAGATCTTTCTCAGGGAATCCATTCCTATCGAAGCATCAGCAGTTGGAATGTGCTTTTTAAGGAAGTTTTCGGCGACGCCCGGGTAATCTATCGGGAAATCCTTTATAGCTACCGTTCCGCCAAAGAAATTATTGACGTTTTCAACCGCGTTATGCCCCAAGGTAATACAAAGGCAATCCCGGTGTATGAGATCGGACGAAAACCAACCATCGAAAAGATCCATTCCGCCGACCAAGGTGTGGCTAGTACCGTCAAAATGCTGAATATTTTTAAGGACCGCGGTGCAAAGTCAGTAGGCATCATCACCAAGCTAGAAAAAGAAGCTGTTACACTGCATGGGCAGTTGCTTTTGGCAGCAATGGCGGCAGGAGTAGATTGTTCCATCCATCTCATAACCGGCAAATCGACCAGTTATCACGGCGGCATCTCTATTTTACCCGTTTCGTCAGCAAAAGGGCTGGAGTTTGATGGAGTTATCATCTGGAATGCTTCAGATGCAGAATTTACGACCGATCCTCTGGATGCTCAGCTTTTATATGTAGCCTTGTCCCGTGCAATGCACAGTCTGCATATCATGTATCAAGGGGAATTGACACCGCTGTTGAAAAGAAGGAAAAAAGCGCCTTAGCAGAATCCCCTCGGCGTGAATTCATCCAGTGAAACAAGGGAGAACTGGCATTGTTTTGTAGGGCAATGTCAAAGATGACCTGCCCCGAAACCAGAAGCCTGATTTTAAGTTAGACTGACTACTTACAATAAGCTGCCATTTAAGAATCCTAAACAAATATCCCTCTTGTCATTCCAGACAAAGAGGGATCCCCTATTTCACAGGTAAAAAATAAGGATTCACATGGTGGAGGTAAGGGAAACACCGGCAAGACCAAACTTTCTCACATTATTCTACGTGTACATACGAATCCCGGCATCCGGAAGAAGGCCGCCACGCTGCTTGAAAGGACAAGCTCAGATCATTTCCAAGGTGGTCAATGATTAGAATGTCCATCTTGAATGTATCAACGCGAAAGCAGTGTACTGGGAGCAAGTCCTCCCAAGAAAGGGTTGCTCTGGTTAACCATCGTCCTATTTGCCCTGACCAAACCACTTGTCGCGGAGAGCCCTGAGTTCTCCGTTCTTTTTCATTTCTTCTAATGCCTTGTTCATTTTGTCGCCTAGAGCCTTATTGTTTTTATTATACGCTATGGCGTATTCTTCTTTTTTCAGAGAACTCATTACCCCATCGGACGGCAACAGGCCCCTGGCAATAAGATTTTCCAGAATCAGCCGGTCATGCACGAGGCCGTCCAGTATTCCCAATGAAAAATCCCTGGACATGTCAACATTGGACGCAAAGGACCTGACTTTCGTTCCGTTGCTCCCTGTTGCCAGCAATTCCCCGGTCGATCCACTGGCCACCCCGACTGTGAGTCCGGTCAGCTCACCGGCAGCAGTTACCGTTCGTCCTTTACCCACCAGGACGGACAATCCACCATCCTCAATATAAGGCACAGTAAAGCCGACAACCTTCTTCCGTTCCTCTGTCACCGACAGCGATCCAATCGCAACCTCCGCGTAATTCTTTGTAACCGCTTCAAACATATTTTCCAACGGAATCGGTCGATAGACCACCTTGACGCCAATTCTGTCGGCAATAGTGTCCATGAGTTCGACATCAAAGCCCACCAGTTTTCCGTTTTGTTCAAAAGAGAACGGCTGGCTGCTGGGTTCGATCGCCACATTAATTTGCGGCCGAGTATCAAACATTTGCACCGACATTCCAATCATCCCCATCAACAACAGGCAACACAGGGCGATGACATATTTTTTCCGTAGCAGCGGTATCGTGAAGCCTGGCAATCCTTGTCGACCCATATAATAATACACCGGCACACCGACCAGAATCAGACCGATGGCCGCGATCCCGTTGGCAAACTGGGCGGTTATCATTCCGTAGAGTACATAGACGGCGCCGCCGATGGCGATCAGCGGAATGACCGGGTACAGGGGCACCTTGTAGCTGCGGGGCATGTCGGCATGCGTCCGCCGGGCAATGAACACCCCGATGAAGGTCAGCAGATAGAACATCCAGATGGAAAACATCGCGACATCGGACAAGCGGTCGGCGTCAAGCAGCCTATAGTACAGATAAGAAAAGCCTATTAAGAGTAGCAGCGCGTTGAGCGGCGACTTACTGTCCGGGTCAATTTTCTTCCATAACTGCGCTCCGGGAATATAGCCGCGTTCCCCCATCACGAAAATGGTGCGGGAAAGCGTCATTGCGTATCCGTTCAGACCGCCGAGAATAGCAACCATAATTCCGACTGAAACAAGATTCCCGCCGACCAGCCCAAACAGGGTCTGAGCGGCGATCGCCGAGGCGTCGTGGCCGAGCGAGACGATCTGGTCGGCTGGCAGCACCTTGAGCAAGGCGATATTGATGACGATATAGACAACCGACAAAAAGGACACGCCGCCGATGATGGCCTGAGGAAGAATCTCGCCGGGGTTTTTCATTTCACCGGCCACAGAGGCTACCTGGGCCCAGCCGTCATAGGCAAAAAGCGTCGCCAGCACTGCCGCGGAAAACGGCGCCGCCACCGGTACGCCGCTGCTCATCCCCAGCACCTGTCCGTTACCCTTCCAAAGTCCGAACACCACCAGCATAAAGACCGGAATGAGCTTGCAGAAGGTAGCACCGGTCTGTAGCCAACCGGCCTGACGGACGCCGATACTGTTGACAAAAATCACAAATGTCATAACCCCGGCGCCAACCACTACGGCATATTGCGACCCGATATCAAACAACGTACAGAACACCGCACTGAAATAACCGGTCAACGCGCCAATCGCCGCCGGACCGTAAAGCATCATGATCATCCAGCCATACAAAAAAGCCGTCTTGGGTCCAAACAATTCCTCCAGATAGATATAAACGCCGCCGGTGCGGGGAAATAGCACCCCCAACTCACACAGCGTCAGCCCTCCGGCCATGGACAGCAAACCGCCGATCACCCAGGCCGCCGCTGCCCCGGTTGAATCGCCGGCCATTGCCAGTACCGCTGGTGGTTTCATAAACGCGCCGGCACCGAGAACCATTCCAACGACAAGCGACAGCGCCGCCACCAGACCAAGGTCTTTGCTCACTTCCTTCGCCTGGGAAGGATCTTTACCAGGATTCATAGTCAAGCCCCTTTCTTATCGCAGCTATCTGTCGCTTCGCAAGCTTAAGCCCTGCAAAGTTAGTTGTTCAGTTGCTTCGGGGTATTCGGTCTATTTGTTTTTTGAGCCACCCTGGCAGGATTATTGGGTTAGCAAGGGAATACAATTGACAATTCGGAATAAAAAGTAGGGATCAAGATGCAAATCTATGGTACCCGGCTGGAAGGTGCAATTCCGGCCCTGTCTTGGCAGGACCTATGCAACCTGATACCGGCATATCGCTATGAAAATATCCGCGCGCTGCGCTTTCGCCAGGATCAGGAAAGATCATTACTGGCTGGACTGCTATTGCGTCAGATCATCATCGATAACGTTGGGACAGAACCGGTGCATTTCGAGTTCAATCCCTTCGGAAAACCTTCCCTGGTGGGCTGCAGCAGTTTCCACTTTAACCTGTCTCATGCCGGGAACTGGATTGTCTGCGCCATCGATCATCAGCCAATCGGCGTTGACGTGGAAAAGATGGAAGTGGTGGCTTGTGCCAGTTTGGCTCGGGTCGCTTTTTCGCTGGAAGAGCAACAGCTGTTGCAAGGCAAATCCGGCGCCGTGCAACTGGATTATTTCTATGCTGTATGGACCATGAAGGAAAGCTATTGCAAAGCAGTGGGCCAAGGTTTATCCATGTCGCCGGAAAAAGTGACCATCCGAATCGACGACCAGGGATGGGGCTCGATTGCGCCTCCGGAAAAAACGAGGTGGCGGTTACGCCAATATCCAGTGGAGCCCGGCTATAAACTGGCGGTATGCGCCAGTCACGAGGCGTTTCCGGAAGACGTCACCCTGATCGATTGGCGCCAGCTGACCGGCGATCAGGATTCTGACCCAAGCTAAGCAACTATTTATTTCACGCTGTCGATGGCTTCCTGCTCACTGCCAACAATGGGAAACACATCGGTAAAGCCGGTAATGTCAAAGACTTCGAATACTACCTCATGCAATCCGAAGATAGCCATCTTCCCGTTCTTTTCCTCGATCTCGTTGAAGGCTTCCATAAACACGCGCAATCCCGCGCTCGAAACATAATTGTTTGCCGTGAAATCGCAGACCAGTTTATTCACACCACCCTTTATGGCTGTTAACAATTGAGTTTCTACATCCCCGGCAGTAGTACTGTCCACCGATTTCGGCATTTTCACGATAGTTACATCGCCCGCTGTTTTCACTTCCATGATTTCCACAATGATTACCTCCCGTTTATATTGATTTCAATGGACAAAATATTGAAACCGTCCTTGCGTTCATATTCCATCTTATCGACGCTTTTTCGCACCAATTGGATTCCCCAGCCACCGACTTGCCGTTTTTGTTTTGGCTTGTCGGCATTATCTTTTAACAGGTCAAACGCCTGTCCCCGATCCTTGATTACTATGACGATCCGCTCATCAACACGCTGTATTTGGACTTCTATCTGTTCGTCTTCGCCAGCGTCCTGCCCAAAGCCGTATTGGATGCTATTGACCACAAGCTCTTCCAGAACCAGTTTCAAGGTTGAGAGCAGCTTGTCGGATAGCGCTTGCTTTTGCGCAAATTCCGCCAGCCAATCATGCAAACGGCCTATTTCCTTTAGGTCTATCCCAAGGGTCATCTTTTCCGCCGGTTTTTGATATTTCATCAGCATCAATACGGCGCCGGCATCGCAATCATTTCTTCCATCATTTTTTAAAAAGGCGACCATCTTCTCCCCGCTTTGCTGCATTGTTGCGGTATTATCAAACAATGAAAACAAGGCCCTATCATTTTCCCCCGCTCCGGGTTTTATGCTAAAGCTATTTGCCAGGACCAATATCTCGCCAGCCTGCAAAACACTTTCAGCAGTGCCAACCCCAGGCAGATCGTGCCAGGCGCCCTCTTTATTTCTCACCAGCGCACCGTAATTCACGGCGATTCGATCGCTAATGAGTCCGGTATCCACATCGATAATGCCCAGGAACGCACTGCGACTCTTCCAGATGTCAGACACCACCACGAGTTCATGATCGATGTCATTCATAATGCTTTGCAGCGTCGCCGCCTTTTGGGCCTTGGTCCGGAACAAGGTCTTAATAACTAGCATCGTCAAGGTTGCTGTGGTAGTAATCTCCGCTATTTCCACAATGATAAAATAAAGTTTGCGTCTGCTTTCCGAGTAGTAATAATCCAAGAAAGAATTACTGGCCTGGTCTTCGTTCACTACGCAAGCGTAAAGGTCGATCCCGGGTATTGAAAACGGTACCGGGGTTTTCTTTTTGCAGAGTCCCTGCTGGATTACCCGAGCCGAGGCCAGCTCACCGTCAATCCGCTGCCGCTCCAGCAGGGCCAGCTTCTCAGCGATCAAATTTCCAATAACAAAGACCATCACCCCCATACCTATCGCATGGGCAAGGATCAATTCCGGGAAGGCTATTTTTACCGACCGCCAGACCACTTCAAAGGGCCACGCCACAAGAAGGGTCACTGGCAAATGTACCAGCAGTTCAAAGGCGACACTAAAAGCCACTGCCTGCCAAATCTTCGGCAGCTTCCCCTTTAACCGATAATGCCATAATCCTGGCAGATAACCGGCCAGTACCGTAGCCAGCATCGAAGAATAAAAGGTGTTGCCGATCAGCTGGGTATCAGGAATATAGTTCAGCCACTCTTTCATCCCCAATAACGCGACCCCGAACAAGCTGGTCAATACGCCATATCGCCACCCGGCCATCATTCCCACAAACAGGGGACCGAGCAATCTCACTGTGGCGCCGTTTGGCGTGACAATAAAGCCGGCGTAAATGGTAAAAAAGCCATAAAGAACGGCAAACAGCAATTTATTTTCAAGAATAATGACGCCGGTATTATTGGTTTGGATCTGCTGTTTAAAAAACAGTCTGAAGGCCAGATAGGCAAACAACGCGCTGGTGATACTGCTAATAGTGATGGCAAACAAGGGATTGATCATGGCTTACTCCTGCAATCCGATTTTTCCATATTCCACAGCCAGAAGGGTAATGTCATCGCTCTGCTCATTTCCTGCAGAAAAATCATTTACTGCCATTATAATAGTTTCACATAAGCTTTCTACCGTGCCGCGCCTGCCTGACAAAAGCTTTTCCAGGCGCTCACTGCCGAATAATGCCGTATTGGTGTTCTGAGCCTCTGTCACCCCATCAGTATAGGTCAAAAATACATCATGGGGCTGCAGTTTTACAGTGCTATTGGTATATCTCTTATTGCGAAAGAAGCCTAGTGCTCCTTTGTTGGTAACAGGCAGCGCAACGATCGCACCATCCATTTTTTTTATATAAGCTTTGGTGTGGCCGACGTTACTATAAACCAGCTCACCTGTCTTCAGATTCAAAATGGCACAAACCGCTGTAATAAACATTTTCGATTAATTGTCCACACACAGATCGTTGTTGACCCATTCCAGTATTTCGGCCGGATCGGTCTTTCCCGCATCAGCCTTGAAGGCCCGAAACAACATGCAGCCGACAACCATAAACAGCGCTGCCGGCACCCCTTTGCCGGAAACATCGCCGATCACTAGGCAGAGCTTGTCCTCGCCCAGCATGAAATAATCATACCAGTCGCCCCCCACATCCTTTGCGGGATGCAGCGCGCCAAAAACGCACGCTCTTTTGTCAATAAACCCTTCTGCCTTATGAGCAACAATATCCATTTGCAGCCTGCGGGCAAACAGCATTTCACCTGCCAAAACATCATAGCTGTTGATATTGTGCCGCTCAGCAATTAAAAGCTGGATTAAATAAAACGAAAGGCAAAAGCCGGTTACCCTCCAAATACTGATAGCTACAGGGTCCGCTAGGCCGACCCCGGGTTCACTGTTTACCAGCACAAGATCAGCGACAAGTATTGCACCGGCAAACAAAATTGTCGCAACCATCAGGGCCATGTTGCTTTTTTCCCAGACAGCGCCATAGCGGTCCTTATATTGCCCAGCCAGAAAACCGCCCAGGGTTGCAAGGGCCAACACCGCCAATTTGACTGCCAGAATGTGCTGTTCGTGCAACAAAACAAGCGCCCCGCTCAGAAAGCCGATCGCCGTGCCGGTAAAACGGCCAAACAGCATCCCTATTAAAATGCTGAGCCGCATAACAGCCGTACTCATTAACATTCCGTCGTTAAGGTCGTTGAACTGATTGCTCCAATGGATTCCTTCCACCGCCAACAACGTAAACCCGATGATCCCAGCCGTTTGCATCGATGTGATTTTATTGGTCAGCATTGTATAAACAAGGCGTCGCCGCAAAATCACGTAAAGTATAAACAAAGGGATCAATGTGAAATTTATGCGGGTTATCAGGGTCGAAAGATTATCAAACATTTAGCACCACCTGCCTCACTGACGGCCTCACTACCGTACTGACCTAGCCCAGACTTACCACCAACCGGGATAGCTTGTCAATACGCTCACACAGGATGACCATCATCTTGAGCAGCATCTCGGGGTTTTCCTGGCCCTGTCTGCGCAATAAATCACGCGGCAGGGCCAGCACCAACGTGTCTCCCATGGTGGCTTCCGCCGAAAAACTCGACTTGTCGGCAACGCTTGCCAACTCCAGACCGATAAAGTCATTTTTCTTGGCCATCCCCACCATACCCTGCCAGCCACCAACCGAAGAGCGGAGAAGCTGCGCAAAGCCTCTCAGGATCAAATACACCTCGGGGCTATCTTGGCCCTCCCAGATGATTTCCCCGCGCCGCTTCCGAAGCTTCAGCTGCGCCTTTCCGGCCAGCGCGAATAACGCTTCGCGATCAAGCACACCCAGGACTTGATTGTTTTTCAAGGCCTCGACCCGCTCCTCAAGGGCGTGCTCCACCATCGGCCGCAATCTTTCCGCCATAAATGCCGGCCAGACAAATCCGACTCGTTCGAGCACCATAACCGTTTTGTCCAGTGCAATGCTGGCGGCGGTCTTGATTTCACTTTCTTCCCCTAGCAGTCCCATCCGGGTAAGAATATTTTCCACATGCTCCTTGAAGCCCGGTTGCTCGATATTCTCATACAGATAGTCAAAAAACTCAGCCACTCCTACTGCTTGGACATTAAGACCGAGCGCTGGGTCGGTAATAGCCTCCGAAAGCTTTACGACATTCGGATTTTGCATGTGATAGGTCTGATTTTGCAGCGCCGGGTGTTCACTTAGCCGCACCACCGCTTCCGCCAAACGGTCGACATACGAGAATTCATCACCGTCAAGCTTGTTCGGCACCATACCGACATTGATGAAGCCCTGCAAATACTTGTAGAAGGCATTGGAATCGACATTTTCCTGATACAGGCCGGTCGTTTCCTGAAAGGCGATGTTTCCCGCACGGTAGATGGTTGTATTCAAGCCCTCCTGGCGGGCCGCGATGACGGCTATTTCGGCTTCCAGCTTGGTTTCGACATAGTAATTGCCTGACTTTTGGCCAAGGTCGGTCTGGTACTCGGTGAAAACATGATATTCACAGCCAGCTATTTCACCCATCGCTACCGACATCGTCGAAATATGGTGGAAATCTTTCTTCATCCCTGTTTTGGCCAGCGTAAGCAGTTCCAGCGTCGCTTGAACATTACTTTCATAAAACTCGGTATAATGTCCGTAATGTCGGACATTGGCCGCACTGTGAACAATGGTGTCAACCTCTGTGCAGAGCTGGTTGTAAGCCTCATCCGCCAGTCCGAACTTCGGCTGATGCAGCTCGCCGCACAGTACGACCAGGCGTTCATTCAGCATGGCATTTTCCAGCAAGGCCGCGCCAAAATAATAGTCGAATTTGGCTTGCAAACGCTCCCTGGCTTCTTTGGCATCCTTTCCCCGAACAAGGACTGAGACTTTACAGTTGCGTTCGGTGAGCAGGTAGTGGGCGATATGCACCCCCAGATACCCTGTGGCGCCGGTTACCAATACGTTTTTATAACACTTCACTTCACTCAGATCAACCGCCCGCAATTTGGCATTCTCTGTTTCATAGGCCGCCATACTTGCATCGTGTATTGCTTTAAATTGCGGATTGTCGGTCAGCGGCTTGTCTAGTTCGGCTTCCTGTTGCTTGATCTGGGCCAGACGAACCTTTAGCGTGTCCTCCGCCGGCTTGATGTTTTCCGCCAGTTTTCTCAAGACAGGATAGTTGAACAGGTCGTTGATGCTGATTGCAAAAAACTTCTGCAGCTTGGCCACCGCCGATATTGCTTTTATCGAGTTGCCGCCGATGCAAAAGAAGCCGTCGGTCGCACCGACCTTGGCAATGCCCAGCACTTCCTGCCATACCTCGGCTATCTTCTTCTCAGTTTCAGTGCCTGGCGCCACAAACTCACCGGCAGCCGCGGTAGCATCCGGCTCCGGCAGTGCCTTTTTGTCTATCTTGCCGTTGGCATTAAGGGGCATGACCTCGATTTGTATGATCTGGGCCGGAATCATATAACCCGGCAAATTCTCAGCCATGAATTCTTTCAGTCTCTCCAGGTCGACCGTGTCGTCTGCCGTAAAATAGCCACACAGATATTTGTTGCCGGTGGCGTCATCCCTAGCGACCACCACCACTTCCCTGGTAGTCGGCCAAGCTTTTAGGTTTTGCTCGATTTCGCCGATTTCAATCCGGAACCCGCGGATTTTTACTTGCCCGTCGATCCGGCTCAGGAACTCAAGATTGCCGTCAGGTAGCCAACGGACCAAATCTCCGGTGCGATACATCCGGCCATAGATTTCCCCTGAGTCGTACGGATTGGGAATGAATTTTTCGACGGTCAGATCGTCTCTGTTGCGATAGCCACGGGCCAGCTGCGGACCGGCGATGCAAAGCTCGCCAGGCACACCCAGCGGCTGCAGCTGAAAATCCTTGTCCACCACGTACAGTCTGGTATTGGCCAGCGGCTTGCCGATCGGGATATTGTCATAGTTTTTATCGATGACAAATCGCGTCGTATAGACGGTATACTCGGTCGGGCCGTAGCCATTGACAATCTTATAGCGGGTTGGGCGATAGGTCTTGTATTTCTCGCCCCCTGTCGCCAAAATCCGCAGCGACCTGTTATCCACCAGCTCGGTAAACTGCTCGCACAGCTGGGTGGTCATAAAGGTAATCGTCGCCCGGTGCTGCTCAATGAACTTGTTCAAATCGACCAGGGACAGCATGATTTCCTCAGGCACGATATGGACTGTTGCCCCCGCCAGCAACGGCGAAAAGTTGGACCACATCGCCGCATCAAAACTGAAGCTGGCGTATGACACCATGATATCGTCCTCAGTCATTGCATTATCGTGATTTTCGCTATAACACATATTGACGATGTTGCGGTGCAAGATCTGGGTACCCTTCGGCATGCCGGTTGATCCGGAGGTATAAATGATCGCCACCAGATCGCTGCCGTGATTGACATCCGGACAGCCATTCGACGCAGAAAGTTCGTATACCTTATTGGCTGTAATATCAATAAACTCGCCTGTGAACTGAATGAACTTTTCCTGAAGCGACGGCTGGCTCAAAATCAGCGTGGCGCTGCTGTCGGAAAGCATATAATCCAGGCGGGCTTGCGGATATTTGATATCGAGCGGCAGATAGGCGCCGCCAGCCTTCATGACAGCGATTGCCGCTACCACCATTTCTGCTGAACGCTCCAGCATGACAGGCACAATCGTCTCACGTTGCACCCCTTTTTGCCGCAGGTACACAGCCAGGCGGTCTGTTTTTTCATCCAACTGACGATAGGTAAGCGCCACCCCCTTGAAAACCAAGGCCGCTTTATCCGGCGTCCGCCGCACCTGATCCCTAAACAGGCTGTGATAAGACCTCTCTAAGGGTACGGCCAACGTATTGGCATTGAATTCATGCAAGAGTTTGTTGCGTTCAGCCGCCGGTGTAAAGTCTATTTCCGACAGCTTGCCGTCCATACAGTCCGCCAACACCCCGAGCAAGCTTATGTAATGGTCGACCAACCGCTGTGCGCTGCCCCGGTTATACAGATTGCGGTCATATTCCAGATACATCGACAAGCCCTGCTGATTTTCAAACACATAGAAAAGCTGATCAAAATGCGCTTCTTTGGCATCATAGTCATAGCGTTTTATCGACAGCCCCCCGGCGTCAAACAGAAACTCTTCCACAAAATAAGCGAAAACCACATCATAGATCGGATTTCGGCTGCCATCCCGGGCAATGCCAAGCTTCTCCACCATTTTTTCAAACGGATAATTCTGATTTTCATTGGCAGACAGCAGCATATCGTTGACTTCCTGCAAATAGTCCCTAAACAGTTTGTCGCGCCCCGGATATGTCCTCAGGGGCAGGGTGTTGACAAACATCCCGATCATACTGTCAACATCCGGATGGGTACGGTTGGCAAACGGCGAACCGATGATGATTTCCTCCTGCCCGCTGTAACGTGCCAGCAAGGTCTTGAACGCTGCCGTCAGCAAAGCGAAGAAGGTAACCTCGTGCTCATCGGCAAGGCCTTTGAGTTTTTCCGCCGTCGCCTTGTCAATGTCGGCAAAAATTTTCTCACCCTGATATTTTTTATTCGCCGGCCTGGGGAAATCTGTTGTCATATTCAGAACCGGCAGTTCGCCCTGGAGGCGCTCCAGCCAGAACGCCTCGTGCGGCGCAAAATCGCCCTGCTCCAGTTTCCGGTTGTACCAGTCGGCATAATCCGGATAGGTCGCCGTAAGCGACGGCAACTGTTCATTCTCATAGAGCTTCATCAGCTCTTTGACAAGCACCACGACCGAGACTCCGTCCACCACAATATGATGGGCATCCAGCACCAGCAGGTGCCTGTCCTGCTTGATTTCCAGCAAGGCCACCCGCATGAGCGGCGCTTCGCCGAGATCAAACTTATGGATGAAATCGGCGATGGCCCGGTCAATAGCCTGCTCCTCCACTACTTTGTACGTCTTCTTCAAGCGCACCCCGGCGCTTATTTTTTGCCTTACTTCGCCGTCTTTCATGACGAACGAGGTTCTAAGGGCCGGATGGCGGTCCACCAGACGGTCAATCGCCTGGCCCAGACGTTCCTTGTTCAGACGCCCTTCGAGATAGATGGGCAGCACGACATGATAGGTGTTGCCGATATCCGCCATCTGGTCGATGATATACATGCCCTTTTGCGCCGAGGAAACCGGATAGCTCTCCGAACCCGGCAGCACCGGAATGGCCTCATAGCGGCCTTCTTCCTTGGGCGTCTGCAAGAGCCGTTGGGCCAGCTTTGTCACCGTGGGGATTTTTGTCAGCTCCGCCACCGACAAAGATACCGCGAAAAACTTCTGCAATTTGGCGCCCAACATCACCAGTTTCAATGAGGTACCGCCCAGGCTGTTGAAGGTATCGGTAATCCCAACCCGCTTCACACCCAATATGTCCTGCCATAGATCACACAGCTGTTTTTCCGTCTCATTGCGGGGTGCGACATACTCGGCATCGGCAGCGCCACCCGTAATTTCCGGCAGGGCTTTCTTGTCCACCTTGCCGTTGGCGGTAAGCGGCAACGCATCAAGTTGCATCATGTTCTGCGGTATCATGAAATACGGCAGGCTTTCCAGCAGGAAGGCCTTCAGTTGCTCCACGGCGATCTTATGGTCGGCAACAAAATAGCCGCATAAATATTTGTTGCCTGCGGCATCATCGCGCGCAACGACCACTGCCCCTTTAACTCCGTCATACAGGGTCAACTTTTGTTCGATCTCGCCAAGTTCAATCCGGAAACCGCGTATTTTCACCTGCTGGTCGATACGGCCCAGATACAGCAGATTGCCGTCCGGTTGCCAGTTCACCAGATCACCGGTCCGATAAAGGCGCTGGTTCAGTTCGCCTGTGGCATAGGGATTGGCAATAAACTTTTCCGCGGTCAATTCCTCCCGGTTACGGTACCCTCGCGCCATCTGGACGCCGGCGATACAAAGCTCGCCCGGCACACCGACAGGCAGCAGTTCGAGATTCTTGTCCAGAACATAAACCCAGGTATTGGCCAGCGGCTTGCCGATCGGAATATTGGCATACTGTTTATCTAGGTTGAACCGGGTCGTATAGATGGTATACTCGGTCGGACCATAGGCGTTGACGATCTGATAGGAGGTCGGACGATATGTTTTGTACTTTTCCCCGCCGGTTGCCATCAATCGCAGGCTTTTATTCTCAACCAGCTCCGCGAACTGCTCGCACAGCTGGGTCGTCAGAAACGTAACCGTTATCTTGTTATCCTCAAAAAACTGATTCAGCTCCACAAGCGACAGCATGATCTCGTCAGGAACAAGATACACTGCCGTACCGGCCAACAGCGGCGAGAAATTCGACCACATCGACGCATCAAAACTAAAACTCGCATACGACGCCAGCCGATCGGCCGCCGTCAGCCCTGTCGCCCGATTCTCACTATAAAACATATTGATCAGGCCGCGATGCTCAATCATCGTCCCTTTGGGCAAACCGGTCGAACCCGATGTGTAAATGATCGCCGCCAGACTATCGCCGGCGCTGATATCCGGCGGCGCCACATGGACAGCAGGATAATTCGCTTCATCTTTGACATCGATGAATTTTCCGCCAAATTGACTGAACTTGTCCTTGAGCGACAACTGGCTCAAAATCATCATCGCATTGCTGTCTTGGAGCATATAGTCAAGACGGGCTTGGGGGTATTTAATGTCAAGCGGCAGATAGGCGCCACCGGCCTTCATCACCGCGATGGCTGCAATCACCATTTCTGCCGACCGTTCCAGCATGATCGGCACGATCGTCTCCCTGCCGACGCCATTTGCGCGCAGCATCATCGCCAGGCTGTCTGTTCGTTCATCAAGCTGTCTGTATGTATATGTTTCATTCTTGAATACCAGCGCCACATGATCCGGGGTACTTCTCGCCTGTTCTCTAAACAAGCCATGGTACGACCGTTCAAAGGGAACATCCATCGCACTATCATTAAATTCACGCAGCAAAACATCACGTTCGAGCGCCGACACCAGCGACAGGCGGCTTATTGCCTGCGCCGGATCATCGATGGCCCCGGCCAGTATCAGCAGCAGGCAGTCATAAATATCAGTCACCTCTTGGGCGGTATATTTATCTGTCTGGTATTCGATGGTGATTTTTTGCAAACCGCCCTCATCTGGCAGACCTTGATTCAAATATACTACAAACGGCTCCGGGGAGAAGCTGCGCGATAATACCTCCACGCCGCAACCCTTGGTAGCTTCTTTGCCGAAACTACTCTGCACCAAAAAGTATTCCATCATCTGACCGAATTTCCCATGCTTTTGGTTTAGTTCCTGGAACAGCAAATCAAACGGATAGCGCTGATGATCGATCGCCTCATTTAAATCACTGTCCACTTTTGCCAACGCCTGCGCAAAAGTATCCTGCTCAGTCAACTGGATACGTAGCGGCATTGTGCTCACAAAATTCCCCAGGCTGTCTTTGCTTGCTTCGCTCAGCCTGTTGTGAAACGGCACTCCCAGCACCATATCATACCGGCCGGAGCAGCGCGCCAGCCACACGGCAAAAGTCGCGGCAAAAACTCTGAAATAGCTGGCCTTGCTGTCTGTGCAATAATCGCGCACCTGCCCTGCCAATACAGGTGACAAGAAAAAATCAACCCGTTTTGAGACAATACCGTTGGCCGGGGTTTCTTTTCCATATATCGCGCTATATTCCGGCAGTTCAGAAAATTTTTCATGCCAAAAAGTTCTGTCCCTATTACATTCTTCGGATTGCATGTATGCTTTTTCGGTTTCAAGGTAATCAAAATAAGAAGTTTTGTTATCGGCTGTTTCTCGTCCTGTTTCTATATTCGAATAATTTTCTAAAACCTGGTGCATAAAATTATAAAGCGAGCCATTATCGCAAATAACATGATGCGCAACAAGTAGCAGCGTGAGCCGCCCCTGACAGCGGGCGAGCAAGATGCGAAAGAGCGGCTGATCATCTAAGGCAAAAGGCCTGTCAACGTTACCCCTGATCCACTCGACCAAGCCTTCCTCTACATCAAAATCAGCCAATGGAAATGGCTGACGACTAAACTCTGTTACATACTGACCATTCAATCCACTATCTTGATCCATTTTAAGTTGCAGGCGAAAAGCGTCATTATTTGCAATCACTGCATTAATTCCCTGCTCCAGCACAGCCAGGTTCAAATCAGCAGGCATATGAAACGCCACAGCCAAATTTGCAAAATTCGTACCCGTATGAACCATTTCACCGTGCAATATTCGTTGCTGGGCATGCGTTAATGCCTGATGTGCCTGGTTTGCCATAATAAGACGCCTCCCTTTAATTCTATGATCCGAGCTGTCAACCGATCGCAGCTCCCGTGTACAAAAAAGACCTGCCTAAGGGTTGGCTCCGCGCCGGCCCGGCAAGTCGTGGCTTTTCGCAAAAAGTCGCAACCTGGCAGTCATAGGCGTCAGCCCTTAGACCCATAGCTTTGCGCCCTCATCTTTCGATAAGTTTGCCAACATACATACACATTTACATTTTACGACACAATAGTCCCTTTTCCTGCTTGATTTCCTGGAACAAGATAAGTATTGAAAATATTTTCCTATTCTTTATTAAAAGAACGAACCACCGCAAAATGCGAACAAATTAATAGAAAATATCTGTTATGATGGAGCATGAGAACTAGATATATCCGATAACAGTATTTATGCCAAGTTTCTAAAAACAAGGTGCCGAACTATATCTTCTAGTCCGGCACCTTGGAATATCCGCTATTAAAAAGGCACTAGTAATGTCCAGGAGGACACCACTAGTGTCCCTCTTCTTTGTTTCCAGCTTTTGGCGGAGGCGAGGTTACCAACCGTTTGAATTTCCGGAACTGCTAAAGTTGGTGACGATTCCCGGGGTTCCGTTGGGGGGCGGGGGTGAGCTGGGCTGAAAATGGTCTACAAGGCCAGGACTGAGGGAGGTGGTTACTCTTGGTGGCAACGGCTGAGCGTGGTTTACGGGGACTACCGGTGGAGGCTGAGCAACTACAGTCATAGCCCGGTCGCCAGAGCCGACTAAAGGTGGCACCGATCCTGTCGATGTTCCGCCTGATGCGCTCCCTGTTCCTGTCAGTGTTGCCGTTCCTGTCGATGTTCCGCCTGGCGACGTTGACCCCGAGGCAATTGCCGGGAGCAGCGCACTGCCGGTATCGGTTGTTGTCACCGTTTGCGGGGCGGCGGTTGACGATGTGGTCGTCGAAGCAGGTGAGGAAAAAGTAATGAGATTCGCGCCATTTGTCACCGCTAGCACGGACAACGGTGTCGGAACGAAGGGCGTTGTCGCCCCTGGAAGCACCACTTGCGCCGTGTTTACCAGTTGCGCCTGGATAGCTGGAGGGCTCGTGGAAGTGATGGCAGGGATAATGGAAATTGCACCATCGCTAAAGGAAACTGAATTTGCCCCTGCCGATGTCTGTGTCGCGCGAGGACCGGTAAAAGTGATCCCGGGCGCCACTGTCACGGTGCTGGCAATCAGCGCTGCAGAGGATGAATCGATGCCGACTTGTCCGTTTACCTGAATGGTTCCCGTGCCGGCGTTCAAAAGCAGGGATGAACTTGCACCAGTGGCATAGCTGGTAAAGGCAGAATCGCTAACCGACAGCGTGGAAGCAACAAATGAAGCCGTATTAATTGCGGCCCCATCGGCGAAAACGATGCCGTTGGGGTTGACCAGAAAAACTTTGCCATTGGAACTGATTGTCCCGGCAATCTGAGAGAGAGAACTGCCTGTAACCCGGTTGAGAACCGCGGCGTTATCTGAGGAGCCTGAAAAAGTAAAGCGAAGTGTTTCGCCGCTACCCACCCCTAAACTCGACCAGTTGATGATGCCGCCGCTGCCGCCGGCCAGGGTGACCGTCAAAGTGTTACCTGAAACCGTGCCAACCGAAATGACTGTGCCGTTGATGCCGCTGGAGCTGGCTACATTGCTGCCAGCCAAGCCCCCCGCCGGTGCCGCCAGGGCCGTGCCTGATCCCTGAAGGCAGACGGCCAGGATAGCTGCCAGCAACACCGTCAGTGCTTTATATTTCGCCATGATACTTCACCTCGCCTTAAAATACTTTTGCTATTGAAAAATGGAATTTAGAGCTGTGGGTGGGCGTGTTGACCGTCCCGTTGAGCATATAGCCGTAGTCAGCCGAAACAGATACGCCGCTGGCACCTGTGTACCGCCAGCCGAGACCACAGCTGACCGCCGAATCCCGGGTGAGATCTCCCGTGACCGGCAGGATGTTGTCGAAATAACCGGCATCGATAAACAGCAACACCCGCTGTTTCTTGGCAAATTCGGGCGTGTATATTTCAAAGCGGCCCAGGGCCCCGCGGTCCCCGGATACATCCCGTTCATTCATTCCCCGCAGGGATGAGCTTCCCCCCAGGCCAAACTGCTCGGGGTAGATCAACCTCTCGGCCGAATACTGCCCGGAGAGGGCAATATTGGTTGACCAGCCGCTCGGATAAAAGTGCTGATAACTTAAGCTGCCGCGCCATAACTGGTAGCTCGCCGACGTTCCTTGGCGGTACTGCTGATATTGGGCGGTACTGTTTTTCCCGCCGCCGGGTATGTTGCGCACATAACCGAGGGAGTAGTTCATGGTGTCTGTCCCTTGTTTTTTGTTTCCCTGATAGCTGATGCTCAGCGGCAAACTGTCAATATCGACGCCGATATTAACCGGAGTGCCAGCCACAGTTAGAATTGTGCCGTTCTTGTATTGACGGGCGTCGATGCCAAAGTCGATGCCTTCCTTTTCCTGTGGCGTGCGGGCGAAATTGTGAACATAGTGCAAGCCGGCGCTGCTGCCGGTGCCGGTGGCGTCAATGGAATATAAGTCCTGGCTGATGATCCGCCCGGAGTTGGTGTCGGAATAACTGGCAGTCAGATAAACATTGTCTTTGGCCTTCGGCAAGGGGACGTTGTAGAGCAAGCCGAATTGCTTCACCGCTGCCATTTGGTCGGGTGAGGTCGTATAGCTGAGTACAGCGGTTTGCCCTGTGCCGCCGACATTGCCATTCAGATAGGTGAAGCGGGTCCGCATCTGGCCGGTGTATTTATCGCCGGTGTTGTCAACCGAAACGATGGCCCTGTCGGCGGCGACTTCCGCGATGTTTATATAGGCGTCGATTTTGTCCCCGGTTGGCCGGAGGTCGACTGCGATATTCCGGAAGCTGTTTTCATTAGCCAGCAGGATTTCGCCGGACAATGTCTGCGTATCGACAGCCCCCCCCTCTCGCAACGACGGTAAAGCTGCTAAAATATCCTTTGCGGCGGAAATTGTATTACCCTGGATGTGTATTTGGTTGACGACCTTGTTTTCAATGTTCTGTCGTGCCGTTGACTCTTTCGAAGTTTGTTTAGGTTGGTTTGACGCGTCCGTGGGCGAGGCTTCGCCCAGATACTTGTCGTTAGACCAGCGTCCTTTCTTTATCTTGCCGTTGTGGTGATAGAAGGTGCCATATCCCTCGAACTTGTCATTGACGAAGTCTCCCTCGTAGCGGTCGCCGCTCGCCCAGGTGAAGATACCCTTTCCGGTCCTTTTGTCATCGTCAAAGTCGCCTTCATAGCGGGCGCCGTTCGGCCAGGTAAAAATTCCTTTTCCGGCTCGCTTATTACCGACAAAGTCGCCTTCATAGCGGGCGCCGTTCGGCCAGACAAAAACTCCCCTGCCGCTCAATTTGCCTTCAACGAAGTCGCCCTGGTAGCGTTTTCCGTTTGGCGAGATAAAGATCCCCTTGCCGGTCAGCTTGTCACCAACAAAGTCGCCTTCATAGCGGTCGCCGTTTACCCAGGAAAAAATCCCTTTGCCAGTCTGCTTACCATCGACCCAGTCGCCCTCGTAACGGTCACCGTTCGCCCAGATGAAAACTCCCTTGCCGGTCAATTTATCGTCAGCAAAGTCTCCGTCGTAGCGGTCGCCGTTCGCCCAGGTAAAAATCCCCTTGCCTGACCATTTATTGTCCGCGAAGGCGCCTTCGTAGCAATCGCCGTTAGAATAAAGATACCGCCCCTGGCCGTCTAGTTTGCCATGTTTCATTATTCCTTCATAACGGGTTTCAGCCTTGCCGTTAATAAACCATTGCAAAACACCCTTTTTATCGGCATAGCCGTCGTCGTCGGTAATACCGGACCATGTGACAAAGTCACCTGGTCCGATATCGGCAACCCACACCCTAATCCCATTATCAGTCAAAATACACCTGTCTTCAGCGAAACCCGTTCCCGACAGTGCGGTCAATGACAAAATAATCACAAGTCCGAGCAACCTAATTGTAGAAAAATGCCTCATAGTAACGTATTCCTTTCAACAGTGCTTATATAGAAATTTAGAGTGTCGATATTCATTGATTTGGATATAAATCTTCAATTCAGTAGCTGCTAGGGTTAATCAGATATTGCCCGATATTGGCATTTTCTACCTACATCTTTCTCCGCGATCCGGCATATTCCTCTAACACCGAGCAGCAGATGACACGTCTACGTCTACTTTTTGTTCAGTAAAACAACTCAGTATTTGGAAAACGAACGCGGTGAAAAAAAGTACGGGCATACCGGCAAGACTCCAGCTGTTTAGGAAAATAGGGGAATAAATAATGGCCTCAATCCTCATTCTTTCAAGGATTAAGGCCATTTTTCGCTGTTACCAGTGGTACGGTTCACCGCGGCTGATCTTGAACGCCCGGTAGATTTGTTCCACGAGGAGAAGGCGGATCATCTGGTGGGTGAAGGTCATTTTAGAAAATGACAGGCGTTCTTGGGCGGCGGCCAGCACTGTCGGGGCCAGGCCAAAGGCGCCGCCGATGACAAAGGTGATGTCGCTGTTGCCGGAAAGGGCCCAGGCGTCGAATTTCCCGGCCAAGGCTTCAGAGGAGAGCGGCTGGCCGGCCACATCGAGAATGACGGCATAGCTGCCTGGCCGGATCTGTTTCAGCAGACGCTCTCCTTCGCGGGCCAGCACTTTTGCCTTTTCAGCAGCAGATGGGTTGTCCGGCATTTTTTCTTCGCTGATCTCGACAATATCAAGACGGCAAAAGGGCGTCAGCCGTTTTGTAAATTCGGCGATGCCCTCTGTCAGGTATCTTTCTTTGATTTTTCCTACAGTCACAATCGAAATCCGCATCTTAGCGGCCTGGCATTTCTTCGAGGATGACGGTCACCGTCCGGGTCTGGCCGCCGCGAATAAAGATGACCTCCACCCGACTGCCCACCGGCTGGTTCTCGACAATGGCCCGCAGGTCAGCGACGCTGTTGGTTTCTGTGCCTGCCACTTTGAGGATGATGTCGCCTTCGCGAATGTCGGCCTTGGCCGCAGGTCCGTTCGGAGTGGTCCGGTAGACATAGACCCCCTTGTCAATATTCAGTTCGGTGCCCATCCTGGCGGCAAGGGCTTTGTCGATCAGACTGACTCCGAGGTAGGATCTGGCCACCTTGCCCTTTTCTATGATGGCCTGGATGATCGGCCGAGCACTGTTAATCGGGATGGCGAAACCGATGCCCTCGACCCCCTGAACGGAAATCTTGGCGCTGTTGATGCCGATGATCAGTCCGTCGGCATTGACCAGAGCCCCGCCGGAATTGCCAGGGTTGATGGCGGCGTCGGTCTGGATGAGCTTAAAGCGGCGTTCGCCGATTTCGATCGGCCGGTTGAGGGCGCTGATGACCCCCACGGTGACGCTGCCTCTAAATTCCATGCCCAGCGGGTTGCCGATGGCGATGGCCGGTTCCCCGACCATCAGCGAATCCGAGTCGCCGAGGACGGCTGCCGGCAGACCGGTGGCCTCCACCTTGACGACCGCCAAGTCGGTGGGCTGGTCGACACCGACGACTTTGCCGGTGAGGGTGCGCCCGTCGGCGAGAAGGACGGTCAGCTGCTGGGTATTTTCGACAACATGAAAGTTGGTGACAATATAGCCATCGGTTGATAGGATCACTCCCGAGCCCGAGCCTTCGACCATCACGGGCCGGTTGAAAGGATCGCGGGCAACGGCTTTATTGGTTATGCCGACTACCGCCGGACCGACCGCCTGGGCGGCGCGAACCACCGGAGTGTTGCGAGCGTCGGAGATTTGGGCGTAGGCGGTGGAGGCCGCCAAAGCCTGCGCAATACTGGCGTTTTGCGGCGTGGGTTTGGCAAGCATTTGCCCGCCGTAGCCAACGACAAGGCTGCCGCCAATCAGGGCACCCACCACAGCAACAATAAAATACGGGGCCAACTGCTTATAACGAAGAAGCCGGTTCATCCCTGTATCCCTCCTGATTATCTTCCATCCCGGCCGCTCGGTCGGGGTGGGTAATATGTAAAGTCAGATCGGTCCCGAGCCGGCAGCCCTGCTCGGTCAGAATAGAGGCTACCGTATTCTCGGCGAGATCGGGGTGGTTGTTTTCCTGGCTCAAGTGGGCTAAAAAGACATGACAATGGCTTTTGCGGGCCAGTCGGGCCAGCGTCCAGCCGGTGTCGGTGTTGGCCAGATGGCCCCGGTTACTGAGAATACGCTGTTTTAAAAACCAGGGATAAGAACCCTGTTTTACCATATCGACATCATGATTGGCTTCCAGAACCAAGGCATCAGATAAAGCCAAGGCCTTTTTGACGCTGTCGGTAACAAAGCCGAGGTCGGTGGCCAGAGCGCATTTAGACCGTCCCTGGTAAAAGCGGAAGCCTACCGGGTCGGCGGCGTCGTGGGAAATGCTGAAAGGCTCGATTTTAACCTCGCCGAGATCAAGACTTTCTCCCAATTCCAGCTGGCATTCAGGCGGCACCTCGCAACTGTCCATGGCATTCCAGGTGGCTGGGCGGGTATATATCGGCAGGTGGTACCGGCGGCTAAGGGTTTTCAGGCCGCATACATGGTCGCGGTGCTCATGGGTGATCAGCACTCCGTCCAAATCCTCGACCGCCGTTCCGATGGCGGCCAGTGACTGCTTGATCCGTCTGGCGCTGATCCCGGCGTCGACCAGGATGTTGGCGCCTCCCATTTTTATGAATGTTGCGTTGCCGGTACTGCCGCTGGCCAACACATGAATCTGCATAGCAGGGCTCCTCTACAAGATATTGGGGTATTTTGTGATATTCGCGGCAAAAACCCCAAAATCCTCTTTGTTTGCAAAGGGTCTCCTGGCTACACAGGGGGTAATTGGGCCGAAACGGCGCTGCGGATATCTTCTGGCAGCGCCGCCAGCAAAATCCCGCTGATTTCTTGCAATCGCCTGGGCGATTTGGCTTCAAACCGCAAGGTAAAGAGCGGTTCGGTTACAGATGACCGGATCATTCCCCAGCCGTCGGCAAATTCGATACGCACGCCATCGATGCGGTTGGGATTGTAGGGCGCGAGTTTTTCCGCCGCAGCCGCCAGGATGGCTTCGCGATCGGGGTGAAGGTAAGGAATACGGATATCAGGAGTGAGCAAATAGTTGGGGATGGCGTCCACCATCCTGCCCAGTGGTCCGCGGCTGGTGACAAGTTCGCAGATTTTCAGGGCGGCAAACATCCCGTCGTCATAGCCCAGTTCGCGAAAGAAAAAATGGCCGCTGATCTCGCCGGCAAATAGGGCCTCTTCCTCTAAAAAGGCCGCCTTGCTAAAAGTGTGCCCTGCGCGGGCCATGACAGGGCGGCCACCGGCGGCCGCAATTTCCTCCGGCACCACCATCGAACATTTGGCGTCATAGATGATCGTCCCCGGCTGTCCGGCCAGATAATAGCGGGCCAGCAATACAATAATGTCGTCATTGTCCACCGGACGGCCATTTTCATCAACAAAAGCCGCCCGGTCCCCGTCGCCGTCAAAGGCCACCCCGATGGCCGCCTTACTGGTTCGCACCATTTCACCGAGGGCGGTCAGATTTTCGGCCATCGCCGGGTTGGGCGGGCGGTGGGGAAAGTCCCCATCAGGCTCGCAGAAAAGTTCCACCACATCATAACCCAAGGCGCGAAAGAGCCGGGGCGCAATCCTGGCGGTAGCGCCACTGCCGGCGTCGACCACTACTTTCAATTGGCCCGGTTTGGCCCGTGAGGCAGTATACGCCAAATATTCTTCGACCACCGGTCTCGTCTCGATCCTCCCGTCGCCATCCACCCGGGCATCGCGTTCCACAAGCTCCTGTATTTCCAGCACGTCGGCCTCACTGACCGGCTGCGGTCCGAGGACTAGCTTGAATCCGTTGTAGCGCCCCGGGTTGTGGGATGCGGTGACCATCACTCCCCCTGCGGCGTCAAAGGTTTTTAGCGCAAAGTAAAACAGCGGCGTCGCCACTGTGCCGATATCGAAGACCCTGCAGCCCGACTCGGCCAAGGCATCCAGGATAAGCCGTTGCAGCGCCGGGGTAGAAAGGCGGACATCCCCGCCCACCACTACTGACTGGCCGGCCAGTTTCACGCCGACAGCCAAACCGATTTTACGGGCCATCACATCAGAGAGATCTTTTCCGGCTATTCCCCGAATATCACAAGCATGAAAAATAGTCATTCTGGTCTCCTTTCGCCCCTAAGGCGGTTTCACCGCTATTGTAGCACGCCCGGCGGCCATAATTCAATCGGCAAAAGGAGCGCCGCTACCTCCTGCAGCGGCGCTTGCGTCAGACAAAAACCGGCTGGGTCTGCGGCATGGCCAAAACATGTACCGCACAGGTAAGACATGGATCAAGGGAGTGAATGACCCGGGCCACTTCGATCAGGCTGTCGGCACTGGCCACCGGCGTTCCCACCAGAGCCTCCTCTACCGGGCCGCGCCGACCGGCGGCATCCCGGGGAGAAAAGTTCCAGGTGCTGGGGGTCACAATCTGGTAGTGGCTCACTTTATGCTGGTCATAGCTGAGCCAGTGGCCGAGTACGCCGCGCATGGCATCGGTTAACCCGCTGCCGGCGCCTTGAGGCGGCGGAGTATACGGACTGACGGTCGGAGCGCCGGGAACGAGCTGGGAGAGCCACTCTTCCGCCAGGCGGCATATTTTTTGTGTTTCCTGGGCCCTGGCTACCAGCCGGTCCATGACCGATACCCCCCGGCGATAATTCCCGTTTATCCAGCCCCGGGCCAGGGGTCCGCTCTCGAAGGGCAAGCCCTGATAACGCGGTGCCTTGATCCAGGTGTAGGCCTCGGCCTTGTGGCTGTCAGGAGTCGTCTTCCCCTCGCTTGGCTGGCGGCTTTCCTGCTCATCCGCGTACCAGGCGAAGCGGCTTCCTTCGAGAACCTTGCCGCCTTCAAAAGGCGCCACCACGCCGCGATTGACGATCACCCCCGCGCCGAAAGCCCGCCTGCCGGTCACCGGAGCGGGAAACATCCCGAAAGACATCAAATGACCGTAGCCGGTTCCGATTTTGAAGTAGTCGAGATAATAATCGGCAATTGTCAGGACATCTGGAAGATAGATTTGTTCCACGAAATCCTTGAGCTCCTGAAGAACACTCCAGTATGCCGCCACCCTCTCACCGTTGACCTGCTCGGTCACCCCTGTCGGCATTATGGTTTGCTGCATCGGCGCCTTGCCCCCGAAAATAGCCATCATTTCATGAGCCCGGCTTGCCATCATATACGCGGTTTTAGCGTGGGTCATGATGTCGCTGTTGACCTTTGGCGGCAACCGGAAATCCCCCTTTTGCCGGGGTAAATACGGCGGCGTTGCCGGCCCTACCACATAATCGAACAGGGCCAGAGTATAAAAATGTACCAGGTGATTATGGATGATGTCAGCGGCATAAATGAGGTTGGTAAGATGCTGACCGTTCGGAGTGGGTGCAACACCGAAGGCCTCCTGCTGAGCCAGCGTCGCCGCCACCGCGTGGGCGGTGGTGCAGATACCGCAGATACGCTGGGTAAAGAGGGCCGCATCACGGGGATCGCGGCCGATCAGCATGGCCTCAAACCCCCGAAACAGCATTCCGCCAAGCCAGGCGTCGACCACCTGTCCGCCGTCGATTTCTACATCCACCCGCAGAGGTTCGTGAATACGGGTCATAGGAAAAATTGTTTTTCTGGTCATTCCGGTTGATCCTTTTCCGTGTTGTCCTCAGTCCGCCAGAAACCGGCCACCCGCCGCACGAGCGACCTCTTCCTTTTGGGCCTGGGAGCTTCCAGCTTCTTGGCTTGGCTGAGCAGGGTGTTCTGCTGGCGGATGAGATCATCCAGCTCCTGTCTGACCTGCGCGAGATTCTCGGGTGGGGCCGGATCGCCGGGCTTGGTGCCGTCCAAATAGTGTTTGTGAATCCGCCGGGCAAAGACTCCGGCCGCGAGATGGGTGCCCACCGCTGCCACGGCCAAAGTGGCCATGGCAGCGCCGATTTTTTTGATATTCACACCAACAGCTGGCGTTTGGATGTCAGGCAGGTGATTATAAAACGGCATCATGCCGTCGGGAAAGTGGGGACTGGCGCAGCCGATACACGGCGTGCCGGCCTTTACCGGCCAATTGACATAATGGTTCCACTGGCGCAGCGGACAATCGGCGTGGGTGACCGGCCCCTTGCAGCCCACCCGGTACAGGCAACCGGGCTCGCCGGGAAAAGCGGCAAAAATGCCGTCTTCAAACTGCTGACGCCGTTGGCAGAGTTCGTGGATGGTTTGGCCGTAAAACATCTTCGGGCGGTTATAGGCGTCCAGTTCCGGCATGCCGTAGAGCAAGAGATGGCTGAAAGTGCCGGTCATCCAGTCGGGATGGGCTGGGCAGCCAGGCAGGTTGATCACCGGTTTGGAGGCGACAACATCCCATACCCCCTTGGCGCCGCCGGGGTTGGGATGGGCCGCCGACGGCCCGCCAAAGGCGGCGCAGTCGCCGACAGCGATAATATATTTGGCCTTGGGGGCAAATTCCGCCAGAGCCGCCATGCCTGTCACCATCTCGCCGTTGCGCAGAAACACATGGTTAAAGCGCCCGTTGTCGGCGGTCATCACCGCCCCTTCGACAACCAGCCAAAAGCGGTCGGCATCCTGCTGCACTGTATCCAGCATGGCTTTTACCGCCACCTCGCCTGATGCAGTGTTCAGCGTCCAGTGGTAGCGCAGTTCGATGACTTCAGCAAGAAACTGCGTCAGACTAGGATTGACGGCGTTGGACAGTGAAACGGTGTTGCCGGTGCAGCTGCCCAGTTCCAGCCAGATGACCGGCGGGCGGCTCCATTTTTCCTGGGCGAAAGTCTCTCGCATGACAGGCCCCAGCAGTTCGGTGAGACCGACGCCCAGCGCCGATGACATACATAAAGTTAAGAACTCCCGCCGCGACAACATCGTCTAGCCCCGCTTCTGTCTGCGCCGATCTTCGCGCAGCCAGATATCAAGCACAGCATAGAGCAAATAACCAGCCAGTCCTAAAAATAGCCAGCCGTAACCAGCCATTACCAGATAATAACCCACTGCCGGACGCAGCCCGATACGGAGAAAATCCCCCAGCGCCATGAGCAGGCCGCCGCCCACCATAAAGAGCGCCAGCGTCCGCTTCATTCGTTCACTAATGTCCAATTCTACCGCTATCCAGAGGGGCAGGGTTGTCATCGCCCCGGCCAGGGCCAGATGCAATGGTATCCGGACTCCGATATCCCGGCTGAAACTTTCGTCCCCGTACTGCCCGGCAAAGGCGCTGGCCATGGTCAAATCACCTTTGGCCGCCATATTCAGGGCCATATCCAGGCTGTACACCATTGCGCGATGGTTCTCAGGCATAATCAATCCGTCATACACCAAGCCGTACCCTACTCCAAGCAAAAACAGCAGCAATCCTCCGGTAAGCAAAATATTTTGACTGCTCACAGGCGGCCTCCCCTTACTTAGACTTCTATTCTAAAATTCCCCACCGCTAGCATTTTATGTGCCGAAAATGCCGCCCTCTTTTCACCGTAACCTTTGGCGACGCCCCGGAATATTATGTAATAAACTTTGGTTAGGAGGTATGAGGATGGCATTTCGGACAAAGAAACGATCCCCTTATGATAAAATAGTCAAAAATGTCCTGGAACAGTTCCGTCAGGAAATGGCGCCGGTGCGCGACGTTGCCCTCAGCCAGGAACGAATATTTGCCCAAAACGAAAAAATCATCGAATTTCTCCGGCAGATCTGGGAACGGCTTGAGGATCGTCAATCAACAGCCAGAACCCAGGGGCCTGGCTGAAGGTAAAAAATAAGAGATATACCGGTCCGGTATATCTCTTATCAATTAAGTGAGCATATTGGCGGCAGCCCACTTTTGCCAGGCCGCCTCATAATCACCATAGTCGGTGCCCAGGCTGGCGGTGATCGCCTGCTGCATATTCTTTCCTGCAGCCAACGCGCTCATCACCTGCTGCAGTTTGCCCTCGCCGTAGACTTCGGCGATATACCTCACCGCCGCCAGCGACTCACGGTAAGCCAGCGACTGGTCGGTAAGGGCGTCAAAATTAGCGTCAAGTTCAGCCATGGTGTATAACTGGCCGGCCATGGAATTGGTCGGCGACCGCCATTCATAATGATTGACCCGGTACTCGACATACTGGGCCAGACCTTCGGTGAACCAGCGCGGGTAATTACCGCCGGTCATATGGTCGAACACCAGATGGGTAAACTCGTGCACCATCGGCCCGGAACGGATAAATTCTTCCGGAGAGGTCTGCTGGAGCCATTCATGCGGCGAAAGGACCTGGATGACACCACCCCAGTACGCCCCCATGACACTCTGATCACCTGACCAGCCAAACGCCTGATTCAGTTCGCGGCGGCTGGGGTAAAGCACAATCAGCGTCTTCCCTGTCGGAGCATAATCCAACTCCTCAGTCACAGGTTGATACGCCTTTTCCGCCGCCTCAGCGACCATCGCCACCACATCGGCGTCTTTTGGGCCATATTTAATGGTAAAATGCCGTGTCTCGTAGACCGCTAGGCTACGGGTTTCATAATTCAGTTTGATCTCGGTCGCCTGGCGCACCACTGGGTAAAGCCACAGCTGGAGGCGGACAGGCATCTGAAATAATACTAAAATTGCCAACAGCAGCACCGCAATCAGCGCGCCATCCAAAATCGTTACCTTATGCATGGGCCTATCCCCCTTTCCCCAGACCGGGCCTGAGTATCCCAGTATAGCATACTTGGGGGGTCCCTTCCCACCGGAATCTCCTGGAAGCTACTTGTTCAGGCCGGGGCCTGCGCTAGTACCCAGCCGGGTAGCCCCGGCAGCAATCATCGCTTCGGCCTGCTGCCGCGTGCGGATACCGCCTGAAGCTTTGACGCCGACTTTGTCACCGACTTCGACCCGCATCAGCCGAACATCCTCCGCCGTGGCCCCACCAGGCCCAAAACCGGTGGAAGTTTTCACGAAATGCGCTCCGGCTGCCACAGCAACCTGGCAAGCCTGCCGTTTCTCGTCGTCGGAAAGAAGTGCGGCCTCGATAATAACCTTGACCGTTTTTCCTTCAGCAGCAGCCACCACCTGCCTGATGTCTTCCTCCACCGCGGCCCAGGCCCCGGTCTTGGCGGCGCCGATATTCATTACCATATCCAGTTCATCTGCTTTTCGCAAAACCGCCGCTTGCACTTCGCACACCTTCACTGCCGTAAAAGTCGCCCCCAGCGGGAAGCCGATCACTGTAGCCACTTTCACCCCGCTACCGGCAAGTAGGTGAGCCGCCAGATCCACATAATTCGGGTTGACGCACACGGCGGCGAAACCATTTTCAGCCGCCTCGCCGCAGAGCGCCGTGATATCCTCGACGGTAGCGTCAGCTTTCAGCAGCGTGTGGTCGATAAATTTAGCCAAATCCATCTCTTTTCCCTCCTCTGTCGCCGACTAATATTCGTTGCCGGCTAACGCCATTCCTGCGCAATTGAAAACCCGGCAAGCCGGGTTTTCAATTGCGCTATTTTTCGTGCCACAATGGGTTACGCGACACTAATTCGGCCCCATCGATTGGCATCTAGGACAAAGTCCGTAAAAATAAAACTGCTGACCGGTTAACTGATAGGGCGTCTTACTGGCAACATCACTGACAAATTCGCTGGAATCGACCTCATGAAGATCATCGACCCGGCCGCACTGCAGGCAGCGAATATGCGGATGGGTACTGGTATCTGCATCATAACGGAAACTGTCTTCACCGGCGTTGAGCACCTGCAAAAGACCAATTTCACGTAAAATTTCCACCGTTTTATAGACCGTAGCCAAACTCATCGTTGGATAATGCGGCTGCAATTCGTTAAAAATCATCTCAGCGCTGGGATGAGCCTTTGTATTCGATAAAACTTTATAGATCGCCAGCCGCTGGGGAGTAACCTTGAATCCTTTTTCCCGCAGTAACCCTGTAATTTTTTTCTCCACTTGAAATACCCCTTCCAACACCATAATCAAATTTCAATAGCAATTATCTAGTAATAGCATGGCCGCAACCGGATAACTAATAAAGATTATCCAACTATATTCATTTTTTATTCTACATTCATTATCTAATCTTGTCAATAGGGCGCGGCCAATGACTTCCACTTAATACGGCAGGCTGTCTGAAAACTGGCTGAGATGCAGTACTCCTCGCTGCCGATCGTGCGCAAAAAAAAATCCCGTGGCTTAACCACGGGATATCGGTTACTGCATTGCCTGTTGCTGTGTTTTACCGCTGAACTTGCTCTGGGCCTGGGAAATGTCCTGGGGGGTAGCATTCTTGACATTATAGAAGCCTTTTTGCTGCATATAATCAAACAACTGCTTCTCTTGACCGTAGATATCGCCAAGAACGGTCATGTAGTCTCGTCTAAGTTGTTCGCTGGCCGCTTCCTGGATATAGGTATTGAGCGAACTGGCTAAATGCTTGGACTCATTTAAACATAGCTGCAGAATATCCCGGTCGGCAAACTGCATCCCCTGCCCGGACATCTGGCTTTGCTGCCCTGTCTGGCCCTGTTGTCCTGATGGTTGTACCATGCTTGTCCCCCCTATTGTAAGTTTTGCCCGGTAGTTAAGTGTTTGCTGATGGTCTGGAAGTTCTGCTGATTTTTCTGCGCCATTTGTTGTAATAGTTGCTTAGCTTGGTTGTCCTGCAACTGACTGGCAAAATGGTTGAGCGTCTTGACACACGATTGCTCAATGGTCAAAAAGTCTTCCAAATGCATTAATTCTTTGGCTGACAACACGCGAATCCCCCCTTTCGTCTGGTGCAACACTAGCATGCGCCCCCGGCTGTTTTAATATGCGCCATGTGGCAAATGTGGCAAAGATTGTCGCCAGGAATATTTTGCCCTGCCGGCGGTAATGATGATTAAATGCAGCGTCAAAAAAGAATTTTTTCTCGCACATTTTGAGGACGTGAGGGCTACTTGGGGCTAAGTCGGGACCAAAGTCCTATGAAATCGGGACAAACAGCAAATATTTTGTTGGGGCAATTCGTTATATAATAAAGGTGGTCCCTTCAAAGGAGGTGAGAAAATGCGTATTGAAGATACCGGGGTCGGTATGATACTTACTCAAGACGTAGTTGACGAACGCGGCAATCTATTGCTGGAAAAAGGTATCAGTCTGACCAAAGTTTATATTTCCCGTCTGAAACGCCTCGGTATCCGCACCATTACCGTGACCGATCCTTATGCCGAATCATTAAAAGAAGCCAAAATCATCAGCCCGGAGCTTCGCGAGGAATTGACCCAATGCTTTACCGAATTGTTCCGGATGAAGGCTGCTGATATTTTGAATTTTAAGCCGCCGGCGGCCCATTTGCAGAAACTGAACAGTGTCATGGACAGTGTCATTGATGAAGCCGATCTTCACCTCGATCAGGTCGTCAATGTTCAAGTACGCCAACCCAGCGAGGATGAAACCCATCACGCTGTAAATGTTTGCCTCCTGTCGGTGATCACTGGATTATATTTGAAATTTGATCGCCAGGTATTGCGCGACTTAGCGCTCGGCGCTCTGCTCCACGATTTAGGCAAATCGATGCTGCCCCCGGGAGATACAGATAAGGCCTTCCTGCATACCATCTATGGCCGCGAGCTTCTGCAACGCAGCAATCTGAGCAGCGTTGTCGCCCGAATAGCATCCGAGCATCACGAAGCCTATGACGGAGCAGGATTTCCCAAAGGGCTGACCGGACGGGAGACTCATCCCCTGTCACGCCTTGTCGCCATCACCAACTATTTTGATATGGCGCTGGCAAAAACCACCCATAATCACACCCCACGCCAAGACATTATTGAAGAAATGCTGGGCGGCGGCAATACTTTGTTTGACCTCAATATGCTGCGCGCCTTCTTAAATACAGCTGCCATCTTCCCTGTAGGCAGCCTCGTCCGTCTCAATACTGGCAGTACGGCCTATGTGGTCAGAAATAAGGTTCACTTTCCCCTCCGGCCGGTGGTGCAAATCATTGAAGACACCGGCTCAATCGAGATTGACCTTGTGATAAAGCCCAATATTACGATTGTCGATTTTGTAACCTACTAACGCCGAAGGCACCTCGCCGCGAGGTGCCTTCTTCTTTCTGTAAAATCGCTTTTCGAAAATCAACGCCTGCTCATTGATAGGGCAGTTGTCCTTGCCGTTTGGCGCTCTCGTAAATCAGTTTCTTTGCTGAAATCAATACTCCGACCAGAAGCCAAAAGGCCCAATACATCAAAATCAAGGGATAGCTGAGATTGAAAGCTGCGCCAAACAAAGCGAATATGGGGCTCATCACCATCAGCCACACAGCCGTACCCGTCCCTAGTGCAAAGGTGAAAATACAAAGTGCCGCCAGGCAAGGGTTGCTCCGCCGGAGAGCCATTTTGCTGCCCCGGTCCCCCACCAGCACCAGTAAGGCAATTAGCAGCACCGCTGCCAAGAAAGGCTTCCCGATGGCAAAACCGCTAGCGACGCCATTCCACAGAGCCTCCATCACATCACCCCCACATATTGTACTAATTTTATATATTGTTTTCATCGCCAGATTATGCCAACGAATTTCGCAGCCCTTTCTTTGCCTCTCCTGAAGCTACTGCCAATAATTGCTGAAAGTTGTGCTATAATAATACAAGAAAATGACAAGGTTGGTGAAACTGTGCTTGTAACCGAGATTTTCGCCCTGATCGCCCGTGAACTGCGCCTGAAGCTCGCTCAGGTCGAAGCGACCGTAAAACTGCTTGATGACAGCAATACCGTCCCCTTCATCGCCCGGTACCGCAAAGAAGTGACTGGAGAACTCGATGAAGAGCAAATTCGCGCTATTGAGGAACGAGTCCATTATCTGCGCAACCTGGTCAAGCGCCAGGAGGAAATACTGACAAGCATCACCGAGCAGGGCAAACTGACGTCCGAGCTGGAGGCTGCCATCCAGGCCGCCACTAAACTGCAGGAACTGGAAGACCTTTATCTGCCTTTTCGGCCCAAAAAACGCACCCGCGCCCAAAACGCCAGAGAACGGGGGCTCGAACCACTGGCTGAGCTTTTCCTTGCTCAAGAAATGATGGCCGGCGATCCTTTGTCCCTGGCCGCCGAATACATCAATCCGGAAAAAGAAGTAGCCACCGCCGAAGCGGCAATCGCCGGAGCCTTAGATATTATTGCCGAAACGGTCAGCGAACAGGCCAATATCCGGGCCTTACTCCGCAGACAGCTCTGGAGCACCGGCGAAATCGCCACCGAATTTGCTGTTCCCGAAGCCGCAGCTCAGGAATTCTTGAATTATCGCCAGCACCGCGAACCTGTCAATCGGATGCCTTCCCACCGGATACTGGCCGTCAACCGGGGCGAGCGTAAAGAAATCCTGAAAGTCCAGCTTATGACCCCTCATGATAGCAATATCGACCTCTTGGCCCGCCAAATCATCCGCCGGCCGTCTATTTTCAGCGACCTCATTCATCAGGCTATTGCCGACGGTTATAAACGCCTGCTGCTGCCCTCCCTGGACCGGGAAATCCGGGCTCAGTTGACCGAAAACGCTGAGAAGCAGGCCATTCGAGTATTTGGCCTCAATCTGCGTCAGCTTCTTTTACAGCCGCCTTTTGCCGGACATACGGTAATGGGCCTCGATCCCGGCTACCGCACTGGCTGCAAGCTGGCGATAATCAGCCCCACCGGCGCGGTGCTGGCTACCGATGCCATCTTCGTTACCGCCAGTGAAGCCCAGCGCAGCCAGGCGAGCAAAGCCGTACTGGCTATGGTGCAAAAGTATAGCGTCACCCTTGTGGCCATCGGCAACGGGACAGCCTCCTACGAAACCGAAGAATTTGTGGCCAATTTAATCAACACCCATAATCTCTCTCTCCGTTATCTCATTGTCAATGAAGCTGGGGCTTCGGTCTATTCGGCATCCAAACTGGCGAAAGATGAACTTCCTGGACTTGACGTCACCCTGCGCGGCGCGGTATCTATCGCCCGCCGGATCGAAGATCCTCTGGCCGAGCTGGTAAAGATCGACCCCAAGGCCATCGGCGTGGGTCAGTATCAGCATGATGTCGACCAGAAGGAGCTTCACCGGACGCTGGCCAATATCGTCGAATCCTGCGTCAACCATGTCGGCGTGGAGCTGAATACCGCCTCCCCGGAACTACTGACCTATGTCGCCGGCATCAACAGCGCCGTCGCCAAAAACATCGTCGCCCTTCGCGATGAAGGCGGCCCCTTCGTCAACCGCAAGCAGCTGCTCAAAGTCCCGCGCCTCGGACCTGCCGCCTTTGTCCAGTGCGCCGGGTTCCTGCGCCTGAAAGACAGCCAAAACCCCCTCGACAACACCCCCGTCCACCCCGAGTCCTATCCGTTGGCGACAGCCATTCTGACCCGACTCGGCTTTGCCCTCAGCGACTTGGCCGACAAGGAACGGCTGCCGCACCTTCAGGCCGCCGCGCTGGCGGCTGATCCGGCCAAACTAGCCCAAGAGCTGGCTGCCGGCGAGCCGACAGTCAGAGATATTCTCGCCGCCCTGGCTAAGCCGGGACGTGACCCGCGGGAAGATTTACCGGCGCCGATGACCCGCAAAAACATTGTCAAGCTTTCCGATATTGTTCCCGGTACAGTGATGAAGGGAACGGTACATAACGTCACCGATTTTGGCGTCTTTGTCGACATCGGCATCAAGACCAACGGCCTGATTCACCGCTCCGAACTGAGCGACAGGCCCTTTCGCCATCCCTTGGATATTGTGGCGGTGGGCGACATTATCGATTGTCTCATCCTCAGTGTCGACGAAAGTCGCGGCCGCATCGCCCTCAGCCTGAAAAAGGTCAAACCACAATAGATTTGCGGCACAAATAAAAAAGCACCGAAATCGGTGCTTTTTTCATAAGCTGCCCCCAGTATCAATTTACCTGAGGAGAGCAATCTATTGGTGGCGTCCTTTATTGATAAAGCCAAGCGAAAAGCATTTCTCCGGCCATTGTCCGGCACTGAAAAATCGGATTGTTTCTGGCCAGACAGCGGCGATCAGCCAATTGACTCCTCCTGCATGACATCAAACGGAGCCCCGGCATAAACTTCCTTTTGAATCTCAGCAATCAGCTCGTCGGCAGCGGTGCGCAAAAGGTGAATCTGACCGCGATACGCACTTACCAGATGCTCATCCTTTAGCAAGGGTATATTGATGGCGGTATTGAGTAGTGCCCCCACAATCCCGGTGTGGCTGGCAAGTGACCCGACCACCAGATCGCTGGCAGCATGGGGGTTGCTTTTTCCAAGCAAGGACTTCGCGATTTCCAGCACCTCCAGACAAGAACGGGCGGTCCAGAGCGGCACTTCCGCCGCCTGCTTCACTCCGTCCTGGATGGCGGTCAAGCGCACTTGCTTTTCAGCGTCCGATGTCTTGGGAAGTTTATAAGCATCCATAAGGGCCAGAAATGCTGCTGCGTCGCGATCGATTAAAAGCAGCAATTCGATGTGTAACCGGGCCAATTCAGTTTGTTTTTCGGTCAACAGCTCGGTTTGCGCGGCAAATTCCGGCCGGCCAAGGGTAAGATTGATGACCATTTCTAGCAAACTCGTCCCCATCAAGCCTGACAGAGCGGCCGCACTACCGCCGCCTGGAGCCGGCTCTTTCGAGGCAAGTGTATTCGCAAATTCACTGATACTAAGTTTGGATAACAACACAATTCCTCCTTCTGACTGATCGCATAACGATACCGGCTACTGCTTAGTTGTGACCAATCACCAGCCATAATAATCATTATCTATTGCTTCTCTCCATATTGTACCAGATATTCTCTCCTAAATATACCTTTGGCGAAAAAGACTGACCAGTCTTTCCGGTTGTGCCGAGCAGACGCAAAAAGCAGGGCAGCCAGACGACCCGACTGTCCTACTTTAAAGGTATTCGCTATTGCATTGCCGTCTTACGAGGCAACGATTTCGGTGTCTGAGCCATGGACACCACATTCCGGGCAGACCCAGGTCTGGACCTTGAGGACAACCTCGCGACCATCAAAACAATATTTTAATAGAGTATACTTGGATGCTATCCCGAGGTGTTCACACCAGCACGTCGAATTCATTGTTTTTTCCTCCTATTCATAGAATATTTAGACGTTTTATTACTTGGTCATATTATCTATTATTAATATATTCGTTTGCCCCTTTTGAAATTCCTGCCGGGGGTTATATTTTTTTATTTTCATTAATTCGACAAAAAACCGGTGGCTAGTGACGGCAGAAAAGGAAATCGCTGACTTAGCTAGAAAAGATAATTCATACTTAGTTAATGGTTGAGGGAGCATCGGGGATGGAAAAACAACTACTATTTGCTTTAGATATCGGCACCCGAAGTGTTGTCGGCCTGGTGGGAGAACAAACCGCCAACGGCATTAAAGTGCTGGCTTTGGAGCGTCAGGAGCATACTACCCGGGCCATGCTCGACGGACAGATTCACGACGTTCCTGAAGTTGCGCTGGTTTTGGGACGGGTGACAGCCAGCCTGACGGAAATAGTCGGCCCCCTGAAAAAGGTTTCGGTTGCGGCTGCAGGACGGGCTTTGTGTACTGTCCGGGCTGAAGCGGAAATCGACTGCACCGGGCGCGGCATCCTTTCCGCTGACGACGAACGAGCTTTGGAGCTGGCGGCCATCCAGGCGGCCCAGCATCAACTGGCTACCGGCAACGCCGTGGAGGATCCGGCCAGTTACTATTGCGTGGGCTATAGCGTGGTTCGCTTCGCCTTGGACGGCAACACCATCAAAACCCTGGTAGGGCAACGCGGAAAAGCCTCCAGCATCGAGTTAATTGCCACCTTTTTGCCGCGGCAAGTCATCGATTCCCTGCAGGCTGCAGTCCAACAAGTCGGTCTGGAAATCGCCACTTTGACCCTTGAGCCAATCGCCGCGATCAGCGTTCTCATCCCTCCCACCATGCGGCATCTTAACCTGGCGTTGGTTGATGTCGGTGCAGGTACTTCCGACGTGGCCATAACCAAGAATGGTTCGGTTATCGGTTATGGAATGGTTCCATGTGCCGGCGACGAAATCACCGAAGCCCTTTCGCAAGAATACCTCCTCGACTTTAAAGTCGCCGAGCCGCTGAAGCGCCAACTCGGCACCAAAAATAAAAAAGTGACTTTCACCGACATCCTGGGCGTAACCCACAAGCTTGAGGCAGAAAAAATAGTCGAACAGATTGTCCCGGCAGTGACGCAGTTGGCCGAGGCCATCGCCACGCAAATTACCGCCCTAAACGCAACAACACCCCAGGCTGTGCTGCTGGTAGGCGGCGGCTCGCTAACCCCGTGCCTGCCGGAGCAGCTAGCAGCGGCGCTGGGGATTGCCCCTTCCCGAGTAGCCATCAGGCGGCCGGACACCGTCGACGGCATTGCTGCCGTCCCGCCGGCCCTTTGCGCCCCTGACGGCGTAACCCCGCTCGGCATCTTGAAACTGGCTGGCAGCCGGACACTCAATTTCATTCATGTAACCCTGAACGGCCAACCGCTGCGACTATTCAATTTAGGCAAACTATCGGTGGCAGACGCCCTTTTGGTGGCTGGCATCGAAGTCCGCAGTCTCCACGGTCGGCCGGGCCTCGGAATCACAGTCACCATCAACGGCAAAAAAGAATTCATCCCCGGTAGTCTCGGTCAGAGCGGCAACATCAAGGTGAATGGTGCTCACGCTTCCTTCAGCGATCTGCTGAAGGAAGGCGACATCCTTACGGTTGAGAAGGGCTGCGACGGCGAAGCTCCCTCTCCGGTACTCAAAGATATCGCCGCCATCCCCGGGCCGTACACGCTGATGATCAACGACGATCTTGTCACCCTCGGACCGCTGATTACCATTAACGCTTCCCCGGCGGACGCTACAACCAAGCTGAGTGACCGCGATCAAATCGTCTGCCGGCCGCCTGCTACCCTGGCGGAAGTACTCTCGCTGGCCGGAATGGCCACCGAGGCGGAAGAGCACCGCTATATCATCAATGGGATTGAGCGCTCCTACCGACGCCGTTCAGAATACACCGTCAACGGCGCAAAAGCCGAACTGACAACCCCGCTACGCGACAATGACATGATCAGCATCCCGCCCCTGGCATTGCCCACGCTGGCCGAATTGCTCGGTCTTGACGAGCAGGCGGTGGAATGTTATACCGTGCTGTTCAATGACAGCAAGTGCCGGGTTCCCATCCGGCGCTACACCTTCTCCCTCAGCGGCAAACCGGCTAAGCCGACCGACCCGGCCCAGCCCGGCAGTTCGATCGAATACGCCTGCTATGAAGTACTGCCGATGGTCAGTGATGTGTTGCTGGCGGCGGAATTCGACCCTCGTTCATTACCGGCTGCCTCCCGCATCGACATTTTGCTGAATGGCCAACCGGCAGAATACACCACTCCAGTGAAGAACGGCGATAAGATGGAAATCAAAATTCTTGCCCGCCGCGACCTTAAATAAAGAAGAAAAAGGGTAGCATCAATGCTACCCTTTTTTACTGACTATAACTTGTCAACTTGTCTGGCCGAAGAAGAATCATCTTCTGTCCGTCAAAGTCGATGATTTTTTCTTTTTTTAGCGAACTTAGCGTCCTGGTCACCGTTTCCCGGGTGGTACCGACCAGACTGGCCAAGTCCTGGCGCGACATTTCTAGTGTGATGGCGATCTTCCCGTCCGGCCTGGTTTCGCCGTGTTCAGCCCCCAGGCGAAGCAGCGTTTCAGCGGTTCGGGCCAAAACATCGCTAAGGGCAAGGTTCTTGATTTTTTGCTGGGCATAGAGCAATCGCTGGCTGAGGGCCTTGATCAGTTGAAGGGCCAAGGCGTTGTTGGTAAGAACCAGCTTCTCAAGATCAACGTTTTTGATGGTGCCGATCTCGGAATCCTCAGTCGCAATGGCTGTGGCAGGATAAGAACGGTTATTAAACAGCAGTACCTCGGCAAAAATGTCCCCCGGGATTAGCAGTTTAACAATATGCTCCCGTCCGTCGTCTGTCGCCCGAACAATTTTGACTTTCCCGCTTTTCACATAATGGAACCCATCGCCTGGTTCGCCTTCCAGGAAAATCACCGCCCCCCGCCGATAGGCGCGCTCGATGGTACGCTCTGCGATCAGGGCTAGCTGCGCTTCGGCCAAGTCGGCGAAAACCGGGATTTTTTTTAAGTATTGTAATGTCATCTTTTTCCCCTACATGCCGAATTTGGCCGAAACTTCGCCAGTCGTTTTGCTGAACGTCTGTACCTTGTTCCGCCCAGACTGTTTGGCTTGATAGAGAGCGGTATCCGCTTGTTCAAAAACCGCCTGACTGTTCATTCCCGGTTTTTTGACCGCCATACCGACGCTGATGGTAACGGCAGTTTGCTCGAAGGGCCACTCGGCCACCTTTTGGCGCAGTCGCTCGGCGATTTTTAGTCCAATTTGAGCAGCCGTGCCTGGCAGGACCACGACAAATTCCTCCCCGCCATAGCGAAAAGCCAGGTCGCCGCCGCGGACGCTTAGTTTGATAATATTGCCGATGGTAATCAGCACTTTATCTCCGACCAAATGGCCAAAGCTGTCATTGAGTTTTTTGAAATGATCGATATCAATAATCAGCAAAACATATTGGGACAGGCCATCAATTTTTTCCTTATAGGCCCGGTGATTATAGAGGCCGGTCATGGAATCGGTCAGCGCCATCCGGTAGTTGCGGTCATTTTGCTGGATGAGGTCCAGCATTTGCCGGTCGTCTTTGGCCTGTTTGACCACGATAGAGTCGACATAGATGACGGCATAGGTCAACAACCCGAAACCAATCAGATTGGCGCAAAACTCCATGATGACGGCAGTCGCCAAACTGCCTTTTGTCGCCAGCATTGCTGCCAAGTAGGCGGTGCCGACTAATAGCGCCACTCGCTTTATCTTGCTCCGGCCGACTCTGAGAGCCATCTGCAGCAGCAGAATATGAAACAGTGCACTGCTATACCCGGCCTGCAAATAGGTAAGACCGGCACAGACTGCCAGGCTAATCAGGAGCTCGGTTCCCCCAGGTAAAGACTTGCGGCGGCCCAAGCTAAGATGATAGACAGCATATACCGTAGCCAGTCCGGTGACCCATTGCCAGGTCAGGCCGCCTTGAAGCCAGGCATTGAGGGCGACAAACAACGCCAAAACAGCACTGGCTCTTCGGGGAAGCACTTGAAGGTATTCGGCACTGCCTGTCGCGTGACCGGCAATCTTCCTATCCTGCATCTAGGCGCCACCATCCCAACTAGTTTGTCCGGAAAATCCGCAGGGAATAAATACCCTTTTTGGGCTTTACTTGTATATAATTATACATTTTTCAGGAAAATCCTACTAAATATTGTGGAATTAGCAAAAAAATATTCTCTTTGCTCGAGGCAAATTGCACAGCGTCCGGGAGCAGCGGAGTGTCCTGCACCAAATGCCATAACAAAGAAAAAAGCAGCCCAATCATTGGGCTGCTTTTGCCGGCTTTATTTTTGCTTTGCTGCCGCGACTTTGGCAAAGGCCGCCGCGCTGGCGGCAATGGTCTCGACAATATCCTGTTCGGAATGGGCCGACGACATGAACCCGGCTTCGAACTGGGAGGGAGCCAGATAGACGCCCTGCTCCAGCATGGCGTGGAAATAGAGGTTGAAGGCCTCGACATCCGACTGCTTGGCACTGTCATAGTCGTACACCGGTTTTTCGCTGAAGAAGAGGCAGAACATCGATCCCGCCTGATGAAACTGCAGATGATAGCCGAATTTTTTCGCCTGGGCCTTGATGCCGTCGCACAGCATGGTCGTCTTGTCGGTCAGCTGCTGATAGTAGTCCGGCGTCTCGGCAAGGATGCGCAGGGTGGTGATGCCGGCTGTCATTGCCAGCGGATTGCCGCTGAGGGTCCCGGCTTGGTAAACCGGTCCGGCCGGTGCGATATTTTCCATGATCTCCCGTCGGCCGCCGTAGGCCCCAACCGGCAGACCGCCGCCGATGACCTTGCCGAGGCAGGTAAGATCAGGCTTGATGTTATAAACCGCCTGCGCGCCGCCATAGGCCACCCGGAACCCGGACATGACCTCGTCGAAAATCAGCAGCGCTCCATAGCGGGCGGTGATCTCCCGCACCTTATCCAAGTAGCCCTTCTGCGGCAAAATCAGTCCCATATTGCCAGGAACCGGCTCGATGATAACTGCGGCGATTTCCTCGCCATAGCGGCTGAAGGCCTCTGCCAGGCCGGCGACGTCGTTATAACCGACAGTGATGGTGCTGGCGGCGATGCTGTCGGGGACGCCGGGGCTATCAGGCACACCGAGGGTCATCGCTCCCGAACCGGCTTTGACCAGCAGGCTGTCATGATGACCGTGATAGCAGCCGGCGAATTTAATGATTTTGCTGCGTTTGGTGTAGGCCCTAGCCAGGCGCAGGGCGCTCATCGTCGCCTCTGTGCCTGAGTTAACCATCCGCACCAGATCCATCGAAGGAACGGCGGCCTTGACCATTTCGGCCAGCTCGGTTTCCAGCAAGGTGGGCGCGCCATAGCTAGTCCCGCGGACCAGCGCTTCACGCAGGGCCTCGTTCACTGCCGAATGGGCGTGTCCCAAAATCATCGGCCCCCAGGAACCGACATAGTCGATGTATTCGTTGCCGTCAATATCCCGCAGCTTGCTGCCTGAGGCGGAAGCGATGAAGGGCGGTGTTCCGCCCACGCCGCGGTAGGAGCGTACCGGGCTGTTGACCCCACCCGGTATGTGCTGTTTGGCTATGGCAAATGCCTGCGCCGATTTTTCCAATGAAAATGCCATGGATTTCCCTCCTAATCAATAAACCAGCTAGCGGTCGATCAGCCGCCGTTAAGCCAACGAACTGCATCAAGGGCGTGATAGGTAATAATAATATCTGCGCCGGCTCGCTTGATGCCGGTCAGCGTCTCCAGCACGATGCGCTGCTCTTCGACCCAGCCGTTGGCCGCCGCCGCCTTGACCATGGCGTATTCGCCGCTGACATTATAGGCTGCCACCGGCAGGTCGACACTATCCCTCACCTGGCGGATGATATCCAGATAGGCCAGTGCCGGTTTGACCATGATGATATCGGCGCCTTCCCCGACATCGAGCGCCACTTCGCGCAGCGCTTCGCGTCCATTGGCTGGATCCATCTGGTAGCCGCGGCGGTCGCCGAACTGGGGCGCCGAATCGGCTGCCTCGCGGAAAGGCCCATAGTAAGCCGAGGCGTATTTGGCAGAGTAGGCCATGATGCTTGCCTGATGGCAGCCGTTTTCGTCCAGTTTACGGCGGATGGCCAGTACCCGTCCGTCCATCATGTCCGACGGGGCCACCATGTCTGCTCCGGCGACGACGTGACTGAGGGCGGTATCAGCCAGCAAATCCAGGGAAGAGTCGTTGTCCACCTGGCCGTTTTTTATCAGGCCGCAGTGGCCGTGGTTGGTATATTCGCACAGACAGACATCACTGATCACTATCAACTCAGGCAGTGCAGCCTTAATGCGGCTGATGGCCTGCTGCACCGGGCTGGCCGGATCCCATGCGCTGGAACCCCGCTCATCTTTGTACTCCGGCAGGCCAAAAACCAGCACCGCCGGAATGCCGAGGTCATAGACCTCGCGGGCCGCCTCAACCGCCATGTCGGCTGACAGGTGATAAACGCCCGGCATCGGGGCAATCTCATTCTTTACCTTCTGTCCAGGCACGATAAATAGCGGATAGACAAAGTCGGCCGGAGTGATCAGGGTTTCCCGCACCATGGTGCGGATCCTGGCCGACGCCCTCAGACGGCGCGGACGTACAAGCGGACTCATCATGCCGATCCCTCCCTGTAATAATCGCAGATGGCCTGCACCAGGCCAGAAATGGTATACTCCTCGGCGATGACGTCAGGTTGAATCTTGTGTTCCAGACAGGTCGACGCCGTAATCGGACCGATACAGGCCGCTTTCGCCGCTGCCACCAATGTGGCAGCATCCGGGCCTAAGATAGCCAGCAGATTGGTTACTGTCGATGAGCTGGTAAATGTAATTAAATCGATTTCACCGGCGGCGAGCTTGGCAGCCAGCAGCTTGCCGTCGCTGTCGCCGGTTACTGTGCGGTAGGCTTCGACGACGTTGACTTCGGCCCCCATTTTCACCAGTTCTTCAGGCAACAGATCACGGGCCACTGCCGCCCGGGGGATGAGCACCCGCATTCCGGGTTCGATCATGCCGATGAGGGCGGCCACAACCCCTTCGGCCCTGAATTCCAGTGGCACAACATCGGCCAATACGCCGAACTCCCGCAGCCTCGCGGCTGTCAGCGCGCCGATGGCCGCCACCTTGATGCCTCCAAGAGCGCGGACGTCGTGGCCGGCATGCCGGAGACGACGGAAAAAATGCTCCACGCCGTTAACACTGGTGAAAATCAGCCACTGATAACTTTTCAATTCGGTCAAAGCCGCATCCAGGGCGGCGTAACTTTCCGGTGGAATAATCGCGATGGCCGGAGCCTCGATACACTCGGCCCCCAGCTTCTCCAGGGCGGCAGTCAGCACACTGGCCTGCTCCCGCGCCCGGGTTACCAGCATCTTCTTGCCGAACAGCGGCCGCCGGTCGAACCAGGCCAGCTTCTCGCGCAAGGTTACCACTTCGCCGACAATGAAAATTGCCGGCGGCTTTATGTTCTGGCGGGCGACTTCGGCTGCCGCCTCGGCCACGGTAGTGACAAGGACCCTCTGATCAGGTTTGGTGCCCCAGCGGATGACTGCCGCCGGGGTGCCCGAGGCCCGCCCGTGTTCGATCAGTTTGGTTGTGATATGCGGTAGATTCTCGACTCCCATGAGAAAAATCAGGGTATCGGCTCCCATAGCCAGTTTGTCCCACCGGATGGTCGACTCGGTCTTGGTCGGATCTTCATGCCCGGTAATTACCGTAAAAGAGGTGGCGATGCCGCGATGGGTGACTGGGATGCCGGCATAGGCCGGTACCGCGATGGCCGAAGTAATGCCAGGCACCACTTCAAAGGGGATGCCGGCTGCTTCCAGTTCCAGCGCCTCTTCGCCGCCCCGTCCGAAAACAAAAGGGTCGCCCCCTTTGAGCCTCACTACCGTCTTGCCTTCCTTGGCCTTATCCACCAACAGGCGGTTGATATCTTCCTGCCGCAGGGTGTGGTCGCTGGAAGCCTTGCCGACATAGATCAGCTCGACATCCGGACGGGCAAAGGCCAGCAGCCTCTCATCCGCCAGACGGTCATAGACGATGGTTTCCGCCTGTTTGATATATTCCAGCCCTTTCAGGCTGATCAGTTCATAGTCGCCGGGACCGGCGCCCACAAGATAGACTATTCCTCGGTTCACAGCTTTTCCTCCTTGTCGCAAGCCGTCGTCAGTTCGGCCAGGATCTCCCGTCCGCCGGCAGCAAACATCCGCTGAGCCAATTCCCGTCCGAGGACCGCCGCTTCGACCGGCTCGCCCGCGGTACTGTCCCGCAGACTCTTACGGCCGTCAGCCGATAAAATGACGGCATCCAGGCGCAGTCGACCGGCTTCGATCCTGCCGTACACCCCAATCGGCACCTGGCAGCCGCCCTCCAGTTCGTTCAGGTAAGCTCGTTCAGCAGTAACCGCCGCCGCTGTTTCCTCATGATGCAGGAAAGTCAGCACTTCCAGCAGGGCCGCATCGTCAGCGCGGGTTTCAATGGCCAGCGCCCCTTGTCCCACCGCAGGCAGACAAATTTCTTGGGGCAGAATCTGAGTGATGCGCTCTTCCCACCCCAGCCGCTTGAGCCCGGCTACCGCCAACAGAATGGCGTCCAGCTCCTGACCGAGCAGCTTGGCCAGTCGTGTATCCAGATTGCCGCGCAAATCGGTTATGCAAAGATCAGGCCGATAAGCCAAAAGCTGGGCCTTGCGCCTCAGGCTGGAAGTGCCGACCCGCGCCCCTGGAGGCAGCTGATCAATGGTCTTATAGCGGGGGCTGATCAGAGCGTCGCCAGCGTCCAGCCGCTCGGTGATCGCCCCGAGGGTCAGTCCTGGCGGCAGTTCGGTCGGCATGTCCTTTAAACTGTGGACCGCCAGGTCGATTTCACCGGTCAGCAGTTCTTTTTCCAGCTCCTTAGTAAACAATCCTTTGCCGCCGATTTTCGCCAGCGGCACATCCAGGATCCGGTCTCCGGTGGTCACAATATGTTTGATAATTACTTCCATAGTCGGATGGCGGCGGCGGATGGCCTCGGCCACATAGTTGGCCTGCCACAGGGCCAGCTTACTGCCGCGCGTACCGACGACAAGTTTTTCGCTCACGATGTTCGATCTCTCCTATTTCCTCCAGTTTAAACAGCTGGCATACCGCATCCAGATAATAATGTTCCTTGCCGGTACCAGCCGACTCGTTAATATTAATAATCGGGTCGCGCAGCAATTTACGCACCAGCATCTTGGACATATTCTCCAGCACCCGGCGTTCCTCGGGGGTAGCGTCAGGCAGCTTGGTCAGCGCCCGCTTCACTTCCCTGAGGCGGATGCGCTCGGCCTTGTCAGTCAGGTTTGCCAGGGTCGGCCGGAAGGCAAGATAGCGAAATTTGGCGAGAATCTCAGTCAGTTCTTCCTCAATCAGAACTTCCGCTGCCTCGGCCTCTACAAGGCGTTCTTTCATATTCGACTCCACCACCGCCTCCAGGTCGTCGATGTTGAACAGCCGCACCCCGGCGATGGCCTCCACCTCCGGCTCGACGTCACGAGGCACCGCGATGTCGATAAACACAAGGGGCCGCCCCTGCCGCTTGGGCATCAGATGGGCCACATCCCAAGCCCGGATGATGTAGTGGGGGGCGCCGGTCGATGTAATGACAATATCGGCTTCGACAGCGCTCTTGAGGAAGTCCTCAAAGGGTACGGCCACGCCGCGAAATTTATCAGCAAGCTCGGCTGCCCGGCTGTAGTTGCGATTGGAGACAAAAACCGTCTTTACGCCACAGTCCACAAGGTGGCGGGCGGTCAGCTCACTCATCTCGCCTGCGCCGAGAATCAGCACATTGGCCTGGGAAAGATCTCCGACGATTTTTCGCGCCAGCTCCACTGCGGCATAACTGACCGAGACGGCACTATAGGCAATACGGGTCTTGGTCCTCACCTTCTTGCCGACGGCAATGGCCCGGTTAAACAGCGTATTGAGCACCGTACTGGTCGTCCCGGTATCGCGCGCCAGGGAATAGGCCTTCTTTACCTGGCTGAGAATCTGTCCCTCGCCGACCACCAGAGAATCAAGACTGGAGACCACCCGGAACAGATGACGGATACAGTCCTCCTCGGTATGATAAAAAATATATTGATTGATAGTCCCGGGAGCGGCGTTCATCCGCTCCAGAAACTTTTGCAGCACCGGCAGAGCGTCATCGGCATCGTCCACGGCAGCATACATTTCGGTCCGGTTACAAGTCGACAGGATGACGCATTCCAAAATCCCGTCGTATTCATCCAGGTGCTTTAGCCCCTGTTTGATTTGCTCCTCCGAAAAAGAAAAACACTCCCGCACCGCGACCGGTGCGGTCTTATGATTCAACCCCAATACAACTAGCGGCATTCTTGATCTTCTCCTCCGCTTCCTCTATCTTCCCCGCCTTGAGCAGGGCGAGAATGTCATGGTCAAGCGCGGTGCGCCAAAAAGCCTGGCGCGCGGCGCTTCCTGTGCCGGGCCTTTCCTTCGCCGCGTCCCGCAGCCGGGCTAGCAGTTCCAGATACAGCCCGTATTCCGGCCCGTAGTGCAGCTCCAGTTCTTCCCTGAGCCGCCTGGCCAAAGCCGGACTCTTCCCTCCGGTAGACACCGTCAGCAAGAGTTCGCCGCGGGCCACCTGGGCCGGTACGGTAAAATCACATAACTCGGGCGCGTCGACGACATTGAGCAGAGCCCCCTGCCCACGGGCTTCTTCAGCTGCCTGCCGGTTGACGCTGCTGTCATCAGTTGCGCAAATAACGATAAAAAAATTTCCGATCGCCCCAGGTCGATAGCCGGCGGCATCATGGTCAATTTTTTCTTCTGCCGCCAGTCCGGCAAGGCCGTCTGTCAGCTTTGGACTGCACACCATGACCCGAGCCCCGGCCGCCAAAAGGGCATGGACTTTACGCTCCGCGACCAGACCCCCGCCGAGCACCAGGCATTGTCGTCCATGCAGATTAAGATTGATCGGATAAACTGTCATTTCGCTATCTCCCATAATTCTTTTAGTAAATTCGCGTCTTGGCATTAATATCCTGCTTGACGCGTCAATCACCTTTGCCTGGTGGCGGGGTGGCTATCGGCTTGGCTGGCAGGCCAAAATAGGCCTCCAGAACCCGCCGCACCAGTGGGGCGGCTGATACCGCGCCTTCGCCAGCGTCTTCGATAAGGGCGGCCACCACGATCTCTGGTTTATCGGCCGGCGCATAGCAGGCAAACCAGGAATGAATGTTATTCCCCCGCCCTGTTTCGGCTGAGCCGGTCTTGCCGGCTACCTTTTGGTTATAGCCCTGAAAGACAGCCGCCGCCGTACCTCTGGTAGTGACTGCCTCCAGGCCACTGCGGATGATCTGCCAGATTTCGGGTCGCAGGTAGATGGTCCGGAGGATGTCCGGCTGCAGTACGGTGTCAATCTGGCCAGTAGGCTTCAGCACCTTATCTACTAGCATCGGCCGGTAGACCACCCCGCCGTTGGCCACCGCCATTAGCGACATGGCCTGTTGGAGGGGGGTGGCCAGGTAATAGCCCTGACCGATTCCGGCGATGATGGTTTCGCCGGGATACCACGGTTCGTTGTAGGTAGCGCTCTTCCATTCCTCGGTTGGCACATTGCCTTTGACTTCGCCCGGCAGTCTAATCCCGGTGAGATTACCATAGCCGAAGGTCAGGGCATAAGACGCCAGGTTGTCCACCCCCATCCGCCGGGCCAGCTCGTAAAAGGTCGGATCGCTGGACTTGGCGATGGCATCGACGATATTGAGCCGCCCTAGCGCCGTCTGCTCCGCTCCATAAAAAGTCCAGCCACTCAGCAGATAAAAACCCCGATCTTCAAATATTTCGTCCGGGTTGGTAAGCCCTAAATCCAGCGCCGCCGCGCTTGTCACGATTTTAAACACCGACCCGGGAGGATAAGCGTTTTGAATGACCCTGTTGTTCAGCGGATGATCCGGGTTTCCGATCAAAGCGTTCCAGTCATGGCTGCTAATGCCGCCGACAAACACGTTGGGATCAAAGGAGGGCTTACTCACCATCGCCCGCACCCCTCCGGTTCGCGCATCGAGCACGACCACTGCCCCGCCTTTGGCCGGGTAGCCAATCTGGCGGCTCAAAACGATTTGCGCATCGAGGGCCTCTTCCGCCGCCTTCTGCAGATTAGCGTCAAGGGTGAGCACAAGCCCTTTGCCTGCTATCGCCTTCTTTTCCCCCACCCGGGCCACTTCCTCGCCCAAGGCGTTGACTTCTGATTCCCTGCTGCCGTCGACCCCTCGCAGGGTGTCCTCCCAGACCCATTCCAGGCCGTCCTTGCCGATCAGGTCGCTGGGGCGATACCCGGCTCCTTTGCGGCCGGCGTATTCCTCCTCGTTGATGCGGCCAATTATGCCGAACAGATGAGCTGCCTGCTGACCGTAAACATAGTACCGTACCGGAATGGCTTCAATTAAAACCCCTGGCAATTCGGCCTTGTGTTCCTCGATTTTTGCCAGGATAGCCTGATTTACGTCCCGTATTAACCGAACCGGGGTATAGGGGTACTCTTCCCCCACCTGCAATTGGGCTTCAATTTCCCCTGGCGTCAGCCCGGTCAGGCTGGCCAGGATCGGCGTCACCTCCGGGGCCTTTGTATATTCCGCCGGAATGACGGAGACGGCAAAGCTCGGGCGGTTGCTGACCAAAACCGCGCCATTGCGGTCATACATCGTCCCCCGCGGGGCTTGCTCATAGATCCGGCGGAGGCGATTCTCTTCGGCGATTTTTTTGTACTGTGTGCCGTGAAGCAACTGCATCCAGGCCAGCCTAACTACCAGCAGCGCGATAACGGCAAAAATAACGCCCCTCAATATGGTCATCCGCCGCGATTTCTCCCAAGCCCACATCGGCAACTCTCCTCATAAATCTAAAACTGGCCAAAGCCGTAAACTTATTATGCGCCTATGGGCAAAAAAAATAGCCCTGACGGGCCAAGGAGGCTGTGTGGGCCTCCCTACTATACGAGCTAATTATAATCTTTGCCGATCATGACCGCGACTTGGGTTGCTTTGGTATCGTCGCGGGTCACCTGTAATACATATTTAAAAGGCATTCCTGTCAATTTATTGATCACAGCGCTGCTGGTGGTGTAGGAAACCACCACCGTGTTATTGGCAACCGTGGCGGCAGTCGTCACTCCGGCTACTTCAAATCCCTGATTTTTCAGTGCTGCCACCATCTTTGCCGCGGCGCTAGCGTTGCCGCTGGCGTTGATTACCGCGACAGTAATCTTGTCAGGAACAGGAGGCTTAGCTGCCTTGGCTGCGTCTCCCGTTTTAGCCGGATCAGCACTGGCAGGTTTTGTCTGCAAACTCTTTGGCACCTCGACAACCCTCATCTCCCGCGGGATGGAGCGCTGGTATTCGTCAGCCAACTGCTGCGCCTCTGCCAAATTTTTCCCTTCCAGGGCCCCACCCTGAAGCTGGGCGATATGATGTCTCAGGGCGACCACATCTGGCAGCCAGTAGCTGACGTCGCTGATATAGGCGGGAGTACCGGGCACCATATCGGTGACCATCCCCTGTTTTTGCGCATCGCTGAGCAGTTTGGCCATGCTGAGCATATCGCTTGTCGACAGGCTGGTCTGCACCGCGGCGCTGACCTCGCGGATGATGGCCGGGACCCGGACGATAACCCCGGGACTGGTCACCTGCTGCAGCATGGCTTTTACGAATTTTTGCTGCCGCTGCACCCGGCCGATGTCCCCTTCTTCGTCGCGATAACGGACATATTGAATAGCGGTCTTGCCGTCCATATGCTGCATGCCGGGCCGGAGATTGATCACCAAGCCCCCGTCGTCATCATAGGGGTCCTGATAGTACATCCGCTTTTCCACATTGATATCGACGCCGCCGACAGCATCCACTATTTTATAAAATCCAGCAAAATTTATCACAACATAATAATCGATAGGGATACCTAGGAGGTCCTCTGCCGCTTTTTGCGCCAGCTTGGCCTTGCCTAGGGGATAGGCATGATTGATTTTGTCCCAGCCGAAACCAGGAATCTTGACCCTGGTATCACGGGGTATTGACAACATCGCCACATCCTTGGTCGAGGTATCGACCGTCAACAGGAAAGTGGTATCCGAACGGCCGACATCGCCTTCCCGCTCATCGACCCCCAGGACCAAAATATTAATTTTGTGGGGCGAAGACAGCAGTCCTCCGCTCAGTCTACTCCTAAGCAGACCGCCGCTCAACCAATAGTACGCCAATCCGGCAGCCAGCGAAAAAACCAGCAGCGCCGCGATGATAACTAACAATCGTTTTTTATGTATTTGCCGCTGATCGGCAATGCGTTTTTCCAAACGGGTTGACAAACCTTATCATCCTTCCTGCAGAGAGCAACAAATATGCCCCCGGCAGGTGGGGGCATTTTTTACAGTATAGCAGAAACGGCGCCTGGGCACAACCTTTAAGCTACCTCAAACCCAGCTTCTTCCACGGCCTTTTTGACAGTGTCCAGCGGGGTTTTCGCCGGATCATACTCGATTTTAAGGGTACCGCCCGCCAGATCAACCTCTGCCGCCATTACGCCCGGCAGGCCGCGCGCCGCCTTCTCCACCGCGCCTTTACAGTGGCCGCAGGTCATGCCTTTTACCGGTATCACTTGCTTTTCCAGTTTGCCGCCATGACAACCGCAGGTTTTACACATTGCTTTTACCCCCTATAATTTTTCGGTGACTGCCTTGATTTTTCCAGCCATAGTGATTTCCTTGTCCCTACGGTCGTCGATCCTGAGCAGAGTCGATACCCGCTGGGCACCATTGGCAAAGGGAACTTCGTGCATTTGCCGGATCACTTCCAGTATCCGGTCCAGATCACCTTCAATAATTGTCGACATCGGTGTGAGCTGATGCTTCAAGTCTGTCGCCTGGTCCAGCACCTTGTGACAGGCTGCCACATAGCTGCTCACACTTGTTCCCACTCCCAGCGGAGCAATCGTCAATTCTACAATAGCCATTGTTTATCCCTCCTGTTTTGTAATAAAAAAGCAAGTATCTGCTGACAAAGCCCCGGAAAATCGCCCGGGGTCTTGACGTCACCAGCTTACCGTCAACGGTCACCGGCAGATCATGATAAACAGCGCCCACCCTTTGACCTGTCCTATCGCCAGTATATAACAATATTTCCGTTTTTGCCAGGCCAACTCTCGCCGGAAGGTAAAAATATCCGCTGGCAAAAAATCTGCCGGCTTTTCGCCGGCAGACGCTGGATTACTGCTGTTTCGGGAATTTCTTGTCGACAAGCGGCCAGATTTCCGGCTGTTCCTGTCCAAGTCGCCAGATGGCCACTCCAGCCGGATCGTATTTGGCAAGAATATCTAGCTTGGCGCCGGTACTTTTGTCGTTTTCAAACCAGACTTCGTGATCATCGTAGGAGAAGTGGGGGGCCTGGCTGGCGGTGTCATATTGAATCTGAGCTCCCTTTTGCTCGGCCTTGACAATGGCGTCGACATAGGTGGCGTCCTTACCTTCGCCGCCCCCCTTCGGCCAGTCATAGCCGTAGGCGCCGATACCGGCGATCACCTTATGGGCACCAATCGTATCGATTGCATACTTCAAATTCTTTTCGTACCAGTCAATCGGTGCCACAGGACCTGGCGGGGATGTCGCCCAGTGGTGATCATAGAGCATGATCTGGAGAAAATCGGAGTTTTTTGCCAGGGCCACATAGTCATAAGCTCCGGCGACGTCTGGCGTGACTTCAACCTGGGGGAATACCGATATAATCAGCGTTTTGTTGGCAGCCTTCATTTTGGGATAGAGTTCAGCCATGAACGCCGTCAGATTGTCGCGATGTTTCTGCGGCAGGAGCTCGAAGTCGATGTTGACCCCGTCATACTTTTTGTCATTGATGACCTTGACGATATTGTCGACAACCTTGGTGCGGGTGGCGGGGTCGCCCAGCATCACATCAGTGGCATCCGGTTTGTTAGTGACCAGCGGATACATCTTCAGTCCCAAACCCTTGGCGGTGTCATAGACCAATTGACTTTCCTTGGTTTGCAGCGTTCCGTCTTTCGTCACGCTATACCAAAATGGCCCGACCGCCGACATACTCTTGGCAAAGGTTTTCATGCTGGGAAAAGATCCCGTCTTTTCAGGGGTTCCCGGCCAGGGATTTTCATAATAACCGATCACCATACGCGGCGGCTTCACTGCGGCGCCGGGAGTGCCTGGCAGCGGTTTTGGCGCCGGCTTCTTGCCGCAACCGCCGGCAAGCGACAGGGCAGCCAAAACAAAAAATATCAAAACAAGGATGGTGATTACTTTAGAGTAACGCAAAAAATTCACCCCTCCACAACTCATTTTACTGTTAGTATGGGTTGAGGGCGATTTCTTATGCGCGCTTTGGCAGCAGTTTTATCGACGCCGACAGCGCCAAATGCCGCCGAGATGGGCTAATATAGCCTTTTTCCCACCTTTAGCCAAATAGCTGTTATCTGTTTCTCTCCGCCGGAAACGAAGACAGTCGAAACAGTTCAGAAAACTCAGATTTTGCAAGCCTGACGACAATGGGTCATGTCCCAACCCTTTCAAGCCGTTTTTTGACGATTTTCTTTCGACGCTTTTCGACAGGCAAAATGCTATAATAAAAATATACTACATTGAAAACTGCATATAGACTAAGACAAGGGAGCGTGTATACATGCAGGATGACAACCTCCTATTTCTGCCGCCGCTTGATGGCATGGCGGTCAGAACACTTGAAACCGCACTTGGCAGCTCTCCTACCAAAACCATCCTTCTAGAGATCAACCAAGCTCTTTATCAACTTTCCCGGGAAGGCCGCTGGTTCAAGTTTTCCCTGTTGACGAAGAAACGCTCGCCCAAACGCAGTACCTTGTTTGCCACCATTACCGAAGTATATAATCAGATGATGCATGGTCACAGTTGGCGGATCGCCGACTACGCGATTTAATAGGCACGAAAGACAAAGCCCTCTGCGAATAGCAGAGGGCTTTTATATTATTTTTTTCCCATATTCCGGCAGATACAGATGAAGTTATACAACAATCGCGCCGTCAGACCCCAAATGACGTGATCGCCGTACTGATAAAACAGGACCGGATAGGTCGCCCGGCGCAGCCAATCCCGAGGATAATCGTCTGGCACCAGTTGATGCGGAAACCCAGGCAGCGGTCGGGTAGCGACCTCCATATCTGCCGTCTGGGGCTCGGTGGCAAGCAAATATTCAAGAGGCACTACGAAAACCTCGGCTACTTCGTCCTTGCTGGGACAGACCTGAGTAAGATCGTAAATATAGCCGGCATAAGGATAAACGATGACTCCGATCGGGCTCACCATATAATCCAGCTGACCAAAAAGCTGGAAGTCGTCGGTCGTCAAACCGAGTTCCTCACAGGTTTCCCGCTGCGCTGCCGCCTCGGGGTTGGCGTCATAAGGTTCGATCCGACCGCCGGGAAAACAGATCTGCCCTGGTTGCCAGGCAAGTTTGGCCGACCGGACTTCGAACAACACGCCCAACTCGTCGCCCTGTCTAATCAGCGGCACAACCACCGCCGAGGAAAAATAATCGGTTTCATTCTGGATCTTCGGCACCCTGCCTGCTAGCGCCTCCTGCAATTGGCCACAGAATTGTTCAACCTTCATCATTTCACTCACTTCCGCTTTGGCCACTATTCTGAATCGTCATGGCCATGTTTGTGCACATGGACGTGGCCGTCTTCGCCATGTAAATGAACATGGTAGCGCTCATCGATCAAGTTGGCGGCCAGCAGTAGTTGGCGGTTTTGGAGAATGTCGTCCGCCTCTCCCTCGGCCACAACGGTATGACTGTCGTCCATCACCACCACCCGCCCGGCGAGCTCGCGGACAATATCCAACTGGTGGGTGGCGATAATGATTGTTTTACCAGCGTGATTAAGATGACTCAATGTATCAAGCATCCAGCGCTGTGTCCGGGGATCAAGGCCATTGGTCGGCTCATCCAAAATCAACACTGCCGGATTTACGGCCAAAACGGCGGCAATCGCCACCTTTTTCTTTTCGCCGCCGCTCAGATGATGGGGCAAGCGGTCGATCAGGGCATTTATCCCTACGAATTCCGCCAGTTCCAGCGCCCGGTCCCGGGCCGCGGCGTAAGGCATACCCATTGCCAGCGGACCGAACATAATTTCATCAAGAACACTGGCACAAAAAATTTGCACATCTGAATTCTGAAAAACAAACCCTACCTTGCGGCGAAAGGCAGCGGCGAATTCCTTATCCCGCATGCCCGCAGCGTCAATCTCCGCCCCAAAGGCGGTCACCCGCCCCCCAGGAAAGATCAGCCCGGCCAGCACCTTCTCCAGCGTCGACTTGCCGCAGCCGTTGGGCCCCAAGAGAACGATCCGCTCTCCTGCCATTATATTCAGATTGATATCCCGAAGCGCCGGTTCGCATGGCCGATACTGATAACTGACCCCTGAAAGTTCAAATACCGATGGTACGGACAAACTGTGCGCCTCCCAACATCATTGCAGCAATTACAACAGTAGCGGTAAAAAAAACCATGTCCGCCAGTGTCACCCGGTTGGTCAGGACATAATGATTGCTGCCGTCATAGCCACGCGCCTGCATGGACGCGGTGATTTCCCTACTGTATTCGCCGGCCATGCGCAAAAATCCCGCCAATGCGCCGCCGATCCATACCAGCTTTGCACTGGCCCGTTCCACCCCTACCAGGCGGCTGCGGCGCCCCCAAAGATAATCGGACAGCAACAGCAAAAACAAAAAGAGATAACGGTAGGCCAGATCAAGCACCATGACAAATAAACTTGGCAGGCCGAGACGCCCCATGGCCTTGGTTAATACCGGCCAACGGGTTGTTTTCACCACTAACACCACCAGCCCCAGCGAAGCCGCCGAGCGCAGCAGCACCTGGGCGGCAGCAACTAGCCCCTGCCTGGTGACAGCCAGCTCGGCCGGCACGGTCACCGGACCGAAGTGCCAGGAAGCCCCCGAATAGATAACCCACAGGGGTTGTCCGGGCGTAACCCAGCTCAATACACCCGGCAAAACGGCGAGGCCGGCGAAAAAGAGGGCCGGCAGCCAGACTCTTGCCAGATAGGCGGTGAAGCCGATGCCTGACAGCAAGGCCACCATGATAAGCAGAGCATGAATCCCCAGCAGGGCCGGTAGGCTGCCGGTCAGCGCCACGGCCATAAGCAAAAGCCCGATCCCCACCACCTTGACCTGGGGGGACAGCTTTTGCAAAAAGCCAGGCCGGGCAGCCATCCCGGCCTGGTACATGTCTTCGGCCATGACTTTTTGAATATCAGTCAGCGTTTTTTCCAGATAATCGGCCCGGTTGTGAGTACTCTTTTTCACCGGCAGAGGCGAGGGATCGGTCCGGTCAAGCCAGACAGGTATATTCACGCTTTTGTTCCATTCCTTGTCATCATTTTTATGTAGAGCATGGTCAGCCCGTAAACCAGGATGGACCCCAGCAGAGCGGAAAATAAATAACCGGCGCTCTCAGCCAGACGCCCTTCGCCAAGGAATTTCAGGCTGTAGTCGGGCAGCAATGCCTGCCACCAGCCAGAAGCCTTTTCCACCCCCTGCGGCACAAAGCCCAGCAGTTGCTCCAGTTCTTCCGTCCCCCACTCACCCCAGGCACTGCCCCGGGCCAACAATCCAAGCGGAGTCAACAGCACCATCCCTAACAAGATCAAACCATAACGACGGTACATCACATACCCTCCTAACGTCCGGCACTACAGGCCGGAAGAATTTCGGGGGAGGTTCTGGCAATAAACTTCAGTGCCATGGCGGTCACAAGGCCTTCCACCACCCCGGCCACCGTCAGATGAGCCAGCATCATCGCCGGAACGGCGACCTCCAGTCCATAGGGGCAATACAGCGGCGTCCCATCGGTCGCGACAAATAATAATGGTTGAATGCCAAATTCAATGGCTGTAGCCAACGCCGCCAGATTGAGCCCCACATAGCCGGCAAAACCGGCAGCCAAAATCTGCCGCATGGAGCCCACAGCGGCATTCCTTGCGGTCAGCTGATAAACATAATAGCCGCTAAACGGCAATAAAAAGGCCATGTTGAAGGCGTTGGCGCCAAAGGCCAGTATCCCTCCGTCCCCAAACAGCAGCGCTTGGATCAGCAAGGCGACGCTGGTAGCGATGACCGCCGCCCAAGGCCCCAGGGTGATCGCCAGCAGCACCGCGCCCACGGCATGGGCGCTGGTTCCGTCGGGAATGGGTACGTTGAACATCATGATTAAAAAGGAGAATACCGCGCCCATGGCCATAAAAGGCACCCGGGCCAGGTCGAGATTCTTTTTGACCACTGCCGTCGCCCGGTACCACACCGGCAGCATCACGCCGCCCAGCGTCAGACAGGTCGACGGACTGAGATAACCGTCAGGAATATGCATGCTAGATTCCTCCTAAAAATAAAATCCACAAATACCCGGGAACCTTCAGAGTCCCATGGCCTTCGTGGACCGGTCGCGTCTTGCGCTCGCTAATGTCGCTGCAACCTCTTCATGAGGTCTGTCATGCTTCGTTTTCATTATACTAAATCGTCGCTGATCTATGCAACTGTTACCGTAAACTATTCGGCAGTTATTTCTATTTTGCCCTCCAGCCCCGGGGAGGTCGTCACTTTGCCGTCCGGCGTCACCATAATGGCCTCGACGCCGGGAAACCGTTTAAGCGCTTCCAGGGCGCGTTCGGGACCGAGGACAAACAAGGCAGTGCTGAGAATGTCGCCGTCGGTGGAGCTATTGATCACCATGGTCACACTGGCCAGACCCTTCGGCTGGCGTCCGGTGCGGGGGTCGAGAATATGCGAGTACTGGACACCATTACTCGTGATATAGCGCTGGTAATCGCCTGAAGTTTCCAGGGTATCCCAGTCGGTCATCGCCATCTTGGCGATCACTCCGGCTGGTTGGCGCGGATGCTGGACACCGATCCGCCACGGGTTGCCATCCGGGCGCTTGCCGATGACCCGGACATCACCCCCGGCGTTGACCAGCGCCGATGTGATCCCCTTGGCCTTGAGGATGTCGACGGCCTTATCGGTGGCATAGCCTTTAGCGATGCCGCCGAGGTCGATTAGCATGCCGGCCTTTGATAAATAAATCGTCCCTGCCGCCGGATCAAGCTCCATTAGATGATAATTGACCAACGGTAAAAGCCTGTCGATCTCCGCCTGACTGGGTACAAACTCGCCTTTGCGGCCAATGCCCCACAGCTCGACCAGCGGTCCGATAGTTACGTCGAAAACACCGTCCAGTTGATCTGACAGCTCATTCGACCGCTTGATCATCGTCAGTACGTCTGGATCTACCTTTACCTTTTCCCTGCCGGCCAGCTGATTGACTCGAGAAACTTGGCTGTTTGGATCAAAGTTGTTGGTCAGCTCATGCAGCCGCTTAAATTCGGCAAAAGCAGCCTTCACTGCCGGCTCGGCGTTGGGTCCGTAGGCGGTAATTTCAATGATGGTATCCATCAAAAATTGTGTTTCTTTATAAGGCTTGGGGGCGAACCAGGCGCTAGGCGCGCAGCCGGTGACGGCAAAAATGATGACAATGAGCCCAATGAAGGCCCGAAGATTGCGAAAAGACACGTCTTGCTCCTCCGAACAAATTATTTTCCGGTCGCCCTGGCAACCACCATTTGCGCCAAAAGCAGCGTCGCGTCCAGCCGAACCATGCTGCCCTTCAAATAAGGGAAAAACAGCGGCACTTCAGTGCAGCCCGCCAAAATAGCTGCTGTTCCCGCCGCGGCGTGCCGCGCCAACATCGCTTCGATCTCTGGCAGGAAGGGATTGTTGGCTATCTCTCCGGCCTTGATCCGCCGAACGGCCTTGTCGAGCATCACCTGCTCCTCGTCTGACGGCAGCACCAGAGACATCTCTTGGGCGGCAAAGGCCTGCTGATAAAGGTTTAGCCCAACGGTTGCCGCAGTGGCCAACAATAGTATCTTGCCAGATAGCTGCCGATAGTTTTCGGTCACGTATGCGGCGGCGTTTTCGATCATACTATATACCGGAACCGACACAGCAGCCCGCAGATCTTCAATCCAATAATGGGCCGTATTGCAGGGCATAACGATAAAATCGACTCCGGCGGCAGCCAGTAATTTAGCTGATTCGGCCATCGCCGGCACAGGGCTCTCGGCCCCTTGGAGAATGGCTTCCACCCGCGGCGGAATCTGCGGGTTATTATCTATGATAATCCGTAGGTGATCTTGATCCAGCACCGCTGGCGTACTCTCAACAATCTTCGCGAATAGATCCACCGTTGCCAGCGGCCCCATACCGCCCAATATTCCCACTTTTTTCTGCATAGTCAAATTACTACCCCTTCCCGGCAAACACCATTGGATTTGCGTCTAATTTTATATGGTTCTCTATCTTCCAGCCACTTCCCTTTTCATCATTGTTCCCGTTTTTTTGGATTATTCTCGCTTAACCGCGTTTTTCTGAAGGAACAACGGCAAACATATAGAAACTATACAAAAATACGAAAACCTACATATAATTAAAGGGGAGGGATGGGTGCACGGCTTTTTCCGGTATTTCGGCAATATAAAATACAAGGAGGATGAAAAAATGGTTCTTGACGGTGATCACAGTACCGGTTCTACCGGTTTCATGAAAAGCACACCCCTGTGGGTCCAGATTCTTGTCGGTCTTATTCTTGGTATCGTTGTCGGCTTTGCGTGGCCCGAAATAGCCAACACGCCCGGTATGCTGGCAGTTGGCACGGCCTTCATCAAAGCAATTAAAATGATTGTCATTCCGCTGGTCTTCTCAGCGGTAACCCTCGGCATCTATACGATGGGCTCCGACCTGCGGCAGCTTGGTCGCCTGGGCGTCATCGCTTTCATTTGGTTCTATGTCGCCACCGGCATCTCCATCGTAATCGGTATCAGCCTGAATGAAATCTTTCACCCCGCCGCCGGCGTAGTTTTGGCCAAGACCGGCAGCATCCCGCAAAACCTGTCCACTTCGGTCAACTGGATCAATTTCTTCCTTGACATCATCCCTGACAATTCCGTCTTCGCTATGGCCAACCAAAAAATTGTCCCCACACTCTTCTTCGCCATCTGCTTCGGCCTCTCACTGGCCAAAGCCGGTGAAGCCGCCAAACCGGTAGTGAAGTTCTTCGAAGGCGTTCTGAGCGCCATGTTCAAAATGACCCAAGGCGTCATCTCCGTCGCTCCGGTAGCTGTCGCTGCCATTATTGCCTGGGTCATCGCCTCCCAGGGAACCAAGCTGCTCATCGCCATGGCAAAACTGGTCGGCACCCTCTACATTGGCCTCTTCATCGTCGCTGCTATTTTCCTTGTCATCGTAAAAGCCCTCGGCTACCCGCCGATTGACACAATCAAGAAAATCATGGAGCCGTTACTGCTGGCCTTTACCACCGCTTCTTCGGAAGTCACGCTGCCAGTACACATGAGAATTCTTGAAAGCACAGGCATTCCCCGAAAAGTCGTCTCCTTCGTCCTGCCGCTCGGCTACAGCTTCAATCTCGACGGCGCTGCCCTTTATCAGGCGCTGGCCACTTGCTTCCTGGCTGAAGCCTATGGCATCGAGCTTACCCTACCCAGTCTAATCACCATTCTGATTACCACCCTGATCGCCAATAAAGGCACCGCCAACGTACCAGGCGCTTCGCTGGTTGTTCTGGCCGTGCTGTTGACTTCCCTCGGCCTTCCTGTTGAAGCCATCGCCATCATTGCCGGTGTCGACCGCTTTGGTGACATGGGCCGGACCACCATCAACGTCTTCGGCAATACCGTAGCTACGCTGGCACTGTTCAAGTTTGGCGGCAAAGCCATTCAAGATGCAGTTGCCGCAGAAGCTGCCGGTGTTTAATAGCAAAACCACAAGGATTTTAATCTCAGAACGGCGAATCTTCCTTATAGCGATGTAAGGAGTACCAGCATCCTGACAGCAAGAGCACTCCTCGCGAGTGCTCTTGTTATCTGTCGAGACAATTTTAGGAGGAATGCATCATGAATCTAGCCCAATTTCCCCGCCGCCGTTACACCGAAGGACAGACGCCACTCGAATTTCTGCCTAATTTGACGGCAAAACTTGGCGGACCGCAACTATACATCAAGCGGGACGATCTGCTCGGCCTTGCCGCTGGCGGCAACAAGACCCGTAAACTGGAATTTCTTGTCGCCGACGCCTTGGCGCAGGGAGCCGACACCCTGATCACCTGCGGCGCAGTTCAATCCAATCATTGCCGCCTCACCCTGGCCGCCGCGGTAAAAGAAGGCCTCCAGTGCCGGTTGGTGCTGGAAGAGCGCGTGCCTGGCAGCTATAAACCACAAGGCAGCGGTAACAACTTCCTCTTTCACCTACTGGGTGTCGAGGCCACCACTGTCATGCCCGGGGGCTCCGATATGCTCAAGGCCATGCAGGATGTTGCCGACCAATTAAAATCAGTCGGCCGCAAAGGCTATATCATTCCTGGCGGCGGTTCCAACGAGATCGGCGCCACCGGCTATGTAGCCTGTGCCGAAGAAATCCTCGCTCAATCCTTTGAAAAAGGCATCAATTTTGACTATATCATTACCACCAGTGGTAGCGCCGGAACTCACGCCGGTCTGCTCACCGGCTTTTACGGCACGAATAGCAACATCCCTGTTATCGGCATCAACATCAGTCGCAAAAATGCCCAGCAGGTTGAATTGGTTTATAATCTTGTCGTCAAAACTGCCGCCCGCGTCGGCATCAAAGCGCCTATTCCCAAAGAGGCGGTCGTCTGCTATGAAGAATACGTCGGACCTGGTTACTCTCTGCCAACTCCGGAAATGGTCGAGGCAGTAGAACTTTTGGCTAGGACCGAAGGCATCCTTCTCGATCCCGTCTATACCGGCAAAGCCATGTCCGGTCTCATCGGCCTCATCCGCCAAGGATTTTTCAAAAAGACCGACAATGTTTGCTTCGTCCATACCGGTGGTGCGCCAGCCCTCTTCGTCTACACCGACACCTTCTTCCAGGCGGCAAAAAAATAAGTTTCACCAATAAAAAGAAGGCTCCATGATATGGAGCCTTCTTTTTTGTCTCCCCCAAAAGTCGCAAGGACAGCGAAGATCATCACGACGATCAATCCTCTCTTCGGTTGTGCCTAGGAGACCATTTATGGTATTGTATTTGCATGCATAACAAGCAAAAAACACCCATCAAATGATGGGTGTTTTTCAAATCAGCGCCTACCTATCCTCCCAGGCCGTTTCCAACCAAGTACTTTCGGCGTATACGGGCTTAACTACTGTGTTCGGTATGGGAACAGGTGGAGCCCCGTAGCTATCGACACTGAATTAAGCAGACGCACAACGCTTTAGCGTTGATGCGATCGCTTAGTTCGAAGCCTCAGCTTCGAACCAATGTGAGGTGAATATCCTTACGGTATACTCCCTCAAAACTGCACAGGGGATAAAGTGAAGTGAATGGTGAGCACTAGGATTTGGCTGGTTGTGCTATGGTATCGTCACTTAGTGATGTTCCTTACTTTCGCTCGGAACTAAGCGTCTCAGACTATTCTACATCATTTCTGC
>JARLHX010000435.1 GCA_031292035.1 Negativicutes bacterium | reverse complement strand
TAGGGTTATTCGCGGCGGTTAGGGTTATTCCTAGCCACCGGCGATTAGGGTTATATCATTCTTTCCTTGTTAATAAGGGTTATTAGGGTTATTAGGGTTATTAGGGTTATTGGGTTACTTGGATCGGAGCAGGGTTACCGGGGTGACCTGGTAATCTTAAGTTATCGCCTTAGACTTCTCCAGCCATCTAAGGTTACCGTTTGCCTGGACTTGGGTTACCGTCTCAGATTGCAAGCAAAAGGTGCCCCCGCGGCGCTCGCAGCATGCAGCGTGATCACATGAAGCAAGACGTGAACCAAATTCATGTTGAGCCGCTTGCATCGAACTGTTCGAGCCCGCGGTGTGAAGACAAAGTAGCGATGACTTCATGTGTATGTATAGATCTATTGCGAGAGGCGACATGAGACTGGGCGCAAAGCATAGACACAAAATAGCCGATACCACCGGTGTATGAGCTATAAGCTAGAGCGAACGCAAACAGGACGCAATGCGATTTAGAAAGAAGCAGCGACGAGCAGCACAGCGATCCGCAGCGTAGGCGCAAGCCGCTTTATGCCGCTGCGGCCAGTGCACCCTGGCCGAGACCGCCGTGGAAGGCGGCGCTGAGGTTCACTCGTGTGGAGTGGACCTCAGCGATGTGACGAGCGGTACGTCGTCGTGAGGGGAAGCCACGCTGGCCAAGTCCCGGACTCATCGGCAGATCGCCCGACAGCTGATTCACTCGCAGACGCTGCAGGCCGCCGATCGTGATCGCCGCGTTGGCCCACTGGACACAGATGCGATCAAAAGGAAGAGCCTTCGCCGACCGTTGCCCCGGTAGCTGCAGCCGCTGCTGCAGCACGATAGTGCGTTCATAGCGTTGATTTACAACATCATTTTAATTTGACTGTTTTTGTATGAGTTGTGACAGGCGCTGCTAGGATACGAATGCAGACCTGTCAGAGGTGAGAATACTGTATTTATTATCGTACCTGTGTCCTCTGTACTCTACCTCTCCACTGGCATGTGCAAGGTGTGCACTGCCAGTCATTTATTCCAGTT
>JARLHX010000047.1 GCA_031292035.1 Negativicutes bacterium | reverse complement strand
TCTTATTTCGCGTGCTTGCGTTTTCCGATAATCGCGGCGCCTGCGGCAGCAAGAACTGTCATTGCTGCGGCCAGAGGCAGGCTCATTCCGGAATCGCCGGTATCCGGGTTGCCCTTGGGTGTATTGTTATTCGCTACCTTTTTATAGTAGAACGTAATAACATTGTTGCTTTCCTGTACGGTGAAGGTCTGGCTGGCTTTTAATGCGATATAACCTGAAATTGCAGGAGCGGTTTCTGTCTTGGCCTTACCAGCCGTGCCGGCATCTATTTTGTCAGCCTTCAGCGATTTGGTCGTACCGGTGAGATAGTAGTGAATGGTGATATCAACTGACGTCGGGGTTGGAGGAACCGGGATATTTTTGGTGTAGTAGATGGTGATGACATTGCCGTCTTCCCCAAGCGTGGCGGGGTTGTTATCGGCGCTGTCATACGTGTAGCCCGTTACATCCGGAGGTGTTATGGTCACTTTTGAGCCGAAGTCTCCGCTTCCGCTTGTCGTCGCTGAAACCGGAAGACCGGGGACGGTGGTCTCTGAGCCCAACACGTAATAATTGACGGTATAGGTCTCGGTGTTGGGTGCATAATACACATCCATAATGTTGGAGGCTTCGCCGATAGACATGGAATAGGCTCCGTCAACGCCGGCAATGGTGCTGAGCTTCGAACCGTCATTGTACGTAACTTTGCTGATGTGATAACCGTTCGGTGTTTGGTTGGTTGCGAGATCAGCTGCTACGGAAGCCCCATATGCGGCCGAACCGCTGCTGCTCACCGTGCCGCTCGGCAGGTGATAGTTGATCACATAGTTTTCGTTATCTGCGAGATAGTATACATCCATGACATTATCGCCGTCATTGAGTGACATGGCGTAATTTCCCTGACCGTCGGCTGTAATATCGGTTCCGTTGTTGTAGGTAACGGCGCTGATATGGAAGCCGGCCGGTGTTTTCGTCAGATCGGCAGAAATGGAGGTTCCAAATACATTCGTGCCGCTTTTGCTCACGGTGCCGCTTGGCAGATGATAGTTGATCGTATAGCTCTCGTCGCTGAGCTTGTAGAAGAAGATGATGGA
>JARLHX010000046.1 GCA_031292035.1 Negativicutes bacterium | reverse complement strand
CCAGCCGTCGGCGCTCCCGAAGAGGCTGGACACGAGGGCCAGAAGTCGTTCGGCGATTTCGTAGAGAAGGCTCCGACTTCCGGCGTTTTGGGTCTTACTGACAACCGACAACCGACAACTGACAACCGGTTCGTCCACGCTTCGGACGCCATGAAAGAACTGATCGACATGGGCGACGCCCCAACCTGCTCCACCTGCGGCGCAATCATGACCCGCAACGGAAGCTGCTACCGGTGCATGAGCTGTGGGTCGACGAGTGGGTGTAGTTAGTGGAAGAGCGGGCCTTCGGGCCCGCGTCCCAGCGCCCATTTTGATTTGTCGTCCGGAGCGCAGAGAGGATCTCAGTGGCAAGACGTTACAGCTGATGAATAAACTATTGACCTCAGGCGCTGATGCCAACGAAAAACTCGATCAACTACTCACACTATTTGATGAAAGGGTTCCAGCTTTGCACGGGGAGCTTACTCCGGCGGAAGAAGCTTCTCCGCCGTTACCTCAAAGCTGTCCTGCGACGGTACCCGACAATGCACTCAGAGTATATTTTGGAAGTGATGTTGGTATTGCAACACAATTTCCGGTCACGGTTCTTCAGATTGGCGATAAGCCACAGATATCATTCGACCGCAGCGGAACTAACATACAGATTTCGGCCGAAGTGTATAGCCGGGACAAAAGGATCATTGCCAGAATACATAACAACAAATTTGACATCAACCCGAACAACTATTTCAGAATAGAGCAAGATCCTCATACGCTAACTGTTTTTGATCAGGAAAACGATATGGTTTTGTCCGTGCATTTTGCTAATGCGCATGCGGTTAAAGTGACAGGCCGATTTGCGATGCCTAATGGCCGCACATTACTCGTGAAGGATGAAGGTGCACTTGTGATGCCCAATAACATATCGATCGGTGGTAACTGCTTCGAAGGTGTTGCGATTCTTTTCAAGTTTTAATCCGCTTTCAACGGGCTGGAGCGGATGGCCCTTTTTGTTCGGGTCAACCAACAAAGTGGTTGCCCCACCCTCCCATCGTTCGGGAAGGGTTGGGAGTCGATAATATCCACACCTCCGGATGGGCGGGTGGCCCGGGCAAGAGTTTAATGAAGAAACAGTCATCGGGTGCCCCGTTCAAGCGCAGCTTGAGCGGGTCTT
>JARLHX010000434.1 GCA_031292035.1 Negativicutes bacterium | reverse complement strand
TGGGCCTACCTGCAACTCTTTATGGCCTATGGCCCCGAAGGCCTGCCCGAACCACCGCCACTTCCAGCCCGCATGACTCGCATGACCCGCAAACAGGCCACCTTCCGTCGCTTCCATGAGTGGAAAACCTCTTTCCGTCAGAGCCTCACCACCCGACGCGGCAAACAATGGGCCGCCATCATGATTCCCCTTCGCCTGTTATGGCTGATCTGGGACGTCTTCCCCGAATGCCTCGCCGAGTTCATTCAGTACAACGTGCCCTACACCCCGTTTCCCAAGGAAATCGACAAGCTCTGCGGCTTTGTCGAAAAACGCAAACCCGTCATCCGCGTCAATGGAAAGATCGTCGATGAGTAATCAACCCTCGTTTCGTAAGGTCCTACAGCCGGCACACCTGTGTACAACAGGAACCAATCCAATTGACTATCGACGCCAGTACCTGATATCGCGCAGTGCAGTCTTGGGCGCCAATCGCGGCTGGAGCATTGCTATGCATGAAGATGCAAAAGTAGCGCTCGAATATCTTTATCAGCCGGACCCAAATGAGCACCCGGAAATTGCCATTACACAACCCGACGCACCTGCACCAATGCACTTCACAGCGGGTGGATGGTTTAGCTCGCCGATAGATGAGAGTAGTCTCGAACCAGTGAGCGCGCCGCAGTGAAAAAAACACATATCAAGCGTCTACCAAGGTCATTACGTTTCGGGGGAACTCGGCTTAATAACGCGCCAACAGATACATCTCCGGAGGCTGATGGCGTATGGCGTGTCAACCAGCAATGTATAGAGCTTGATTCATTTGCCAACCTTAACCGCATAGGATTCGCATCTGCCATTGGACTATCGATAGTAATAGTTATAGGCACACTTATTATTTTGCAACTTACTGACGACGAACCATGGTCACTTTACGAGCTTATAATGATGTTAGCCTCCGGCTTGCTGGCTATCATATTTGCCGTGGTGTTTTACTTCATGGGCGGTTCGCATCGTAGTCGCGGCGCCTTCATTCGAATTCATCGTGGCACGCGAAAACTCTACTACGTCTTCCCTGGAGAAAAACACCTGCACGTCCTCGACTGGGATCAACTCGAAGTACTCGCCGGTTACGTCCCTATTATTACGGGAGGCGTCAACACTTCCCGCCACCCTCTCTACTTGATCGGCGTTGACTACAACCTTTCCCCCCCAAGAGAGATTTGCGTCGCCTGCGGCAACCTCGGTGTGTTTGACGGAGACAAGTCAGCCAAATCTCTCTGGGCCTACCTGCAACTCTTTATGGCCTATGGCCCCGAAGGCCTGCCCGAACCACCGCCACTTCCAGCCCGCATGACTCGCATGACCCGCAAACAGGCCACCTTCCGTCGCTTCCATGAGTGGAAAACCTCTTTCCGTCAG
>JARLHX010000433.1 GCA_031292035.1 Negativicutes bacterium | reverse complement strand
TCCGTGTCCAGATAGTGGTTGGTATGATTGTCTTTGGGGCTCGAGAAATAAGTATTATTATCGGCGGTATACGCCAGTGTGTAACGGCTTTTACCGGTTTCGGCGGCCAACAGGAATGACGGAGTCGTGCCCATGATCCATGACGATTGCGTGTCATGTTCCACCTGCCGAAAATTGTCATCATAGCGTTCACTGACTTGCAATATTGGCGTAAACGTCAGCCCATCGGACAGTTTGATACTCTGGGGGTCGAGCATACCTTGCGGGTCGATCGCCCAGGCATTGGCACACAGAAATCCTGATAACGTCAGCAGCGAGCGCGCATTGATTTTAAGGATCATGGACAATCCGCCAGCATTGAGAAAAGAGTCATGCTTAAGGGACGATTACCCAAGCTACCGCCCCAGGGTTACCTTTCCCTGTCGGTTCTTGAAGAGGCTCATGGTGATAGGTCAATCATGTACGGGCTTTCAGCGGACATACTAGAGGCGAGTTTTTCATGATGCAAGTATCAATTCGTCGACCGACGAAAATAAATAAACACGTCGAAAACCCCATTTAAAAACAACGAATTACTCACCCCAAACATCAACATGCCCCGCTTTGGCGCCGACACTTATTACTTGCACCAAAGCCAAAGCCCTATATTAATGCACTTCAATGTTTTACGCCCCCTTCAAGGGCAAACTGTTTTGCTATATATATATCGCACCAGTACCGACCATTGCGGCTTATCCCTGCCCTGTTGTGGCTCTATCGACAATGGATAATCCCCCCACGCCGGCCCCGCCGCCCAATAAGCCAGGGGCACACAGTGCAACTTGAGATAGGCCAATAATCGATCCATCGCCTGTAACCAGCGTGGATCATCTCCCGGTATACCCATTTCACCCAACTGCCCTTGCCGGTTGTTTTGCGCCAACCACTCGACGAAAGGCCTGGCACGGAGCACACCGGTATCAAGATCAAAATCTGCTGCGGGGGGCTGCCCATATAGCCCGCCGCCGTTCGTGTCGAGGTACAGGTGGGCGGAAAAGATCAACCGGTTCGCGGGGTCCTTGAGCAATAACAGGGAAGCATTGAGCCGGGGCCAATTCGCGGCGCTGGACCAGCCGCGCCCTTCAACGTAAATCGGCCTGGCCTGATCATATTTGCGCACACCGTCGATGCCGACCTGGGCCACTTCAGGCCAGTTGGCATCGGCACCATCATGGGGCTCGTTCATGAGGTCGT
>JARLHX010000432.1 GCA_031292035.1 Negativicutes bacterium | reverse complement strand
GGCCACACTGGCGTCAGTAAGGAGAGGATGGAAGCGCCGCGTGGGCAGCTCACACATGGACAGTCAACTGCATGCAGTGGCGCGCGGCAGGCCCATGGTGTCCTTCTTCTGGAACTACAATACCGTCGAGTCCACTCTACTGTTCTGTGCTGTCCTCATCACCCTCGCGGGCGTCATGTTCCAGTCAGGCCAACTGGACACACAGGGCTTTGAGGCAGAGAAGTCCTTCGTATCCTACGTCGTCGTGCTCGTCATCGTGCTCTCCGTGCTCTACTTCGTTACCGTCCTGTCATCGGAGATCTACTTGATGTGCTCCGCACAGGCCAAGAAGAAGAAGGAGATGACAGCACTAGAGTCCGCCAAGCTGCGTGCAGAGATTGGCCGCACCCGCTCCTCCAGTGCTGCCACCATAGTGTCTGACCTGTCTGCCATGAATGCGGGTGCGGGGGAGGATGTGTCCCTCAATCCCCTCTTCTCCCGCGGCGTGTCCGCTGACTCTTTTGAGGACACTGGTGCACGGCTGAGGGACATGCTGGAGTTGCGCTCTGTGTCTGCGGGGCAGTGGGCAGGCGTCGCCGCCAGTGTGAAGACGGTGCTGGATAATTTCGAGAGCATGGCGGCGGAGTTGGCGGACTGTAAGAAGCAGTTGGACACGGTGCGGCTTGTGTCTGCCTCGGGGGGCAAAGCACAGCCCAAGGCGAAGGGAGAGGGTGGAGTGATGATGGCCTCCTCCAGGGCAGGTGTGCGGTCTGCGCCCCGCCGTGCAAGCAGCCGTAGACAGTTTCAGCCCACAGAGGCAGCGGCAGGCAAGGGGGACCCTGACGATGATAGCCAGTTTGCTATGCGGAACCCCCTCCAAGGCGGGGACTCGGTTCTGTGAAGCAGCGCTTGTTTTGTCATTTTTGTCTTGCTTCGTTTTCGTGTTTGTTTGTTTTTCCATGGCTTTTCCCAAATGTGACTATGTTTTCCGCAAGCCCAAATACACACATGCACATCTCGAAGCCCTTGGCGGCGTCACTGTGCCTCTCATTGACATACCTGCATCTGCTTGCTCCTTTCCTCGCAATCAGGCCGACACACCCAGCCAAAATCATGTGCTAACGCGTGGCGAAGATGCATGCCCCTCACATTTACGCAGAGGGGGCACTGGAATGACTACCACACACACTGACGGTGTGGCAGGGGGCAAGGGAAATGAATGAGAGCAACGAAGAGGAAACACTGAAGGGGGGGAAGGGGACTGCTACACACTGGGGCGGCGGGGAAGATGAGGGGCCACCTCGGGTCGCTCCGCCTCCTTGCACCACTTCACGTGGTACAGCGTTTGAGAGCCGTAACTCTTGGCTAGGGGCACATTGCCAACGTAGTCACACTCGTACTGAGACACGGAGAGGGTGCGGGAGATGGCCGCAAACGCCTGGGGTCAAACCATCACAGTTTCAAGGCGGGACAATGGCAGCAGCAACACAGCAAGGTGATGATGGCGTGTACACAGCAAGGTGATGACGGCAAGCCACAAGAGGAAGGAAGTGACACTCATTTTCACGCGCACGCAGCACGCCCCTCTCCCCCCATACACATACCTGTGAGCAGTAGACGCATCCGGGCGGCGTGATGGGCTCTATGCGGGCGGCGCGTGACGTGTGCACCCCCGTATAGTTCACCTGCCGGATCACTGCGCACAGGAAGCAACACAAACACACACTTGCAACCAGTAGCAAACACACTTGCAACAACCCGCAGACAACATACACATGGCTAGCAAACACAAACGACCCTCTGTCGCGTACCCGGGTCAGTGACAGCGTGTACGGGGGCCGCATGCAGAGAGACGCGGATGGAGAGGCCTGGGGGAAGGCCCAGCGCCTCCCACCGCACACCCGTCACGACATCAGACAGCATCAGCGCAAACACCGCCGCGTCGTCCACACGCCGGAACACAAAGTACAGCTGTGGGCCAGGCGGAATGCACACACACACACACACACACACACAGCGTAAGGAGGTAAGAGCACTGAATCCCAAGGGAAGCCCGGCTCCAGCCACAACGAGGTGTGGAATGTGTACAATACGCGTGGATTGCAAGCGCAACTTGAGAGAGCACACACGTATGTAAGTGATGCACACTTACCGCGTCTCCCCACGTGTTCCTGACTTTTGGCTGTTGGCTCTTGGGGAGGCTGTCCAACAGGAAGGAGACGCCGCCAAGAAAGTTCTCAACAAAGGCCAACACCTGCGACTCCTCAAGCTGCACACACACACACACATACACATGAATGCGAGAGGGAGAGGGGGCGTACAGACCGATGGACAACGCAGTGGAGCAAGAATTCGCTTGATCAAACACAGACAAGCTTTGCTGCGCAAGTGAGTGCGACTTTCACAAAGTCACACACGCACAACACAAACTAGTCCCTGACAAACAACGCGCCTTTGAGTATCCGACGATATCAGCAAAGAGGATGGCCATGATGACTTGGCGGCGAGGGGAGGGCGCGATGTAGGACTGAGCTTCAAACTGCAAGTGGGTGCACAAAGCATGTCAGCATAACGCGACTTCACACCAGTCAAGTGTATGGGAACGAGCGTGCATGTATGCGTGTCAGAGAGCACGGGGGGTACCTTCGCCAGGCGGACGACCTCCATGAATGCGAGGTGATAGGTGAGGTTTTGGTTCATCCACTGCTCCACAGCGACGGGAGTCACACACACATCACTGGAGGCGCTGGGCTCGTGTGGGCTGCTTGGATCGCCTGCACACGCACGTTGATGAGGAAGAAATCGCGGAAAGAAGTCAGTGGCACAAGGGGTGGAGGGGAGGGTGGGGTGGTTGAGTGGATGCGAATGTGGGGATGGAGGAGGTGGAAAGGTACCAGGGAAAGCAAACTGGCTGCTGCTGGGAACAGGACTGTCGCGGGAAGTAGGATCAGCCCAAAATGACATGGGCGGACCAGCAGCCGCCAACTCAGACGCCTGAACAGCGTCCACACAAACACACAACAGAGCGCTTCAGCACCACAGTGGACACACACGCACAGACGAAGCAGGCATGCAGAGCAAACAATCCCTTCATTCGACCCTTTCCACTCACAGACACACGCACTACCCGGTAGCATGGACAACAACCACACTCACCCTGCGAGAGGGCAACGCGGCGCGCTTGGTGAGCAACGCCACAGCGCCAGCGGGTGAGGTGATGACGTTGACTGTGATGGAGCGGCGGATGTTGCGTGCCGGCAGGGGCTGTGCTGCAGGGGCGCGGTCAGGCGATGCGGCTTCTGCACTGACTTGCACCACAAGAGAAGGGCGCCTGCCGTGAGAGGGAGCCGCCGCCGCCGCAGCTGTGGCTGGGGGAGAACATAGAAACTCATCCAACGACATGATAGATGCCACTCCAAAACACACTCATACAGACACACACACACACACACACATGCACACACACATGCACGCACGCACACACACGCGCGCGCACTTTACACATATTTACACACACACTCCTCAAAGAGAGTCAAATAAACACACACGCATGAACACAATATTGCAAGTCCCCCTCAACCACTCACCCTGTGGGCTGGTATGCTGCAGGACGGGGGAGCGGAGGGCGGAGTTGGACACACCATGCCCCAGGCCCGCCGCCCTTGTCAACACAGCCATGCTGGCAGTCAGCAGCGCGGGGTTCATAGAGAATGTGGTGGCAGCGCGCTGACTGCCCCGCCGCCCCACGCCTGCCTCCCCCCGTGACTCTATCACCGTCCCCGAGCCTTCGGAAATGGAAACGTGGCGCCGTTTCATGTCCTTCAGCGGTAACTCCGGCAACTCCGGCAGAGGGATCCTTGACTCCGCGAAAACATCGTGGCCCTCCCGCTCACTGTCGCCCTCCGCCTCCCCCTCCTCCTCCTCAAACAGTTCCCCAGCCTGAAATGCTCTGGGCCGGCCATCAGCCCCTTCCCCCTCCTCCCCCCGGATCTCAAACACCTCCTGCGCTGGCTCAGTGACGTCATGACGGGACATGACGGTTGAAACATAAGGACGCAGGTACACTCGAGACACTGTTGTGCCAAGTGACTCCGCCCGCATCTCCGCCAAGCCGTTGAGCACCAGACTGGGGGCAGCCAGGAAGGAAAGAAGGCAGGCAGGCAGGCAGGCAAGCAGGTAGGAAGGGGGAAGGGAAACTCATCGACACAATTGCAATCCAAAAACATGACACACTACAAGCAAGCAATGCCCGCCACGATGTCACACACGCAACTGCGACACGCACGCAATTCAAGTCACGCCCACCTGCAGTAGTGGTGGTTTGTCACTGATGCGTGCGCGGACAAGTCGTTGCTAATGTCTACTTTAGACGCAGCCTTGATTACCTTCTCCAGCCGCGCCATCCAAGTGCCCAGGGTGCCCTCCGCCTCTGGGGATGCAGCAATTGAACTCCGCGCTTTGGGAGCAGCTGGGGCGAACACGCTCCCAAACCGGGCCTGGCACGCTTCCACATGCACAGCGTGGGGCACGGGCAGGACGATGTATGTTTCCCACCCCTTCCCCTGTGCCGCCTCCAGGAACAAGATGTCCGCGATGGTGCACGCAGAGGCGTAGCAGAGTGACAGGGGGTGCTGCAGCATAAACGAGGGAGCATACAAAAGACACATTAGTCATTCAGGAAGGGGCAAGCAGATGTATAAGCCTCTCACACAATCATTCGGTGACACACACACACACACACACACACACACACACACACACACAGCAGCAGCAGCAGCAGCATCGGAAATACAACCCCACCTGCTCCAGCAGCTTGTGTATGTGGGCCTGTGTGGCAGCGGTGGCGGAGGGCGTGGGGGCGAACTCCCCGCTGCCCTCCGCAGAGATGAAGACGCACACCGTGGGCAGTGGTAGCGCGTGGGTGAGTCTTTCTTTTGCCTCGCCGCCCAGGCCCGCCCACCGCCCTGCGAGCAGGCGCAGAGTTCGCAGCGTCAACGAGGCCCGGGTGTAGTTGCGCGGGCAGCTGAGGGGGGGGGGGGCACGCAAACAAACATACCCTCACACGAGTACATACACACACACACTTACAGACGCCGAGAACACACTAACTTAATACAAGCTTGGCATGAGATGCGTGCGCCACAAACATCACAGCACTGATAATGCTACAACCAAAGCATGTACTGCAACATGCAAGCAATACTGTTGTTTTCTGCAGGGCAAGCACATAGTTTTCAAAAACTGGCACCCACCACGCCACCGCAGTCCGGAGGAAGTCCTCCGCCGCATCAAGCTGTTGTAGGATGACATTTGCAATCGCGCAGGATTCAAACAGGGCGTAGTGCTCGGGGTCATTGGCGCGCAGCCCCGCCAAGTCAGGCCCGCATTGTTGCAACACCTGATTCCACACCAACACACACACACACACACACGCACACACACGCACACACACACACACAACGAACAGAAGCAACAGCAACACTCAGGCACACACAAACCACAAAACTCCATACCCATCACAGCAGCAAGCACACTTATCTTTCAAAAACTAACTCCACATGCACCTAACAGCAGCAAGCACATACGCGCGCACTCGCTCACACACACACATGCGCGCGCACACAACTGAACAAGAACAAACCATGTCCACACCGTTTGCGCGGCGGCCTTCGCCTCCCCTTCCCTGCCCAGCACAAGGAGGAGGGTGGCCACATTCACGGCGTCAGAGTGGGAGAGGGGCCCGCCCACTGTGCGATACAGTCCCAGCGACTTCTCGAACAGGCCGTCTTGACTGCTGGAGCCCACTTCCATTGCGCGCTCCTGTACAGAGGGGGGAATGTAGGGCCAGAGTGGGGGGCAGCGAGGAGTAGACAGAGTGAGGTTTTTTGCGATATAATAATAAATTATTTCTTTCGGGTCACGGGGCGATTTTCTTCGAAAATCTGTTCCCAGCGTACCGTTTGACTTTTAGATAAGTTGGGCTAAAAAACTTCTAAAAGATTAACTTATATTAAAATAATCAAAAAAACTTTACATAAACTTTATACAACTTTATATAAAGGGCAGAAGGGGTAAAGAAAACAAAGAAATAGAATTTACTAAATCAAAAAAATATATATAGAAGTCTGGCTCTTTTTTTCCGAAAGAATTGAGCCCCCTAAAAAATCATTTTTATTGCCACCCGTAACAATCTTTTTTATTTCCCTTTTTTTCAACACCCGTAACAATCATTTTTGTTTTGCCCCCTCCTTACTTTTTTCCGCTTGAACCACTCTTATCAAACTTTAATATTTTTCAATTTTAAAAATCTTTAAAAAAAAATTGGGAAAAAAGAGAGAAGGGGTTTAAAGAGAAAAGAATATATAAAACTAAAAATGGAAAATCAAGAAAATTATTTTGTTGAAAGCAAAAATAAATACGAAGAATACAACAAAAAATACAGACTTGAAAATAGAGAAAAAATATTACTGCAGAAGAAAGCATATAGACAAAAGAATAAACAAAAAATTAATGACTACAATAATAAATATTATTGCAATAATAAAGAAAAAGCAAGTGAATATAGCCAAAAGTATAGACAAGAGAACCGAGAACACCTACTTGCTCACGAGCAGTGTATTTGTGGAAGATCATTTATTAAAAGTAAACATAGATCAAGACACTGTCTTACAAATTATCATCAAGATTTTATGAGTATGTATAATTGGGCAAAAGACAACGACCTTAAATTTTATAACTCCTTAAATAATTTCCATAATTTCAAAGTAAATTTAAATAAGTAATAATATACGTTTTAATGCAAGTTATTAACCTGCCTTAAAATAAAATTGTATTCATGGACAAAACAAATTACTATCTAATGTAATAGTGTGAGTTTTGTTTCTCACAAATTATATTATTAACAATTCTTTAAG
>JARLHX010000431.1 GCA_031292035.1 Negativicutes bacterium | reverse complement strand
TCGGCGGCGGCGGCGGAATTTCGCCCGGCAGAAGGCGCGAAGGCGCGCGGCCACGCCCGGTGCGCGCGGCGAAAAACTGCTTGACGATTCGGTCTTCGAGCGAATGGAAGGCGACCACCGCGAGCCGCCCGCCCGGACGCAGCAGGCGCTCGGCGGCCTCCAGCGCGCGCGTCAGCTCGTCCAGCTCCTCGTTGACCGCAATGCGCAAGGCCTGGAAAGTCCGCGTCGCCGGATGGATGTCGATCGGCCGGCCGGGGTTGGCGCGCGCAATGATCTGCGCCAGCGCGGCCGTGGTCAGGATCGGCGCTTTCGCGCGCTCCAACACGATGGCGCGGGCGATCCGGCGCGAGGCGCGCTCCTCGCCGAAATGGTAGATCAGGTCGGCGAGCGCCCCCTCCTCCATATCGTTGACGAGATCGGCGGCGCTCACGCCCGCCTTTTCCATGCGCATGTCGAGCGGCCCGGTGAGCCGGAACGAAAAGCCGCGCTCCGGCTGGTCGAGTTGCATCGACGACACGCCGATGTCGAGGACGATTCCGTCGAAAGGCCCGAGCCCCTTTTCGCGCGCCGCATTCTCCATGAGCGAGAAGCGGGTTTGGGCCAGCATCAGCCGGCCGCCGCTCGCCTCGACCAGGGCCGCGCTGTTGTGGATCGCGCTGGGGTCGCGGTCGAGCGCCAACACACTTCCGCCCGCCGCGAGAATCAGCCGCGTATATCCGCCGGCCCCAAAAGTTCCGTCGAGATAGAGGCCGCCGGGCGCGACCGCCAAGGCGTCGATGGCTTCCGCCGCCAGCACCGGAACATGGGGCGTTGGCGCCTCACTCATGCGCGGCCTCGCGACGAAACCGGCGACTCGCCCGCGCGCCAGACGCGGCGCCCCCGCCGCAAAAGAGCGTGAGGCGCCCGCCGCAAAAGGGCGCGGCGGCGCCGGGCTGACGGCGTTTTGCATTCGGCGGAGATGCGGCATGGCGGCAGGCTTCGAGACAATGCATTTGGCCCGATTAAAACACCGTTAGCGTTAAGAACCCATTTACGCGACGAGTAACCCGCATTTCTCACGCGGGGCCGACCTGCGTTGCGATTTCGACGAGTCAAGCGCAAGGAGGGCGGCAAAAAGCGTATGGCGTCATACGGTTGCGCCGCCCGACGCAGCGGGCGGCCGTCGAAATGCAACCCGGAGGGCCAGCTCAAGGCGCCGACAGGGCAGGACGACCCCGCGTGAGAAATGCGGGTTAAAGCGCCAGTCGGCCTGTAAGCCGGGTTCTGTATGGCGCCTTGCGGCGCGCGATGGCCATTCCTCTGGGACGGCAGTCGCCTGCCGTCTCGTGCAACCAACCCGGACGACGCCCCGGAGAAGGGTGGTTCCGGCCCGAGAGCCGTCGCCTGTCGTCCCTATTCGGTTTTGCTCCCGGCGGGGCTTGCCGTGCCGCCGACGTCGCCGCCCGCGCGGTGCGCTCTTGCCGCACCCTTTCACCCTTACCCTTGGAGACCCAAAGGCGGTTTGCTTTCTGTGGCGCTTTCCCTGGGGTCGCCCCCGCCGGACGTTATCCGGCGCCGTTTCTCCGTGGAGCCCGGACTTTCCTCCGTCCCGAAAGACGGCG
>JARLHX010000430.1 GCA_031292035.1 Negativicutes bacterium | reverse complement strand
GGCCCGCACCGATCGGGCATCGGCGGTGCCTTGGATTTCCACAATAATCGGCGGAGTGCCGACGTTCGGCACCCATTCCTATTATCATGCCGACGGCAACGGAAACATCACCGCCCTCATCAGCGCCAGTCAGATGATTGTAGGCAAATATCTTTACGACCCTTACGGAAATACACTTTCCATATATGGCTCGCTGGCTGATGTCAACAAATACCGTTTTTCCAGCAAAGAGTGGAACGGAAACTCTGGGTTGTATTATTTCCTTTACCGGTTTTACGATGCGAACCTGCAAAGGTGGCTGAATCAAGACCCCATAAATGAATTGGGATTTTACCGCCTTAGGCGTATTGGAGGACGTACGCGCGAAGCTCTGACCTCCGGATTCAACAATTATTGTTTTGTAGTCAATGACCCTGTAGATGGGACGGATTTTTTTGGCCTATATGGGAATCCTATTCCGCCGTGCGCGCCGTACCCAAGCTGCGCCCAAGGAGATGGCGGTGCAACGCAAGCGTTTCGAGACTGTTATGCCGACTGTGTTAAAAGCTTAACTTGTCCTAGCTTTGGCAGCTTGGGAGTCCTTGGTAAACTTGGTCTACAAAAATGGCCGGTGCTGGGGAAGGCAAGCGAGCCTGTTGGTACTATTTTGGCAGCACCTAGCGTATGGAACGCAGGTATCAACGTTGGGTGTGCGTTGGGTTGCGGTGGGGTGGATTTGTACAACGATGTTACCAATGGTAGTCTTTATCCGCTGCAAGGGAACCAGCCAACCTATTGAGTGTGAATGATTAGTAAAAAAGCAAGTTATAAGTTCTTGCTTGTACTTTTTGCCCTGAATCTAATTCCAAATATTATTCAGGCCTTAAGCAAGAGTGGCCTAATGGCGACCATCAATGCATTCGGTTCCATTTTGATCTGCGTTTTCTTGATTTACCTCATCAAATCCGAAAAAGGGGTCAAACCATGACTTTTCCTTTCAGAGGATATGCTGCTCAAAAAACTGTGAGAGGAAACCCTCGGGGTCAACTTTATACATTTAACAATGGAGTTGTGTGGCGCTGCGAACTATGGGGTGAGCGTGGGTGCGCAACGTTGGTGGGGAGCAGCGTGGCCGGAGCAGCGTGGAGCCCAAAATAAAGCAGCTTGATCGACGGTGAGGATTTTGGAAAAGCTTCCCGATTCAAATTCGAGAAGATCAACTCAAGGGAAAGCGGCCCGAGTGCCCCCACGGTTGTCCGGGGATGGTACACTTGCATGGGACTTATGAACGTTATGCGGATGTCGCCGGTGCCTGTGCTGCGGTCCAGGCCCCCGAAGCAACGGCTGCCGTCGGTGCAAAGACTCCGAGCAAGAAAAAGAGGAAGAAGGGGGATCAACAAGAGAGCCTCCAGCGCTTCCGCTGCCGTCCGTGTGGTCGGACCTTTTCGGTGCTGCCACCGCATCGCCTGCCTTATCGCCCCATCCGGGCCGAACGCCTGCAAGGGGCTTTTGATCAAAGGGCGGGGATCCAGACCCAGGGTCTGGACCCGCCGCCCCGTGCGGTCGAGGAGGGCTGCCTGCAACGAGCGTGGCGTGTGTTGACCG
>JARLHX010000429.1 GCA_031292035.1 Negativicutes bacterium | reverse complement strand
TCTCGGGCGGAAAGACATGCACTTCCATCGCCGTCAGCGTACCGTCCGGGCCCGGCATCGCCGCCGTGCCGATGTAGCTGCCGGGCTTGATATCCGAGAGCTTCGCGAGGGCCACCCCGCGAACCTGGGTGTCCTTGGTCATGCCGACCGTGACATTCTCGTTCGCGAGGGTATGCACCTTGAGCGCGTCCGCCTCGACCGCCGTGATCTCGCCACGCACCGCAACCCGCTGGGCCGGAGCATCGGCGGCCCGCGCAACGCCGACTGACATCAATACCGCCAGACTCATCGCCGAGGCCAACGCACCGCGGCCAGCCAATTTGCCGAAAATCGAATTCATGGGACGTCAGATTCCTTGGATGGGAGGTGAACGGTTCTCAATTCAACAGGACTGTTATAGCGCCGATCGCAGGACTCGGGGATGAAATATTGTCCTCACGGTTTCCCCCTCCCCTCAAAGGGCCTGTTTCCAGGCATCGCGAAATAACGTCCCATCGAGCAGGAGGCGGCTTCACAGCCGCCGTCCTCTCACACCACCGTACGTATGGTTCCGTATACGGCGGTGCAGGCTCAGGCTCGCCACCCTCAGTTTTGGCTGCTTGTGCCAACTCATCCCATAACCCAAGTAATCGCAGACCCAAGGCCGTGCTACGCGGCTCTTTTCCCGATTCAGCATCAGTTTCAAACGCTGGCTCAGGAAACGCTCGACGCTGGCCATTACTCGTTCGCCTGCACGGCAACTGCGCATATAGATGTTCGCATCGTCGGTATAGCGCACGAAACGTATTAATATCGGGCATAAGAGCGCCGGTTTTTAGATGTGTTTGCTCGCACGAAAATCATCCATAAAATCGGCGTTCTTGTTTGTGTCTTTCCCGAGATTCCGTGAAGAACCTTAAATATTCGTTCCTGGGAGATCGGCTCGATCTCGGCGGCGTTGCCGGCAGTACCAAATCATTAAAACTGTGCTGCCCCACATCTAGAAAGAAATACCTCTCATCAAAGCCTCTCCTAACTTACAACCCCTGAAGAACACGAAAGCCTTGTAGGAATCAGCCTTCGATCCAAAAAATAAAAGACTACAGATAAAACCGAAAATGGGGCAATTGACTAAATGAGCGATGAGGGAAATTATTAAATCAGCGGAAAAACCGCTCACCTAACAAAAGGACTATTCAAATGGACACATCATAATTTCACTTACCCAACCAGTCAGCATCACCCCACGAAAATCAACAACGGACGGAGTGTAATACCCGATTGAGCGGGTATTCTGGATCATACTAATTGAGGTATGCCATGCAAATCGATCTTGAAACAATTAAAAACAACAGAACCGTAGTACTTGAAGCAATTGCGCCAATATCCGCGCTCGTTATTCAAGCGTATAGCAATCTAACCGCCGCGAGCAGTGGAACCTTACCGTGCACAAGCTGTTGCACTCAATGCTGGAACACCTGCTGCAATGCGACCTATTCCTGAGGCTGGTCAAGTTGAGTCGGCGGCGGCATTGTCGCTGCCGACCATAACCATTAAGGTATCCCAATATGAACGATGCTCAAGGTGCTACCGCCTCGGCAGCCATAGATTTCTTAACGCTTAATTCCTCCGCAGAAAATCTAACTACCGACTGCCCTGTCTGGCCATTTCTAGCTTACTACGTAGAGAAAACTAAAAGAAACCTGACTCAAATAGAGAAGCTCGATCACGAAGAAGGCAAGGCCATTATAAATGGTTACGTCGGCAACCTCTCAACTCGTATTACGAACACCGCGCAGAATGTACTATCTGTCGAACGAGACATATTAAATCAAACAATTAAACCCCACAAACTTGGCGTATTCGAGCATTACGCAATACTTAGAAAAAACAACGAATACCTTCTTAATATTCTTGAGTCATATCCAGAATTAACGCGAACCCTACAAAAAATAACCGATAACTTCATCGATCAGACTTACCTACTAGCCCTGCGACTAACAGAGGACAAACCCGGATTCAAAGCTTTAACCAGTTTGAGCTCCGCTCACTTACTCCTTGAGTGCACCCCCTCCGAGGGGGAAACCCATAATGGCTCGCTCACCGCCTGCACTTTAACATTTACAAATGGTAGCAAGGTCGTTTACAAGCCGCGAAATCTTGACATTGAAAACCGCGCCTCAATTCTTTTGGAGTACCTTTCAAAAAAAGCTGACAGTCACTATTCAGAATGGAAAATCCCTTTATACATAGTTCATCCAACACACGGCTGGGCCAAATATTTTCCACAATTGCCCGCCAACGATATTGCGGACGTGCAGACCTATTATAGACGGGCCGGTTTTTTATTAGGATACTGTACGGCATTCACAACATCCGACATTACATGCGACAATCTGATTTGCAATACAAGCCACCCTATCCCTATTGATCTAGAAACCATTTTTTATTGCGTATTGAACATTAGTAGCATTCCCAAGGAAGTTCGCTGGAATAGCGCCAAAACCAGCATTCTTCCCAATTGGACATGGAAGGGTACAGATGGCATAGGGGCAGACTTAAGCGCTTTGGGCGGATTAAAAGAACAATATGTAAGCCTCAACTTGTATCAGCACTTGGAAGATGATAAGGATAATGGGCGATTTGGCACGGACGGCGTAAAAATATATCCTGGAAAAAACGTCTTATACCTTAATGGCTGCATCGTCAGCCCGTGGGAATATGAAAGAGAAATCCAGGAAGGTTTCACTTGCTTCTTCGAAACGTTAAAGAAACATCAGGCGTATGTCATCAAAAAAATTCGATCATTCAAAGGGCTTACGTGCCGCTACGTCCCCCGACCTACTGCCACTTACCATTATGCAATTCAGTGTTCGCTTCATGCGTCCCTGATGTGTTCAACGGAAAAACGAAAAGCTTTTCTGACGAAAATCCTTGATAACGATAATGCGCCGGCAGTGGGTTTTTTACCTGCGGAAGTCAATGCACTGTTGAATATTGATATTCCTTACGCAAAAAGCTGCGTTGGGGAACTTTCATTTTCCGAACCCCATTACTCAGGAAAGGGGCACTTGCCGCCCGGTAGCTATCTGGACGGGCTTTCAAATAGTATTAGCTACATTGAAAACTTTACGGAGGCCAGACGCCGTTTCGAGATATCACAAATAAGCAATACGCTGACCGCTATGCGGTATATGTACGAGCATGATCGCAAGCTAACAACGTATACTTTTAGAAAAGAAGACAATATCAACGATACGTGTTCCTCTATTCAAGAAAAACTTAAAGACATAAGATTCGCCCAAAATTCAAACATAGATTTCTTAATAGAAAAAATCTCATATGAGCTTTCAAATAATGGCCTCTGGTATGGATTTCATGCATCACCAGGTGGATATATCGAGTACTCTGAGCTTGGAGAGGATCTGTATTATGGTCTATCGGGGATGGCTTATGGTTTAGCAATGATACATCAAAACAAACCCATTCCAAAAGAAAGCATTCTGAATATATTGAATGAAGCATACAATCGGGTTAACAAAAAGCTTCATAATAGAGGTACACACTTAGGTGGCTCACATTTTGGCCTCTCATCTTCAGTTCTCCCGCTGATCATAACCCTGAAATATTTCGAGGACAACCGGCACGACGAATTATTGTCGCAATACAAAAGCTACTTCCATAGTGCGATCTCAGAAGATTGGTGGCAAAAATATTTTTGGGGGGCGGACCTCCTTTCAGGAATGCATGGCACTCTTAGTGTTTTGACCAAGCTATACGAACTGACTAAAGACAATGACTTTCGTGAACTAGCATGTAACTTATACAAAAAAATCGATTCAGAGCTGGTGCTACTAAACGGCAAACGTCTTGTACAATTTGACAGATCAATTACAACTCGTAACGACTCACTTCTTTCGGGGCTTTCTCATGGTGTCATGGGCTGCGCCTATTCAATATTTTATTTTTACAGAACCATTTCAAAGAATCAAAAAATCTACAATACCTTTGTAGACTTTCTGGACTGGGAGTTGCAACAATATGATAAAAACATTAAGAACTGGCCGGACTATCGCAGAAGGTCAGAGTCAACAAATGGAGAGTTCTCTTGGAGCCATGGACTACCAGGAAACTATCTTATTCTCCAATATTTTTCGGAGCATCATGTCCCGGAGGCATTGGAGTTCATTAGAAACAATCCACCCTGCTCCTTTTTCAGCTACGAAAACCTGCGTCAGCGCAAGCGCCCTATCAATGACTCGATTTGCCATGGCGCCTATGGCCTACTCAATATTATAAAGAGCGTCTACCCTCCGTCACTGCTCGATCAAAGGGTTTACACCTGGCTAAATACATCTCTCTTAGCAGAGCACGATACAAGAGAGCTACGCACAAGAGCGGCCGATCCATTAGGCCTATGGGTGGGTAAAACGGGCGCCATTTTAGGTGCTCACGGGGTTTTAAATGAATCGTTTAAATTTCCTTTTCTCACCCACCAAATGGACTACTTACAATAATGATTCAAAATTTCCGTTTTATCGGCCTTGGCGGTGTCGCTGCGTGCATAAACTTGAGCACCCCCTTTTTTTTGGGAAAACTTATCGACCACTACCACGCACACAACCAACTACAACTTTCCTATCTTTTAATCGCCTGCAGCGGTCTTATCCTCGCGCCCTGCTTAAAACTAGTCAACAACATTTATTTAGCGCACACCAACTCTTCAACAAGAATGAAACCAAAACAAAGGTCTCTAGAGGTCCTGATTAAGCACAATAAAAACTCCCCATCAGAGGGGGATATTATCGAGTACATTGATAACGACACGGACAACTCCATCTACCTGCATCACAGCCTATATTATGACGTTAGTACGAGCCTCACCGCAATAATCATTGCCTTCATCGCAATATTTAGCTATCAGCCCTCGCTTTCCATAGCGCCAACTGCGGCTATTTTATTCGCCTCTTTAATTTATTTTTTGACTCAGAAAAAAATGAAGACGGCTTATGGAAAATACATAGAAGAAAACACATCTCTCATCAGCAAAATATTATCCAGAACGAAAACCAAAGACAGACCTCTTTTTACAAAATTCAAAAAACACAAAGCACTCGTACTTCACGTACTATGGCGCACACAGTTAAACATATCATCTTTAAATGCAATTTCTGGATTATCTTCGCTGATTGGCCTATCTGCGATTTTATATATCGGAAGCACACTCGTAACGGCCAACACTTTAACTCTAGGCGAGCTAATCGCGTCAACCCTGTATATTGATCGCATACTAATACCACTTAGATTTTTGGTTGGAATATATTTTTCAACCCCTGAAGCTTTTTACAGACACTCAAGGGTGCGTTTATTACACAAACGAGATGGCGCACATGACTAAAATAATAAGAGTTTGTCGAGCGCTCATCATTACAAGCTTGGTGCTATCGCTGACAACAGCACTACTACAATTTCTAATACCTTATATTATAAGTATAAACATTAAGGAAATCTCAAAACCTGACCAGGTTTTTTTAACCATAGCGCTATTGATCGCGGTTTTCTCGCTAAAAAGCGTTACGCAGTGCTTCTCCGAAACGCTAAATCAATATATAAAATCAAAAATACGGCTCCTGATAATTGAATATATTTATGATAATATATTGTCAACTGACCAGGGAAAACTGGCCACCCTTATAAAAGAAGACTCCGAACGCATCGCTTCAAGCGCAATACAAATCGTTGAACTGGCAGGCGCGAGCAGTCTGACTATAATTACATTCTCCATGCTCATTCTTGAAAATCTCTTTATGGCGCCTCCCTTATTAGCACTCTTCGCCTTCTCATATATCCATGTCACCCACTCCTCCAAAAAAATAACACACGCGTACACAACCGAAATCGAACAAGAACAACGATATAAAACCTCTATTATTGAGCTAAAGCAAGCTTCTTCAGAAAGCCTTCGCCACTTCAATCATAAAATGATCATGAGCAATCATCACCTAAAGAACGCTATCGGCACCAAATATCGATATGAAAAAATCAGTATCTATCTCAGCAGCGGCCCTGAAATTTTCATAGCTGTCATCATCGCCATATCACTATTCCTTATCTCCACACTTTCTCCAAAAACACTCGGAGCTGATTTGATTTATTACCTAGGCTATATAGGAATGTTTGCACTTGGCGCCAACCATTCCATACAAATCGCGCTGTCGTTGATCGGAACAAAAAATTCATTACACAGGGTTTTCAACTATACTCATGAACAATCTATTCGTTAAATCCATACGACTCAAGGCCGACACGTTTCCGGCTAACCCAATCGCGGGTATTTTTCCGTTGGATCTGAACCATCCCATAACCGTTATCGCTGGAGATAACGGCGCAGGAAAATCCACACTCCTGGAGGCCATTGCCGTCAAATTGGGCTGCAACCCTGAAGGAGGAGGTAAAAACTTCAGATTCAATACAGAATCCACCCACTCAGATCTGCACAACCACATTATTATTTCCAAAGGCTATCGAAAAGAGAAAGATCTTTTCTTTTATCGGGCGGAAACTTTTTATAATTTAAGCTCAGAAGTGAGGCGATTGGACAGTGCGGGTAGCTTCGACCCTGAAATAAAGTCCTATTACGGAGGGCGGGACCTACATACCCTCTCTCATGGCGAAGCAATGGAGTCACTTTACCAAAACAGATTCAAAGCCAATGGCATTTACATATTGGACGAGCCCGAAGCCTCCTTGCACCCCTCTCGCCAACTCAGCCTGGCACTTAGAATCGTTGAGTTATCCAAACAGGGTTCACAATTTATTATCGCCACACATTCCCCTATCATGATGTTCATTCCGAACGGCGAGCTCATGCACTTACATGATGGAGTTTTGGCATCGGCTAACGCTTGTGACATGGAGGCTTACAGTATTTATAAGGCCGTTATAAACTCCAACGGGCAATATCTGGAGAAATTAATTTCTGATAACGAATAATTTTTTTGATCGAAAGTTCCTGATTTTTGCTGCTTGTGCCAACTCATCCCATAACCCAAGTAATCGCAGACCCAAGGCCGTGCTACGCGGCTCTTTTCCCGATTCAGCATCAGTTTCAAACGCTGGCTGTTGCAGCAGTGCCTGCTGGATCAAGCGATCCACGACGCTGGGGATGCCCAGTTGTCTTGTGCCGCCTTTGGGTTCGTCAGCCCAGCATTTTGCCTCGGGCTTCCTTCAGATTCGCAGTCACCCGCGACACCCTTGCCTCTGGCTAACACTTCCCCTTGCCGGGTGTGTAGAGGACTTTCACCTCCAAGTCGTCCGATTTCACCACCACAGTGAGCCGAACAGCGCCAGTCACGGCGCTACGCGCCATGCCTGGCGCCCCCAAAAAAACGGCGACCTGTCGGGATCGCCGTTTTCGCTCACTGACCGAACTGTTTGCTCAGTCCCGGTGGCACGCCATGGATATCGGTGTCTTCCCACGGTCCGCTGGGGCTGATGGAGCGGCTCCAGCCGTTGTTCCAGCGGTAGTAAGTGCGCTGGCGATAGAAGGTGTTGGTCTGGTTGTCGAGGACATAGACGCCCATCTGCCCGTCCCAGTGGCTGTTACCACCCGGTGGCGGGGCGAACGTCGGCGAGAAGCTCGGACGTGGTTTGCTCGATGGGACCGGTTTACCCGGCGTGTACGGTGGATACGGTTGGGTCGTCGGACCGGAAGGCGGGATCGTCGGCCCCTCCGGCGGCGGGCGATGGACCGCACAAGCGCTCAGCCCCAGGACCAGCGTTAACAGGGTGAGGCGAGCGATGGCGGTCATGGCGATTCTCTATTTATCAGGGCTGTCGATGGTCAGGTTCTGCTGCGCGGAGGTGCTGCTGGCCAATGGTTGGCTGCGCCCGATCCACTCGCCCGCCGTCGGTTGGCCGGCGCGGGAAATCCGTGCAACCAGTTGGACTTCAGGAAAGTTCGACAGTTTCAATTGCGGCATCATCGCGTCGCTGTCGCCCAACTCCACTGTCGCTGGCAGGTCGGCGACGGTCAGGCGCTTGGCCGCCAACGGCGCGGGCGGCCCCTGGGTCGCCCGGGCGAAGATGAAGACGCTGTCGCCCGGCTGCACCTTGGCCTTCAGTGCCGCCGCCAACTCGACTCGCACTTTCAACAACGCGCCTTTGACCACGGGCGCCTCGACGACCTTGCCGCCGCTGGCCACCAGCTTTTCACTGGCGCGATCAATACCGCCCTGCAACGCGGCACGGGAATTATCGTCCGGCGGTAATTGCGCCAGCAGACGTTTCCAGTAGTCGATGGCTTCCTGGTAACGCTGCCCTTCAAACGCCGCGATCCCCAACAAGCCCAGGCTGGTGACTTCCTTCGGATCGATCTTGAGCGCTTCATCGGTCAGCGCCTGGACCTGCGGCGACCACTGCTTGCCATCGGCAAAGTACTGCGCCTGGGCCCACTGCCCGAGCAGCTCCGGCTGGCGCCCGGCCACCTTGACGGTACGCTCGAACACTTTCGCCGCATCGGCCGCACGGTCCTGGGCCATATAGGCACGTCCGAGGAAATACAGGCCCTCGGCCGAATCCGGCTGGGCCGCCACCGCCCGCTCCAGGCGCCGGGTCATCTCTTCCACGGACTGCGGTGCCTGGGCGAATTCACGGGTCAGTTCGACCTTGTCGCTGGCGCCAAAATGCAGGTACAACGCCAACCCCAGCACCGGGACCAGCAAAGCCGCCAGCAACGGCAATGGCTTGCCCAGTCGCGAAACACGGGCCGGTGCCACGCCTTCGGTATCGGCCAGCAATTCACGGGCCGCTTCCGCCCGACCGCTGTCCATTTGCTCGGTGCTGAGCACACCTTCGACCTGCTGCGCCTGCAACTCGGCGACACGCTCCTGGTAGAGGGCGACGTTCAGCGCGGTGCGATCTTCTTCGCGCTGCACGCGGCGTTCACGCAAAATCGGAATCAACAGGAAACTCAGGGCAATCAGTAACAACAGACCTGTAGCGAGCCAGAAATCAATCATTCGGTTTTCTTATCCAGCAGGTGGTCGAGGCGCTGGCGCTCCTCGGCGGAAAGCGCGTCCGGGGCAGCAGCACCCTCGGCGCGACGGCGGCGGATGATCACCGCGATCACGACAAAACCGCCCAGCAGCAGGCCGGCCGGGCCGAACCAGAGCAAGGCGGTCTTGCCGCTCAGGGCCGGCTTGTAGCGCACGAAATCGCCATAACGGTCAACCATGAAGTCGATGATCTGCTGATTGTCCTTGCCCTCGCCGAGCATGCGGAAAATCTCCCGGCGCAGGTCGGCGGCAATCGGTGCGTTGGAGTCGGCGATGTCCTGGTTCTGGCACTTGGGGCAGCGCAGTTCCTTGGTCAGATCGTGAAAGCGTTCACGTTCGGCATCGTTGGCGAATTCATAGGTGTCGATGGCGGCATGGGCCATACCGACCAGACTCAGGCCCAGGGCGGCCGCGGCTAACCAGCGCTTCATGGGCGGGCCTCGTCCACCAGCGACTGATACACCGTCGCCAGTTGCTCACGCCAGACCGTCTCGTCGATCACACCGACGTGCTTGTAGCGAATAACGCCCTTGGCGTCGATGAAGAAGGTCTCCGGCGCGCCATAGACCCCCAGATCCAGGCCCAAGGTACCTTGCTCGTCGCGGATATCCAGCTGGTAGGGGTTATGGAAATCCTTCAGCCACTTCAATGCCTCGGCATTGTCATCCTTGTAGTTGATGCCATAGATCAACACACCCTGCTGGGCCAGCTTGTTCAGCACCGGGTGCTCGACCCGGCAGGAAATGCACCAGGTGCCCCAGACATTCACCAACGCCGGCTTGCCATGCAGGTCGGCCACGCTCAGTTGCTTGTCGCCCTGCACGTTGGGCAACGCGAACGCCGGAAACGGCTTGCCGATCATCGCCGACGGCAGCTCGGAGGGATCCAGGTACAAACCGCGATAAAGGAACACCGCCATCACCAGGAACGCCGCCAGCGGCAATACCATCAACCAACGCTTCATGCCGTCGCTCCACTCAGGCCCAGCGCTTCACGCACACGGCTCTTCACCTTGACCCGATAACGCCGGTCCAGCGCCGCCAGTGCGCCGCCCAAGCCAGTCAGCAGACCGCCGAACCAGATCCAGCGCACGAACGGCTTGACGTGCACCCGCACCGCCCAAGCGCCGTTTTCCAGCGGCTCGCCGAGGGCGACGTAGAGGTCACGGGTGAAACCGGCGTCGATCCCGGCTTCGGTCATCATCGATTGCTGCACGGTGTACAACCGTTTCTCCGGGTGCAGCAGCGCCACTTCCTTGCCGTTTTCAATCACCCGGATCGTACCTCTGTCCGAGGTGAAGTTCGGCCCTTCGACATGCTTGGCGCCTTCGAAGATGAAGTGGTAACCGCCCAGCTCCATGGACTCGCCCGGCGCCATGCGCAGGTCGCGTTCGGCGCTCTCCTGGCTCGACAGCACCACGCCCAGGGCGCAGACCACGATACCCAGGTGCGCCAGCTGCATGCCCCAATAGCTGCGGGTCAGGCTCGGCAGGCCCT
>JARLHX010000428.1 GCA_031292035.1 Negativicutes bacterium | reverse complement strand
TTCCAGTTTAGGCTGAAAGCCGCCTGGCCCTGCTGGCACATCAACCGGGTAGGAATACGTGGCTGCGCCGGTATAATCCGAGTTACCTGCACCATCCAGGTTGGGCAAGGGTAGGCTGGCGTTGCCAACGGCATCCATATCGAAAACAGTCAGGTGGTTACTCTGGGCAATCAGCACGTGGTTCACGGGGTCGGCGGCGCTTTGCATGACTTCCCAGTGGTCCGTCTGGTAATCGAAATAAAACAACCGCAGCTCATCCTCCTCCCCGGAATATTGCTCAGGGTCATATGTAACGTAAATGGAAAAATTTGATTTAAATTGGCTTATTGGCTGGTTGGTCAGTGGATCGATCGCCATTATCTCAAATGGATGTCCACTTAAGGAACCGGGAATAATGACCGGGTCGGGCTGATCGATCTTGACCTGCATGGCTTGGCTGAGAGCCGCTGCCGGAAAACGTACCCGCACGTTCATCGTTCGTGAGGTAATATCGGCGCCCTTAAGCGGATTGACCGTAACCATAGCTGTAGCGCTGGCAAGGGACAATACGTCCATTCCGGCCGGGGCCGCGCCCAGCACACCTGGGATAGGCGCTAATGTGACCGGACCGGTTTTGTCCGGCCCGCTATGTTGATCGTAGGTCGGGGTTGGCGTGGCTTGGGGAACTGAGGTGGCCTGAGCGGTGGGTAGAATACCGGAACCGGGCGGTAGAGCGGTCGCCGCCAGGCTGTGCTGGATTGCTGAAGGTAAATTTGCAGCTTGAACAGCAGTAAGCGCCTGTCCAGGCGAGTTAAATAATAGAACGGTGATAACAAGGATATAGATGATCTTGCTCAATGTACGGTGATGGTTACCCATTTTCCCCTCCCAGGGTAGTACGTTTCGGTCTTACGCTGATGATTTAATTTTTGAGCTTCTTTTTTGTTTTCCCCACCCGTAAAGTTTTTACTGCTTGCCCCCATCTCCCCAATGAAAATTAAAATGCTCAATCAATCGATAAGTCTGCTTGCTCGCCATATACCCTAATTCTAGCAAAGGGTAGGCTCCAAAGTAAGCTCCAAAACCTGTAGTTATCAAAAGCAATCCATACCAATCATTAGATATAGATTAATTGTAAATTGAAAAATGTCCAACTTTTCTCATAAAAGATGGGTAATCTGTTCTAAGACAGGCTGCATCCGTGACAAATAGAAAACGTTGTTTGACTTCCTGGCAGGCCGCATGGAGGATGGAGCGCGCCTCGGGCGAGGTGAGAATGCGTGGCCGATTGTACGGTGCAAAGGAAATGGTGCGGTGAAGGGCAATCGTGAGACGGCTCGCAACCTTTCCAACCAATGGCAGACTATAGGAGCCCTTCAATGCACCTTACTGGCTATGCGCAGTTAATCAAAGTACATCCTATCCATAAAGGTGCGGGTGAAATTTGGGTGCGTGGTAAGCTCTACATAATGGGCCTGGCGAGCCAACTGGCTGGCCTCGCGCCGCTTGTGAGCCGAAAGCAGCATCTGCTTGGCCCCTACCCCGGCGGCATTGCCCACCTGGTGGAACCGCTCGAGTGGCATATTTGGAAACATGCCCACTCGCAGGGCACTGCCCAGGTCAAGATAGGTGCCAAAAGCCCCGGCGACGATCCAGTCATCCACCGTTTCGGCAGGTATGCCGCCCTCTTCAAGCAGTATCTCAATGCCGCTGCGGATGGCGCCCTTGGCAAGCTGGATCTCGCTGACATCCTGGCGGGTGACTACGATATCCCGTCCCGCTCCTTGTGCCAGCACGAATTCCGGCTTATTATTATAGAGCCGGACGCGTCCATCCAGGCGGTTAAAAACGCCGCGCCGGTCCAGCACGTTCCATTCCAACATCTCGGAGATGGCATTCAGGATGCCGGTACCGCAAATACCGACCGGGGCCGTATTCCCAATGGTGGTAACCTGAATACCCTGTTCGGAGATACGCACCCGCTCGATCGCACCGGGGGCGGCCCGCATGCCATCATGGATATGAGCGCCTTCAAAAGCCGGGCCAGAGGCGCAGGAACAGGAATAGATCTGGCCGCCATGCAGCAAGCTGATTTCGGTATTGGTGCCAATATCCACCGCTACCAGCGTCTTTTCAAGGTTGTAAGACTGGGTGGTCAAGAGGACTGAGACGTGGTCGCCGCCTACGTAACCGGCAATATTGGCTGGCAGATGCACCCAGGCACCCGGGGCAATCGCCAGGCCCAGGTCGCTGGCGCGCACATCCAACGCTTCGCTGACCGCCGGCACATACGGAGCGGCCCCCAACTGGCTTACCGGCAGCGCGCACAAGAAATGATGCATGGCGGTATTCCCAACCACCACTGCATCCACAATCTGCTCCATGCCCACGTTGGCAGTTTTACACAGCTCGGCCGCGCTCTGGTTGAGGGTTTCTACAAGGCGGGTTTGTAAGAGCTTGCGGTTGTCTTCTGCTTTGTTGGCGAAGGCAATCCGGCTGACTACATCTTCCCCAAAAGAAATCTGCGGGTTCATCACCCCGCTCCTGGCCAGCGTGCCCCCGCTGGATAGATCCACCAGGTAAATGGCCAGCTTGGTTGAACCCATATCCACCGCCAGACCCAGCAAAGGTGTGCCCGCAGGCAGCGCTGCGACCAGGCCGGTGACATGTGCATCCGGACGGATGGCCAGCCGGGCCTGCCAGTCGTGGCTGCGCAAGAAATGTGAAAGGTTATCCAACACAGCCAGGTCAGCCCGTACAGGCGGGTAATCGGCCTCGCTCAGGGCCTGGTTGACGCGGGTCAAATCGGAGCGCAAGTCGTACAAGCCGGGCGGCTCCAGCGCAACTTCAAATGGAATCACACTCGGGTCGAGGGTAATCTCGACATCCTGGCCTCCTACCTGCACGCGCTGCGAAGCCACCAGCGATTCGGGCGGGATTTCTACCCGCGCATCGCTGTGCAGCTCTAACTGGCAGGCCAGCCGATAGCCGTCCGCCAACTCTTCCGGGCGCAACTGCTCTTCTTCAACCAGAGAGACGGGCGAGAACTGACCGGTCACCTGCCGTACCCGGCAGGTCCCGCAAATGCCGATGCCGCCACAAGCCGCCACCAGGTCAATGCCGGCCTGCTGGGCTGCTTCGAGCAGATTCGCGCCGGCAGCAACTTCAATCCTGCGACCGATTGGTTCCAGGTCGATGCGATAGCGTTGTGCCATGTCTCAGGCTTTTACGGCTTGCGCAATCTGGCGCAGATGTTCCGGGCTGGTACCACAGCAGCCGCCAACAATTCGAGCCCCGGCTACCAGCCATTCAGGCACCTGTGCCGCCATGATCTCCGGCGTCACGTCGTAAACCGGCTTTTCGTCATCATCCAGACGAGGCAAACCGGCATTGGGCTTAAACCAGATCGGCAGCAAGCTAACCTCGCGCAGCTCTTTGAGAGCTTTCAAATTATCTTCCAGGCTGCGCCCGCAGTTGATCCCCAGCACGTCCACACCCAGGGCCGAAATCTCGCGCGCCATTTGGACCGGTTTTACCCCATTCATGGTGCGGGTACCGCGATCGTAGCTGAACGACACGACCAATGGCAAAGAGCTGACCGAACGCGCCCCTTTAACAGCTATGCTGGCTTCCGCCAGGTCAAATTGCGTCTCGATCACTAATAAATCCACACCTGCTTCAGTCAAAATCCTGGCCTGCTCGGCAAAAGCGGCCGCTGCTTCAGCTTCATCCAGCCGTCCCAATGGTTTGAGCATCTCGCCGGTCGGTCCCATTGAGCCTGCTACCAGCACATCCGTACCGGTAGTGGCCTGTCTGGCTAACTCAACCGCCCGCCGGTTGATCTCAACCGCCCGTTCGGCCAAACCGATGCGCCTCAGGCAAATCGTCGTCCCGCCAAAAGATGCGGTCAGGATGATATCCGCCCCGGCTGCCACAAAATCACGGTGCAGCCGGACGATCTCTTCCGGTTTCTCCAAAACCCATAAATCTGAGGGCTGGCCTCTTTCCAAACCGCGTGCCTGTAAGTTGGTGCCGGTGGCTCCATCGGCCACCAGCTTTTGACCGGAGTTTAAACGATCTAAAAAACGAGAGCTGCTCATAACCTGGTCACTCCGTCTACCATTCTTCCTAAGCTGCCACCAGCGCTTTGGCTACCGCGACCGCCTTGCTGGCATCCGCTGAATACCCGTCTGCTCCAATTTTTCTGGCATAATCCTCTGACAGCGGCGCTCCCCCCACCAATACCTTCACTTTGTCGCGCAGCCCGGCCGTCTTGAGGGCTTCAATTGTTATGCGCATGTTCGGCATGGTCGTCGTCAACAAGGCTGACATCGCCACAATATCTGCCCCGCTGCTCTTAACTGCTTCAACAAACATTTCCGGACTGACGTCCGCTCCCAAATCCACAATTTCAAAGGCCGCACCTTCCAGCATCATGCAGACCAGGTTCTTGCCAATGTCATGCAGGTCGCCCTTAACGGTCCCGGCCACTACCTTGCCCGACGATTGTACGTTTGCCTTGACCAGCGCAGGCTTAAGGATCGCCAATCCACTTTGCATGGCTCGCGCCGCAATCAGCATCTCCGGCACAAAGTATTCCCCTTCTTCGAACAGTCGCCCGACCTCCGCCATGGCCTTGACCATGCCTTCGTTCAGGACGTCAGACGGATTGATCCCTTCGGACAGGGCCTGCTGCACATACTTGACCGTCTCGGCCTGTTCACCGTCGATGATACTATTGTAGATGCTTTTTAGCGTGCCTTCCATGTCTTTGCTCCCGTATCCAAAAATATTCTCTTCCAGATATTATAAACCATGATGAAACTTCATTATAAAGCCGCCGGTGAGCGATAAGGCGTGTTTATAATCGTATTGACCATCGCCCAGAAGTTTTCCATGGGGGTATCCAGTTGGACGTGATGGGTCGGCCCCAATATCAGCCCGCCGTTCTTACCCAGGGTCTCGATCCGTTTAATCACTTCGGCCTGCACCTGCGCCGGGCTGCCCATCGGCAGGGTATACTGCTCGTCCATCGAGCCCCAGAAGCACAGGCGATCGCCGAAATCTTCCTTCAGTTTGGCCGGATCCATGCTGGCCGGCTGGACCGGGTTCAAGATATCCAGGCCAATCTCGATCAGCTCTGGGATGATCTGGTAGACATTGCCATCGGTATGATAGGCTACTTTGACGTGCGGGTTGATCCGTTTTAGCTCGGAGATAAAGTTAGCCTGAAGCGGCTTCAGGAAACGCCGCCACATCTTAGGCGACATCAGCATGGCATTTTGAGCGCCCACGTCATCGCCAATCCAGATCATATCAACACCCATTTCGACCAACTTTTTGGCAGCGGTCAGATGATAGCGGTAAGGGATATCCAGGATGCGGTCGGCCAGTTCCGGTTTTTCGGAAAAGTCAGTCAGCAGCCTTTCATAGCCGCGCAGCGCCCAGGCTGTCTCAAAGATGGTGGTGACGGTAACGCCTACAATCCAGTATTCATCTTTATATTGTCTCAGTACTTGCTCGGCTTCTTTATACAGCTCAGGACGGTTGGGATCCGGGACGATATAGCTGTCAATGGCCCTGTCTTCAGCCAGGGGATGTTTGGACATCTCGGTGTAATGACCCAACCCGAAAGGCGTTTGATAAGGCACCGATCGCCAACCAATGCCCCACTCGTCCTGGTAAGTTTCACTCTCTTGCTGGTAATAAGAGTTGGCCCAGCCGATTGAGGTGAGCAGCATATCCTCGCCCAAGAAACGCTCCAGCTCGTAGGTATTTCCACCACCGTGCGGGTTGTGAACACCTTCCCCTTTTAGCTGCAAATCGGCTTGCAAGCGAGCAGCAAACTCCGGGGTAAAACTAATTTGCATTGGGCAGCGGTCCGGTATTTCATGGCGAAGGGCCATTTGAACTCGTTGGCGGTGTTTCACAATATTTCTCCTGTTTTAGGGCCTACGGATATGGTTACAAACTTCTTCAAGGTCTAGTTTATTTCCAATATAGCGGGCCGCCGGTAGGTCTTGCCACCGGACTCGACTGTGATCACCGGCCAATTGGGCAGCTCAGTCATCACTTCGCAGCCGGCGCTGCCGACCAGGATCGTGTCTTCGGATTTGGTGCCGGTAATGGATGGGTTCCAGGCATATACCTGGCCCAGCCTCACTACATCCTGCGTAGTGGGCGTTGCCAGCCACTCGCGCGCTTCATAGCCGGTCGGGCCACCCTGATGGTGGAGCTGCCATTCATCCGGGAAGCCGGCCGCGGCATAGGTGTTTTGGGCGTTAGAGAAAATTTCCGCCAGAGCCATACCGGGCCGGGTAGAGTCGATCATGGTGGCATCCACTTTCGCTAATACATCGGCCTTGTGGCGGATCTCATCCGGCAGGCGGCCAAAATAGACCAGCCGTGTGATAGACGAAACGAGGCCTTTATAACGGCAGCAAGAAATCAGCATGGCGTAACGCTCGACCTTTTTGCCGGTAGGCAGCGGGTGGCGGTGATCAAAAATGCGCCGGTCGCTGGCGATCAGCAGCACAATCGGCTGGATGCGGCGCTGTTGAGATTCGCAGCCCAGCCTGGCGGCAATCTCGTATTCTGTCTGGCCCGGGCGCACCGTATCCACCGCCGC
>JARLHX010000427.1 GCA_031292035.1 Negativicutes bacterium | reverse complement strand
TCCATGGAACATCCCCCTTCAAGATTTATCTTGCGGACAGATCAGTTTCTGTGATTCATTTCACAGGCCCTGGCTATCCATGTTGCAACTTCTGTGCCAACAAGCCCGGATTATGTAATGGCAGGACTCGGCGGTCGGGGGAGGTTTTTGCCGTGTTTCAGTTTGTAAACAAAATTCATTAAAAGCCGGTTTTACTGTTGGTAATTTGAAATGGCTGTTTCATTATTTCATCACACTGCCACCACTTCGCGGCACTCGTCCGGGCACAAAAAAGCCGCCACCTTCAGAATGTCTCAGCCGGCAGGCAACGGATTTTTCAAACATGAAATCATCGGATCAGGCAGAAGTTTTTGAACCGTCACTCCATCATCACATCAGCGAATTACACCTGATTTTATACTTTTCCACCTTGCGCAAAAAGGTGGCCGGATCAAGCCCCAGGGTGCGGGCGGCGTGCCGCATGCTCTTACATTCGCGCAAGGACCGTTCCACGATATCTCTTTCAATCCGTTCCATAACACTCTTCAGCGGCAACAGCTGCTCCAGTTCGACAGGGCCTTTGCCCGGCATCTGCTGAAGAATGTTGCACGGCAGGTCCTGGGCGGTGATCATGTCGTCAGGGCAGGTGATAATCAATCTTTCCAAGATGTTGATCAATTCACGAACATTGCCCGGCCAGTTATAGGCGTTGAATAAATCCAGCACCTCATTCGACAGCTTTTTTGCCGTCCGGTGCTTGTCGTTCAGCTTTTTCAGATAGGTATCAGCAAGAATCGCGATATCGACAGGCCTTTCCCGAAGCGGCGGAATGGTGATCGGAACGACGTTGATACGGTAATACAGATCCTCCCTGAACTTGCCGGCCCGTACATCCGCCTCCAGGTCCCGGTTCGTGGCAAAGATCAGCCGCGCATCCACCCGTATCGATTTTTCCCCGCCCACTTTGAATATTTCCTGGTCCTGTAAGGCCCTTAACAGCTTGACCTGCGTAGTCAGAGGTATTTCCCCGATTTCATCCAGAAACAGGGTCCCATCATTCGCAATCTCAAACATCCCCGGCTTCCCGCCTTTTTTAGCTCCGGTGAACGCACCTTCGCAGTAGCCGAATAATTCCGATTCAAGCAGGCTCTCCGGAATCGCTCCGCAGTTAATTTTAATAAACGCATTTTCGCGACGCAAGCTGTTTTGATGGATATAGTTTGCCAACACTTCCTTACCGACTCCCGACTCCCCTTGAATCAGAATAGGAGTATCGACCACCGCCACCCGCATCGCCAAATCATAAATGCGCTTCATTGCCTCGCTGCGGAAAGAACCGGTATTGGAGGCCACCTGCACCTTCAAAGAGGAGAGTTCGGAAAAATATTGTTCCTTCAAGCGGTTGACCTGTTCCAGTTCCATTCGCAGCGACGCCAATTCCGTAAAATCACGCACATTGCTGATTACCTTGGATACTCCGCCCATTTCGTCAAAAACCGGATTACCGGTCACTGCCACAGTCTTGCCGTTCAACTCATACGAAACAGAATAGGTCTTCTTTTTATCGAGAACCTTCTGGGTAACGCACGCCGGCAAATTATGATAGCTCGCCACATCGATGGCATTATGATTGATGACTCTTTCCGGCACCATCCCCAGCAGCTTTCCGCACGCTGCGTTGATTTTGAGCAATTTGCCGTTTTCATCGGTTACAAAAATACCGTCATAGGAAAACTCAATGACAGCATCCAGTTCGCTGTTCAGCTGCTTTACCGCATTAAGCTCGTCAGCGAGTAATTCAATATCACTGATGGGCTGGAGCGAGGCTACCGCTCCGACAATCTCCGCTCCGTCTTTGATGGGGGCGGCGTTGGCGATATAAGTGCAGCCATTGCTGGTGTTTTTGCTGTTGCGGATAATCTGTCCTTTTTCCAGAACCTGATCACGCAGCATCTTGCACTCGGGAATGATTTCTTCGAACGGCCGGTTCGTCAACTGACTGGCCTTGACCGCCAGCATACGCTCAGCGGCGGGATTGACAAAAACTACCCGATTGTCCCGGTCGACGGCAACAATTCCGTGGGGAGTCGATTCCAACACCGCCTGCAACTGCTGCGTCACGCGCGTTGATTTCGCCTTAAAGCCTCGAATGATGTCACTCTTGGTCAAAATGCCCATAAGTTCGCCTTTTTTATTCAGCACCGGCAGTCTCTTGCGCGGATAAAGACAGGTCTCTTCGATGGGGGTATCCTGATCAATGAAGGTTATATCCGGGTGCATGACGTTTTTTACCGGCAAATCCAGACTGATCTGGTCTTCGATGATATAGAGCAGATTCTTTTGGGTAAACATGCCGCATACTCTGCCATCGTCATTGACAACAGGAATTCCCTTGAACTTGAATTTCCGCAACATCCGTATCGCGTCGCTGATGCTGGATTCCATCGTGATTGTTACGACTTGTCTGGTCATATAATCCCGAACAGTCATCACACTCTACCGCCTTTACGTTAATAAGCGTTTTAAGGCTCATAGCCAATGTGGCTACTTAAGTCGGTGGAATATATTAATCAAAACTTTCCTGAAGTGAGCAATCTCTTCAGCGGAACAGCCTTTCAGCATTTCCTGCGCAACAAAATGGGAGACCTCCTGAAGGGCAGTACGAAGTTCAAGGCTTTTCTCTGTCAATGAAATGTTATAGGCGCGCCGATCGCCTGGTACATTACTCCTGACTAAAAATCCATCACGCTCCAGCTTATCAACAAGTCCGGTGATTGTGGAGTTGTCAAAATGGCTTTTTCGGCTCAGCTCGGTCATCCCGATTCCATCGCCCTCAAAAAGCGTACAAAGAATTGACAGCTGCCCCGGGGTAACCGGAATATTCCGTCTGGCCAGCAAATCCTTAGTGTATTGATAATGCCGTTGTTCCGTTCTGGCAAGTAAAAAACATATATTATCAGGATGTAAAATCATAGTGTGTTTGACTCCCAATTTCTGGATAGAGATATTTTACACACAAAATATTCCACCTAGAATTTATACTAAAAAGAATATTCTGTCAATTATTATCTATTTACAAATTTCTAAAAATTTCGTCAATTTAAGCTACGCTTAATCTGCGACCCCAGGAATGCCGCCTGTCCGGCAAAAACAAACCAAAAGCACCAAGCCTGTTCGGCTTGGTGCCTTCTTCCATTGCGCCATATATCAGTGCAAGATACTGACAGAAACCCCTGATGAAACCATGCCGATAACAACCAGAACGAATAGAGTCCAAAGGAATAACATGATCTTAAGACCCGCATCGCTTAACCTGTCCCCAAAGGTTTTCACAAGCTGCTGCAGGATGCCGCAGCTGCATAATAAAATCAGCGCCATTGCCCATGAAACATCAAATAATTCTACTTTCATATTATCACTTTCCGCTCCAAGCGCACCGAACGGCAGCGCCAGGCAACTGAAACATTATTCGCTGTCAGCCCGGCGAGTTCCTTTTCAGCCCTGATGAAGTCAAGGTCGGTATCGACAGCCGAAGATTGATTTCAGATTTCTGGGCAGGGATGCCTACTCTGTTAAACAACAACAAAAATGCCCCGCCCTAAAATATACTTGTCATTTTCTTCCTCGCTGCCGGCGAATCCAAGATAAGTCCGCAGAATTTATGAAAGAAGGAAAATGTTGTATATACGGTAAAAGAACTAACTGGTATATAACCACTGGTATCATGAGCTCCTGCGAAAGCAATCTGTGGATAGGGGGAAGAGGTTTGCGAAAAACAATCAGCATTGCAATTTTCGTTCTTTTGTTGCTCGCGGCGCCAGGCGCCTGTTTTGCCAAAGAGGATACCGATCCGTTCCCGCCGGTACCGACAAGCAGTATTTACATTCAAGACTACGCCTATGCAACTTATGATACAACCAAAAATGCCATTATGAATATCAGCACCAATCTGAATAAGAAAACAAAGGCTCAAGTGGTTGTGGTGACCATAAAAACTTTGGACGACATGCCAATTCAAGAATACGCCCATGGACTATTTCGCAAATGGGGCATTGGCAATAAAGAAAAAAACAATGGCGTTTTGATTTTAGTCGTTACCTCAACGAAACAGGTTCGTATTGAGGTCGGGTATGGCCTTGAAGGCAGATTGCCTGACGCGAAATGCGGCGAAATCATCAGAGACAAAATGCAGCCGCAGTTAAAAGCCGGTGCTTTTAACGCCGGAATCATGGATGGATATCATGCTGTAGTTGATGAAGTATCCCGCGAATACGGCATTGATCCGGCAAGCTTAACCGAAGTTAATGCCAAACCGAAAGACAGTGGCCTTGCCTTCCCCATCATCTTCTTTGGCGGCTTGTTTATTATTATGATGGTATATGCCATATACCGTTTTTTTGTACCGCGCCGCTATCCAAGCGGAGACGGCGCCGGTTATTATGACAGCGGCTCCGGCAGTGATTCAGGCGGCTACTCCGGCGACAGCGGCGGTGGCGGCGACAGCTTTGGCGGCGGTGACAGCGGCGGCGGTGGAGCCGATTCCTGAATTGCGGTCGACGTTAGAGAATACGGGTCATATCAAACCACTGGGCACCACCGTGAGTCGAGCGGGAGACTCCGCCATTTACATAGCCAAATGATTCATAGTAGTGTACCAGCCGTTCCTTGCAAGTAAGAATGACGCTTTTGCGTCCGGTGTTTTGGGCTAGCTGAATGAAATGATTCATTAATTTGGCGGCAACTCCCTGTTTTTGGTATTCCGGAATCACATCAAGTCCAAAAACCGTTAAATTCTCTCCGTCCGGCATATGGTTAAAGGTACTGTGAAACAGCTCGTCATAAATAACGGGGCTGTCGGTGATGCACCCGTTGATAAACCCGATTAAAATCCCAGCGGCTTCCGCGACCAGGAAACAGTCGGGGAAAACGGCAATTCTGTCCTTGAATATTTCCTGCGACGCAGCTTCCGCCGCCGGAAAACAGGCTGCTTCTATTTCCGTTATGCGCTTTAGGTCTTCCGGCCGAACTCTTCGGATGAT
>JARLHX010000426.1 GCA_031292035.1 Negativicutes bacterium | reverse complement strand
CGTTGCATGACCGGCGTGACCCGCTGCTTTTTGAGTCGGTCACTGCCTCAACCGAGCGAGCCTGTCGCCAGGCCGGCATCCTGCCCAGCGACGTGAACCTGTTTGAGCTGTGCGATGCTTTCTCGATCTATGCTTTTCTGTCGCTTGAAGCGGCCGGTTTTGCAAAACGCGGCCAGGGTTGGAAGCTGGCCCAGAGCGGCGAGCTGTGCCCGGATGGCAAGCTGCCGGTCATGACCATGGGCGGTTTAAAGGGGCGCGGCAATCCTCTGGGAGCTACCGGCGTCTACCAGGTGGTAGAAGCAGTAACGCAGCTAAGAGGCCTGGCTGGCAAAGCCCAAATCCCTAATGCGCGCCTGGCCATGGTGCAGTCGCTGGGCGGTCCGGCCTCGACTGCCATCACCCATGTTTTGGAACGGCTTTAAAAAGTCTATCGGATAGGCCGAAGCTGCATTTGATACCCATTGAGAGCTTTTATGCTGACCTTGATAGGTTTTGATAGGGTCTGCCCGATAAACTAGTCTTCGTATTAGCAATATTATTAAGGAGTTGAAGAATACTATGGAAATCCCTCGTCATTGGCGTCTGAAGCAGCAGCGTTATGCATTGGTGGGTGAAGTTTGTCCCCACTGCCAGGCCAAGCTGTTTCCTCCACGGGATGTTTGCCCGCACTGCGGCGGAGAAGCAAAACAGCAATATACCTTTAGCGGACAGGGCGAAGTCTTTTCATACACTGTGATGCAAGATGCACCCTCCGGGTATGAGGAAAATGCGCCCTATACCGTAGCCATTATCAAGCTAAAAGAAGGTCCCATGATTACTGCCCAGCTGACCGACCTGGGTGAGAAGCCGGTCGAAATCGGCATGCCGGTCGAAATGGTCACCCGCAAGATCCGCTCAGATGGCGATGAGCGCGGCATGCTGGTGTATGGGTATAAGTTCCGGCCGGTACTTGCCGGTCAGCGATAAGCACCAAATTTCTAAAATTATTCAATAGAGCGCCTTCCAGATAAGAAGGCGCTCTTTGGTTTGTAATACATGCATTCTTATGGAATATAGAGATCTTTAAATCAAGCAAACGGATTGTCTATGCCCAAAGTTGGGTATAAACCACTCACGGTTAATTGGACTGTATATCGAGCCAGCTCTTCTGCTGCCATAGGCAT
>JARLHX010000425.1 GCA_031292035.1 Negativicutes bacterium | reverse complement strand
TATGGCTCCAGGTGGTTGAGGATACCGAAAAGGTTCTGGGGGAAAAGAAGTTGGCGCTACTGGATGCGCGGCGATGGGTGGAGGAGCAACGAAGAGGCAACGCCGAGGTCGGCCGGCCGGGATGGGTGGAAGGGACTGGGGCAAGGTATGCGGATTGGCATATGAGGCGCTATGACAGTTATTACGAGCCCACCCGAAAAACGCTGTTCATTTGGTGGGATGAGATCATCAATATTGCCGTCAGGATCGCGATAAAACGAGGTTGCTTATAGGGCGGGGAGGATGAAAAATAAAGGAGCGTTTTGGAGCGAATAAAGGAGCGCGCTCCTATTCGTGAAAAGGAGCGCTCCGAATGGTAACGCCGAATTCGGTAACGTTGAAAGGGCGCGCTACCTTGACTGCTTTGAGTACAACAATTGGAGCGAATAAGGGGAGCTCGCTCCCCTTCATGAAAAGGAGCGCTCCGAATGGAACGCCGAAAGGGAGCGCTGGATGACCCACATGGAAATGATCGTCGTCCTTGTCCATAAACTGATCGACGGCGGCGACTTTGAGGAAGCGGGCTGGGCGGGCAATGGGCGCAGCATGGTCAGGCTTATTCTGGACGGATGCCATCGAAGGTTCCCGGGAGCGCCAAATATATCGCCTGTCTGGGCGATCCCATCGCCGATCAGACGGAGGACATGGCAGCCGAGCAGAAGGCCCGCGTTAATACCTCATCACCGCCACCTGCGACCTGCTGGCCGAGGATATCCGACGCTTCCTGGTAGGAGCGGGCGGTTGTCCACTTCCAGTGCTTCGATGAGACGCTGAACGACGTCCAGTGCTGGATGACCAAGAGCAAGCACATGTGGCACGGCCACCGGCCGGATGTTGAATTAGCCGGAAAGGACAGAGAAACAGCGGCAAGAGCCGCTGTTTCTGTCTTTAGATAGCAAAATAAACCGTCTTTATATCGTCTCTCAAACCCTCTCAAACCTTCTAAAATAATGATCGCTGAATGCCTAAGAATAGAGAATTTTGTAGCTTGAACATGTCCATCGTTGGAAAATATTACGAGTATATCAACCTTAAATCTTTATAAAAATTGGGTTGAATCTCATAATAAGCAGCATTTAAAGGCGGAAGAGGCTCTATATCTTTTATTGCGAGGTTAATTCGTAGATTCTTACTAAAAATTAAGTCGAATATTATAGCTTTTAGCGAAGGTTCGTCATTTTAGAAAAAAGAATATTCTCTATAGTTAAAATAAATAAAATTTTTTGTGGGTGGGTGGTTATTGAGTGAAGAAAAGACAGTTTGCAGACAGTATCTAAAAGTAATCCAGCCAAGGTAGAGTAGAGCGTAGAGAGATTAGAGTCGAATCAAAATGATAGGAGATACTAAAATGCAACAATTGCAAGTAGATCGGGAGGAAAAGGTGCACACTGGTTTTACTACAAAGGTAATATCAGTAATAAGTGATGTCTTTAGTGAACTTATAAAGAAGTACTTACCAGATCCATTTTTATTTGCGGTAATACTGACGATAATTACCGGCCTTTTCGGGATTGTTTTACAAAATAAAACCCCTTTGGATATGATTGCATATTGGGGTCAGGGCTTTTGGGGCCTGTTAACATTTGCGATGCAAATGATCTTGGTAATGATTGGCGGTTCGGTTTTAGCACAGGCGCCTATAATTCAACGGTTCATGGATTGGTTTGCGGATATTCCTAAAACACCAAAAGGTGCGATTGCGTTAGCTACTTTCTTTGGGGGAGCAATGAGTTATCTCAATTGGGGGTTTGGGCTCATAGCAGGAACGCTTCTCGCTAAGAAATTAGCCGAGCGGGTTCCTGGTGTTCATTATCCTCTCATAATTGCATCATCATATACCGGATTCGGGTTTTATGCGTTTGGAATATCATCTTCAGCTCCGCTGTTAATTGCAACAAGTGGGCACTTTTTGGAAAAGCAGATGGGGATTATCCCCATTAGCCAAACACTATTTCATCCGATCAATATAATGATGGCAATTGCTATGCTAGTTGTAATTCCTCTTGTGAACAGCATGATTAAACCTCAAGGGACGATTTTTATTTACAAACCAGAAATAATCGAAGGGGCCGCTGAACAAAAATCAAAAACGGATGCTACCCCAGCCGAGCGAGCAGAATCGAACCCTATTTTTATCATGATTGCGGGGGCAATGGGAATTGTTTTTATAGTATATTACTTTTTTGTTAAAAAAGGTACTTTCGACATTAATATAATCAATTTTATTTTTCTTTTCCTCGCGATTATTTTCCATGGAACAACGCGTAATTTCATAAATGCAGTTCAGGCGGCAGGAAAGGGAATTGGGTCTATGGCAATACAGTTTCCATTTTACGCTGGGATTATGGGGATGATGACCGGATCCGGGCTTGTCACGACTATTGCGGGATGGTTTGTAGCAATCTCTACTCCTCAAACGCTGCCTTTTTGGGGATGGGTATCTTCAATGTTTATTAATATCTTTGTCCCCTCAGGTGGTGGGCATTGGGTGGTACAGGGGCCATTCATGATTGAAGCTGCCAAGACAATGGGAGCCAACGTGGCTGCTGTTTCCATGAGCGTTGCATTAGGAAATGGGGTGCAAGATATTATTCAACCCATGTGGGTTTTACCGGCTCTTGCCATGTCAGGGTTAGGGATTAGGGATATCATGGGATATAACGTAATTGCTTTTATCTGTGCGTGCGTGATTGTAGGAACTGGGATTTTGGCTTGGGGCTTTATATCTGTATAAGAAGTGGCGGATTAATAATATCCGATATTTGTACCTGTTTTTTGGGATGTTTCGTTTTAAGAAACTAGCCCTAGAAGAAATAAAAAATAATTAGGAGGTAAAAAAATGGGTGAGAAGCAGAAACATTTTATGATGGTTTTCAGTAATGCAACCATTGGGATGGAGGAAGAATACCTCGATTGGTATGCAGGGCAGCATGTCCATGATCTTTTGAGAATCCCGGGTTTTGTAGGATGCCAGTTTTATAAGGTATCTGATGACCAATTGGAGGGGCACCTTCCCCATCGTTATTTGATGATATGGGAAATTGAGACAGACGATCTTGCAAGTGTTATGGCTGATGTAAGTGCGCGTATGAAAGATGGGAGGACTGTGTTTAGCGAATCATTTGATAAAAATTATATTGATATTACCATGACCCCGATTACGAAGTATGTAACATCAACAGAAATAAAAGGCAAGACGGTTAATGAAGTGCTGAAAATCTCGGAAATTTTCAGCCAAAAATAGATCCTAAAATTCTTAGTGATTATTTATGCGTGATGGAGGCCACGCGTCACCAGACTGCGTGGCCTTATAGTTTAAACTTGGCTGGACCGCAAAACAAGTTAACAAGTCTTTCCCCGTGCAGTAGGTAAATCTGCAATGAAAGAGTGGCGATAAGCGGTGATTGGTAGAGACAAATATACGGCAATAAAGCTGGGCTTTGAGCAATGGGAAGAGAAAACAACGAAACGTTTGGAAAAATTCCCTGAACGGAAAAACCTTAGGCTGAAGAGATTATATACTCCTTTGGATATTCAGGATAATAATTATCTGGGCGATCTCGGCTTTCCCGGTGAATATCCGTTTACTCGCGGTGTCCAGTCAACTATGTACCGGGCTAGATTATGGACAATGCGGCAATATGCGGGTTTTGCTACCGCCGAGGAATCCAATGAACGATATAAGTACTTGCTAGCTAATGGACAAACCGGATTATCAGTGGCGTTTGACTTACCAACTCAGATCGGTTATGACAGTGATAATCCTCTGGCCGAAGGAGAAGTTGGCAAAGTAGGTGTTGCAATTGATTCTCTTGACGACATGGAGATTTTGTTTACAGGCATTCCGCTTGATAAAGTAAGTACATCCATGACCATCAACGCCCCTGCAGCCGTATTGCTGGCAATGTACATTGTTGTTGCCGAAAAGCAAGGAGTGCAGCCTCATCAGCTCCAAGGCACGATTCAAAACGATATCCTCAAGGAGTATATTGCCCGGGGAACATACATCTTCCCACCTGAGCAGTCCATGCGGCTTGTCACCGATATCTTTGACTATTGCACCCGAAAGATGCCTAAGTGGAATATGATTAGCGTGGGCGGTTATCACATCCGTGAATTTGGAACAACAGCAGCGCAGGAGATCGCCTTCTCGTTTGCCAATGCTATTGCCTATATTGAAGCTGCGCAAAAAGTCGGACTTGAAGTAGAATCGTTTGCTCCAAATATATCATGGGTTTATTCCTCTGATCTGAATTTCTTGGAAGAGATAGCAAAATTTCGGGCTGCACGCCGCTTGTGGGCACGGATTATGAAGGAAAGATTTGCTATTACGAACCCAAAGGGTCAGTTGTGGCGTGTTCACGCTCACAGTTCCGGCAGTGTTTTAACTTCCCAGCAGATTGATAATAATATCGTCCGGACAACATGGCAGACAATGGCGGCGATATTAGGCGGAGTGCAGTCGTTCAATACCTGTACTAAAGATGAAGCTATCGCATTGCCGACCGATGAATCAGTTCGTTTGGCTCTTCGCACTCAGCAACTACTGGCTTTCGAAAGCGGTATAACGGATACCGTTGATCCGTTTGCCGGATCGTATTGCATTGAAACGTTGACCGACGGCATTGAAACAGAAGCAATGGACTATATTAAGAAAATTGATGAAATGGGTGGGGTACTCGAGGCGATCAAAAATGGTTACCTGCAGCGGGAAATGGCGGATAGCGCGTACCGTTATCAAAAAGAAATTGAGGCTAATACCCGTATTAGAATTGGCGTCAACAAGTATATTTCTGAGGAACGGCAAAATGGGCAATTTATGGTAGTTGACCCAGCCGTGGGAATTAAGCAAGTGGGTAAAATTCGTCAGTTGAAGGAAAAGCGCGATAATAGTCGAGTAGCCAGCGCACTCGCCGCGCTTGAAAAGGCGGCGAGAAATACCATTAACATTATGCCTTATATAATTTCGACTGTAGAAGTTTACGCGACGCTTGGAGAAATCTGTGACGTACTTAGAAATGTATTTGGTGAATATAAAGGCGATACAAAGATATAACTCGCTAGTTGAGTCTGATGGCAGGCTCAGCTCAATAAAGTAATTGGACAAGTAGTGGGGTGCTTCAGGAATATGGTACAAGAAAAAATTCAGCGGCTGATAAAGCGGCGGCACGAGATGATACTGGGCGGTGGAGAAGAACGCATCGCGAAACAACATGCCGCCGGCAAGCTTACTGCCCGTGAACGTATCATGCGATTGCTTGATGCAGGTACTTTTGTTGAACTTGATCTGTTTGTCAAACATCGTTGTGTTGATTTTGATATGGAGAATATCGAGGCTCCGGGGGACGGGGTTATCACAGGCTATGGGACGATAGAAGGACGGTTAGTGTATGTATTTGCCCAGGATTTTACGGTTCTCGGTGGTTCGCTAGGGGAAATGCATGCGGCTAAGATCATAAAAGTGCAAGACTATGCACTCAAAATGGGTGCTCCGATTATCGGACTGAATGATTCCGGTGGAGCGCGGATCCAAGAAACAATAGATGCGTTAAGTGGTTATTGCCGAATTTTTTATCGCAATACGCTGGCTTCAGGCGTTATTCCGCAAATTTCAGCCATTATGGGGCCATGTGCCGGGGGAGCCGTTTATTCTCCGGCGTTAACGGACTTCACTTATATGGTAAATAATACAAGTCAAATGTTTATTACTGGCCCTCAAGTTATAAAAGCAATTACGGCGGAAGCGGTGACCGCTGAGCAATTGGGCGGTGCAATGACGCACAATGCTGTCTCCGGGGTGGCCAGCTTTATTGCTGAAAATGACGATGACTGTCTTCGCCAAATACGCCACCTCATAAGTTTTCTGCCAAGTAATAATCTTGAAGAAACACCGCTGATGGACACTGGTGACAACCCCGACCGTTTGGAAGAGAGACTTAATAGTTTATTGCCGGATTCCTCCAACCAACCATACGACATGAACGATATTATCAAAATGATTGTGGATAATGGTGATTTCTACGAAGTGCGGCATTTTTACGCAAAAAATATCATTACTGGTTTTGCTCGTTTCGCAGGACTAACGGTAGGGGTAGTTGCCAATCAACCTACAGTGCTGGCTGGGTGTCTTGATATTAATGCTTCAGATAAAGCTGCGCGCTTTGTCCGCTTCTGCGATGCATTTAATATTCCGCTTGTTAACTTGGTTGATGTGCCCGGATTTTTACCTGGGACTGATCAGGAGTATGACGGTATCATCCGTCATGGCGCCAAGTTGTTGTATGCGTATTCAGAAGCAACCGTACCGAAAGTTACCTTATTTATTCGTAAAGCCTATGGCGGTTCTTACGCCGCCATGTGTGCGAGAGAGATCGGTGCGGATTATACTTTGGCGTGGCCTACAGCTGAGATAGCAGTGATGGGCCCCGAGGGTGCGGCTAGTATCATCTTTCGCGGTGATCCAGACCTTGAAGCCAAAACCAAACAGTATGCCGAGGACTTTGCTACCCCCTACAAGGCGGCAGAACGCGGCGTAATCGACCAAGTTATTGAGCCTTCCCAAACACGTCCACACATTATTGCAGCGCTCAATATGCTGCTTAGTAAACGAGAATCCCGTCCCGCAAAAAGGCACGGCAACATTCCTCTTTAGTTGAGCGTGAGACTATCGGCAAAGTTTATCTAAAGCGGGGTTAACCCAGGGGGGATTAAAATGAGTACAGTGATTTACTACTTTACCGGAACAGGCAATTCTTTGAAAATAGCTAAAGACTTACAAAATGAATTGACAGATGCCAAACTGATCCGGATTTGCAAAACAAATCTGGATGTTCATAATGTTGGTGAGTCGGATCAGGTCGGCTTTGTTTTTCCTGTATACTTCCGCGGATTGCCACATATGGTAAAAAAATTCGTCGAGAATCTTTCGATTGATAGGGACAAATATATTTTTGCAGTTGCAAACTATGGTAGTTATGCAGCTTTATCATTTATTCAATTAAATAATATTCTTTCTGGCAATGGTGCAAAATTATCGGCGGTCTTTGGAGTGGCCATGCCGGGTAATATGTGGTTTATGTACTATCCCCATCCGAAACAAGATTTCATTAATCGAATATGTACCCAAAAAGATGCAACATTAAAAATTGCTCACCAAATAAAAAACAGATCCCGAATTTCTATTGAGGATGTTATTGCCAATCGTTCCGAGGAAGAAGAACGGTATCATCTTTTTACTCCGAACCATATGGATAAAGATTTTTGGACAGATCAAAAATGTAATGGCTGTGGAACTTGCTCCAAACTGTGTCCGGCGAATAATATCAAAATAATCGACAATAAGCCAGAATGGCAACAGCAATGTGAATTTTGCCTGGCTTGTATTCATTGGTGTCCTAACGAGGCGATTGAGTATAAACAGGATTCTATAAATAAAGACCGCTACCACCACCCGACTATAAAAGTGCAAGAATTATTTCGGACTGATCTTTTGAACAGTTGAGCTAGTCTGATTTATGGAGCGGATGGCATATTACCTGATAGCGAGATATTGTCCAAAGAAGGATAGTAGATATATGGGAAAATACAGTGCTGATTTTGAGCTATTTATGCGAAGGGCTTAATTTTTTTTTTCGAGAATTTATTTAACCAGTACATACAACGGTCTATATTCTTGGCCTGTTCTGGTCTTGGGGCTGAGGATAACGACCCAAATGGGACTGAGGGAGGAACATTATGGATAGTCATGGGGCACTAAAAGGTATCAAGGTATTGGATCTGGGAAGGGTTTTGGCGGGACCCTATTGTGCAGCGATAATGGCGGACCTTGGTGCCGATGTTATTAAAATTGAAGAACCTGGTTCAGGAGATGACACCAGGAAATTCAACCCGTTCGTTGCTGGAGAGAGTGCATACTTCATGCAGTTAAATCGAAACAAACGAGGTATCACACTGAATCTGAAAAAGGGGAAAGACATCTTCCTGAAACTAGTAGAAAAAGCCGACATAGTTGTAGAAAATTTTCGCCCGGGAACGATGAAAAAACTTGGGTTAGACTATGAGGAACTGAGAAGAGTTAACCCCGGCATCATCTATGTGGCGGTGTCAGGATTTGGGCAATATGGTCCGTATCGGGATTGGCCAGGGTACGATCTGATTGCCCAAGGAATGAGCGGGCTGATGAGTGTTACTGGATGGCCCGGAGGTGATCCGACCCGGGCGGGTACTCCGGTCTGTGATGTTATGGGCGGATTAACAGCCACTATCGGCGTACTGGCGGCTTTGCAACATCGTAACATGACAGGGAAAGGGCAGATGATTGACGTCGCATTGCTTGACTCTGCGGTATCAAGCCTGGGAACGGTTTCTGCAATTTACCTGGCGGAAGGGAAAGTGCCCCAGCGTAACGGGAACGCATATGAGTCCGCTGCCCCACTTGACTCCTTCCGGGCAAACGACGGCAACTTTATTATCGCGACCGGTAATGACCGCATGTGGCAAAAACTCTGTGATGTCATGGGACAACCGGAGTTAGCCGATATGGAGGAATTTTTGACGAACTATAAGAGAGTTCAAAATCACGAAAAACTCAAAAGGATTATTGAGGAATGGTCTATGACTAAAACGGTAGATGAGCTAGTTCCTGCGCTGCTTGCCGCCGGTGTTCCAGCGGGGCCAATCTACACTATAGACAAAATGGCACAGGACCAACATATCGCCAACGCCAGAAATATGTTTGCGGAGATTGACCACCCGATTGCAGGAAAAGTCAGGCTGACCAATCAGCCGATAAAAATGTCTGAATTGCAAACAGGTATTAGAGCATCGTCCCCGCTGCTTGGACAGCATAACGAAGAGGTTTATATGAACGAGCTTCATCTGAGCGCGGAAGAAATAAAGACATTACGGGAAGCAGGCACAATCTGACGATGAAGGCGCTGATCATAAAACATGCAGGTTCCGTTATAAGCTGGAAATTAGGTTAAGAGTCAGTCTACTTAGGAGGTAACCTTATGAGTGTCGGTATCACATCGATAGGGGCCTATGTGCCCTACTATCGGATGAAGCGGGAAACCATCGCTGCAGCCTGGCAGCGCGGGGCGCTGAAAGGGGAAAGAAGCATCGCCAACAACGACGAGGACAGCCTTACCATGGCAGTGGAAGCTGTAATCAACTGTTTCAACGGTCTGGAGCGGGAGAAAATCGACGCCTTGTTTCTTGCGTCCACCACCGCCCCCTACGACGAGAAATCGAGTTCCGGATTGATCGCTACCGTCTGCGATCTGAAAGACCAGGTAGTTACTGCCGACTTCGGCAACTGCCTCAAAGCCGGAACAACGGCCCTTCGGGCAGCGGCGGACATGGCTAAGGCTCAGTCTGCAGAACAGGTGGTGGTAGTCGCCGCCGACTGTCGGGCCGCCTATCCGAAATCCGACCAGGAGCAACTTTTCGCAGATGCCGCCGCAGCCCTCACGATCGGTACGGAAAACGTAATTGCTGAGATCGAATTTTGCTCAACGGTAAATACCGAAATCATCGACGTATGGAGAATCCACGGCGAAAAATATGTCCAGAACGCCGAGGCCAGATTTGCCCTTGACCAAGGGTACACAAGCGCGATGAAGCGGGTCATCAATGACATGTTGAAAAAAGCTGGCCTGAAGGCGCAGGACATCAGTAAAGTCGTGCTGTCATCACCGGGGCTGAAAGACAATATGAATCTGGCGAAGAAGCTTGGATTTGCGGAATCCCAGATCCAGGACGCGCTGATGATGCAGGTGGGCAACTGTGGAACTGCCCAGCCATTGCTGATGCTAATAGCCGCGCTGGAGGATGCGAAGCCCGGTGACAGGATTTTATTGGCAGCGTACGGTAACGGAGCTGATGCTTTCATCTTCCGAGTTACTGAAAACATTGCCCGAATGACAGCTGCCAACGGGGTTAAGAAATACCTGACAACAAAGCGGGTTTTCGAATCCTACAATCGCTACCTGTCGTTCCGCGGGTTGCTGGAAGCAAACCCGGGAGAGCCCTTCCGGCTGTTTCCTTCCAACGCCGCTTACTGGCGGGACCAGAAGAGCATCCTGCGTTTTTACGGCAGCAAGTGCAAGAACTGCGGCACAAGCATCTATCCGATCAACCGAATCTGTAACACCTGCGGCTCCAAGGACACCTTCGAAGAGATCCGGCTCTCGGACCGAAAAGGCAAAGTATTCACCTTTTCCATCGACAGGTTGGCCGGCCGCAGCGACGATCCGGTGGTGGTTCAGACCGTGGCTGAAGATGACGCCGGAGTCCGCTATTACCTGCTGATGACCGAGTTCGACCAGCAGGAAGTGAAAGTCGGTATGGATGTGGAGTTCACCTTCCGGAAGATTTACGAGGGGGCCAACTACATCAACTACTTCTGGAAATGTCGGCCGGTCAGGATGGGAGGGCTTTGTCATGACAATGAAGGATAAGGTTGCGATAGCCGGCATGGGATGTTCGCGCTTCGGCGAACGGTGGGACTGCGGCGTCGCCGATCTTGTGATCGAGTCGGCCTATGAGGCATATGAAGATGCCGGTGTGAGTCCCAAAGACATCGAGGCCTGTTTCGTCGGCCAGATGTACGCCCCGGTAGGCGGCCTGGCCGGCGCCCAGGTGATTGATGCCCTGAAGTTCAACAATATTCCGGTTATCAGAAACGAGAATTGGTGCACCGCCGGCCACATGGCGCTGATCCAGGCCTGCATGGCCGTCGCCAGCGGCGCCTATGACGTCGTCATGGCGATGGGGGTGGAAAAACTCAAGGATACCGGCTATCCGGGTCTGGGCACCGGTCGCGGCATGAGTCCCGTGTACGAAGCTAGGCGGACGGCTCCTGGATCGTTCGCTCTGATCGCGACGCGATACTTCGAACAGTACGGTCTCAGCCTGGAAGAAGGGAAAAAAACCATCGGCAAAATCGCCGTCAAAAATCACCACAATGGAATGCTGGCTCCCAAAGCCCACTTCCACCGGGCCGTCACCTTGGAAGACGTTCTGAAGGCCCCGATTATCGCCCAGCCCCTGGGACTGTTCGATTGCTGCGGCAACAGCGACGGTTCGGCCTGCGCGATCGTGACCAGAGCCGACACAGCCCGTAAACTGCGGCAGGACCCGATCTATATCAAAGGGTTCGGGATGGCGATGGACGCCGTTCTGCCCCACTCCCGGCCGGGTTTCAGTTGGACCAGCTTTGATGCCCTGAAGACCTCCTCGGCCAAGGCCTACGCTATGGCCGGCATCAAGAATCCGCGGCAGGAAATTGATGTGGCTGAAGTTCATGATTGCTTCTCCATCACCGAAATGCTCATCTACGAAGACTTTGGCTTCAGCAAACCGGGCAAAGCCAAAGAAGACATCGACGCCGGTTTCTTCGAACTGACTGGCGGGCTCCCCGTGAACACCGACGGCGGGCTCAAATGCTTCGGCCATCCGGTGGGGGCCAGCGGCCTCAGGATGACCTATGAAATTTACAAGCAGCTGCAGCATAAAGTCGATAATCCTCAGCGACAGGTAAAAGACGCCGCCCGGGGACTTTCGCATACTTTCGGCGGTCCTCCCCAACTCAGCGCCGTGCTCATCGCCGGCAATGAAAAGGGCTAAACGAACTTTTCGCCAAGGAAGGGTCAACTTTCTTTGATAGAAAAACGTGAGCAGGAACTACTTAGTATGTACCGCACCCTAAGAAGCAGTGTTTCTTAGGGTGCGGTGATATCGCGCAAAATGCGATATGGCGAACCAGAAAGGAGGCAATGATATGCCAAAAAATGATCTTGCCGAAATAGCGCATCAGATGGACCAATGGCAAGTTTCAACCGAAAAAGGACTGAGCCGGTTCCCGGAACGAAAAAATCTAGCCTTTAAAAGGCTGTTTACCCCGCTTGATCGGAAAGATTCCGACTATCTGAGTGAGGTTGGGTTTCCCGGCCAGTATCCCTTTACCCGCGGTGTGCAGCCCACCATGTACCGGGCCCGCTACTGGACGATGCGCCAGTATTCGGGCTTTGCCACTGCCGAAGAATCGAACCGGCGTTACAAATATCTGCTGGAGCAGGGCCAGACCGGCCTGTCGGTGGCTTTTGACCTTCCGACCCAGATCGGCTATGACAGCGACCATCCCCTGGCCCAAGGCGAGGTCGGCAAAGTGGGAGTTGCCATCGATTCGCTGGCTGACCTGGAAGCGCTGTTCGCTGGCATACCTCTCGATAAAGTGAGCACATCAATGACCATCAACGGGCCGGCGGCGGTGCTTTTGGCCATGTACATCGCAGTAGGAGAAAAATGGGGTGTCGCGTCAAACCAGCTGAGCGGCACGATTCAAAACGATATTTTGAAGGAATACATCGCCAGAGGCACCTACATCTTTCCCCCCGTGCCGTCGATGCGCCTGATTACTGATACCTTCGATTATTGCTCGAAAAATATCCCGAAATGGAATGTCATCAGTGTCGGGGCTTACCATATCCGGGAGGCGGGTTCCACCGCAGTGCAGGAAGTGGCTTTCGCCTTCGCCAACGCCATCGCCTACATCGAAGCCGCCAAGAAGGTCGGCCTGAAAGTCGACGACTTCGCTCCAGGTATATCGTGGATCTTTACCGCCGATCTCAACTTCCTGGAGGAGATCGCCAAGTTTAGAGCCGCCCGCCGGCTGTGGGCCCGTATTATGAAAGAGCGGTTCGGGGCGGCGGATCCCAAGTCGCAGATGCTCAGGTTCCATGTTCACACCGCCGGCAGCGTGCTGACTTCGCAACAGCCGGACAACAATGTGGCCCGGATCACCTGGCAGGCCATGAGTGCTATCCTCGGCGGCACCCAGTCCCTGGCCACCTGCGCCAAAGACGAGGCTATCGCTTTGCCCACCGAAGACTCGGCCCGACTGGCCCTCAGAACACAGCAACTGTTGGCCTATGAAAGCGGTATCGCCGATACCATCGATCCCCTGGCCGGCTCTTACTGCATCGAGGCCCTCACCGACAGTATCGAAAAACAAGCGCTGGAGTACATCAAAAAAATCGACGGTATGGGCGGAGCCGCGGAGGCCATCCAAAAGGGCTATATGCAGCGGGAAATGACTAGCAGCGCCTATCGCTACCAACAAGCCATCGAGACCAAGGAACGGATTGTTGTCGGGGTCAACGAATTCCTCAGTAAGGAAAAACCCGGCGGAGAATACCTGACGGTCGACCCTGCAGTCGGTGAACGCCAGACCGCTCAGTTGGAGGCGATGAAGGCCGGCCGGGACAACGCAGCCGTTTACGCTGCTCTTGCCGAACTGAAAATCGCCGCCCAGGGTACGGACAATCTGATGCCGCATCTGATCGACACGGTGAAAACCTACGCGACGCTGGGCGAAATCTGCGGTGTGCTACGGGATGTTTTCGGGGAATACAAAGCCGAGGCGGAACTATAACGACCGCCTAATTACAAGGAGGCCAAGGAAACGATGGAAAAACGGATTCGAGTATTGGTAGCCAAGCCGGGGCTTGACGGGCATGACCGCGGTGCCAAAGTCGTAGCCCGCGCTCTTCGAGACGCTGGCTTTGAGGTAATCTACACCGGACTCAGACAGACCCCGGAACTGATCACAGAAGCAGCCCTGCAGGAAGATGTCAACGTAGTAGCCCTCAGCCTGCTGTCCGGCGCCCACAACACCATCTTCCCGAAGGTGGTAGCCCAACTGAAACAAAAAGGACTGAGAGAAGTGCTGCTTATCGGAGGCGGAGTCATTCCCGACGCCGACATCCCCGGCCTGAAAGCCGCTGGTGTTGCCGAAATCTTCACTCCTGGCACGCCGACCTCCAGCATCGTCGATTTCGTCAGAGCCAACGTAAAGTAACAGTAAACGGGCAGCCGGACGTAACGTCCGGCTGCCCGTAACCACCAAAGCCCCAGTTTACAGAGGTGCAAGGCGGTGCAAAGCAAGTGGACATAGTAGCAGAACTCTTGGCCGGCTCCCGGCTCGCCCTGTCGCGGGCCATCACGGCGGTAGAAAATGAATACAGTGAAGCCGCATCCATCATGCAGCAGCTTTACCCCCATACCGGCAAAGCCCATGTGATCGGAATCACCGGGCCTCCTGGGGCGGGCAAGAGCACGCTTACCGACAAATTGGCCAAAGTATACCGGCAGCAAGGAAAAACCATCGGCATCGCCGCCGTGGACCCGACCAGTCCCTTCTCCGGCGGCGCCATTCTCGGCGACCGGATCCGGATGAACGATCTGACGTTAGATGACGGGGTATTCATCAGCAGCATGGGCACGCGGGGCAGCCTGGGAGGGTTGTCGCGCAAGACGGCAGACACGGTAAAGATCCTGGATGCCTTCGGCAAGGATGTTATCTTCATCGAAACGGTCGGTGTCGGCCAGTCGGAAGTGGATATCGTAAAAGCGGCCGATACCACAGTGGTGGTACTTGTACCCGGCCTGGGAGATGACATTCAGGCCATCAAGGCCGGCATCCTTGAGATCGGCGACCTTTTCGCGATTAACAAGGCTGACCGGGAAGGGGTCGAGCGGCTCAACACCGAGCTGGAAATGATGCTTGACCTTAATCAGGCTTCGGTGGACTGGCGGCCTAGGATATTGAAGACGATGGCTCCCAGCGGCACCGGGGTCAATGAACTGATCGATGCCATTAACGAACATATCGGTTATTTGAATAGCAGCGATGAACTGAGTAAACGGCGTATCCAGCGGACCCGGAACGAACTGTTGGCCCTCCTGGATGAGCAGATCGGCCGGCATGTACTGAAGACAATTACGGCTTCCGGTGAGCTTGACCGCCTGGTAACCAGTATCGAACAACGGGAAAAAGACCCCTAGTATTGTGGACGCCCTACTGGCGAAAATGTTGCGCTAAGCGAAAAAAGGAGGAAATAGAATGTTTAAAGTGTTAAAAGTTGACCATATCGGTATCGCGGTGAAGGACCTCACGGCAGCAAAAAAGTTTTATTCTGAAATACTGGGCATGACCGCCCTTGGTGAAGAAGTCGTCGAGCAGCAAAAGTGTAAAGTCTGCTTCATTCCTTCGGGGGACAGCGAATTGGAACTCCTGGAGTCGACTTCCCCGGATGGTCCTATCGGTAAATATATTGAAAAGAACGGCGAAGGCATTCAGCATATCGCCCTGAGAGTGGACAACATCGAAGCTGCCCTGGCCGACCTGAAAGCCAAAGGAGTCCGCCTGATCGACGAAGTGCCGCGTTACGGCGCCGGCGGTGCCAGCATCGCCTTCATTCACCCCAAAGCTACCGGCGGCATCCTGCTGGAGATCTCTGAGCGCAAATAGGACACCCAAACGAAGCGCAAGTCGAAAGATGGAGGTGTGTTATGGCTACGATTCAGGAGAAAATCGATCAACTGAAGAAACTGCAGGGAAAAGTAACCCTCGGCGGAGGCGCCAAGCGGATTGACAAGCAGCACGCCAGCGGAAAACTCACGGCGCGGGAGCGGATCGAAAAACTGCTCGATCCGGGAACCTTTGTGGAGCTGGACCAATTCGTCAAACACCGCTGCACCAACTTCGGGATGGAAAAAGAAGAAGCCCCGGGCGAAGGTGTTGTCACCGGCTACGGCACAGTGAACGGCCGTCTGGTATATGTATTTGCCCAGGACTTTACGGTAATCGGCGGCTCG
>JARLHX010000424.1 GCA_031292035.1 Negativicutes bacterium | reverse complement strand
CGGCCCCGTGGTGTAGTGGTCTAACATGCCGCCCTGTCACGGCGGAGATCGACGGTTCAAATCCGTTCGGGGTCGCCATATGCCTCGGTAGCTCAGTCGGTAGAGCAGAGGACTGAAAATCCTCGTGTCGGCAGTTCGATTCTGCCCTGAGGCACCAGAAAAAAAGCAACCTGTAGTTACAGGTTGCTTTTTATTTGCAGATGGTGCAATTTGCCAGGTATTGTCTACACCTCTTCGTAGATGCTATAGAGACCGGAAATAGCGATTGCCTTCAGGGAGGGGCGAAATAATACGGGAATGAAGCAGCTAATTATCGTCTGGCTGATTTTAACAGGACTGTTGGCGATACTTAGTTATACGACTAAACCATATTTTACTACCTACACTGACGCTGACAATGATTTTGCCCATTCTCTCGCAAAGGAAACGCTAGTTGTGCTGGAACAGTTATTGTCAGACGATGAGCAACAAAGCGGCGACGTATTCTCGCTTTTTGCTGAGCATGAGGCTTATTTCGCATCATGGAAGTATGCAGCCATCCGCTTTAAGGGCCGGCTGGCGGAAGATTTTGTCTATGGCTTTGACTTGGCGGAGGAAGGATGCCGCCTGAAGGCGATAGGAAAACCGGAGGGCACGACACTGCTTTATCGCGCCCAAACGGTAATTCGCCTGATTGCAGTCACCGATTATCGCCGAGTATGTCTAGAAGGCAGGTGAGAGGATGTATCGCGACCGACAGGCGGCGGGAGAGCTGCTGGCTGACAAGTTGGCCAACCACAAGTTTGAAAGGGTTGCTCTTTTGGCATTGCCGCGCGGAGGAATTGTCGTCGCCGCCCCCATTGCGCTGCGTCTGAATATCCGGCTGGAGGTGCTGGTAACCCGCAAAATTGGCCATCCGGCCAATCCCGAGGTGGCGGTCGGTGCGGTCATGCCTGACGGCAGTGCCATATTGAACCAGGGCCTGATTGCAACATCCACCGTTTCGCGGGAGTATCTAAATAAAGAAATCACCGCTGAATACGCTGAACTGAAGCGGCGACTACTGCTCTACACCGGTTCGGAGGATGCCGCCTCAGTGGCCGACCAGACGGCGATTGTCGTTGATGACGGGATTGCCACCGGATACACCGTTCGGGCGGCCATCGCCTGGCTGAAAACATTGTGCGCAGCTCGGATTGTTCTGGCGGTGCCGGTTGCCCCGCCGGAAATCATCGCAGAACTGTCAGCAGAAGTCGATGAGGTCCTTTGTCCGTTGCAGCCGCCCTTTTTTGGGGCAGTAGGCATGTTTTATCAAAAGTTCCCCCAAAATACCGACAGCGAAGTGCTGGCGATATTAGCAGATGTCAATCGCCACCGGCCATGACGGCCGGTTTTTTGCAGTCTTTGGCTTGTCTCGGGCGGGTTCGCCGCTGTATAATAGGGCCATAATCACGGGAGGTGGCGAATGAAAACCCTTTGGAACAGCCAAGTTTATACAACCGTGTCGCGGCTCGGCGACGGCGAACTATTGTCGAAGACCATTTTATTGAGTACCGGGTATGAAGTCGTTACGCATATTGCCGCCGCTACCGACAGCTTTGTTATCAGTGATGCCGGCTGGGAAATTTACCGTTCGCCTGAGTCGCGGTTCAATGGGGGCAATAGGGTTGACGCCCTGATTGGGCGGACAGCTTACTTTGGGCTTGGGCCGATACTGAGGGGCGTAGGTGCGGCAGACGGGGAACTGCCGCGCGAGCTATTGGGCGAATGTGTCAAAGGAATCATTCAGGCTGAAACATATCTATATCAAGAGCGGGGATATTCTTCTACAAAGGAGTATGAAACCTTCTGGCGATCAACCTATCGCGACATCTGCCGGCTATATAGCAATTTCGAACGCAGCAGTCAAACCTGGTACCAGCACATCGCCAATCGTAAATGGGGCGACAGCCTGTTTACCCGCTGCAAAACCGCCGTTATCCAAGAGCAGGCAGACAGGACACTGCTGATCACAGCGAGCTTTAGCGATTCTTTTCATGAACTTGGCCTGAACCTGATCATAAACCATGGGGTGATTACCGCGGCGGACGGCACATACTTCCGGGCCCCGGATGCCGTATGCTTCGAAAATACAACCCATCTTACGGCGCTGATCGGTCGTCCGGCCGCCGAACTAACCCGCAAGGCCGTAGGGGAATGTACCGGCGGCCCGCAGGGCTGCAATCATCTTGTCGACCTTGTCGGTCACGCCATCAAAACATGGCAGGAGGCCCAAACCAAACTGGGATAAATAATTATAGGCTCTTCTGTTACCGCCACCTCTTGTGTGGCGGTATTTTATTTCTGCAAAAACGCGAACACCCTTGCTTGGCAATCGATTAGAAAGTATAATATAATAAATACAAAGTAAAAAGGAGTAAATAATGCTGGATGGTATTGATTTAAAGGCAATTGCTCGGCTGATGGTTCAGGGGAGGACCACGTGGGCGGAGCTGGGAGAGGTCTTGGGGTTGTCGGCGCCGGCTGCCGCTGATCGGGTACATAAGCTGGAGAAGCAAGGGGTTATCAAAGGGTATGCGGCAATGGTCGACCCGGAGACCTTGGGCTATGGTCTGGCAGCCTTTATTACCGTCAGCCTGGAAAAGCCAGAGCATCGCCGAGCTTTTTTAGCCAAAGTGCAAAACACCCCGGAGATCCAGGAATGTCACCATGTAGCTGGTGATGGCGATTACATTCTCAAGGTCCGCTGTACTGGCACCCGGCAACTCGAATGGCTGGTCAGCGAGGAGCTTAAAGCGGTTCCGGGTTTAACCCGCACCCGCACCACGGTTATTCTGTCAACCACAAAGGAGAGCCCGGCCCTGCCGGTGCGGCAAGTTTAGGAGTATGGAAACAGTCTTTTTTCTGAAAGGATTGTTGCTCGGCTTTTCGATTGCCGCCCCAGTAGGACCCATCGGTGTTCTTTGCATTCGCCGGACCTTGTCATTCGGCATGCTGAGCGGGCTGGCCACCGGGTTGGGCACCGCCACCGCCGATGCTGTATATGGGATGGTGGCCGCCTTTGGCATTACCGCCGTCGCCGATCTTTTGCTCGGTTATCACCTCTTTATACAGCTGATTGGCGGCGGCTTTTTAGTCTATCTCGGTTATTCGGCCTACCGCGCCGAGCTGGCTGTACAAGACGCCAAGATCACGGGGGGGAGCTTGCTTGCCGCCTATGTGTCGGCCGTCTTTCTCACCTTGACTAATCCCATGACCATTCTGTCGTTTGCCGCCATTTTTATCGGGCTGGGTGTCGGCGGGCCGGTCGGCAGTCAATCTGTGGCTGCGCTATTGGTGCTGGGCGTATTCTTCGGTTCGGCCGTCTGGTGGTTGATTTTAAGCACCGCAGCCAGCGCGCTGCGTGCCAGGCTGAATATTCGGCGGCTGCAATATATCAATCGGCTGGCGGCTTTTATCATTTGGGGCTTTGCCGCAACTTGTTTTTTAAGCATCTAGATAAATTGTTTTTTCTCCGGCGGGGCAAACTAACCTATCATTACTGCGGGGAGGGAATTGTCATGCCGGATTTGCAAGAAATTGATGCTCGCGTCGAAGCGCTGCTTGCGGCATTGTGGCGGCTAACCAGTGAGCAAGACGGCATCTGTGTATCTATGCTGACCTCCGGCGTACAGACCGCCACCGGCTTGGATGAGCTGGAAGACCTGCGTAACCAGACAGAGACTTTGCGGCGGCAGCTCAGGGCGCTAAAAAATACAAGCCGGCTCGATCCGAAAGTCCTGGAAGTCGACAGAAAACTAGATGACGCACTCAACCGCTACTACTGGCTGTGGCAAAAGTGCAAAGATAATTTAAACGAAGAAAGCCACTAATCCCCTTCACGGGGATTTTATTTTTACCATACAAAAGCCGGAGGCCGAAGTCTCGGTGTCTGGGGAACAGGATGTCACATCTCTGTTTTATGTTTAATAGACTATTATAGTAGACCAACTGATTATGGAGGTGTGTGATGCAAGACCACTTGTGCTGTATATTAGGATTATTCGCCGTGATCATCGGAATAGTGGGGATAACCAGCTATTTCCGAGCCCGGTTTTCCATTATTCGTAAAAAGTAAGGAAGTCTTTTTAGCCCACCCGAGCCTCGCGTTTATTTTCTCGGTTATGATCATCGGTTAGCGGTGGTAAACAATCACTGATCTTGTTGGGATAAGGGCAGTCAATGCAGGTAATATCGGCTTTGACTGCCCTTAGAATAAATGCAGCATCAGGAGGAGGAGCGTCATTTCTGATCAACACCGAATAGGCGTAGCAAGGAGAGGAAAGGAGTTTAAGGCGAAAAGGCGAAGAGTACACTGTAAATAGATGATTGTCAGACTGTAGCGAAATAGGTAAATCATATTAGCGATAGCAGAGAATGTACAAGACAATTGTTTTCGGAGAGGCTTTAGCATATGAGAGGGTTCGCAGAGATTGGAAAGAATCGATTGCCTTACCGCGGCTGGACAAGCTATCTTGTAGCGATAATTATCATTATCGTTTCTTTACTTGTCCGGGAAGTCTTTTTGCCGAGCCTAGGCAGAAGCCTGCCCTATGTCACCTTTTATCCGGCCGTGTTGGTTGTTGCCCTATACGGGGGATTTGCCGCTGGCCTGGTGGCAACCGGTTGCTCAATCCTTGTGGTGCTGTTTTTGGTAGTGGGAGTGGGCCAACTATCCAGTCTATCGCAAATGGAATGGTTAGTACACGCTGCCTATCCCCTGTTTTGCGTTATGATTTCCTATTGCTGTGAAGCGATGTATCGCGCTTGGGCGGAAGATAAGACGAGGAATAATCAACTATTCGAATTAACCAAAGAATTGACCCAACAAAAACAAAAATACCAGACACTAGTTGAAAATCTGCCTGATATGATCACCCGATTTGATAGAGAGTTCCGGCATATATACGCAAACCCTGCCCTGGAAAAGGTGAGTGACCGCGAAGTAGCCGAAGTCATTGGAAAAACATGGAAGGAACTGGGAAATCCGCCGGAAATGTATCAACCCCTTATTTCCCGGTTTGAGAGGGTGTTCGCTACCAAACAAAGTATAGAATATAACTCGGTTTATGATTCTCAATACGGAACGAAATACTATCATAATATAGTCGTGCCTGAACTGGGGAATGACGGAAATGTCCAGACGGTCTTGGTCGTAACGCGGGATGTAACCCTGCAGAAACAAACGGAAAATGAAATATTAAGATTAGATCGGCTTAATGTCATCGGTGAGATGGCTGCCAGTATTGGCCATGAAATCCGCAATCCCTTGACAACGGTGCGAGGATATTTGCAAATGTTCGGGATGAAGGAAACCTTCGCTGACCACAAGGATCAGTTCAATATGATGATTGAAGAACTGGACAGGGCCAATTTTATTATCACGGAATTCTTGTCATTGTCAAAACGCAAGGCAGTCGAGCTGGAGTATGGCAACCTGAATGACAACATCAAAGGGATTGTTCCCCTATTGCAAGTTGACGCACTTTACACTGGACACAATATTAAAGTTGAACTTAACGAAATTCCCGATATTGCAATGGATAAGAAAGAGATTGTGCAAATTCTGCTGAACCTGGTCCGCAACGGAGTGGAGGCTACGCCGCCTGGCGGGACAATAACGGTAAAGACCGGGTTGGTTGATGGACAAGTTGTGTTATCGGTGCAAGACACAGGGCACGGGATTTCAAAAGAAATCATGGACAAGCTAGGGACTCCTTTTGTGACAACAAAGGAAACCGGGACAGGTTTGGGGTTGCCTGTTTGCTACCGCATCGCCGAACGCCACAACGCGAAGATGGAAGTGGATACAGGTTCGCATGGAACGACTTTCTTTGTGAAGTTTAATCAATCAGCATAATAGCCAAGGGCCGGAGGTATCGGACAGGAAAGCGACCGAATCCAGGATGTGTGCCAGTCGCGGCAGGGATAATTATTCATCATTACCGTTAGACTACAAGTATCTGATGACAATAGGAGGGGTTATAGTGGCAAGCGGAAAGGTCAATAAAACAGCTCCGGTGGAAATCAGCATCGAGGATATGCTGGAGAAAATGACCAAGGTACTGTCCGCAGAGGAAGTTGATTTTTGGAGCGATTGCGCCGATCAACTTGCCGTACTGTCAGAGGTAGTTAAGAGCAGTCCCCATTTGTCTGACAAGCAAAAGATGGAAAAGCTCGATGAATTGCTGAATGAGTACGGATATTTTACCGAGTAGTCAACAGGGAAGGTATGAAGCCACAAGCTTTCATCCCTTTTCTATACCGGAAAACCAATATGGCTCTGCTCCTATCTATCAGCTTCTGCTAACGACGCCAGGCAGGGCTTCCACGCAGGGATAGTATGCCGGGAGCGGCGAGACTGACGATCTCTGCCGTATTTCTCTATAAAAAGGTACTGACAAAGAAGTGGTAGGAAGATTCTGTTTTTTGTGTTATAGTGAATTGATACATGTAGATGGTCTTAAGGTGGCCCATACCTTGAGCCTTTTTCCTGTGGATGATTTATGTCAAGGAAACGGCGCGGGATGGAGGGACATCTACTAATGAAAGAGTTGCTTTATCAACCATTATTTTATATTGTTTTGATACTAGTTGCCTATTCCGTATCCATCGGCCATTAGATTTGCACGATGGCTGCCTAGAAACGCAATTATAAAAGATAATAAACGGAGAATATCCGGGCCAGCTGGATATCGATGTTGGAAGTTTGCAAAGTTAGCAGGTACAAAAGCAGAAGACAAGGCCGTCAGGGTCCTGACGGCTGTTTCTTTTATCTGGCAATGTTCGGTCGGTCCACGAGACCAATAGGATATAAAAAAGGCTTACCATACGGTAAGCCTTTTAATCAATTAAAAAATATGTAGGCCCGGAATGTCGCTTCTATAATATGTCCAAACCCGCTACTCGCAGGTGGGCATCCTAGATATGCTTTTGTCCTCCGCTCTATGGCGGCTCGACAGCTACATAACATTGGATTCCCTATATATAAAAGTAGGTTGGACATATCAAGATGACGTGCATCTCAGGCAATGAAGCTATATTACCACATAATCAGATGTTGACGCAAAGACGGCTAATGGCGCGGGCTCGTGATTGAATAGGGGTTGCGCCGTAAAGAGTGGGTATGCAAGCGTATCCTCCGGAATGCGAAATATAAATAAAGAGCCCGCAATGATCTTCGCTACAGCCAATGCCGATCATTACATACCTATAGACAATCTTTCGACTGCCCACAAGCATTACACAACCAACACCGACCTTTGCTCGACCACCAAAGATACCTACAGAACCTACTGCAATCTTTCGACTGCAATAGACCCAAATTATTTCAGAACCTTTGGCAATCTTAGCTCGACCAACATAAATCCTTTGGGACCACACGACAACCGTTGGGCTACCGTACAGCCTTTCAAGACTCATGCCAGTCTTCCCGCCGAACAATGCCGAACCTTGCGACCCGACACTAATCTTTGGCCGACTGATACCGAGCCTCACGACCCGACACCAATCTTGGCTCGACCATTACAGACCCTTTACACCGATAGTATTGCTCATAAGAAAACGGTAAATACATGGAAAGAAACACCATAAATGCACGCCGGGTGAAACATTATGTGTTGACGACTTGCATCTTTGCTCCGGTAGGGATATTATTTTTTACAGAAGTCTTTTTTGCCAGATAAGAGCTGGCGGGCGGCAGCAACTTTGTCGGTCAAACAACCAAGGGAGGCAAGTGGTAACGTGACAGTGAAAAAGAAATACTATGCAGTCAAGGTCGGCAGAGTGCCTGGTGTATATAAGACCTGGGATGAGTGCAACAAGCAAGTTAAGGGATATCCGGGAGCACTATTCAAAGGGTTTCCGTCTGAGGGGGAAGCCGATGAATACTTGTGCGGGAATATGGCTGTTGAAACTGACTGCGTAGAGAAGCACGATTCATCTGGCAAGCGTTATGATATCTATGTCGATGGCAGCTATTCCGGCGGCAGATATAGCTGGGCTTTTGTTGTCTACGACGGTGACGACGTCATTTTTTCCAATAGTGGCTTAGGAGAAGACGTTGAGGCAGCAACCATTCATAATGTCGCCGGCGAAATAGCAGCCGCTGAGCAGGCGATAAGGTGGGCGAAATGTCAAGGGGCTTGCGTGGTCACCATTCACCATGACTATATCGGTATTTCAGAATGGGCAACAGGCAGTTGGAAGACGAATAATAGGTTCACCCAGGCCTATGCTGCGTTTGTGGCTCCATATATAAGCTGGGTGAAGTTTAAAAAGGTATCGGGCCACTCGGGAGTCGCCGGAAATGAGCTGGCAGACAAGCTGGCGGGGGAAGCGTTGGGCAGAAAGTGACCATTTGAGTATAAACAACATATTGTAATAACTTTTCTGAAATCGCTTGCGTTTGGAAAGAAGCCTTGGTAAAATATTGGTGAATCCAAAGTGGTATAATCACCTAATGATTAACAGGCAAATTTGATAGTAAAGATAGGAAGAATCAATGTTAAATAGAACGAATGTCTGTGATCAGATTGTGAATGAGATCATAGCGTCTATTGTCGATGGACGACTAAAGACCGGCGACCGTTTGCCCAATGAGCGGGAATTAGCAGTGCAATATGGCGTAAGCCGAGTGCCGTTGCGCGAAGCTTTGCGTTCACTCCGCCAGATGGGAATTCTCGTGACTAAACATGGTATCGGGACCTTTATTAATGAAATCAATGCAACATTCGTAATGAATGAGTTAAACTCCTATTTATATTTACAAGATAAACCGGTGATCGAAGTGCTCCAGCTGCGCCGGATTCTGGAAGTGGAATCGGCAAGGCTGGCCGCAGACAAGGCCACCTTTGACGACCTCGAAAACCTGAAGGCAGCAGAAATAGCTACAAAAGAGGAGCTCAGAAAGCTAAAAGAAGGGCTGGAAAACTCCTTTTATGAAACTGACCACAAGTTTCATCTGGCCATTGCGGAGGCCTCTCACAATAGTTTGTTTGTCCAATTTATTCATTCAATCCATGGGACGCTCCATATTCATCAGGTATTGAGCTTAAAAGAAACGGAACCAATTGATGAAGTGAAGTACTATCACCAAAAAATCCGTGAAGCCATAGAGGAAAAAAATTCGGACAAAGCAGCCCGAATGATGCTGAGCCATATCGATAGAATTGAAGAACTTGTTTTAAAAGGCCTCAACAAAAGAAAAAGTCAGGGAAAAAGCTAACAGGAGAAGAGGCCAATAGTCAGAATCACGCCTAAAGAGGTATAACCACCTAACCACTTGTCGAAGGAGATTAGGTGGCTGAAGAATAGGTAGCATTAGCTGGGCAAGGGGTACATAAGTTTAAGTAGGGCAGCAACGAAAAATTCTGGTTAAGCGAGATTGTGGCTCATATAAATACAATAGCCGATCAATGTCCCGGTCAATTCGCTGTCACGAATAGTTTAACAGTGCGCAAGAGGTATAACCATCTAACCACATGGCGGTGCTGGTATTTTGGTATTTGATATTATGATAAATCATCAGTTACTATACTATTTGGCCAGAGAGGGGGGGGGCGCGGAGGACCATCAGGTTCTGAAAGGGGATGGTGTTTTCTAAGGAAGCCGACAAAAAGCAAGTATAGTGGTATAACCATCTAACCACTATCGAGTTGTGTTAAAACGCGTATGAGTTTGCGATGGAGGGGGGTGAAATTATGGAAGATCACATCCGAAAGGCAAAAGAAGACTTTATTCAGGCGGCTGCGCGAGCGTACGATTGTGGGATTCAGACCGGCAACGGCGGCAATATCAGTGTACGTATTGGTCAGGACTGGATGGCGGTAAAAGCCAGCGGCACATCGTTCGGCGATGCGAGTTTTGATACCATTCCTGTTACCGATTTTGACGGGAAGATGATCGAGGGAAGTCTGAAGCCGACAAGGGAAACGGTTTTACACGGATCGCTGTACAAGAAGTTTCCTGACATGAAGGCTATTGTTCACACTCACTCGCCATACTCCATTGCCTGGTCTTTTACCGGGAAAAGCGTGCCGCTGGTTACCAAGCAGGCTGAGTTGAAACTCAAATATCCTGTTCCAGTTGTGTGCGTCGAGACCCCTGATGTAAGGCCAGAGCATATTCCGTTTATCTATGACTTGTTTGCCAAGTGGCCTGATCTGTCGGCGTTTATCCTTCAGGGGCATGGCATCGTTTCGGTGGGGAAAAGTGCTGTGGAAGCAGAGCACAACGCCGAGTTTGTCGAAGAAACGGCTCAAATCGCCTGGCTGCAGGCAGTTGGTCAAAAAATCGGGTTGATATCTTAAAGGAGGGCTTTCAATGAAGACCTATACCATTCGTCCCATTGTCACCGGCTACACAAAAACCAACAAGGCAACTTATATTTATCATCACAGTGCTCATGAATATTATGACGTTCAGGGTTTTCAAGAACTGCCGGTGACCGTTTTCCTTGTCGAAGGCGATTCCAAACTGATCATGATTGACACTGGTATGTCCAACACCGAGATCGCCCATAAATATCACCATCCAGGCTCATACCAGCCCGAAGGGTACGCCATCCATGAACAGCTTGCCAAGCTTGGCGTAAGCCCGGCCGATGTTGACATGGTGATTTTGACCCATCTTCACTGGGATCATGTGTATCATATGGATAAATTCACAAAAGCAAAATTTTATGTCCAACGCCAGGAATATGATTTTGCCCAACAGCCCATTCCCCTGTATTACAAGTCGTATGAATATCCCCTTTTGGGTCTCAAGCCGCAATTTGACGGGATTTCCTTCGAACTGCTCGACGGTGAGGCCCAGATTACCGACGGCATCAGCGTATATCCGACCCCCGGACATTCGGTAGGGCATCAGGCTGTCGCCATAAACACCGTGGATGGGGTATATCATTGCTGCGGCGACGCCATTTTCACCTATGACAACCTGAAACCGATTCCGAAGATTCATTATACAATTACCCCTCCCGCCCGCTTCCAGGACATTGTGAAGTCCTGGAAAAGCATTGAGGAGATAAAAAATAGGGCCGGAGAGACAAAGTTTGTCCTTGCCACCCATGAACCAAGCATGGATGCTATGGCCAAAGATAACGTCGTATTTGGAAAAACCAAATAATGCAGACCTTTTACTAGGGGATTCCCGGGGAGGAAGGACTAGATGTCAAAGATTATTGCGATCGTGGCCTCACTGGATACCAAAGGCACAGAAGTAGAGTTTGCCCGGAAGCTGATAACAGATCTGGGTCATAGCGTGTTGCTTATTGACACAGGCGTTCGTGCCGCTCCCACCATTACGCCGGACATCTCCAGTCAAGACGTGATTCAATCGGCCGGACTGAACTGGGAGCAACTGATAGTCAGTGAAAAGGTAAAGCGGATTGAAATCATGACCCAGGCCATAACGGCAAAACTGAAGGCCCTTTACAGTGAAGGCCGGTTTGATGCGGTATTTTCCATGGGAGGGGCGCAGAACACGACGATGGCGACAAGTGCGATGCGCGCGTTGCCGCTTGGAGTGCCAAAACTAATGCTGACCACCATGGCGAGCGGCAAGAGAAGCTTTGGTCCGCTGGTAGGAACCAAAGACATGGTCGTTATGCACTCAGTTGCCGACATTTCCGGCACCAATTTTATCACTGAGAATGTAATCGGTAACGCGGTTGCGGCCATTTGCGGCATGGCCCAATTGGGCAGTGGGCCCATTCGTCAACAGAAAAAAACGGTGGTGGGCGCAACCATGCTGGGAATAACCAGCAATGGCGTGGTAAAGGCCACCCAGATGCTTGAGGGCCGAGGCCATGACGTCGTCACCTTTCACGCCAACGGCGTGGGCGGGATGGCAATGGAGGAACTGATCGGCCAGGGTATGATCAACGCCGTGCTGGACATGACTTTACACGAAATTACCTCAGAGCTCTTTGGCGGGTATTGTGCAGGCGCGACCGGACGCCTAAAAGCGGCGGCGACGGCAGGCATTCCCCAGGTGCTGGTTCCGGGGGCCATCGATATGATCGATTTCGACGTCGACCAAGACGGCAATATCCCCGCAGAAGCGGTCACCCGCGAGAAAAAGTATTTGCATAATAGCAGTATTGTTCATGCCAAAGTGACTCAGGCGGAAATCATCGAAGCAGCCCGGCTGGTTGCCGAAAGAGTAAACCAGAGCAACGGACCGGTGACGGTGTTGCTGCCGCTGCGTGGTTTTTGCGAAGCTGGCGCCCCGGGAGGCAAATTGCATGATCCGGCGGTGGATCGTGCGTTCATTGACACCCTGCGCAGTAGTCTCGGCAAAAAGGTCAAGGTGGTTGAAGTAGACCACAATATCAATGACGCAGAGTTTGCAGAAGCGGCGGCAGTTGCTCTTCTGGAATATTTGCCCTAGCAAGTCAGCAGGGAGAATAAGCGGAGGTTTTCTATGAATCCTGAGAATATCAAAGAACAAATATGCGAAATCGGCCGACGGATGTACGCAAAAGGCTTTGTTGCCTCAAACGATGGGAACATCACCGTCAAAATAGCCGAAAATGAGATTTGGACGACTCCGACCGGCGTTAGCAAGGGGTATATGACACCCGATATGCTGGTCAAAGTGAACATGGCAGGTGAAATACTGGAAGGCAGCCTCAAGCCGTCGTCGGAGTTGAAGCTCCATCTGAAGGTCTATCGCGAAAGAAGCGATGTAAACGCCGTCATTCATGCCCATCCCCCCATTTCCACCGCCTTCACCATCGCCGGCAAGGCAATTAACGACAAGATTCTGTCAGAAACCATCATTCAGCTGGGCTCCATTCCAACCGCCAAGTTTGGCACACCTTCGACCATGGAACTGCCTGACTCGATCACCGAGTATCTGCCGAACCATGACGCCATTTTGCTGGCCCACCACGGCGCTATCACCATGGGTTTCGATCTGTTTAACGCCTTTTGTAAAATGGAAACCCTGGAATTTTCAGCCCAGATCAGTCTTTACGCCAAACTATTGGGCAACGAGCTGGAACTGTCGTCTGAGCAAGTGCAGTGTTTGATTGGTGTCAGGCAGAGCCTGAATTTGCCGGGAAGACATCCGGGGCTTGCCTCCGGGAAGTAGCGGCCCAAAATGCGAGATAAAAATTGCAGCCAACGGCTTGCCTTCCTTCCCATAGAAAGCAAGTCAGTTATATAGCAACTCATTTCCACAGTCGAGTTCAAAGAGAGTAGGAGGGACAGATATGGGAACTGAGACCCTAATGATGATTCTGGTTGTAGCGATTGCCCTTTTGATTTATCTTAATGTTGTTGTTCGCGCCCATGCCTTTATGGCAATGTTCTTTGTCGCAATCTTCGTGGCCTTCGCCACCGGAATCCCTATTGGAAAAATCCCCGCCACCCTGGAAGCCGGTGTTGGCGGCCTGATGGCGATGTTAGCCCCGATTGTAACCTTGGGGGCCATCGTCGGCAAGATGCTGGAAGTATCGGGCGGAGCCGAGCGCCTGGCCCGCACGCTGATCGACAAGCTAGGGAAAAACAAAACCCATTGGGCGATGCTGATTATCGGCATCATCTGCGGTATTCCAGTATTTTTCCAAGTCGGTATTGTTCTTTTGATGCCACTGTTGTTTTGCGTAGCCTATGCCGCCGGTATGCCTCTGATTATGGTGGGCATCCCGCTGGTAGTCGGTCTACTGACTGTGCACTGCCTTCTCCCGCCACATCCGGCCGCAATGGCGGTAGTCATCGGCTTGCATGCCGACGTCGGTAAAGTCATTCTTATCGGCCTGCTCATCGGAGTTCCCGCTGCCATTATCGGCGGGCCGTTATTCGGAAAACTGATCAAAAACAAGTTCGAACTAAATCCACCAGCCCATCTGTGTGTTACCAAACAGACACCTGATGACCAGTTGCCCCCCTTTGGCAGTACCCTGTTTGTCGTCCTGTTCCCGTTGCTGCTAATGATAGCAAATACTGTAATTACCATGATGTCGCCCCCAGATGCCTCTTATCTACCGTTCATTACCTATCTTGGCAATCCGATAACAGCCCTGTTTATCACCGTTTTGGTCGCCTATTGGTTTCTGGGCTTTAGGCGGGGACGGACCATGGTCGAGCTTACGAAGTATACTGAGCAGGGATTGCTGGCAGTTGGACCCTTGCTGCTGATCATTGCCGCCAACGGGGCTTTCAACAACGTTATTACCGTCAGCGGTATCGGCATCGCGGTTAAGAATGTCCTGACAGCAATGCATCTGAATCCTCTGCTTTTGGCCTGGGCGGTCACCTTTATTATGCGGGCCGCCATCGGCGGGGCCACTCCGTCCATGATTACTGCAGTTGCCCTGGTCAGCCCGCTGCTTGCCGCCTATCCCACCCTTGATCCGGCTTGGGTGGCCGCCGTCATCGGCGCGGGGGCGATCGGTGCCTCTCATGTCAATGATCCGGGCTTCTGGTTTGTCAAAGAGTATTTCGGTATGTCGATGGTCGATATGTTCAAGAGCTATACTTTGGCCTGTTGTATCACGTCGGTAGTTGCTCTGATCGTGGCCTTGGCTGCGACCAGTGCCTTGGGTGTTATCTAACAATCAACTTTTCGTTCCTTGATTCATGCCGTTTTGATTGGGCGCGCCAGATTCCGAAATAACGGCTGGCGCGCCGGTAGCCCGCAATGAGGAACAGGTAAAGGATATCTAGGAAAAATGGGGAGTGCCAGATGAAACGGTTTATTATCGGTTCCGGCTGGAAGATGAATAACACGGTGGCGAAAAGCGTGGAGCTTCTTGAGGAACTGAAGGCAGAAGTTGCTGGTTTTGACGCCTTTCCGTTATTTGTTTTGCCGTCATTTACAGCCCTGTCCGCCGTGGGAGACTGGATTGGTCAAGAGACCTGGATCAGATTCGGGGCTCAGAATATGCACTGGCAGGATAGCGGCGCCTATACAGGCGAGATATCGGCGTCAATGCTGAAGGAACTTGGTTGTACCTATGTCGAGCTCAACCACCAGGAACGCCGGACCTACTTCAATGAAACCAACCAGACCACCAACCTTAAAATTCACACTGCGCTAAAACATAGCTTGACGCCAATCCTCTGCCTGGGAGAAGAGGAAATATTGCCTGGGACAGCGACCCAGCGGTTTCTGCAGGAACAAATGCGGGAAATGCTTGTTGGCATACAGCCGGCCGCTATTGCAAACATTGTATTCGCCTATGAACCGCGCTGGGCAATCGGCAAGGCCGAAGCTGCACCCGCCTCCCATGTAAAGACAGTGCACGGCATCATCCGCGATGTCCTGGCGGAGCAATATGGGCCGACCGTCGCGGCGAAAACCGATATTATTTATGGCGGCAGTGTTGATAAAAGCAATGCTGTCGAAATCGCCGTTCAGGATGGCGTGGATGGACTCTTCATCGGTAGAGCCGGTCTGCGCGGGAAAACTTTTGCGGCGATTATCAAGGATGTGGCCGTGGCGCTCAAGGCCAAACAACAGTAAGGAGGATAATCATGAAAATAGCGATAGGCTGTGACAACATTGGTTTTGATTTGAAAGCGGACATCGCCGCATTTATAGGATCCATCGGCCATGAAGTGGTCGACTGCGGCTGCCATTCCGCCGACCCGGTCGATTACCCTGATGTAGCTACGGTGGTTACCAATTGTATCCTGACAGACCAGGTTGACCGGGGTATTCTGATTTGCGGCACAGGCATCGGAATGGCTATGGCAGCAAACAAGGTGAGGGGAATCCGCGCCGCCCAGTGTTATGATGAATATTCGGCGGAAAGGGCTGCCAAGAGCAATGATGCCCATGTCATTACCTTGGGGACAAAGACTTTGGGGTCGGAAAATGCCAGACGGATTGTCAAGACCTGGCTTGACAGCCAGTTTGGCGGCGGGCCGTCTGCCCAGAAGATTGCCAAGATCATGGAAATCGAGCAGCAGCCACAACTTCTCCAGCGGCGATAAATAAGGGCTCGGTACGGTTATAGGGGGAGATATGAATGTTTAACGAGCACCTGTTTCGCCTAATGGAAGATGTGAAAGATGAAGACTATGTGATCGCTACCTACTATCTTGAGTTGAAAAACAGTGAGAGTATTGTCAAAAAAGCGGCCGCTTTCGCGATCGGCCAGACCTTGGGAACATGGACCCCCGTCCCTGGAATTGATGATGCGATGCGCGCCAGGCATATGGGCAAAGTAATCAATATTTACGAAGTTCCTCCTGCCGATTTGGATGACGGGCAAGGGGGTGACTTCAGTAAATATCTGATCCAGTTAGCGTTTCCTGTGCTGAATTTCGGCAATCAGTTTCCAATGATGCTTACCACCCTCACCGGAAACGACGCTTCGACGTCGATTCAGTCCAAGCTGGTTGACCTGCAGCTCCCGCAAAAGTTCGTGGCAGGTTTCAAAGGTCCGAAGTTCGGCATCGAGGGGATCAGAAAGCTCACCGGTGTCCCGAAACGGCCCCTGCTCCTTAATATGATAAAACCGTGTACTGGCATCACGCCTGAAGCTGGGGCCCGGATTTTCTACGAAACAGCCTTAGGCGGCGTGGATTTCATCAAAGATGATGAACTTTTAGGCAACCCCGAGTTCAGCGACGTCTCCCGCCGGGTAAAAGAGTATAAAAAAGCAGCCCAAAAGGCCTATGAGGAAACTGGTCATAAAACACTCTATATTGTCAACATTACCGACCGGATCGGCAACATAGTCAACAATGCCCAGAATGCCGTTGAGCTGGGAGCCGACGCCGTAATGGTCAACTATGCCGTAGTGGGCTATGATGTTTTGCAACATATCGCCGAAACAGTCGATGTGCCGATATTGGGCCATTATGCCGGGGCAGGCGTCCTTTACGAATCTGGCCGCACCGGTATAAGCTCCCATCTGATTGTCGGGAAGTTCCCCCGGCTGGCCGGGGCCGATATGGTCATCATCAATACCCCTTACGGCAGTTATCCGCTGAAGTATCAAAAATATATAAGTACCGCCCACCAACTCACACTGCCTTTTTATCAACTTCAATCCGCCTTCCCGGCGGTTGGCGGCGGAGTTCATCCAGGCCTGGTGGAAACGTTTATTTCCGATCTTGGCAATGACATCATCTTGGCCTCAGGCGGCGCAGTCCAAGGGCATCCGAAAGGCGCGGCAGCAGGCGCAAAAGCCATGCGCCAGGCAATCGATGCCGTTGTCAATGGGGTGAGTGTTGTAGAAGCGGCAAATAATCATAGCGAATTAAAGTGCGCTTTGGAATTATGGGGCCGGAAGACAAGTTAATACTGCGAAAGCAGGACACAGTTAATAACCCGATTCTTCTCATTGGACAATAGCGGTGATGCGTGGAAGAATCCAGACACCATGAATGCCTCCCGGCAATTGCCGGGAGGCATTCATGGTGTCACCGGTTTTTATGCAGGCTTGCGCACGGTGCCTGGCTGTAATTCCGCAACTCGCATAACAGATTAATTAAAATAATGTCATAATTTATCAAAATTAGAAGGAAAAAAGCTGTTAATAGCGAAAAACGACAAATAATAGCTAATGATGCTTCGCGGATTCATTTCGCAAAAAACAATTAAGTGGCGTGGCTGTCTGCAAAAAACTAGACAGCCATTTTTATCATTGATATAACTTGATTTTCAAGGAAAAGTGTACAGAAAATTTTCCCTAAAGGGTGCATGTTATGTCGATAATCATCAGAATTTTTCGAAAAAGCATGATCTTATGCTGGGTACTTGTCTTCATTGTCCAGGCTTCGATGGCAATAGGCGTATCTTCTGCTGCGAGCGAACCGCCGGCGAAGAAGATTTTGATGCTTTATTCCGACACACCCGAATTTCTGGCCAATCCGATATTTACCGACGGCTTTAAGAGCAGGATCGGTGAACTGGTTCATTCGCCAATTGAATACTCGTATGAATATCTGGCGTGGTCTCAACACCAAAATGACCCGCAGTACCCAGAGGCCCTTGAAACCTTTTTGTTCAAAAAATATCGTCAAAGTCAACCGGACCTTGTCGTTCTACTGGGAGGACCAGCGGCCCAGTTTTTAATAACACGCGGTGAAACGCTGTTTCCGGGTGTGCCAAAAATTATAACCGGGGCAACCGTAGCCGGATATTCTCAGGCGGATATTCCTGCAGATACCCACTTGATACAGTCATCGTATTCGGCCGTTAAGGCGATTGAAGCCATTCTCCAGCTCCAGCCGGCCACTAAGAAAATATATGTCGTCATCGGTGATTCTGCCGCCGAGCGGCAGGTTATATCGCAGTACGGCCGGGATTTTCAAGTATTCGCGAATAGAGCGGAGTTCATTTACCTGAATCAGCTCTCTCTGGCGAAGCTATTGGAGACAACGCCGACCATTGAAAGCGATGCGGTGATTCTCTTTCACACTTTTTTCCGCGATGCGGAAGGAAGTGCTTATTATCCGGTCAACGTACTTCGCCGCTTGGCACAGGAAGCGCGGGTTCCCATCTATTCCGTGCAGGACGTCTTTCTGGGGTTGGGTGCAGTGGGTGGCTATGTGAACAGCAACCGGCTTATCGGGGTGAGAGCCGCCGAGCGTGGCGCGCAGATACTGAACAGGGAAAAGATACCCAACGCTGTACTTTCTGCTGCCACGACCGGGGAATATCTGTTTGACTGGCGGGAATTGAAACGTTGGGGAATCGATGAAAAGAATCTGCCTGCCGGTAGCCGGATCGAGTTCAAGGAAGCTGACGTGTGGGATAAATATAAATGGCAGATCACCGGCGCTGCTGCCTTGATTGTTGTGCAAGGCTTCCTGATTTCGGCGCTTCTCATCAATCGTGCCTGGCGCCGAAAAGCGCAGGAGGAACTAATTCATAGCAAAGAGGAGATTGAGTCTCTTTATGAGGAGACAACGGCACTGAACAGTGAACTAAACCAGGCGCTTGATGAAAAAGACTACGCATTGGAAAAAAATCAAGCGTCTTTAAAAGAAATATCGGACCTGTATCAAAAACTTTCCGCAACCTATTCCGAACTGGCGGTATCGAAAGAGGCGCTAAACCGGCAATATATTCAACTGGAGCAACAGGAGCAATCGCTGGAGGAGAGTGAGGAGCGCTATCGTTTGGCGACAGAAGGGGCAAATGACGTTATCTGGGACATAGACCTGGAAAGCGGCATCATTCGTAACTCAGACCGGCTAACCGCTGTGACCGGCATCGATCTCCCGGCGAACGGTCATTTTACCCTGGACGAATGGCGCCTGCGGATTCATCCTGATGACAGTTCGATGTTGGATAAAACTTTACGAGAGCACCTTGACGGGATTACGTCCCATTACTTCAATGAATACCGCGTTGACGACGGGCGCGGCGGCTATGTGTGGGTGGCTGTACGAGGGAAGGCAATCTTTGACGAAACCGGAAAGCCGCTGCGAATGGCAGGCTCTTTGACAAATATCACTGAACAAAAACAGGCGAGAGAACAAGTTGAGTATCTAGCCTACCATGACTCGCTGACCGGTTTGCCTAATCGGGCAGCACTGTCCAGAAAATTTGCCGAAATAACGGCTGGGCCGGAGCGGGTCGAGAATACCTCTTTGGTACTTGTCGATCTGGATGATTTCAAAGTGGTCAACGACCTGAGCGGCCATGGTCATGGCGATATGTTACTCAAGCAGGTAACCATGTCCCTTAAAGCGTTGGTAAATGAACACATTTTTCTTGCCCGGTTCGGCGGCGACGAGTTTGTCTTCATCCATTACGGAAATCCTGATTTTGCGACAATTTCGCTGTTTGCCGAGGATGTCCTTGACTGCTTCAAACTGCCTTTTGCAATAAGAGATAACTTGTTCCAAATGACTGCCAGCGTGGGGATCGCGCTGTTTCCAGAACACGGACAGGATTTTAATCAATTGCTGCAGGGGGCAGACATCGCCTTGCACAAGGGAAAGCGAAACGGAAAAAACAGGTGCGAGTTTTTCGATGCTTCGCTGCGAATAGAGATGACGCGCAAGCAGGAGATGGAAAAGGGCTTAAAGGTTGCGGCGCAAAACCAGGAATTGGTCTTGCACTACCAACCCCAATTCGATCTGAAAGATCACAGCGTCGTTGGTTTTGAGGCGCTGCTGCGCTGGAATCACCCAAAGTGGGGAATGGTGCCGCCGCTGGATTTTATTCCTTGGGCGGAGGAGACGGGCCTTATTACTTCCCTTGGCAAATGGGTGCTTGAAGAAGCGTGTTTTGCCGTACGGCGTATCAATGCACAAATCGGCCATTCCCATTTTGTTGCAGTAAACATATCGGCCCGGCAACTCACCGAACCGGACTTTCCCGAAACCGTGTTGCGTATTCTGCAGAAAACAGGCCTGGCCGCAGAGTTGTTGGAGCTTGAAATTACGGAAACGCTGCTTTTGCAATCCTTTGACGAATGCGTTGCCAGTCTTGATACCTTGCGAAGGGCTGGCATCAAGGTCTCTCTGGATGATTTCGGAACAGGGTATTCTTCTTTGACTTATTTGCAAAAATTGCCTGTCGACACCATAAAAATGGATCATTACTTTATCGGGGAAATTCAGGCAGACAGCAATTCGCGGGCCATTCTCGCCAGTGTGATTAATCTTTCCCATCATTTTGGCTTCGCCGTGGTGGCAGAAGGACTGGAAACCGAGGAACAGGTCGCGTTGGTAACACAATATGGTTGTGACCGCGGGCAAGGATATTTCTTGTCGCGTCCCGTTCCCGAGGAATCTTTGTTACGATGGCTTGGCAAAGAAGGGACAAATACCTGAAGAGGTGATGATCGTGCTGAAGTTGGTCATTGAGCATATAAGGCCAGGCATGCAGCTGGCGCGCGACGTTTGGGGTCAGGATGGGCGGCCGGCCCTCACCGCGGGGGTGGTATTGACTCCGGCTCAAATCGAAGCCCTGAAAAAGTGGGCTGTCGGTTCGGTTTGGGTTGCTAATCCGATGTTGGAACTTCCGCCGATCGATAAGGTTCTGCAAGAGGTATGCCTCCAGAAAACCATGAAAATAGTCAATGAATCATTTGAGAAAGCGGCTCAGACGGGGAGTTCCTTTACATTATCGGAAGACAGCATCATAACCATCCAGAATATCATTAACGAGCTTATGGAAAAGCCACAAGTATTATTTCATTTATCGCAGATCAGCCGGCATCATGATGATCTGCTCACCCATTCGGTGAATGTTGCCGTGATGTCGGCCGCATCGGCTTTGCTGCTTGACGATATGCCTCGGGAAGAAATGTTTCCGTTGACTTTAGGTGCGCTTCTTCATGATATCGGCAAGGTGTTTATTCCTCCTGAAATATTGCAAAAACAGGTTTTTTCTGATGACGAGACCGATATTTACCGCAGTCATGTCCGGACCGGATTCGAAATATTGAAACGGGTACGCGATTTTCCGTCTCAAGCGGCTCAAATCGCGTATCAGCATCATGAACTAATGGATGGGTCGGGCTTTCCCAGGCGGCTGACAGGCACCGATATTGGCCAGCTGCCGCGAATTGTTACAATAGCCAATGAGTTTGACAATATGGTGGCAGGCCATTTGGGAATACGGGCGTTACCGATGCATCTCGCTTTTGAAAAGGTGGCATCTGATTCTGTTTGTCGCTATGATCCGAATATATCCAAGCTGTTTCTTTCCCGGATTGCCGTTTACCCGGTCGGGACTTTCGTGCGGCTTACTACCGGAGAGCTGGGGGTGGTTGTGGCGGTGATGCCGTTGATGCAGCACCGGCCGCGGCTAAAGGTTTTAACTGACGGGGCGGGAGCGGCCTGTGCCTGTCGGGATGTTGATTTGGCGGATCAGAGCTGTCTGACGATATTTATCGAAGAGGTATTGTCGGAGGGGGATACTGTGGATCTGATCGAAAGGTGCTGTCTGCTGCCTATTGCCGATGACTCGGGTGGTTGAACGCGTACATTGCGAGGTTTTCTATGGATAAAATTGTCCAGCTTGTGCGAAAATGGGTCCTCCCCGATAAGTCCATCGTCTTCTTTTGCGTTGCCTTGTTAATGATGGTATGGGGCGGAACTCTATGGCAGATCAATCAAGAGCACAGGGCCACCATCGCAACAGTCATCCAAGAGAATGATAAGTTCACCCTGGCATTTGAAGAACATGTTCGCCGTATTCTGAAGACGAATGAGCAATACCTGGTTATGCTGAAAAACGAATATGAGCAGTCCCAGACCGTTACCCCTGCTTTGCGCAGAATGCTTACCCAAATAGCTGCAGATCCGCTGGTGAACGTAGTAACAATAGTAGACCCTCAAGGCACATCCCTGATCGGCTCTCTGCCGAATCTTTCCGGCCTCAACTTTGCCGACCTGCCGCATTTTCAGGCTCATGTAAATACAGACACAGGCAAGCTGTTTATTGGCAGGCCTTTAATCGGGCGGGTGTCGAACAAGGAAACCATCCAGATGTCCCGCCGCATCAACGATCCTGACGGCAATTTTGGCGAAATCGCCGTGATCTCCATATCGCCCCAGTATTTTGCCCAATTTTATCATGACATGCACTTCAACGAACAATATGTCGTCCGCCTGACTGGCTTGGACGGCATTGTGCGGGCGAGCAACAACGACTACGAAATGAATGCAGATATGAGAAAGTCCGATGTCTGGCGTCTGCTTGAAAGTAGTCCTGACGGGTTCTATTATACAACCGGGTCGACCTTCGGAAAACCGCGGCTGATGAGCTACCGGGCTATGCCTGACTATCCCCTCGTCGTTCAAGTCGGGGTGTCAGAAAGCACCCTGGCGCCGATGCTGCAGCGCCGCTTGATTTATCTTGGGGTGGCCGCGGCCTTCAGCCTTTTTATCTTTTTTTATACAAGCAAGTTGATAAGCCGCTCCCGTAAACAACGTCAGGCTGAATATCGCCTCCAGGATAGCTATGAGCAGCTTACTGTCACACATGAGGAATTGGCTTTAGCCGAAGAAGAGCTGCGCACGCAAAATGGTGAACTGCAAAAGACGGTTGAAAGACTGATTGTCAGGGAAGAGGAACTGCAGAAGAAGGAGCAGCTGCTGGTGGAGAGCCGGGAGCGCTACCAGGCGATTATTAAGCAGTCCTCGGAAGCCATCGTCCTTTATGAACTGGGTACAAAGCGAATTGTGGAAGTCAACGAGGCCGCTGTAGGGATGTTTGGCTATTCGGCAGACGAATGGCTGACAATGACACCGCGAGATTACGCGCTAGTTTCCGATGACAAGGCAGCCGAGTTGCTTCATATGCTAAAAACTAAAGGTGGCTTTCCCTCCGAGATTGCTCAATACAGACATAAAAATGGCTATATGCTGCATGCTGAACGGACCGGGTCGCTCATCGAGTACCAAGGGCGGCAACTGACGGTTTTTACCTATCACGATATTACGGCAGAGCGAAAGTTGCAGGAAAAAATTCAGCTTGAAGTCAGCTTGGCCGGCAGTGTGCAAAAAGCGATGCTCCCGGAAGATTTCGAAGATGACAAAGTGACCATCCTCTCCATCAATGAGCCGTATCATCTTGTGAGTGGCGACTATTTCGGCTGCAAGTGGTCAGACGACGGCCAGCTGCTCAATGGCTTCATCCTTGATGTCACTGGGCACGGTCTTGCCACCGCGCTACAGACCGCCGCAGTGAGCACAATACTGTCGGAAGAGATGGGAAAAAACCGGCCTTGGACGACCAGGGCTGTTGAAAAGCTGAATACCAAGCTTGCCGCATATTTGCCTGATGGGGCGTTTGCTGCGGCGATGCTATTTTCCCTGGATTTACGGCGAAGGCAGCTCACCTGCATTTCAGCCGGTATCAATTATCTTCTGCTTTCAAATAAAAATAACAATGGCTGGGTATGTCTTCCCGGGGGCTTTCTTGGCATCCCGCCGCTGACAAACTTTGGCGTGGCGACCTTCTCCCTCCAGCACGGTGACGCCATCTACTTTCTCACTGACGGTTTCTATGCCGGGATGACGCCGGCCGCCCCGATGCCGGTGCATGATTTCGACGAAACGGTTGGGGCCTTGGCGGAATGCGCTGTTCGCGAGGAGCGGAGTGATGACTGTACGGCCCTTGCCATTCGGCTGAAGTGCTTTTCTCCCCAGCCGTTATACTTCGAATACTCAAAACCCGGAGATCGGGCACTCCTCCGACCGCGGGTGCTGAAAGGGCTGATCGACACGGTCGGAGCGAGAAGTTTTACGATTGAAGTTGCCTTCGGCGAAGCGCTGAGCAATGCCCTGCGGGAGGGCTTGCGCGTCCGCGTCAAGTTTAACAAGCTGGGCAATCGCCTTATTATTCGAATACATAACGATGGTCCCGGATTCCCGGGGAATGAGGCTGTGTCAAAAATTAAGGCCGCAGGGGTACAACAAACCTTTCTGGACAGGCTTGCGGAAGAGCATGGCAGAGGAATCCCGATTATGCTGAAGATGATGGACCGGGTAATCTATAACCGGCGAGGCAATGAGATTATGCTGGTCAAGAAATGGCAGGTACAGAAGGAGGCGGAATATGGATCAGATGAATGAGATAGACAAAGTTGCGACCATCATATTGCCTGAAAGATTTCAAGACGAAAAAGCGGCAGTTGCTCAGCAGATGATCGAAGAAAAAATCGAGCAGGGATGCCGCATGCTTGTATTGGATTTTTCCGCCATGATCTATATCGACAGTTCGGGACTTAGTGTCTTGCTGGCTGTCAACAAACAGGTGCACGCCTGTGGTGGCAGGATGGTGCTCACGGGGTTGAACGAAGAAGTGCGCAACTTCTTCGCGGTGACTTATCTGGATCAGATTTTCGTCATCGAGTGATTGCGTGTCTTCTGGCGATTTTAGGTGGAGACTGGGGATTTCCTGAGGGAAGGGGCAATGAACTTTCAAGGATTTTTCCATTGCTGCCGAGAATACGGATATTGAAGTCTCTAATGTGACTTGGTCACCCAATCATCGGAGGAAAAATGTTATTGCGGTTTGATATTTTCACCATGCTATACATGTTAGCGATCGGGAACTTGATCTGGTTTTTGCTTTATTTTGCCTATTTTCGGTTTTCGGCAAAAAAATTTGCGGCTGATCGATATTGGCTTATCGCCAAGCTTCTTCAAGCTGCAGCCTGGACGCTCTTGGCAATGCGGGATGGGATACCCGATTTTTTTTCTGTGCTTGCAGGTAATTCTGCCCTCTTCGCCGGTTTAGCGGCAGAATGTGTGGCTATCCTGATGGCGGCCGACAAGCTTGATTTGCGGACAAAGTCCGGTTATGTGGTCGGGACAGGTTGCGGGATGCTATTGATGATTTATGGTTATCTCACTCCAGGGAGTATAAAAGTATTCATCGCTTCTGGCGTAACCTTTCTGATGATGGCATTTCTAGGGGGCAGACTGCTTTTCGCGAAAACGGATACTCCTTTTTTACAGAAGGTATTTGGATTTTGTGTATTTGCAATTTCGCTCATTTTGCTGGTGAGAACAATAACCTTCTCGGGGAGTAATTGTGAGTATAATCTATTTACACCGATGGTCATTCATACCCTGTCGTTGATTTCGATGTATTTTTTGTTGCTGATCAGTGGAATTGGTATTTTACTTATTCTGCGGGAAAAGGTTGACGTTGAACTGATGCGGGAGTCGCGAGTCGACTATTTGACCGACCTGCCCAATCGGAGAGATTTTCTGGACAAAGCAGCTCGAAGTATTGCCCAATGTAGCAGGGAAAAGCAGTCTGTAGCGATACTGGTCATTGACCTTGATCATTTTAAGCAAGTTAATGATCAATTCGGTCATGAAACCGGTGATGAGGTGCTAAAGTATTTAGGAGGATACCTGCAGGTAAACATCAGGGAATACGATGTGGCCTGCAGGATGGGTGGGGAAGAATTCGCCGTCTTGCTACCAAATGTCGGTGAAGGAGAAGCAGTAAAAACAGCGCAAAGAATCAAGCAGGAGCGCCATTCGGTCGCGGTCAACGGGCAAGATATCGTATTTACCATGAGTATTGGGGTTTGCGTTGCAGATCTAGCCATTCATTCGGTAATCACCTTGACTGATTTGCTGCGGTGCGGCGACAAAGGGTTGTACCAGGCGAAAAAGGCCGGAAAAAATTGCATTGTGGTTGAGCCCTTTGACTGTTGCTAGCAAGGAGCGAAGCGGCAGATAATTTTGACGAATGACACCCCTGACAGGGCCGGAGTCTTTACCTTGTGGATGCACTCTAAGCGAAGACTGCCCGACTTGAGGCGTTCGGGGGCGAATTTTGGAGGAGATTAAAGTGAAAAGCCCCAAAGTGGCTATTATTGCTCCATATAAAGAAATGCGAAATGATGCTGAAGAGATTATAGCAGAATTCGGTTTGAACGCTTATGTGGTGGAAGGAGATCTTAAAGAGGGCGTTAAGGCTGCTAAATTGGCTGTAAGTAACGGCGCCGAAGCAATTGTAAGTCGCAGTGGAACCGCTTTTCTGATTGCGAAATCAGTCGAGATTCCTGTGGTCGGTGTTGAAATATCGCCGTATGATGTGATAAGATGCTTGGCGGCATTCAAGGGTCATAGTGGGCCTATTGGCGTTGTCGGTTTTCAGAAACTTGTTTATGGCTGTAACAGCATCGGTGGAGTTCTGGGGTTAGACCTGCGGGAAATAGTGATCAGCTCTGAGGAAGAGATGCCTGATAAAATTGCCGAGGCGGCTTCTCAAGGGATTCAAGCAGTGCTGGGGGGAGCGACGGCAATCCACCTAGCCGCAAGATTCGCTATCCAGGGGGTATTGCTGACATCTGGTAAAGAAGCGCTGGCCAAGGCGATTTATGACGCCATCAGGATTGCCGAGGTCCGGATACGGGAGAAAGAGCGGGCTGAGTTATTAAAACTACTGGTCAATTCTTCTCAGGCCGGTATTATAGCAATTGACCAAAATGAGCGGGTAACACTTTTTAATCCTGCTGCCGAAAAAATTATCGGTATTCAGGCAAATGACATTATCGGTTCAAAAATACTGCATAAGCTTCCTGACAGTGAATTGCCGCAGATTGTTCGCAACAAAACGTTTGAATTGGAGTCCTTGCGCAAATTCCAGGATAAACTTGTTGTTGTAAAGCGCTTTGCGATTCGCGTCAATAATGAAACGATCGGCGCTTTTGAAAACTTACAGGATATGAGCGAGATACAAAGGCTTGAACAGTTGGTTCGCCAACGCCTTCATGCTAAAGGGCTTGTTGCCCATTCGACGCTTGAGAATATCACCGGGACAAGTCAGCCCATACTGGCTTTAAAGCAAAAGGCGAAAAAGTACGCAAAGGCGGAGTCGTCCTTATTGATTATGGGAGAGTCCGGTACCGGCAAGGAAATCCTCGCCCAAGGCATTCACAATTGCAGTTCCCGCAGCAAAGGCCCCTTTGTCGCAGTCAATTGTGCGGCTTTGCCTGAGTCGCTGCTTGAAAGTGAATTATTTGGGTATGCCGAGGGGGCCTTCACCGGAGCGAAAAAAGGTGGGAAGCAGGGGCTTTTCGAGCTAGCTCATGGAGGAAGCATTTTTCTGGATGAAATTGGCGAGATGCCGCTGCCCCTCCAGAGCCGATTGCTGAGGGTGCTGCAGGAGCACTCGGTTCTTCGGGTTGGCGGCAACAGCATTATTCCGGTGGATGTGCGGGTCATCGCCTCTACCAACCGCAATATTCATGAGTTGATTGAAAAGGGGCAATTCCGGCAAGACTTGTATTATCGCATTAATACCCTTACGCTTTTGATGCCTCCGCTGCGGGATCGACCAGGTGATATTTCTGTTCTAGTGGAGTATTTTATCAAAAAACACGCCCGGATCAATCCTATGGTCCGTTCAATCGATGCAAAAGCGTTGAAACTACTTGATGCTTATTATTGGCCGGGAAATGTCCGGGAACTGGAACATGCCATAGAAAGAATGTTAATTTTGGCTGAAACCGAAATTATTGAAACCGCAACAGTGACGGCGCTGCTTGCCGATCTCAGAACAGATCGCCAGTGGGGATATTCGGTTGATTCCGATGTATCGGCCTTGCAAGAGATGGAGGCGGGATTGATTCAAAAGGTACTTGAAGAGGAAAATTATAATAAGACAAAAGCGGCTAAACGCCTGGGAGTGTCGCGGTCGACGCTGTGGCGAAAATTGGGGCCGTCAAATAACGCTTCAAAATAGAACGAAATCGTTTTGTTTTAGAACGATATTGCATAGATGTTGATAACCATACCGACTAATCATAGCCCTTTGTTAGGGTGATTTTCTTAAGAAATACCGAGCCGCCGGGGCTGGACCCCTTGGTCTTTGCGGTGCTTATCAAGATAATATGGCTGGCATAAATATTGCATCTATTTTCAGAGTAGATGCAATATTTTTTAACTGCCAACAAATCGTTGGCGATATGTCGAGGGGGCGCTGACGAGATTGATAAATACAGGTGAGGAGGAATTTTGTGAGACTGGAACTTGTTTTTCAAGGATTCCCCGGAAAATTGGCAAGCGGATATATGGGCTGGAGTACAGTGATGTACTTGGAAGCCGGAGGAAAAAAGGTTCTCTGGGATACCGGCGGTCCGGGCAAACGGAATGATATCGGTAACCGGCTGAGCGCACTAGGGGTTCAGCCGACTGACATCGAGATACTCATCATGAGCCATTTCCACGAGGACCATGTCTATAACTTTGACTTGTTCCCGCAAGCTGAAATGGTATTGCATCGCAAAGAAGCCGAATGGGTAGAAAGCGGAATATATGACTGGCCGCAGGCCATCGGGCTTTATTCCGGAGTGAAAAATAGCGGACGGCTCAGGCTGGTTTCGGGTGATGAAGAGATTCTGCCTGGTGTGCAGACTATTCATCTTCCTGGGCATACGCCCGGCTGTATGGGATTGGTGCTCAGAGGCGACGACATGCCTACGACTGTCCTGGCTGGGGACGCAGTCAAAAACATCGCCGAGCTAGCTACCGGTAAAGCCGCCATGAGTCTCGATCCCCAAGCGACCATGGAAAGTATTGCGAAGGTTCGAAATATTGCCAAAATTGTTATGCCAGGCCATGACCGGAAGCTGGAAATCCAATCAGACCGAATTGTCGCCCTTTCGACCATCCGCGAAACCATCGTCATCCCGGCTGGTGTCGTTGACCGAGATAAGCCGCATTATTTTGAACTTGTTATCGAACCGACCTGGCTCCCGATCGAATAGTTTCTTTGGCAGCCCAAAATAAAAACCGAGAGGATGAGTTTATGGCCTCCGCAACGAATGAACGCCTGGAATCGATGTGGCGCAGCAAACGGTTTTATGTCGGGATCCTTTTATTTATGGCGGCAGTCGTCAACTATGTGGATCGGGTAAATCTTTCAGTGGCAGCTCCGCTCATTGCAAAGGATTTCGGGTGGGATCCAGCCATGATGGGGATCATCTTTTCCTCTTTTTTATGGACTTATGCAGCCTGTCTGGTCCCTGCCGGTTGGCTAACCGACAAACTTGGCCCGCGGAAACTCAACTCATATTCTATCTCTATCTGGTCGGCTGCTGCGATGCTGACCGGCGCCGTCACCGGCTTTTCCTCCATGCTTACAGCCCGGCTCTTTCTCGGTGTAGGCGAAGCGGCAACCTGGCCTTCCAGTGGCAAGGTAATTCGCCAATGGTTTCCTGCCAAAGAGCGCGGTCTTGCGACTGCAACTTTTAATTCCGGTTCCTATTTCGGGCCTGCCATTGCAACTCCGATTGTAGCCTGGCTTGTCATCGAGACCGGCTGGCGGGCTTCGTTTTTTATCGCAGGGGCCATCGGCTTCGTCTGGCTTATTTTTTGGCTGAAATATTTCCGTGATGATCCGAAGGATTGTAGCTGGCTGCCTGAAGATGAGCGTGAATATATTGCCGCCAATACCGATCATTCGCAGACTGCTAAGACGAATACGCCGGTTCGTAAAGCCTCCCTGACCGATCTTTTGAAGCAGAAAAGCATGTGGGGACTGGCATTGACGCAGGGAAGCGCTGTTTATACGCAATACCTCTTTTTGACCTGGTTGCCAACCTATCTGGTGCAAGCCAAGAATTTTGCGTTAATGAAAGCAGGGATCTACAGTTCGCTGCCCTATCTGATTGCTGTGGTTCTGATGTTGGTCGCCGGTAAGCTCAGTGATACAATATTGACACCGGAACGGCTCGCCCAAGGTGGTCGCCGGTCGGCGGTCATTACGACGCTGCTGCTTTCCAGCCTCGTGCTTTTTACGACGGTAGTGGATAATGACTTTGTTGTACTTGGCTTAATTTCAGTATCCCTGACTTGTATTGCGACTTCCATTACTTTGAATATCGCGTTGACAAACGACTTGGTGACAGACCCGGCCATAGCGGGCACCGCTTTTGGCATCTTGATCCTCGGCGGCAATATTTTTGGTCTTACGGCTCCGATCCTGACCGGGTTCATCGTCAAAGCGACCGGGAATTTCGATAATGCGTTTTTCCTAGCCGGCGCGATTCTTATTTGCGGCGCCTTCATTTCCTACGCGCTGACCCGTAAACCGATCCGTTTTGAAGAAAGCACCCTTGATCCAATATCTGACCGGAAATGACGTTATGGCCCCAAATCGTGATTAATCGCTGCAATAATTTTTAGTTATAGGAGGCACCGTTATGCCGAAATTCGTTTTTATTATCAAAGACAAAGATCCGGCGGTTCTTACCAGGGATTTGTATTATCGCCACATTTCTCATTTGAAACAGCAGGCAGGAGCGCAGCGTCTGTACCTGGTTGGCCCGTTGAAAGGACAAGACAAGCTTTTGCAGGTAGTCCAGGCCGAAACTTCCGAAGAAGCACAGGAGATCGTAAATAGCGATCCATATGTCAAAGAAGGTGTTTATCAGGCCTATGAATGTTATGAACTGTTGGAGTCGAACGAAGCGAACAATTGGCTGATGGATACCCCCCGGATTCAGGAGATGTTGCGCGAGTTGAAGTGAATGGAAGAATCTATCGAGAGAGGAGTAAAATTCATGGGTGATTTTCCGATTATTAAGCCGGTATCATTAGGGGTCTTTTCAAACTTTGAGACATCTCTGCTACTCTATCAACGGAGACAGGGTGAAAAAGGGGAGTTTCCTTGCCTGATCTTTGTGATTGAAGTGGAGGGGAAAAAGATTGTTGTTGATACCGGGCCGAGTGGTCCGGATTTATCAGCAAAATATCACATGCCAGTCCGGCGAGATCCCGGTATGGAGCCTGTCGTTGCCTTAAAGAACATTGGGGTAAATCCTGAAGAGGTTGAGCTGGTCATTCTGACGCATTTGCACTGGGATCATTGCAGTAACTGCGGCATTTTCCCCAACGCAACATTCCTTGTCCAAAAAAGCGAACTGCAATTTGCAGTTGCTCCCAATCCGGTTCAAAACGGCCAATACGAAGTTGGCATCCCTGGACATAACCCGCCCTGGTTGGAAGTGTTTTCGCGGATTCAAACAGTGGAAGGTGATGTTCGCGATATTGCCAAAGGGGTGCACTTGATTTGGCTGCCTGGCCATACTCCCGGGTCGATGGGGGTTGCAGTCGAGACTGCCAAAGGGGTGCATCTGATAGCTGGAGACTTTATTCCGCTCATGGCTAACTGGGAAGGAGACCAAAAGCTAAAACATATCCCAGGCAGCATTCATATTAATCTGGATGATTATCATCGCTCCTTTTTGAAAGCGGAAAAAATCGCCGATGTTATTCTCGCATCCCACGATTTTGCGACCCTCAAGTATTCTCAATACCCAATCTAATTATATTATGGAGGTGGGTTTCATGTTCAAAAAACATCGCTGGAACGTTCTGACCCTACTTTTCTTTGCGGCATTTATTAACTATGTTGATCGGGCTGCGCTATCCATTGCCGCCCCCTTTATCTCCAAAGAATATAACTTGAGTCCTGCCGATTTAGGGATGATTTTCAGCAGCTTCTTTGTCGGCTACGCAGTTTTTAATTTTATTGGCGGTTATTTCGCCGACATTTACGGCCCCCGGAAAACTTTCGGCTACGCTATGAGTGCATGGTCAATATTCAGCGGCCTTACTATCGCAACATTTAATTTTGCCTCATTGTTTGCTGTTCGCGTTCTTTTCGGCATGGGTGAGGGTCCTATCAGTTCCGGTACAAATAAAATGATCAATAACTGGTTCCCGGCAAAAGAGCGTGCCCGAGCGGTAGGTATTTCTATATCCGGCATGCCTTTGGGTGCGGCGCTGACTGGTCCGGTTGTCGGTTTTATCGCTCTTGCCTGGGGCTGGCGTATCTCTTTCGTTGTCTTGACGGTCGTAGGCCTTATTTGGACGGTCGTTTGGCTCAAAACAGTACGGGATTATCCGGATAATGACCCCCATGTTTCGGCTGAAGAACTCCAGGAAATCAAATCAGGCCAGCTAAAGGTTTCGGATACGTCGATCCAGGCGCCGCTCGCGTATTTCCTAAAGCAACCGACCATTTTGGCAACTGCCTTTGCTTTTTTTGCGTGTAATTATATCACTTATTTTTTCCTGACTTGGTTTCCCAGCTACCTCGTAATGGCCCATGACGTAAGCCTAAAAAACATGAGTATTGTAACAATTATTCCTTGGCTCATCGGCTTTTTCGGAATGTCCGGCGGCGGATTTATTTCGGATTATATTTTTCAGCGTGTCGGCGAATTAATGTTTTCCCGTAAAATTGTCATTGTGGTCAGTTTGTTGGCCTCCTCCCTGGCTGTCGCCCTTTGCGGGTTTACAACCTCTGCCACGGCCGCTGTGGGGCTAATGTCCATTGGTATCTTCTTTATGTATGCCACCATTTCTAGTTACTGGGCGATCATTCAAGATACCGTTCGCAGTGAAAATGTCGGCGGCGTGGGCGGCTTTGTTCATTTTCTTTCCAACCTTGCCGGTATCGTGGGGCCCAGTGCCACCGGGTTTCTCGTCCAGGCGACAGGAAACTTTACTACAGCCTTTCTTTTAGCTGCAGGACTTGGGGTATCGGGGGCCCTTGCAGTTGCATTTTACGCCAAACCGATCAAGGCTGTTGTCGAATAGGCTCATTAAGGGTTCTGAAAAAAGGCGATAAAAAGGAATGGGCAATTGTCCATTCCTTTTCTATTGTTAGGGATGCGATCTAGTCGCGAAGGAACAAACCGATTTTCGTGTTAGGAGGCAGGGTTGTAAGCCCTGCCATCGCTTGATTTGTCTATATCCTTGTGGTATACTAAGTGGCGTTAGGGAACGGACAATCCGCCCTAATTACCACAGCAAACAGGTTGTACGTGTACAGGCGTTTCCAATGGATTGCGGGCGTAGCTCAGTGGTAGAGTGCCTGCTTCCCAAAGCGAATTTCTTTGCCGATAGCAAGAAAGCCCACAACCCAACAAAAATAGAAATAAGGCTTCTCGGCGATAACCCGAGGAGCCTTTTGTGTTTTCCTGCCGCTTATCTGCCGTTTTTCGGCTAGAAATGTCGGTATGTAAATGACAATGTGATGGTGACACTCCGACAATAAAATGACCAATCGGACAGGATATCATTCCATTGCTTGTTGGTCTTTCTATGCGTTCAGACAAGGCTAGTTTAAACGAATGAAAGACAAAGGGATGGTTTCCTTGTCTTCTCATGTTCAAGAAGATGTGGCGCAGGAACGGCAAGCAGGGAAAGATGCCGGAAGTGAAGCTGTCAAATTCCTCTTTGCGCGGCCATGGGAAGATAATGCGGCAAAACGATAATTATTACTTTTTCTGTTAGGCAGTAGACGCTTACTATAGTTTTGAAATGAGGGCTACCATGAAACAGACCACATTCTCCAGGATACAGAGGGTTGCAGCACTCATGCTTCTTTCGCCAGTGCTCGGCTTGGGGATTATGCTATCGATGCTCGGAGAAGCAGCAAGCAGTCTGGGCAGGATGCTTGTGTCCTGGTCCAACAGGATACTTGAATCAACCGGTGCGCCGAAAGTCAGACAGACCACGCGCAAGCTTTCAAACAAAAAAAGACCTGTTACCAGGCTGCCTGGCGGCAAGGAGTAAGATCAGTATCAAGGGTGTGTGGTATCAATAAGTAAAGGGGAAATGGACCAATGTTCCAAAGGTTGATGGACTATCAGTTCAAGCGGGATTACACACAGGCAGCGGGGTTTTACATTGCATATGCTTTAGTTGGAGTTATTCTTGGTCTACTGTCAGGACTGATCGCCGGGCAAGTTGACGTGCAATATGCTCAACAGGCAGGCGCTGTCGTCGGGTTGATCTACGTTGTAGCCCTCTATGGTTTTATCTGCATAAAGAAGAACCTGGACTCCAAAGTGCATATTGTGGTGGGGTTATTAACGGCACTCCTTAACTTGTTCTGTGGTACTTTCGTTTCCTTGGCTTTGGTCGCTTTTCTGACAACCAGGGAAAGCCGGTCGAAGCCAGATTTGAAACTGCCTCGTCTCGACGACGAAAACATCTAGAGCGAATGACCAACATATTGGATAATAACAGTTTATGAACTGCTACAGCCGATTTAGTGGTAGGAGCGCCATGCTCTGCGGATCGGTGACAGACCTTGAGCGGAGTCGTGGCATAGATCAACACACTTCAAATAAATCAAAAAGTACGGAATAAAGCAGAAAAAGTGTCGCATCCGACGACGAAAGTGTCGGGGGCGACACTTTTTTCTATTCCGAAAAGCCTATGATCCTGCGCGGGGCCTTATGATTCAAGCGTTGGTATCAGTATTGCATAGTTATAGATTATCAGTGCAGGGGGGGAGTTGCAATGCCGGGATCTTTAGGACAGCTGCTGGGGAAAATTGTGGCGGGAAGCAGTCAGATAGGAACCTACTACCGCCGGGCTGTCGAAGACAAGACCAGTATCAGATTTGATAAACTTATTGTCAAAACTGCAATGGGAGGTGAGTATTTGACTAAAGATCCGTCGGAAAGTAAGGCCTTTTTTGAACATACAGACATCAAGGGAACGGGCACTAATAGCGGTTATTGCCATGAAGAGAAATGCTACTACTATGAAAGCATGGGGTATTGGCGAACCTCTTTGCGTACACCGTCAGATCCTTGAACAATCGACTCAAAACAATAATATACGAGGGGTGCAAATGATGAGTGAAACCTTTTTAAGTCTTTTAGGGCGAATTCAAAAAGGTGATGTAACCCAAGGAACTTATACGCGTCACGCGATAGAACAAAATGGCGCAGCCTGTTTCGAAGAGTTGATCGTCAATACCCCAGGCGGTATGGAGTTCAAAACGACTGACCTCAGCGATTACAACGCGTTTATCGACCTAGTTGAGTACCAAGGTTATGGACTGCGCAGTGAATATTGCTCGGCAGAAAAGTGTTATAGGTTTGAAAGCCTCGCTAACTGGCAAATAATCAATGTCAAGTGAGAATATGACACCGATTTATTAGTATTAGAGTCCTGCAAAGACGCTTTTATCCACTCAAGTAGTCGAAAAGCCGATGTCCATCAAGACAGACCAATCAGAACTGTCGGGTTCCGACAGTTGAAGTGTCTGGCTGACACCGATTATTTTTTTCTAGGGATTGTAGGCCTTATATCACAAGGGCCGGTCTCGACGGAGATTTAATCCTGTCCATGTGAATGCACAGGAAGAAGCGCATGGCTTGTTCAAGGAGAGAGTCGTCTGCGGAATGCTAGAGGCTGGATTGATATCTGTAGTACTTGGCACCGAGCTCCCGGGACCAGGATCATTTTGTCTTTCTCAAAATCTGAAATTTCTGTCACCGGCGGAAATTGGGGACACCACACAGCGTGAGTAGGAATAGTAGAAAGGAACCTGGAACACAATCGGGCGACTCTGCAGACTACTTGCATCAACCTGGGTGGCAAGATCGTGATTGAGGGCGAAACCATCATCATGCCACCTAGGTGATGTCGGTCGGACGAAGTCAGGCAAATCTGTGAGACATACCGGGGGCAAGGCAAACGTTGATTGAAATATGTTGTGCCGTTAATTTTGAAATGATGAGGTGTATTGTTTTATGGAAGTAGTGGGTATTGTCATTAGTTTGTTCCTATTGATGTTTTTTGCCTATCGTGGTTTCTCTGTAATCCTATTTGCGCCGATATTCGCACTGCTTGCTGCTGTTAGCCAAGGTTTTTCTCCCATGCCGGCTTATACTGAATTGTTCATGGCTAAAGCGGTTGTCTATGTAAAGTCCTTCTTCCCGGTATTCATGCTCGGCGCCGTATTTGGTAAAGTCATGGAAGATACAGGCCTAGCTAAATCCATCGCCCATGCCATCATCGCCGGGCTGGGAAAAGAACGCGCCATCTTGTCAGTGGTACTAGCCGCGGCAGTTTTGACCTATGGCGGCGTTAGTCTCTTCGTGGTCGTCTTTGCCGTCTATCCTTTTGCTTCGGCGCTATATAAAGAAGCCGACATCCCCAAACGACTGATTCCCGGCACCATTGCCCTCGGGGCCTTCACCTTCACCATGGACTGTATCCCCGGCACTCCCCAGATCCAAAATATCATCCCCACCAACTTTTTTGGCACCACACTTTATGCTGCTCCCATATCCGGGACGATCGGCGGTGCTCTGATCCTCACACTCGGACTGACCTGGCTTTCTCGGCGACTAAAAGCTGCCAAGGCCAAGGGTGAGGGCTATGGCATCGGTCACACAAACGAACCACCGGCAGTAGACGAATCCAACCTTCCCAACTGGGCGCTGTCTTCCCTGCCGTTGATCAGTGTTTTGGTCTTTAATTTTATCTTCACAAAAGTTTATGTCTGGAATCCTAAACTCCTGGAACCCTTCGCGGCATTGAAATTGCCCTTGATGGCGCCGGCGGTGGCAAACGTTGTTGCCATTTGGGCCCTGATCGCCGCGTTGGTACTCGGTATTCTTCTTGCAATTGCTCTTGGTTATACCCGACTGCCAAAAGGCGGTCTGGCCAAAGCTCTCAATGCCGGGGCATTAGGTTCGTTGCTGGCAATCATGAATACTGCCTCCGAGGTGGGTTATGGCAACGTTATCGCTTCGCTGCCTGGGTTTAAATCCATTTCGGCAGCACTATTGGGGATTCAGATCGGTGGAACTCCACTGGTTTCAGAAGCAGTAACAGTTAACGTTTTGGCCGGCATCACCGGTTCTGCGTCTGGCGGCATGTCTATCGCCCTCGACCTCATGTCTAAAGATTGGATCGCGATGGCAAATAACATCGGCATGTCTCCTGAGATTCTCCACCGGGTCGCATCCATGGCTTCCGGAGGCATGGACACCATGCCCCACAACGGGGCCGTCATTACATTGCTGGCGGTATGCGGCCTGACACACACCCAGTCATATCCTGACATCTTTGCGATGACTTGCATCAAAACTTCGATGGTGTTTATCATCATCGCCCTCCATACGCTAACCGGAATCTTATAAACAAAGAAAGGGGTAACGAATATGAAAATAATTTCTGCATTGGAAGCTGCTAAGCTTATTAAAGACGGTACTACCGTCGCCACCAGTGGATTTGTCGGCAGTGGCCATCCTGAGGCCATAAGTGTGGCATTGGAAGAGAGATTCGTCAGTGAGAACGCACCGCGCAATCTTACATTGATCTACTGCGCCGGGCAGGGGGACGGCAAGGATCGTGGCCTGAATCATCTAGGACACGAAGGTCTTGTGAAGCGGGTTATCGGCGGCCATTGGAACCTGTCACCAAAGCTGGGAAACCTGGCGGTAGAAGACAAAATCGAAGCCTATAATCTACCCCAGGGAACCCTGGCCCAGTGGTTCCGCAGCATCGCCGGCCATAAGCCTGGCATCATCACCAAAGTCGGCCTGAATACCTTTGTTGACCCCCGTTTAGAGGGCGGCAAAATCAATAATGTGACCAAGGAAGAGATCGTCGAGGTCATCCAGTTGGGCGGCGAAGAATGGCTATGGTATAAGCACTTCCCTGTTGATGTAGCCTTGGTTCGCGGCACCAGTGCTGACGAAAGAGGGAACATCAGTATCGAGCGTGAAGCGCTATCGCTGGAGATACTGCCTATCGCCCAGGCGGCCAAGAATTCCGGCGGCATCGTCATCGTCCAGGTGGAGCGGATTGTGCAAAATGGTTCTTTGCATCCGATGAGTGTCAAGATTCCGGGGATTATTGTCGACTATATCGTTGTAGCCGAACCGGATAAGCATATGCAGACATTTGGCGAGCAATATAACCCGGCCTATTCGGGTGAGATTCGCGTACCGCTGTCCGGCATCAAGCCGATGGCTCTTGATGAGCGCAAGGTCATTTGCCGTCGCGCGGCCATTGAGCTGATCCCCGACGCCAAGGTGAATCTGGGTATCGGCATGCCGGAGGGCGTGTCAATGGTGGCCAATGAAGAGGGGGCTGGCGACATCATGACCCTCACCGTCGAGCCTGGTCCGGTCGGCGGAGTTCCCGCCGGCGGGATGAGCTTTGGGGCTTCCAGCAACTCCGAGGCCATCCTCGATCACCCCTATCAGTTCGATTTTTATGACGGTGGCGGTCTGGATCTGGCCTATCTCGGTTTGGCTGAAACCGACAAGCATGGCAATATCAATGTCAGCAAATTTAAGGGCCGGGTCGCCGGCTGCGGCGGGTTTATTAACATTACCCAGAACGCCAAAGAGGTTATCTTCTGCGGTACATTTACCGCCGGCGGCTTGGAAGTCAAGGTGGAGGGCGGTAAACTTACTATCGTCAAGGAGGGCCGGGTGAAGAAATTCCTCGACCATGTTGAGCAGATTACCTTTAGCGGTGAGTACGCCCAGAAAGTCAACCAGCCGGTCATGTACATCACCGAACGTGCCGTCTTCAAGCTGACACCCCAGGGCATGATGCTGACCGAGGTCGCCCCCGGAATTGATCTCCAGAAAGACGTGCTGGCACTGATGGACTTCGCGCCGATCGTTGCACCTGATCTCAAGCTGATGGATGCCCGTATCTTCAAGGATGCGCCCATAGGGCTCAAAGAGATGCTGCCGAAACATGGCAAGTAGTAATTGCAACACCAAGTGAGCAGTCTTACTCAAAAAGGAGTTAATTGCCCTTAGCGGTGGAAGCCGTAATATGATTTTAGGAGGAAAATACAATGGATTTTCAAATGACGGAAGAACAGAAAATGATGCAGAAGATGGCGAAAGACTTCGCCGAGAAGAAACTGGCGGCAGGGGCTGCCGAGCGGGACGAAAAAGAAGAATTCTCCCGGGAACTGTACAATGAAATGGCAGAAATGGGCTTTACGGGAATCTGTTTCCCCGAAAAGTATGGCGGCGCCAGTGGAGACTACATTAGCTATATCACCGTTTTAGAGGAAATCGGCAAGGCCGATAGTGGTCTTAACGTCAGCCTCTCAGCCACAGTGTCGCTGTGCGCCTGGCCGATCTACGCCTACGGCACCGAAGAACAGAAACAAAAATATCTGGTACCCCTTGCTGAAGGCAGCAAAATGGGCGCGTTCGGCCTGACCGAACCAAATGCCGGAACTGATGCCGCCTCCCAGCAGACTGTGGCCGTCCTCAACGGTGACCACTATGTGTTGAACGGCAGCAAGATTTTCATTACTAACGCCGGTGAAGCCGAAACCTACATCGTCTTCGCCATGACCGACAAGAGCAAAGGCGTAAAAGGCATTACCGCCTTTATTGTCGAAAAGGACACCCCTGGGTTTACCTTCGGCAAAAAAGAACATAAAATGGGCATTCGCTCTTCGCAGACCATGGAACTGATTTTCCAGGACGTCAAAGTACCTGTTGCCGACATGCTGGGCAAGGAAGGCGATGGCTTTAAAATTGCCATGACTACTTTGGACGGCGGCCGGATCGGTATCGCCGCTCAGGCCCTCGGTCTCGCCGGAGCTGCGCTGGATGCCGCCATTAAATATTCCAAAGAGCGCGTCCAGTTTGGCAAACCGATTTCAGCCAACCAGGCCATTGGCTTTATGTTGGCCGACATGGCTACTAGGCTCGATGCTGCTAGGCTGCTGACCTACCGGGCCGCCTATCTGAAACAGGCCGGCCTATCTCATTCCAAAGAAGCGGCCATGGCCAAGATGTACGCCTCAGATGCAGCGATGGCAATTACAACTGACGCCGTTCAGGTCTTCGGCGGCTATGGCTATAGCCGGGAATATCCAGTCGAGCGCTTGATGCGCGACGCCAAGATCACCCAGATCTACGAAGGAACCAACCAGGTGCAGCGGATGGTCATCTCGGGTGCCATTTTGCGCTAAGCTGCTCTACGTATTCTGGGATAGAGGAGATATATGATTTTCATTGTCACGGACAACAATGACGGCATACAAAAAACAATCTGTGTCACTGCCAGCAGGAAAACTGTTGATAAAATTGTCTCGCAATGGGTTGAGACAAAAGAAGACGCTGATGCGAAAGCCAACCAAAAATCTGGATAAATCTTTAAAATACATAATCAACAGGGTTTTCTCCAACCGGATAACCCTGTTGATATGGCTAACAACCAAAACAGGAGGTTCAAGGAATGGAAATCGTAGTATGTGTCAAGCAAGTGCCTGACACCACCGAAGTCAAAATCGATCCGGTAACAAATACCCTCATCCGTCAGGGAGTACCGAGCATCGTCAACCCCTTCGACAAAAATGCCGTCGAAGCAGCCCTTCAGCTAAAAGAAAAATACGGCGGCAAAGTCACCGTCCTCTCCATGGG
>JARLHX010000423.1 GCA_031292035.1 Negativicutes bacterium | reverse complement strand
TCCGGCAAGAGCCTGCTGCCCATCTTGGCTACACTGTGCCAGTGGGGACTCAACTATGTAAATGCGGCTGAGCCAAATAGCCAGAATACGACCTGTCCAAGAGCAATCGATAATATCAAATAGACAAAGTGCTCTCGCTTTCTGGCGAGGGCACTTTGCAATCTGGAACCAAAACGGTTTATTGGGCAAATCTTGCTCCCATTTGAAAGGCTTTCTGGCAATCACCGGGAAATACTTCTTCCCGTCTCCGGGCTTTCTGCTCAGGATCAAACCGGGCGGCGACCACCTTGGAATAGTCCTCGAACTGATAGGTATCAAAGCTGCCGAGAGTTTCTGCCTCTCCGAATACCCGGCGCAGCATATTTTCGTTAAAAATAAGGTGTTGGTCAAAACCGTATTCTGTCATCTGCTCTTCAGGAACATTCATGGTATAGATAAACCCTGTGCGTATTTTTCTCGGGAAAAGCGATTGCGGCGGATTGGCGTAGACCAAATACTGAAACAGCAATCGGTCCAGAAAAGATGCCATCTCGCCGGTGATCCTTCCCAAATAGATCGGCGACCCAAAGATGATGGCATCGGCCTCCTCGACCTTTTTGAAAATGGGAGCCAAGTCGTCTGGCACCGGACATTTTCCATAGCTTTTCCCATCTTTGGTTTTGCAGGCAAAACAACTGATACAGCCTTTATAGTTGAGGTCATAAAGATGGATCAGCTCCACCTCGGCGCCTTGTGACGCCCCACCTTCCAGTGCTTTATTTAGGAGGGTGGCGGTATTCCACGTTTTTCGCGGACTGCCGTTAAAGGCTACTATCTTCATTTGTTCTCGCCCCTTCACATCTTATTATTTGAGTTTACCCTATTGCACTCCTTTTGCAGGCGCTATTGCCAAGTTACCTGCAAAGGCGCTCTATCGACCAATCTTTTATGGGTAAATTGCGGATAGCCTACCATGATCCCGCCGGTGACACTCATGGTTTCCGGCAGGTTCAAAAGGCTGAGAAGGGGCTGATAACCAGCGGCAGCACAGGCTTCAAAAAATCCGGCCCAGCAGGTTCCAAGGCCAATCGATGGCGCGTACAGTTCGGCATAAGCCAGAGAAAAATGAGTATTGTCACGACCGGTGGGCAGAGAACTTTTGGCCGCTATGGCCACCACCAGACACGGAGCACCACGCAAAACAACATCCTGCCCGGTTTGGCGGTAGCTGTCGACCTGCGCGGCAAGATACGGTTCTACTGCCGACCCTGCCCATGGCGGAACTTTCAGGGCGGCTTCCGCCCAGTCAATGGTGGCAGCGATGATACTGCCCAGGGTATCGGGATCATCGACGACATGATAGGCTACTCCTTGAGAATTGCCGGCAGTCGGTGCCAGTCGGGCCATGTCGAGGAGTTGCCGAATTTTTTCCCGGGACACAGACTTCTGCTGGTAAGCGCGGATGGATCGGCGGCTGCGGAGAAAACGGGCCGCATTCTCTGCATCGAGGGCTGGCGCTTTTTCCAGCAGGATTTGATTGGCTAGCGGTGTATTGACATTATCCAGTGCGGCCGCGGGGCAAACCGCCACACAGTGACCGCAGGCGATACAAAGCGGTCTTACAACATGCGGTCCATTCTCGTCCATACCGATAACCCCCAAAGGGCAAACTTTGGCGCAACGGCCACACTGAATGCATCTTTCGTGGTCAACTTGAATTAAGTCCATATTCATCATCCCTTCCGTTTCACCACTTGTCGGTGCCTTCCCCTTTTAAAGCAACATTTTGCTTGATCTTTTTCTTCTCATTGTATATCATTTGATCGAAAAGAAAAGTATGCACTTTAAAGTTAGATACTATCTAAAAGGAGAGTGTCATGAAAAACTGCGCAACGAACGAATGTGGAAAATCCATCGTATATACTTTATCGGTTGTCGGCGGTAAATGGAAATGGATTATTCTGGCGATATTGTTTCATGACGGCGTACAGCGCTATGGTCAAATAAAAAAGAGTGCCTCGCCAATCACCCACAAAACGCTCAGTCAACAACTCAAGGAACTGGAAGCCGAACAGTTGATTAATCGCAACGAATATCGCCAAATTCCTCCGAAAGTGGAATATTCCCTGACTGAGAAGGGCAAAACTTTGATTCCGATTTTACAGCTTATGTCGGAGTGGGGAATAAAATACAAACCTTCCGAAAACAATGAGCAAGAAGTCTCACAGAACCACGCGTAAGCCTTCCGGTTGAGTACAAATGAGTATCAGCGAAAAATAGCCTTCACTATAGATCAACAGACACGAAAGCCCTCGCTACTGCTAGCGAGGGCTTTTTAAAACAACCTAAGAATTTGTTAATTCATGAGGTATAGCCACTGAATCGATATTCGTAATCTTCTTTCCCCTTTTGTTTTGTATCACCGATCGCTTATAGTGTAGTATTGTGGCCATAATAAGGGCGGTAAGGGGGATGGCGTATATCAAGCCGACACTGCCGATCAAGGCACGAACTAGCTCGGAAACGACTATCGGTAAATTGAGAATCATTTCGAACTCCACCTGTTTGAGTACTGCGATCATCAGCAGCAGCGGCATAGAACTTCCAACATAAGCGAGCACAAGGGTCATAGTCATTGCCCCCATGATATCTTTGCCCACATTCATGCCGCGCGCATAGAGCTCTCGCCACGAAATTTCGGGGGAGGATTGATAAATCTCATACTGGGCCGAGGCGATCGAAACAGTCACGTCAATAATCGCCCCCAGAGCCCCAATGATGACACCGGCAAAGAGAATGCCGCGAAAATTCAACAGCGGCAGAACATTTGCTTTTAGCAAAAAGGCTTCCTCAGTCTCGTACCCTGTCAGATGCAAAAAATAAATGGCCAGAAACGACAGGAGACCGGCGAAGATCAGTCCGCCCCAGGTCCCAAGAATGGCCGCCTGGGTCTTGACCGAAAAACCGTAGACCACCACCAGGACAAGCAGACTGATAACGGCACAGAAAACCATTGCTAAAAGGTAAATATTGAAATTTGACTTGATCGCCAAGGCAAGAAAGCCTTGCCAAAAGATGACTAACGACACCCCAAGTCCGATCAGCGACTTAAAGCCGATCATCCGCCCAAAATAGAGTAAGCTAGCTATAAATACCGCCGCCATCACATAGATGTAGGGGACCCGGTCAAAATCAGCATAAAAATATTTCGTCACTCCATTTTCGGGAGCCGACCGTAGAACGATCCGGTCACCCGGAGCAAGAATGATGTCGGTGTCCCGCGGTTTGGTCGACATGCGGTTGTTATAGATCTCCACCGTCTTTCCGCTGTCAGGCCCGTTTGTCAAACGCACCTGCACATTCTGACCTCTTTGCGGGCCATAGGTATTGCTTTCCTCGATCTCGGCCGATAAGACGACGGCCTTGTCGTATTTTACCGCCCCCACCCCTGGCGAACTTGAAGACCGGTCGATCATTCCATACAATAAGCCACACGTCAGCACAACTGCCAGCACTATGATTACACTATGATTTTTCCGTCGCAGCATCGTTAGGACTCCTTTGCGTACCGGTATATTGCGTATCAACTTACATTCTGGGAATCAACCAAAGGCCTTTTCCAAAAAGAAAAGGCCTTTGATCTTTTTAGTTGCCGCTTGTTCCCAGTTTATTCATAAAAGTCGGGAGCCAGCTTGAAGGTCTTAAACTGATCCATCTCATGTGAGAACATGACTTTGGCGTCATATTTCTTTTCCAGCGTCCGGACTTTCTCGATGGAGTCAAAGAAACTCAGACTGTCATAAACAATGCCTGATGATTTGGCTGGCGGACCGTAATTTGCCGCAGTGTAAACCCCGTCCGAGGGGAAGATATAGGTGCCGCCCTGCAAATGAACGACAATACCGAGAACGTCAGGGGTATGACCCGGCAGATTGATCACCTCAACTCCCGGGGCAAGCTCGAAGTCTTTGGTAACATAATGGACGGCTTTTAACTTTTGATCAACGTCAGCCGTAATATAAGCGCCACCGGAGATGGCCCCAGGCTGAGCATGAACAAGCTGCTGGGCATAATCGAAATCGGAGCGGGCCCAGTAAACATCCGCTTGTTTAAAGAGGAATAAGCCGCCGGCATGGTCGAGATGCCCGTGCGATAAGACTACGGTTTTGATGTCATCTGGTTTGAGACCGATCAGTTCCAGTTGGTTGACAAGCAGTTGCTGATCGGTGTGATAATACGGGAAAATCGCAGTAAGCCCGCCGGGCCAGTAACCATTCATGGCCTCGGGATTGTTGCCTGTATCGAAGAGGATCCATCCTTGGGTAGGGTGCTGGATCAAGACGGCATAACAGGGGATTTTGATCCATTTTGAAGGGGCGTTCGGGTTTGCAGCCGTCCCTAGGGTGGTATTGGCGACCATCCAGTTTGCGTCACATTCAAGCCAGCCGTTGTCGAGAAGGTATACCTTCATTCCCGGAACACCGGCGGCCTGGGTCGCAGGGGTTGCCACCAAAAGGCAAATAACCGCCAATAGACAAACTACGAGACAAGCTTTCCAACTTTTCATTCACAATGCCTCCATTTCAACTAATCTTAGAATTCCTGTGTTAACAAGCCTTTCGAGAACCTACTTCACTACCCTAAAACCGGCCTCAATTTATGAGAAATTGCTCCCCCCCTTCTTCTCCCCGGCAGTCAAGCCATGACATCACTCCCCCACTGGTGAACCAGATAACCTCATAGCAATACCCTGTCTCATGATTTATGTTCTCTTGATCCATCGATATCCAGCCGCCATTGTCCTGCCTGCTCCTATTTACTTGCAAATTATATGCCAAAAAAAGGAAGCCTTGTTTTTCCTCAAGGCTTCCTTTTTTGGAAATTATTCCTTTGTCGCAAAATTGCGATAACTAGAAGGGGCAAACTACCGTCTCACCTGTCCCTACGCGCAAGTCGCATGTTTGCATCAATCGCAATAGCGCGACTAGCTATCAGGCATCTCTTTAACAGCGATACTACCAGCGAGTACTACGCAGTTACGACCGGCCTTTTTACCTTCGTACATAATCAGATCCGCTTTCTTAATAAGACCGTCGACTGTATCGCCGTCACCCCCAATAACCGAAACACCTAATGTTAAGGTCACCGATAAAGCTTCCTTGCCATAACCATACCTGCGCTTTTCCACACCCGCTCTGATCCGTTCAGCCAGTCCCACTGCATTTTCCGCATTGGTTGTTGGTAGCAGCAGGAGAAATTCATCGCCGCCCCAGCGAGCAACTGCATCAGACTCCCTGACCGATGTTCGCAGATCTTCAGATACCGACTTCAACAGGAAATCTCCACAATCATGGCCGTACCTGTCATTGATCTCTTTGAATAAATCAATATCGGCAATAATCAGCGCAAATACCAAACCGGTTCTTTGAAACTGTTCAATCTCTTCCAGAATTCTTTGCTCCATATGCCGCCGGTTATATAAACCGGTCAGACTATCAGTCCTTGCAGTCACCGTCAGTTGTTGATTGCGCTTGGTCTGTTCTATGGATTTGGCGATCAGGTAATAGGAGAAAGCAACCACCAAGGTACATAATAGTAAAGGAATAAAGGTTGACAGAAAATAGGTTCTTTGCACACCATAAAACGCCAATAACACAAACGACAAAATCGGGAAAAATGTAAAACTGGAGTTTTGCTGATTGATAACTTCGATAATATTTCTAACATGGGGTGTAATATGTCTTCTTATTAAGGGTATAGCTGCCAGTTCCAGCAAAAGGCCGGTCAAAAGCAGGCCGCCTACCAAACGTCCAAACACTAATACCTCTAAATACAGACCAATAACAAAAATACAGAGGGAAAAAGAAGAAACCATAAAAAACACGAAAATTTTAGCGTGCATTGTTTCCTTGAAAACCAATGCAAAGGGGATCAAGTAAAATAAGCTCAGTATATAACCGACTAAAAAGGGGTCAACGATTATTGGGAGCAAAAGACCGCGCAAAAAATACACCACAATCCATGTGCCGGCAAAGGCTACCGTCTGAAACCATATCGGACGATTGGATGTTAGCAAGGAATAATCAAGCCAGATACTCGCTATTAAGAAGGCAGCTCTGCTTAAAGTGACTAAGATCAGCGTAATTTCCGACACGTTTCCTCCACAGATATAACCTTCAGGTGTTAGCACAATATATTTCCTTCCTAATTCGGCCTGATTGTAGCAACTCCTTGTATAAAAATCACCAATTCAGCAATAAATTTATGATAACAGAACAATTGTTTGCCAAACATATGTTCTGGGCATTATAATAGAAGTAGCTTCTTGTGATTGACAACGGGAGTTGATGGACATGGATGTTTTCGATAAGCTGAAAATTTTAACCGACGCCGCGAAATATGATGTTGCCTGCACTTCGAGCGGGGTTAATAAAAAGGCGGCGGCCGGGGGAATCGGCAATGCATCTGCGGCCGGCATCTGTCACAGCTTTTCGGCAGATGGGCGATGCATTTCCCTGCTCAAGGTGCTCATGACCAATATGTGCGCCTATGACTGTAAATACTGCGTGAATCGCCGGTCACACGACACGCCGCGCGCCTCCTTTACCCCGCGGGAATTAGCTGATCTTACCATCAATTTTTATCGGCGCAATTACATCGAGGGTCTTTTTTTGAGCTCCGGCGTACTGAAAAATCCGGACTACACCTCAGAACAATTGATTGAGGCCTTGCGTATTCTGCGCGAGGAGTATCGGTTTGCCGGCTACATTCACGCCAAGGCGATCCCCGGAGCGAACAATGCGCTGGTCACCCGCCTGGGGATGCTGGCCGACCGGATGAGTGTAAATATTGAGTTGCCGTCGCAAAACAGCTTGCGGCTATTGGCGCCGGAGAAGACAAAGGATTCTATTCTTTCACCAATAAGCCATATTCAAAACCGCATCCAAGAGAATTCGCGCGACATAGTCAAATATCAGCACACTCCTAAATTTGTTCCCGCCGGGCAGAGTACACAGATGATTATCGGTGCTACCCCAGAAACAGATTTTCAAATTCTAAATTTGACCGAAGGTCTTTATAAGAAATATAAACTGAAACGCGTTTTTTTCTCGGCCTATATTCCGGTAGCCGAAAATTCTCTCCTGCCTTCCTTGGAAACACAACCGCCCCTTTTACGGGAACACCGCCTTTATCAGGCAGACTGGCTGCTCAGATTCTACGGCTTTGCCGCCAACGAGCTGCTCGACCAAGAGCATCAAAGTTTTAATCCCTATTTTGACCCCAAATGCAACTGGGCACTCAATCATATGGAATTTTTCCCTGTAGATGTAAACCGCGCTCCTTATCGTGACCTACTCAGAGTTCCGGGCATCGGCGTAAACAGTGCCAACCGGATCGTGACTGCTCGCCGTACAACAGTTCTCCGTCTAGAGGGTCTGAAAAAACTGGGGGTTGTCCTCAAACGCGCCCAATATTTTATTACCTGCAGCGGAAAAAGCGCCGAAGGTATAAAGATCTCACAAAATTCCATGCTCCGCTCTTTGCTCTCGGAAAAGGGTCTGCAACTACTTAATGCGCGTTCCTCTTTGCAGGCAGAACAGCTTACGCTGTTTGACCAGCCTTCTTTGCTGGCCCTGCCAGGGAGGATGTAACAAAATGCTTGACCAGTCAGGTTTGGTTTACCATTATGATGGAAGTTTTGACGGATTATTGTGTTGTGTCTTTGAAAGCTATGAAACAAAAGAAATTCCCATCGATATTGTTTTGCCTGATGCATCTCAGCTCCAGCTCTTTTCCGGAAAACAAATTCCGACCGATTTACAAAAAGCCAGACGGGTATTGGCCTCCATCCCCGCTAAAATTGGACCGGCGGCGCTGCACTTTGTGCGCCACGCTTTTTTAACTTGCCTGCCGCAAAAAGAGCTATATATCCTGCTATTCCTGCGGCTGGGATACCGTCACGGTCCGGCTGTCATGAATATGCTGACAGACGACACAGTGAACACCCTGAATAAAGCAGTTACCCATTTGGACCGGGAAAGTCATTTACTAAAAGGCTTCCTGCGGTTTTCCATCTTCAACAACGTTCTGGTGGGGGAGATCGCTCCTAAAAATTTTGTACTGCCGCTCCTTACGCGCTACTTTTGCGAACGCTATCCTGAAGAGTGTTTTTTGATCCACGATAAGACCCACGGCATGGGCCTAATTTATCAACCATACCGATCTGCGGTCGTCCCGATCGATACTCTGGAAATGCCGGAAGCTGGTGAAGAAGAGCAGACCTTTCGGGATCTGTGGCGGGTATTTTACAATACCATTGCCATTCAAGAACGACATAACCCTGAGTGCCGCAGGAGTCACATGCCGATGCGCTACTGGAAATATATGACCGAGTTTGGTCACTCGCAAAACAACGTCACGCCAAAGCTGCCCAGCTTTGACGGAAAGGTTTTAAGTTCGCCTGCACAAGGAAGCTTGACTTAATCGTTTAGCCGCCTTGAAGCCGAATGATTCCTTCCTGTTCTCTGCTTGCATCGCCTCTTCTTTCATGCTATTATAGATGAAACCAATATAAATATGGCGATGACAGGGAAAGTACTGGCGCCGCTCCTTGCAGAGAGCCGGGTTGGGTGAGAGCCGGCAGGAAGAGCGTTCAGGAAAGCCACCCCGGAGCTGTGGGCCGAATTCAGTAGGCTGCACCGTACCCCCGGCGTTAACGGGCAGAGGCGAGCCGCATGGCTAAATTAGGTGGTACCGCGGGAACACTAATCCCGTCCTTTACAGGACGGGATTTATTTATTTTCAGGAAGAGGTGGAGCAAATGCTCGAATTACTGGAACTCATAGAAAAAGACCATACTCTGACGGTTGAGCAGCTGGCAACCATGCTCAATCGGCCGCAAACGGAAGTTGCGGCGCTCATCCAGCGCCTGGAAGCAGAAAAAATCATCGTCAAATACCAGACCATCATCAACTGGGAGAAGGCCGGTGTCGAGCGGGTCACTGCTGTCATTGACGTCAAAATCACTCCCCAGCGTGAAGTCGGCTTTGACTCCATCGCCGAGCGCATCCACCGCTTCCCCGAAGTGCGTAGCCTCTATCTGATGTCCGGGGCGTACGACCTGCTGGTGATGGTTGAAGGCAATACCCTCAAAGAGGTCTCTCAGTTTGTGTCTAACAAGCTCTCGACCATCGAAGGGGTAATCAGCACCACCACCCACTTCATGCTGAAAATGTACAAAGAAGCCGGCGTCATCATCGAAGACGAGGAAGAAGACCGCCGGCTGGTGGTATATCCATGAACTGGGGAGAACGGGTATCACCCATCGTCCGGGCCATTCCGCCTTCCGGCATACGGCGTTTCTTTGACATTGTCGCCGAAACCAAAGGCGTCATCTCTTTAGGGGTCGGCGAACCCGACTTCGTCACTCCCTGGCATATTCGCGAAAGCTGTGTCTACGGCCTCCAGAAAGGCTACACCGCCTACACCTCCAACTACGGCCTACTGGAGCTGCGGGAAGAGATCGCCCGCCATATCGCCAGCAAATACGATGTGACCTATGACCCCCGCAAAGAAGTCCTGGTCACGGTAGGGGTCAGCGAGGCCCTCGACCTGGCCATGCGGGCCATCCTCAGCCCCGGCGACGAGGTGCTGGTGCCTGAGCCCTGCTATGTCTCCTACAAGGCCTGTGTGACCCTGGCCGGCGGCAAACCGGTGGTTGTCCCGACCAGTCTGGAAAACGAATTTCGCGTGACCGTCGATCAGCTGGAAGAACTGACAACCCCCCGCACCAAGGCCCTGCTCATCGGCTACCCCAACAACCCGACCGGAACTATATTGACCCGCGACGAATTGGCGGCTATTGCCGCTTTCGCCGAAAAGCACGACCTAATTGTCATCTCAGATGAAATTTACGCCGACCTGACCTACCAAGGCCGTCACACCTGTTTTTCCAGCTTGCCGGGGATGCGCGACCGCACTATTTTACTCAACGGTTTTTCCAAAGCCTACGCCATGACCGGCTGGCGGGTGGGCTACGCTCTGTCCAACCGGGACTTCATCAATGCCATGACAAAAATCCATCAATACACTATGCTCTGCGCCCCGATCACCGGACAGATCGCCGCCATCGAGGCCCTAAAATACGGCGAGGGCGACGTCGTCAAGATGGTGGATGAATACAACCGTCGCCGCCGGCTGATGATCGAAGGATTCCGCCAGATCGGACTGCCCTGCTTCGAACCCAAAGGCGCGTTTTACATCTTCCCTTCCATCCGGGAAACCGGTCTGGACTCGCTCGCCTTTGCCGAGCAGCTCCTGAAAGCCGAAAAGGTGGCCCTGGTGCCTGGCGACGCCTTCGGGGCAAGCGGCGCCGGATTTGTCCGCTGTTCCTACGCTTCATCGATCGCCAACCTGTCTGAGGCCATCGAACGCATCGGCCGTTTTGTCCGCGGCCGCCGTTAATAAAAAATCCTCACCCCTGATCGGGGTGAGGATTTTTTTATTTTACCATTTCGGATTCAAATACCAGTTTGACGCCTGCCGCCTCGATCTCGGGAATCATCTCCCGAACCGCTGTCGCGGTATTCATGCGCGCATGGCCGATAACGGTCATGCTGCCATGTTGAAGGGCCAGTCTGACGGCGGTACGCAGCTGGGCTTTTACCGACTCCACATCAGAGCTATTGTCGATAAAAAGATCGTTCTCGCCGGTGCGCAGCCCCAGCTGGCGGGACATTTCAAAGGCCACCGACTGACTGTTGGTACGGCTGTCGACGAAAAACAGGCTATTGGCTTTGAGGATGGGCAACACATTTCTCATCACCCGGCGGTCGGCGGTCGCCCTTGACCCCTGGTGGTTATTGACACCGATAACTCCCGGCAACGATTGAACCGCTTTTGTCACCGCCTGCTGGATATCCTGGTCAGCCATGCCGACGGTGATTGACGTCGGTTCGGCTTGCTCGCCGGCTGACAAAGCCTCCATCGGCAAATGGAGCATCACCTGATGACCTGAGCTCAGACCCCGGCTGGCAGCCTCGCTGCTATAGGCCCGATAGGGCAGCACCGAGAAGGTAATCGGTCGCGAAATGGCGGCAAATGCCCCAATCGGTTCAGAGCTGTAGCCGAAATCATCGATAATGATCGCCAATTTCCCTGATCCCTCCGGCCGTGCCGGCATCGGCAACGTCACGTCGCCCTTCTTTTTGCTGACATAAATGCGGTCAGTAATCAGCGTCAGCGGGTCTCCGGCCAGTGAATCGCGCACACCGACGTCGATCCTAACCACCGGCAGCCCCTGGTAGTTATCCGGCTGGGAGGATAAAACCTCGCCGCCGGTATTGCCCAGTGGTCCGGCCAGCGCCTGCTGCACAGTCTCGATCTTAGCGTCGTCCGGCACAATTAACTGCAGCTGCCTGGCAGTCCAGCGGATTGAGCCCTCCACCTTCTGCCGCGGCGTTTCCCGGTTAGTCTCTTGCACATTCTGAATCGTTCCCTTTGCCGCCAGTCCGCTATCCACCGCTGCGTGAATCCGCTTGGCGGTGGCTGTATAGTCGGCAATCGAGCCGGCGCCGCTTTTTTGCAGGTCATAGAGCTGTTTGGGCGCACCGGTCTCCTTGCTCTTCTCTCCGCCGCTGTGAAAGTATAATGCGGCTCCCACAACAAGCAGGAGCGATAATATCCAGATTCCTTTTCTGCTTTGTTTTGCCATATCGCTGTTCCCCCGCGCTAAATTTGGAAAGATCCCTGGCTCTTATTATAAGCCCAGGAGACAGCGGCGGCAACTAGAATCCCTATCCATCTGGGTCCAGACCGCTTCAGACCTGAAACTCCAGCACGTCCCCGTCACTGGGAATGGTCACCTGCTCCAGCAGACCCTCCCCAGCCAGATAGTCCGATAGCTGTTGGCGGGTGAGCAGGCAGTGGTTGAAGCTCTCCATATGGACAACCACCACCTGGGCCGTCGGTGCCGCCCGGCAAACTGCCGCCACATCGGCGGCGCTCATGGTGATGGGATCGCCGGTCAAAAACTGGGCGGCCCCGGCAAAAAGGACGATGACATCTGGCTGATATTGCGCCAAGCTATCCGCCACCACTGGACACCAGACGGTGTCGCCGGCAATATAGAGGGTTGGTTCCCCTGCCTGCTGGAGAACATAACCGGACACCGGTCCCATTTTTTCGCCAATGACGCCTGTGCCGTGTTGGCCGCCGGTGCGGCTGATGCGGAGGGTTCCCCATGTCAAGCTATCAGCAACCGGGTTGACCCGCGCAAATTCTAAGTCCCGCAGTTTCTGTTCATCTGCCGGTTGGCAAAATAGCGCTATCTCCTTGGGCAACCCCTCTGCTGCCGCGGCGTCAAAATGGTCGCGGTGGGTGTGGGTCACCAGCACCGCGTCCACCTTTTTCAATTCGGTCACGCTAACTGGCAGCTCGACAAGAGGATTCCGGCGGTCGTTTGCGGAATTGTCAATAGGCGGCATGGCCCCGGCCGGGCTAAAAAGGGGATCGACCAGCAGTTTTCCGGCGGCTGTGGTCACCACCATGGTGGCATGCCTGATTAGGCGAAGTTCCATCTATTTCAACCTCCCAGTTGTTTCTTATATCACTATTGTAGCAAAACCGGCTCAAAATACGAGAGTCTGATGCAAGTCTTTCGGTCGATTCGATTACGTGGTGAAAGGAAAATAGCTATGCTCGATCAAACCGACCTGGCGATACTCAATTTGCTCCGGGAAAATTCCCGCTACCAGTGGAAGGAGATCGGCGAAAAGGTCCATCTCACCGGCCAGGCGGTGGCCGCCCGGGTCCAGGCGCTGCAGGATACCGGCGTCATCGAGACCTTCACCGTCAGCCTAAACGCCGCCAAACTGGGCCGCCCCATCCTGGCGTTTGTCACCGTCTTCATGAACAGCGCCGACCATGCACCCTTCCGCCGCTTTGTGCAGCAGGAGGAGCGCATCGCTGCGGCCCACCGGGTGAGCGGCGAAGGTTGCTACTGGCTGCAGACCCGGCTTGCCTCCCACGAAGAGCTGAACCAGTTGCTGGAAGGCATCCTCCGTTTCGGCAACTATCGCGTCAGTCTGTCGATCGATACCTTAAAATAGACAGGAAGTGATGTCATGGGTCACCTGGGAACAACGAAAAACGCAGTCTTCCAAGCACTGGCCGAGCGCCTGAACCGCAATCCGGTGGGTGCGCCGCCGGGCGAGACGCTGATGCGCATTCTGCATATCATGTATACCGAGCCGGAAGCCGCCATCGGCAGCCAGTTCCCCGCCGGCTTTGTCACCATCGATAAATTAAGCAGGCTCACCGGCCTGTCGGCCGATACTCTGCGGGGCTATTTGGACGGCATGGCCGCCAAGGGACTGGTGATGGACATTCCGCGCAAGGACCGGGTGCTATATGCCTTGAGTCCCCTGGTCATCGGTTTTTTTGAATATACCTTCATGCGGGTCACCGACAAGCTGCCGCTGAGCGAGTTGGCCGATCTCTTCGAACAATATCATCAGCAGCCTGGTGTGGCCCAGGAATTTTTCGGGGCCGACACCAAGCTGTTCCAGACCTGGGCTTATGAAAGCGCCATGCCTGGCGGACTGACCACCGAAGTGCTCGACTACGAAAAGGCGTCAGCCATGATCCGTGACGCCGGCAAGGGCTCGCTGACCATGTGCTATTGCCGCCACCAGGCCCGCCACCGGGGCACCGCCTGCGCCGCTCCGGTCGAAGATGTCTGCACCTCGCTGGGCGTCGCCGCCGAATGGCTGATCAGCAGGGGCTTTGCCCGGCCAGCCTCAGCCGATGAACTGCTCCGGGTGCTAGAAACCACCGAAAAGCTGGGCCTTGTCCATTTGGCTGACAACGTCCAGAACAACCCGGCTTTTCTCTGCCACTGCTGCGGCTGCTGCTGCGGGGCCCTTCGCACCATCAACGAGCACGGCATTGCCGCCGTTCGCCCCAGCAACTTCATTTCCACCGTCGATGTCGACAAGTGCAGTGGCTGCGGTCTTTGCACCGCCAGTTGCCATATTCATGCCCTTTCCCTCTCCGCCGGAGAGACTGCGAAAAAGGCTATGTCAGATAGCCAGCGCTGTCTGGGTTGCGGGGCCTGCGTCCGGGCCTGCCCTCGCCACGCCATTACTCTGGTGCACCGCGAGACAGTCCATGTCCCGCCGAAAGACAAGACCGAACAGATGCTGCAGATCGCCCGGGAACGGGGCAAAATATAAGAGGCTTTCTCTTGAAAAGCTTCGCAAAGAATTGGTTGGTGAGTCAACTTGAGTCCATATTATACCGGTGTGGCCCTGGTCCTGTTCTCGACCGTGGGCTTTGGCCTCATGCCGATTTTCGCTCTGTTTACCTATCAGTATGGCGCCAATGTCGTCACCCTGCTCCAGTTGCGCTTCGCATTCGCCGCCCTGCTGCTCTTTTGCTACCTGTGGCGGCGGGGCATAAAAATCGCCGTTTCCCGCCGGGAGCTGGGCCTGCTGTTCATCCTGGGCAGCGTCCTTTACGCCTGTCAGTCCTCTCTTTATTTTTCCGCTGTCCTCTATATCCCGGCTTCGCTGGCAGCCCTGCTGCTCTATACCTACCCGGTTTTCGTGGCCCTTTTAGCAGTGGTCTTCGACAAGGAGAAACTCTCGGTCGTCACCCTGGCGGCCATTGTCCTGTCCACCGCCGGTCTTGCTCTGGTACTGGGCGCATCCCCGGCCGCCGTCAACCCGCTAGGGGTTCTGATGGCCCTGGGCTCGGCTGTGGTCTATTCGATCTATATCGTGCTCGGCAACCGGGTGGTGAAAAACCTGTCCCCGATGGTTACCAGCGCCTTTGCCGCCATGTTCGCCGCCCTTTCCCTCTCGCTTTCCGGCCTGGCATCCGGCAGTCTCAATTACCACCTGCCTCCGCCTGCCTGGCTGGCCCTCGCCGGAATTGTCGCCTTTTCCACCATCATGGCCATGCTCACCCTCTTCCGCGGCCTGGAGCTGATCGGCCCGACCAAAGCCTCCATCCTGAGCACAGTTGAACCGCTGATCACCTTCGGCTTTTCGGCCCTCTTCTTCGCCGACCGTCTGACCCTCGCCCAGATCGCCGGCGGTCTGACTGTACTGGTCGGGGCGGTGCTGGCAGTCAAGGTCCGGAGAAAGACCGGCGATGATAAAACCGACTTTATGCCCCCTGCAAAAAAAGAAGAGGCAGGATGAAAAGCACTCGCCTTTCATCCTGCCTGTTATATCCAGCCTAAAATCGTCGCCGCCAGCATGGCCAACATCACCGCCTGGGTGACGGCAAAACCGGCCAACGACACCTTCAGCCCCAGCCGGTGGCCGAATATGGCCATATAGCGGGGCAGCGCCGCGGCAAAGAGATCATAAAGATTGTGCAGCACAGAGATAGTCAGCAGCAGCGGCACCACGCTGCCTGACGGCAGAGCACCGGCCTGCAGCGCCGCACCCGCCGCAGCCACACCGCCCATCATACTGACCAAGCCGACTCCGGCCAAAGACAACATATTGGCGTCCAGCCCCAGCCTCGCCAGCAAGGGGAGATGGTCGGTCAGCCGGTCGAGATACCCTGTCTGGATTAACAGCATCACCGCAAAAGACATGCCGGCCATCCACCAGGACATGGTCAAAAGCGGCCGCCATACCTCAGTGGCAGCGGTCGCCACCGCCTGCCAGCCCCCTTCGGCTTCAACGGCCGCGGTGACGGCGGGAGGAGCGCAGTCCTGCCTCCGGCCAATCAGCCGGGCGTAGCCGATACCCACCAGGGAGATAATAACAAACGCCAGAAAATATACCGTCAAAAACCGGATGGCGATTGGCCGCGGATAGAGGGCCACCATGACCGGAATAAAAGAAAAAAGGAAGAACTGCAGCACCGACGGGGCTTTGGCCACCAGATTGGCGGCAATCACTTCCCTGTCGCTCAGTCCGGCCAGCGTCCTGGCCTGGGCCACAGCCGCCATCCCGGCGGTACGGTCGCCAACAGCCAGTATCACCGACAAGGCACAGGCTGCCGGCAGGCCGGTCAGCCTGGTAATCAGCGGAATAAATCGTCGTCCCCTGGCGGCAAAGTCCCCGTGGACCGATAAATTAGCTAAAAACAGCCCAAGCGCCAGCGAGGGCACGACGGTTTTCATTACAGCGAAAGTAGCCAACAATGCTGCTGCGATCATTTCTGTCATGGTTTATCCTTCTTGCGGCATGCCCTGCTTGTATATGCAGGCCAGATGGTGGCCGCAGCTATATCCGTATGTTTCGCAGGAAACCAGACTGTCGGAGTGGCCGCAGCCGGGTGCAGCCCGCAGTCCGGCGATCAGGGCAAAGGCGTCCTGCACCTGACTGTCCGTGCCGGTCACCAGCATGGTAGTAGCCCCTTCCGCGCCATTGATGCCGCCGGCCCCGATGACCGTGGCGGTCACGCCGGTCATCAGTTCCAATGCCAGCTGTTCGGTGACCACCTTTCCGAATAACGGCATCAGTCCTACCGCCATCCCCATGGATTTGTCGATTTTCTTCCGGCCGGCCAGACGGCAAATGTCGATAATCGCGCCGGGAATGAGTTTTTCCAGGCCGACGGCAATAATAGTGTTTATCCCCTCAGACGCCAGATTGGACAGGGCCTTCCCGGCCACGCTGCCGCCAGGCATCCCGGCCATCAGTCCGGCCACCCCACTGGCGTCCAGGGCGTTGGCTCCGGTGATGAAAACATCACCTGGCCCCATTCCGGCCATATCCTCCGGCAGACTGCGGTCGGCCGCCCGCCACTGCCCGTCTTCGATGACGACTATGTGCGGTGCTTCTGCCAACATTTTGGCGTTGCGGGCTCCGTCAGGAGTAATCCGTCCGCCTATGCGCAAGGGCGGTGCGCCGAGAAGCTCGGCCAGTGGCGCAACAGTGGTACCGGCTTTCAGTACGATTTTGCCCTGACGCAGCGCTTGCTGCACCTCCGGCAAATGGTAGATGGCCCGCGCAATCAGTTGTTTGGCCACCCGGACAGAAACAACAACCTGGCCGGTCACTGTTTCCTTGGTTAACACTGGTAGTCCATCTGCCGCCGGATTTCCTCGCGGACTTCCCGGCCGGCCAGTTTTTCGCACAGATAAAGCCCGATATCGATAGCTGCCGTCACCCCGCGGGAGGTGATGACATCGCCGGCATCCACCACCCGTTCGTCCCGCACTTCCAGGCAGTAGTCCTTCAGGTCATCGTACGCCCCAGGATGAGTGGTGGCCGGTTTGTCGGCCAAAAATCCCGCCGCTCCCCATAGCAGCGCCCCGGTACAGACCGAGACCTTGAGGGGACAGTGGGCTGCCGTTTTAAGCCAATTGATAAAGGCGGCATCTTTGACCAGTTTTCGCGAACCGAATCCGCCTGGCAGTACCACCATATCATAATGATCAAGCAACGGGCCGACCTTGTCCGGGGTGAACCGCATACCTGTCGTATCGCGCACCTCTTCGGTATAAGCGCAAATATCCCAGGTGACATCCGGCATAAATCCCATGGAATTGAGCCTGGTGAGCGGGTCGTAGATTCCAATGAAATCCAGGACAGTCATATCAGTATAAATAACAAACGCAATTTTCATATCCATCGCCTCCCCTTTTTAATTGCCGGTTAGCCGTAGATGCTATGCTGAAAATATTCCTCCCGGCCAGCCGTGAATCCTGCCATAAAGGAGAAGTTATGCAAGAAGTCAGCGATATCCTCACTCCCGGTCTTGCCGTCGTCTTTATCGGCTTCAATCCGGGAGCCCGTTCGGCCGAAACCGGCCACCATTTCGCCGGTTATTCCAATAAATTTTGGAAATTGCTGTACACCGCCGGCCTCACTCCCCGCCAGCTCAAACCTGAAGAAGCCGTCACCCTGCCAGCCTACGGCTATGGCATCACCAACATCGTCGCCCGGCCCAGCCGCACCGCGGCCGAAATCACCAAAGCCGAATTTCGCGCCGGCCGGGACATCCTCCGCGAAAAGCTCAGCCGCCTCCAACCCCGAATCGCCGCCTATGCCGGAATTGGCGTATATAAGGAATTCGCCGGTATGAGCGAGGTGGTCTGCGGCCGTCAGCCAGCCGAGATGGTGCCGGGAATCATTGATTTTGTCCTGCCGTCGCCCAGCGGCCTGAACCGGATGCTTTTCACCGAGCAACTCGCCTATTATCAGGCGTTGCATGATCTTTGCCTTGCTCTGAAGCATAACCCGGACCTTCGGCGGGAACCATAATATTATCAAGCACATAGAGGGAGTGATGGCGTGGAAAAAATCAATTTCCCGCAGGTGATCAGCCATTCCGACCTTATCAACCCGCTGGACCCTGGCCGCAACCATGTCAACATCGCCAAATGGCTGGATGACCTGTAAAAATAATATGACAAGCGACTCTAAATAAAAATCTCTTGCCTAAATGGGCAAGAGATTTTGCGCTTAGCGGCCTTTTTTGCCGGTCATTTCCAAAATGTCAAGCCGCAATACGGTAATCCCGCGATAAGCACCATCGTTTTTTAATGCCTTTTGTGCGATGGTGAGCGGATTCATTTCAAGGTGATTCAGAATGACGTCAACCCCGGAACGCTTTTCATCCAGCGTGTCGGCAACATGAATTTGCCCCCGTACCACCACCGTCTCATATTGATGGCCGCATTCGCCATCCACATAGCCGCTGTCGATAATCACGGTGCCGCAAACCGCCCGGTTGGCGCTGATAAAATCCAGCTTGAGCCCGTCGTTGGCCGAGTGCAGGTACAGGCAATTGTGAACACTGTCAAACCCATAACTCAGTGTGACGATATAGGGCTCGTTATCGCGGCATAGCGACAAGACAATATATTTTCCTTTTTTGAGGATGGCCGTGATGGCGTCATCATCGAGGGCCCGATCCTGCCGGCGCATATGATATCCCATCGTGCCGCCTCCTTAGCCTTTGCTGAATATTATTTCCGCCTGCCTGCCAGTTCACTGAGAAGTTCGGTGGGGGTAATATTGTGATACGCCAGCAGCACCAGGCAGTGGTACCAGAGGTCAGCCATTTCGTAAAGGATCTCCTGCTTGCTGTTATTTTTGGAGGCAATAAGGGTTTCGGCTGCTTCCTCACCCACCTTTTTCAGGATTTTATCCTGCCCCTTATCAAAGAGATAGTTAGTGTAGGAACCCTCCTTGGGATTGGTTTTGCGGTCGTTGATAACATGATAGAGTTCGTGGAGAATGGCTGCAGCCGGGCGGTTTTCCACCACAGCGGCCTCAGCGGCTGGTTCCGCCCCTCTGTCATCCAGTCTGCGGCTGAAACAGGAAAAGGTGCCTTCATGGCAGGCCACGCCGCTTTGGTCCACCTTGACCAGGAGGGTGTCGCCATCACAGTCATAGTAAAGTTCCCGCACCGTCTGGACATGGCCCGAGGTTTCGCCTTTTTGCCAAAGGCAGCGCCGGCTTCGGCTGTAAAACCAGGTCACCCCGGTAGCCAGCGTCTTCCCAAGCGCCTCTTCATTCATATAGGCCAGCATCAGCACCGTACCGCTGGCCGCGTCCTGTACCACAGCCGGCACCAGGCCGTGCTGGTTAAATTTAATATTGCCCAAATTCATAACCGCACCTCCACTCCGCGCGACCGGAGATATTCCTTGACTTGACGGACAGTAAACTGGCCGTAGTGAAAGACCGAAGCCGCCAGCACCGCGTCAGCCTTGCCGGCGGTGAGAACGTCGTAAAAATGTTCCATCGTCCCGGCCCCGCCGGAAGCGATCACCGGCACACCCACCGCTTCTGATACCGCCCGGGTGAGGGGGATGTCGTAGCCGTCCTTGGTGCCGTCTTTATCCATACTGGTGAGGAGAATCTCGCCCGACCCCAGCCCGGTAGCCCGCTGGACCCATTCCAGCACATCGATTCCGGTTGGAGTACGGCCGCCGTTGATATACACTTCCCACTTGTCCGGGGCGGTCTGCCGGGCATCTACCGCCAGCACGATACACTGGCAGCCGAACCGTTTGGCGCCCTCGGCAATCAGCTCGGGATTTTTGACCGCCGCGGTGTTCAGCGACACCTTGTCGGCCCCGGCTTTGAGCATTTTGCGGATATCTTCCACCGAGCGGATGCCGCCGCCGACGGTGAAGGGAATAAAGACCTGGGCGGCGGTGCGGCGCACCACGTCGACCATGGTCTCGCGCTGGTCAGAGGAAGCGGTGATATCGAGAAAGACCAGCTCGTCGGCGATTTCTTTGTCGTAGACCGACGCTAGTTCCACCGGGTCGCCGGCGTCGCGCAGGCTGACAAAATTCGTTCCCTTGACCACCCGGCCGTCTTTTACATCCAGGCAGGGAATGATTCGTTTGGTGTACATCTACAGCACCTCTCCCTGCGCTGCCCTGATGGCTTCCGGCAGGGTGACCGCGCCGGTGTACAGGGCCTTGCCGATAATGACTCCTTCGATGCCGTCAGCCTGCACCGCCTTAAGGGCGGTGATGTCAGCCAGGCTGCTGACCCCGCCGGAAGCGATGACCGGGATACCGGCTGCCCTGGCAAGAGCCCGGGTAGCGCCCACATTGACTCCGGCAAGGGTACCGTCACGGGAGATATCGGTATAAATGATGCGGGCCACTCCAGCGGCAGCCATCTTGCCCGCCAACTCCTCGGCCCCCACGCCGCCGCTCACCCCCCAGCCCTCGACAGCAGCCTGGCCATCGCGGGCGTCGATGCCGACCACGATCTTGTCGCCGTATTTTTTGCAGGCTTCACGTACCAGCTCAGGCTGTTTCACCGCCACCGAACCCAGGATGACCCGGGTCACTCCGGCGGCCAGCATGGCCTCGATATTGGCCAGCGTCCGGATGCCCCCGCCCAGCTGCACCGGAATGGCCACTTCCTTCGCGATGGCCGCGATGGTCTCCATGTTGACCGATTTACCAGCCAGGGCGCCGTCCAGGTCCACGAGATGCAAAAACTCGGCTCCTTCGCTCACCCAGCGGCGGGCCATATCCAGCGGGCTGTCGGAAAATATTGTTTCGGCGTCAAACCGGCCTTCGGTCAGGCGCACGCATTTGCCGCCGCGAATATCGATCGCCGGAAAAATAATCATAGAGCCAGCTCCTTAAAATTCTGTAGTATCTTCAGGCCGACATCGCCCGATTTCTCGGGATGAAACTGCACGGCCTGAATGTTGGCGCGGCCCACCGCTGCAGTGACCCTTTCGCCGTATTCGGTGGCTGCAGTGACCAGTCCCGGATCGGCCGGTACAGCATGATAGCTGTGGACAAAATAGACATAGGCCGCCGCCGGCAGCCCGGCAAGCAGGGGACTGGGGCTGCCAAGTTCCAGGCTGTTCCAGCCCATATGAGGGATCTTCAGACCGGGAGCGTTGATCTTGCGCACCATCCCCGGGAAAATCCCGAGACCGGCTACCCCCGGATCTTCCTCACTGCCCTCAAACAGCATCTGCAGTCCCAGGCAGATGCCAAGAAAGGGCGTTCCCCGCGCGGCCACTTCCTTGATAACCGGCACCAGTTTATATTCCTCCAGGTTATGCATGCAGTCACCAAACGCTCCCACCCCCGGCAGGATAACCTTGGCTGCCGCGCCGATCACCGCCGGGTCGCTGGTGACGACCGCTTCGGCCCCCAGCCGGGCGAAGGCTTTTTCTACGCTATACAGGTTGCCCATGCCATAATCGATAATTGCAATCATTGTGGTTCACCCTCCGCTATAGTACCCCTTTTGTCGACATAACGCCACTGATCCGTTCGTCTTTGCGGCTGGCCTCGGCCAGCGCCCTCCCCAGCGCCTTGAAAATGGCTTCGGTGATATGATGAGCGTTCTTGCCGGACAGCAGCCGCACATGGATGGTCAGCCCGGCATTTACCGCCAGAGCCCGCAAAAATTCCTCGGTCAGCTCGCTGGCATACCCGCCGATCTGGGTCGCCGGGGCGTCGACATCATACTGCAGAAAGGGCCGGCCGGAGATGTCGACAACTACCATGGCCAGCGCCTCATCCATCGGGACAAAAGCCGTCCCATAACGCCTGATGCCGCTTTTATCCCCCAAAGCTTTGACCAGCGCCTGGCCCAGCACAATGCCGGTATCTTCCACCGTGTGATGGCCGTCGACCTCAAGATCGCCCTGGGCTTTCACAGTCAGGTCAAACAGACCGTGCTTGGTCCACAAATTCAGCATATGGTCGAAAAAGCCGATTCCAGTGCTGATCTTTGCCTGGCCTTGGCCGTCGATATTCAGCGCCAGCTGGATCTTGGTTTCGGTTGTATTTCGTTCCACCTGAGATTTGCGTTCACTCATCTTTTCCACCTCGCCCCACTTTATTTTTTACCAAAATCGCGGACCGCTGCCAGAAAAGCGTCGTTTTCGGCTGCCGTGCCCACAGTTACCCGCAGGCAGCCTTCCAGCCCCGGCGCTTTGCTGAAGTCGCGGATGCAAATCCCCTTGGCCGCTAGTCCGGCAGCCAGCTCAGGCGCCGCTGCGGTTTTAATCAACAGGAAATTGGTTGCTGACGGATAGACCTGAAAACCAGGCAAGATCGCGAGGGCCTTCGCCAGGCTCTCCCGCTCGGCCACCGTCCGGGCGATGGGTCCGGCGAATTGGTCTCTGGCAGCAAAGACAACAGAGGCTGCCGTCAAGGACAGCATATTGATATTAAAAGGCAATAGCACCTTGGATAGGGCCGCCGTGATCTCGACCGAGGCCAGAGCGTAACCCACCCGGGCCGACGCCAGACCGTAGGCTTTGGAAAAGGTGCGGGCCACTATCAGATTGGAGTATTTGGCCAGCAGTCCCACTGCCGATTCGCTGTGAAACTCGCAGTAGGCTTCGTCCACCACTACCGGGCAATCCGACCCGGCCACCACCGCCTCCACAGCAGCAAGCGGCATAACAGTACCGGTGGGGTTATTGGGGTTGCACAACACCACTAAGTGTGGCTTTTCGCGCCGGATGGCAGCAAGTACCTTCTCCGGCGGCAGGCTATAGTCGGGTTCCAGTTCCACCAGGACGGGCTGAGCGTCAGCCAGTTTGGCGTAAATGGAGTACATGGAGAAAGACGGATGGGGGAAAAGCAATTTCCGCCCAGGGCCGCCGAAAATATAGCATAAGGCTTGGAGCAGTTGGCTGGAGCCGTTGCCGATGGCAACATTTTCGGCTGTCAGCCCGAGGCTGGCGGCGATTTGTTGGCGCAGACCATACTGGGTTATTTCCGGGTAACGGTTAAAGGGCAGGGCCGCCAGCCGTTCGGCCACCTGCTGGAGCACCAGCGCCGGCAGATTGTCGGCGCATTCATTGGCATCCAGTTTGACAGCCCAATCCCCTTCTTCAATACTATAGGATTTTAGTGTTTCCAGTCCTTCACGCAGTTTGAACACTTTATTTCCCCCTCATCCTGACCGCGTTGGCGTGGGCCTCCAGACCTTCGGCGGTTGCCAAGCGGATGACGTCGTCACTGACTGCGGCCAATGCTTCTTTGGTATAGGCAATAATACTGGTTCGTTTCATAAAGGTTTCGACATTCAGCACCGAGTAAAACCGGGCTGTGCCGCCTGTTGGCAGTACATGATTTGGTCCGGCCAGGTAGTCGCCCAGCGGTTCAGGCGAATAGGGACCAAGAAAGACCGCCCCGGCGTGCCGCACATAGGGCAACAGCCGGAAGGGTTCCACCGTCAAAATCTCCAGATGCTCCGGGGCTGCGATATTGGCAAGCTCCATCGCGGTGGCAATATCGGCGGTGATGAGAATCAGCCCGTGGCCGGCCAGCGCGGCGGCGGCGATTTCCCGGCGCGGCAGGAGAGCCAGTTGCCGCTCGGCCTCTTCGGCCACCTGCCGGGCCAGTTCAGGACTGTCGGTAATTAAAATACTGGAGGCCAAAACGTCGTGTTCGGCCTGGCTGAGCATGTCGGCCGCCACATAGACCGGATCGGCCGTTTGGTCGGCGACAATGAGGATTTCGCTCGGACCGGCCAGCATATCAATGCCGCAGTGGCCATAGACCGCCTTTTTCGCCAAGGTCACGAAAATATTGCCTGGGCCGGTGATTTTATCCACCTTGGGCACGGTCGCTGTGCCAAAAGCCAGGGCCGCAACGGCCTGGGCCCCGCCCATCTTATAGACCTTAGTCACTCCTGCCTCCCGGGCGGCGGCCAGTACATTCGGGTTTACACTGCCGTCCCGGGCTGGCGGTACAGCCATGATGATTTCGCTGACGCCGGCCACAACCGCAGGCACGGCGTTCATAATCACCGAAGAGGGATAGGCGGCGGTGCCGCCTGGAACATAAATACCGACACGCTCGAGCGGCAGGCAGCTCTGTCCCAGTATGGCGCCGTGTTCGCGGTAAGTCAGCCAGGACTTGGGCAGTTGCTCCTCATGATAGCGGCGCACATTGGCGACCGCCCGGCGGAGTGATGCCAGCACTTCAGGGTCGACAGCCGCCATTGCTGCAGTGAATTCCGCCTCAGTCACCGCCAGAGCGTCGGCTGTCAGCTTGACTCCGTCGATCATTTCCGTATAGCGTAAAAGGGCTGCATCTCCCTCAGCCCGGATGCCGTCCACAATCTTCTCCACCACCGCCGCGGCAGACAACCGTTCGCCAAAGGTGCTCTCGATCCGGGCGCTGATTCCTTCGCTCAATTCTACAGCGTCAAAAGCCGGTTTCCTAAGCAAAGCGGCCATCTCTTCCCCGGCCATGGTCCGGGTATCAATCAGTTTCATTGTCCCACCCCGGCGCTCTCCAGCCGCCGCAATTCCTCGGTCAGTTGGTTGATGCGGTCAAATTTCATTTTAAAGCTCACCCGGTTGGCAATAAACCGGGCGGTCGCCTGATGAATGGTGGCCACTTCCACCAATTTATTTTCTTTGAGGGTCCGGCCGGTCTCCACCAAATCGACGATAATCTCAGCCAAGCCCACCATCGGAGCCAGTTCGATCGAGCCATTCAGTTTGATGATCTCTACCTGGATGCCGGCGGCGTGGAAAAATCGTTCAGCAATGTGCGGATATTTAGTAGCCACCCGCATATGGGCATAATCGGCCAGTTTATCCTGGACCAGAGCCTCAGGCACGGCAACCACCATCCGGCAAAGCCCGAACTTTAAGTCGACCAGCTCATACACATCCTTGCCTTCCTCCAGAAGGACATCCTTGCCGATAATGCCGATGTCGGCTGCGCCGTATTCCACATAGGTCGGCAGATCACCGGTCTTGGTGATGACAAAGCGGATTTTTTTCTCCTCATTGGTGATTACCAGCTTGCGGGAATTCTCGCTCAGGCCTTCGGCTGTATAGCCAGCCTCAGCCAGCATCCGGGCCGCCGGCTCAAACAATTTGCCTTTCGGCAGAGCGATTGTAAGATAATTCATATCACTGGAAGTCATAATTGCCTCCTGCGCTTTAGTTATTTAAAGTGATAATATGTTAGTATGATAACACAAGGCAGTAAATTCGTCAACCCCTTAGATAGGAAAATCGCTGTATATGTAGAAGTATTTGACAAATACTAAACTGCAAAGGGGGAATTTCGATGGCGTCCGCGCCCAACATCCTTATTCTCAACCGGCTGGCTGACCGGCATGTGGCTGCGATCAAAGAGGTTATGCCGGAGATTACCGTCGTTCACACCGACCTGGAACACGCCGGCGAATGGATCGCCGCTACCGATATTTTGGTGGCCTGGGGAATGCACGACATCCGGGCCCTGTACGCCGCCGCCCCCCGCCTCAAATGGGTCCACGCCTTGAGTGCCGGGGTGGAGAATTTAATTTTTCCGGAGCTCCAGACGGCCGACACCATTTTGACCAATTCCAAAGGGATCCACGGCATCCCCATATCAGAGCACGTCTTCGCCCTGATTTTAGCCTTCAGCCGCGGCCTCAACCTCTATATCCGCCAGCAGACCGCCAAGGAGTGGAAGCGGCAAAAAGAGTTCACCACCGAAATTCACGAAAAGACGCTGGGTATTGTCGGCCTGGGGAGTATCGGCCGCGAACTCGCCAAAAAAGCCAAAGGGCTGGGCATGAATGTGGTAGCTGTCAAACGGGAAATTACCAGCGAGATTTTCGTGAATAAATTGTATACCCCCGACCAGTTGGAAGAAATGCTCGGCGTCGCCGATTTCGTGGTGGTGGCCCTGCCTCTCACCGAAGAAACCAATGGATTATTCGGTCTGCGGCAGTTTGCAGCCATGAAACCATCGGCTTATTTCTTCAATATTGCCCGCGGCGCCATAGTCCGGGAAAAAGACCTGGTCGGTGCCCTCGAAAAGGGTCTCATCCGCGGGGCCGGCCTCGATGTCTTTGAAGAGGAGCCGCTGCCGCAGTCCAGTCCTCTGTGGGACAGGCCGGATGTCATTATCACCCCTCATGTCGGCGGACAATCGCCCCCCTATCTCGACCGGGCAATCAAACTGTTTGTCGACAATCTCACCCGCTACACCGAAAACCGCGAAATGGTCAACCTTGTAGACAAAATAAAAGGGTACTAGGAAAAAACCATCCTGATAGTTGAAAGGACTGCTCCGGATACCCGGGGACAGTCCTTTTTGTATTTTGCAGCCCGGTCAGTGCAGGTCGTCAGCCTGACGAAGGAGAATGAGCTCCGGTTGATCGTCCGGCTGGGGCTCGGCGTGATGGCGACGGATAATGCCGATAATCTCCTGCTCGACGCCGACGGCGGCCAGCAATTCGGCGCTGCGCTCCGGGTGATGAAAGTAGGTGTGGAAGGCATGCCGGAGATTGGCCACCTTGCCGCCCCGCCCCCGCTGGCCCCATCCTTCGGCCCAGCAAGGCGCAATGCGATGAGCAAGAACTGTCAGGATTTTGTCCAGGGTACTGACGTCACCCTTTATCTTCCCAACGTCATGCAGGAGGGCGCTTTTCAGCAGCAGCCCTCTGTCTACCTCAGCCCGCCCTTCGGCCATTTCAAGAGCAGTATAAGCGACATTTAGGGAATGGCGCTGGTCAGGCAGATTCATGGCGTAAAAGAGGGCCTGCTCTTCAGCCCGCAAGGTTTCCCTGATAAAGCCGCGGTCGGCAGCAGTCACCTTGGCAGTGAGGGCTGCAATAACCTGTTTTACCCTATTCAGCATGAGCTTTATCGCCGAAATAGGCCAGTTCGCCATAACCCTTGGCCTTCTGCTCGGCTTCGGCCGCCGATCGGGATTGGGCTGAAAGGGCCAGTTCCACCGTCCGCCCTTCCCGCCTTAGGCGGCCCGCAGCCGCGATGGCCTCGTCAAGCGCCCCATAGTTCCAACTGACATAAACATCCCGAGTCGACGACGGCAGTGAAATCCCCTGGCGTTCGAGGGCCAGCAATACCCGCTCAATCCCCAGGGCAAAGCCGGTAGCCGGGCAGTCGGAACCAAAAGCCTCGACCATTTTGTCATAGCGGCCCCCGCCGCAGAGCGGGAAACCAAGACCGGGGGTATACGCTTCGAACACCATCCCGGTGTAATAGTCAAAATCGCGGATCAGCCCCAGGTCGAAATTGACATAGCGATCGACGCCATAGCTGACCAAGAGGTGCCGTATATCGACAAGGTTGGCAAGAGCCTTCCGGCTGGCGTCATTCTTTACCAGGCGGTCGGCCTCCCCGATGATTTTGTCGCCGCCGTGCAGTAGCGGTATTTCGCGGATCAGCCGTTGCGCCGGAACGCTGAGCCGGCTGGTGGCCAGAATTTCCCCCAGCCCCACCAGATCATGGCTAACCATCGCCTGCTTGACCTGCTGCTGTTCAGCCAGGGTGAGCTCACTCTCGGCCATGACGCCGTTGATAAATTCCACCTGCCCCAGACCCACCTGAAAATGATTCAATCCGGCCTTCAGCAGCGATTCTACCGCCAGTGCGACCACCTCGGCGTCAGCTGCCGGTCCGGCGGCTCCCAGCAGTTCCACTCCGGCCTGATAAAACTCGCATTGCCGGCCGGTTTGGGCCTGCTCATGGCGGAAGACATTGGTCAGGTAGAAGAGGCGAAGGGGCGGATTACTCTCGTGGAGGCGGGTGGCAGCCACCCGGGCCATCGGCGTAGTCATATCAGGCCGCAAAGCCAGTATCCGATTATTTTTATCGAAGAATTTGAACAGATTCTGGGCCATATCTGCGCCAGCGCCAACCGTCAGGGTCTCGAGATATTCGAAGGTCGGAGTTACGACCTCGTCGTACCCCCAGCGTGCGAACAATTCCGCCAAGGCGCTCTCAACCACCCGTTTTCGCTGGGCTTCTTTGGGCAAAAAATCTCTGGTGCCATAGGGAATTTGCGGTAAATATTGATTGCCAATCATGTACTTGTTTCACCATCCAACCGAGTTAATATTGTCTTGTAACCGTCAGCGCCGTAAAAAAGGCAGCGCTTGACCCGACTGATTGTAGCGGTACTGGCCCCTGTCCGGGTGACGATTTCGTCATAAGTATGCCCATGTTTCAGCATTCGGGCCACTTCCAGCCTTTGGGCCATGGCTTTAAGCTCGCTAATTGTACAAACATCCTCAAAAAACTGGTAACACTCTTCTTCGTTTTCCAAAAGAAGCACCGCCTGAAAAAGCTGGTCGGTGGGCGTGTCTTTCAGTTTGGGGTTTGACGGCATAAACATCGCTCCTTTACCCTGCCGATTACACTGTCATACATATATTCTCCTCCTGCCGGTCCATTCCTGCTTCACCGCTTTTATTCTTTAGCTTATGAAAATGTTTATGCATTGGATTATTTCGCTTGACAATTTTTTCTCGCCTGTGGTACTATTTGTCTCAACTAAATATTGTTTTTCATCATGAGTTGGCTGAGGGACTGGCCCGATGACGCCGCGGCAACCATTCGTTTTATACGAAACGGTGCCAATTCCTGCAGGATTAAGTCCTGGCAGATGAAGAACTGGTTTTTCTGACAAAACCACTTCATTTGCGAAGTCGGTTTTTTTATTTTTAGAAAAAGGAGTCCCAGCTATGATCGAACTAAAAGACATCAGCAAACATTTTCCGGGGACGTCAGGGACTGTGGAGGCCCTAAAAGGGGTTAGCCTGTCGGTCCCGGCCGGTCAAATCTTTGGCGTTATCGGTAAAAGCGGCGCCGGTAAGAGCACCCTGGTCCGCTGCATCAATATGCTGGAGCGACCCTCCGGCGGCACGGTAGTTGTCGACGGCCGGGAGCTCACCAGCCTGCCGGAAAAGGAACTGCGGCAGGAGCGCAAGAGCATCGGCATGATTTTTCAGCATTTCAACCTGCTGTCCTCGCGAACGGTATACGACAATGTAGCCTTTCCCCTGGAACTGGCCGGCTGGAAAAAGGCCGACATCCACCGGGAAGTGGCTCCCCTCCTCGAACTGGTCGGACTGACTGATAAAAAGGACCAGTATCCGGCCCAGCTCAGCGGCGGCCAAAAGCAGCGGGTCGGCATCGCCCGGGCGCTGGCCAACCGGCCCAAATTGCTGCTCTGCGACGAGGCGACCTCGGCCCTCGATCCCCAGACCACCAAATCGATTTTGAAACTCTTAAAAGACATCAACAACCGGTTCGGCCTGACCATCGTCCTCATTACCCACGAGATGCAGGTCATCAAAGAAATCTGCGACCAGGTGGCAGTTATCGAAGACGGGCGAATCATCGAACAGGGCTCGGTACTCGACCTCTTTACCGCCCCCCAGTCGGCCACCACCCGCGAATTTATCCGCACCATCATCAACTACGACCTGCCGGATTTTTTCGCCGACACCGTCTTTTCACCACAGCCGCTGCCGGACAGCAGCCTGGTCCTCCGCCTCTCCTTCATCGGTCAAACCGCCGAAGAGCCCATCATTGCCGAGCTGATCCGGCGGTATAACGTCGACGCCAATATTCTCTACGGCAACATCGACCATATCGGCTCCACCCTGTTCGGCACCCTGATCCTCGAACTCACCGGACAGCCGAATGATATCAACAATGCGTTAAACCACCTGCAAACGCGGGAACTGGGAATCGAGGTGATGGGCTATGTCTCCCGAAATGCTCGCGCTGCTGGCTAAGTCTGTCTGGGAAACTATCTATATGGTCGGCGTCTCGGCCACCGTCGCCGCTCTTGCCGGCATCCCCCTTGGCGTGGTCCTGGTCACTACCGACAAGGGCCATATCCTGGAAAATCTGGCAGCCAACCGTATCCTCGGCGCTGTTGTCAACGCCGCCCGCTCCACCCCGTTCATCATTCTGATGGTGGCCATCATCCCCTTGACCCGCCTCCTGGTCGGCACATCGATCGGCACCGAGGCCGCCATCGTCCCCCTCAGCCTGGCCGCCATCCCCTTTGTCGGCCGCATCGTCGAAGCCGCCCTCAAGGAAGTCGATCACGGCGTAATCGAGGCCGCCCAGGCCATGGGAGCGTCGCCGCGGCAGATCATTCTCAAGGTACTTATTCCCGAAGCCCTGCCGGCCATCGTCCTCGGCCTCACTTTGACGGTGGTCAGCCTGATCGGCTATTCGGCCATGGCCGGGGCCATCGGCGGCGGCGGCCTTGGCGATCTGGCCATCCGCTATGGCTATCAGCGCTTCCGCGCCGATGTCATGCTGATTACAGTCGTCATTCTGATCGCCCAGGTCCAGATTGTCCAATCTTGCGGCGACATCCTCGCTCGCAGACTCAACAAAAAATAGAAACAACGGAGGTAATTGATATGAAAAAAGCAGCTTTGTTATTAGTCATTCTGTTTGGCCTGTCGGCTCTGCTCACCGGCTGCGGCGGCCAGAGCGGCCCCGGCGGCGACAAGCCCCTGAAAGTAGGAGTTACTGCCGGCCCTCACGCCGAAATCATGGATGTCGTCAAAAAAGTGGCTGAAAAAGACGGCCTGAAAATCCAAGTAGTGGAATTCAATGATTACATTCAGCCCAACGTGGCCCTGAACCAGGGTGATATTGATGTCAACAGTTTTCAGCATCAGCCCTATCTTGACAACATGGTCAAAGACCGCAAATACGACCTCGTGTCGGTCGCCAAAACCGTCATCTTCCCGATGGGTGTCTACTCTAAAAAAGTCAAGGAAGCCAGCGCCCTGAAAACCGGAGCGATCGTGGCCATTCCCAATGACCCCACCAACGGCGGCCGGGCCCTGCTGCTCTTAGAGAAGCTCGGCATCATTAAGCTCAAAGCCGGTGCAGGACTGACCGCGGCGGTCACCGATATCAGCGACAATCCGAAAAAACTGAACATCAAAGAACTTGACGCGGCCCAGATCCCCCGCTCACTGGACGACGTCGACATGGCGGCCATCAACACCAACTATGCCATTACTGCCGGCCTTGTTCCCGTCCGCGACGCCTTGGCGATTGAAGACGCCAATTCCCCCTATGCCAACATTATCGCTGTCCGGAGCAAAGACAAGGACAACGCGGCGGTAGCCAAGCTGGTAAAGGCCTATCAGTCGGATGAGGTGAAACAGTTTATCCAGGAACATTTCAAGGGTTCGGTGGTAGCCGCCTGGTAAAACCAGCGAAATCGTCCAATAATGTATACATGTTTACCTCTTGCAATATGGCGCTTTTTGTCTTATAATAAAGACACAAGGAAGAGGATGAAAAAGAAGAAAAGGCAGACCAAGAAACTTGGAATGGGGTGATTCCAGTGAAAAACTTAGACGGAACTGAACCACAGTTCCAAGAGCCAGCTCTCCAACCAGAGGAGTTGATGGACCTGATCTGGGATCCACAATTTGATATTGTCAACTGAAGCGTTTACTAGCAAACGTCAAACCGTACAATGTGTATTGTACGAAAAGTAAGGGAGCACTTAAAATGTGCTCCCTTTTTGGTTTGCCTCTTTATTTCTCTAGCTCCCGAGCGTGCATTAGTCCATCATCACCGGTCCGGCGCCGCCTTTGGACTTGGCCGGTTTGAGCAGCAGGGCCGGGACAAGCGCCACAAAGCACATTGCCATCAAAAAGAAGAAAGCGTCATCAAAGGCGAAGATCAGCGACTGGCGCTGAACAACCATGTTAATCAGAGCCATGGCCTTTTGTTGCAGCAAACCGGGGGCAACGCCGGCCTGGTTGTACAGATTGTCGATGTAGGTCAGCATGTGTTTGGCAGCAGCCGGCGGCGTGCCTTTGCTCCAAAGCATCCCTTCAAAACTGACCATCGCTTGTTTGGTGGGAAAAGATGCTACATTAATCTGCTCGGCATTGGTAGCCAGATGGTAAATCTGCCTATTCTGGAGCATGGTCGACAAGAGGGCGATCCCCAGCGATCCGCTGACCTGGCGGATGGTATTGTTCAGCGACGACGCCCGGCTGATTTTGGCCAGCGGCACTGTATTCATCCCCAGCACGGTAACCGGCATCATGAAGAGTCCCAGTCCCATGCCGCGCAATATCATCGCCAATTCAATGCTCCGGTAAGTGGTATCCATGTCCAGACTGGCCAGAGGGTAGCAGCTGAGGCCAAGAAAAAAAACTCCGGCCACTACCACCGGCTTTGCGCCGAATCGATCAGCCAGCTTAGCCGCTACCGGCATCATCAAACCCGAAGCCACTGCCGCCGGCAGCATCATGATACCAGTTTGCATCGCCGAATAGTCCCGCAGGTTTTCCATAAAGAGCGGAATGAGAAACAGCCCGCCGAACAGGCCAATACAGCCGAGGAAGATAACCATACTGCTGCAGGCAAAGTTCCTGTCCTGAAACAGCCGAAGATCCATAATTGGGTTGGCGTGGTTGAGCTCGATTGCCACAAATAGAGTCAGACTGGCAACGGCGACATAAAGCAAAGCCACGATATAAGGTGAGGTCCAGCCGTCATCCACCCCTTTGCTGAGGGCCAAGAGCAGACAGAAAAGGCCCAGGGCCGAGGTGACGAAGCCGCCGAAATCAAACTTGCTGTCCTTATGGAGAACCGTTTCCCGGAGGACCAGCGCAGCCATTACATAGCCGATGATACCGACCGGTATATTGACAGTGAAAATCAGCCGCCAGTCCCAGTATTCGGTGAGATAGCCGCTGAGGGTGGGGCCGACAGCCGGCGCGACCATCGCCGAAATACCCCAGATAGCCAGAGCCATATTGCGCTCCTTGACCGGAAATACCTGGTAGACAATAGTCATGGTCACCGGGATGATCAAACCGCCGCCGACCGCCTGGATGATGCGAAAAAAGATCATACTGTCGTTGCTCCAGGCGATACCACAAAGTGCCGAGCCGGCGGTGAAGGCCGCCAGGCTGAGCAGATACATCCGCCGCGTGCCGAACACATCACAAAAATAGCCGGTAATCGGCTGCAGCACACCCATGGTCAGCATATAGGCAGTCAAAATCCACTGCGCATCTTCGGAATCAACGGAAAAGACCGCCATCATTTTCGGGATGGCAATATTAACAATACTGGTATCCAGAATACTCATAAAGCCGCCGATGATGGTTACTCCAAGGGCCCACCAGCGATATGTCGTGTCTGGCACCGTAAGCCGGGGGATATTGGGGATATTCACGGTTTCACCCCCGTTTATCCAGGTGGACCTTAATCAGTACTGACATGCCGGGGCGGAAGACAACATCGCTGTTTTCCGGCAGGCTGATTTTGATGGGGATGCGTTGGGTCACCTTCGTAAAATTATTGGAAGCGTTCTCGGTGGGAATCAATGCAAATACCGAAGTAGCGGCGTTGCCGAGATCATAAATCCGTCCATAAAACGTGCGCCCAGGATAGCCGTCGATGGTGTACTCCACCAATTGGCCGATCTTCAATTTGCCGATATACGTTTCCTCAATCCGGGCATTGACCCAGATATCATTGCTGTCGATAACACTGAACAGCGGTTGGCCCATAACAACCACTTCGCCGGCGTTGGCCGATTTCAAAGCTACAATGCCGTCTACCGGTGAAACAATGGTCGTGTCGCCATAATTGAGATTGAGAGCCGCCACGGCGGCCTCGGCCTGTTTCATCTGGGCCGCTGCAGCCCGGATGGTTTCCTCGCGCGCGCCGACCACCGTCAGATCAAGGGTCTGGCTGGCAGCGTTGTAGCTTTCTCTGGCCACCTGGTAACTGGTCAGGGCATTGTCCCGCTGGGACGCGCTGATGGCACCGTCGCGGAATAATTTTTCCATCCGTTCATTATTTAAAGCCGCATTGTCCAAATTCGCCTTGGCCTGCTCTGCTCCCGCCCGGGCCTGTTGGATTTCCTGTGGTCTTGAGCCGTTGACCAACTGTTCATAGTTTGCCCTGGCCGCCGCCAGAGCTGCTTCGGCCTGTACCCGCTGTGCCACGATATCTTGGGGATCGATGCGGGCCAATACCTGGCCGGCCTTGACAATATCACCCTCCGCCACCATCAGTTGGCCCACCTTGCCCGAAATCTTGCTGCTGATACTAACAATCGTACCGCTGATCCTGGCGTCGTCGGTGCTGACATACTTCGTTGTATAATACCAATAATATCCCCCACCAACGGCACCAATCAGCAAAAATGCCACCAACAAACTAACGACGATTTTGCGTTTTTTGCCGGTTCCGTTCTCGCCCACCTAACATCCTCCTCCTGCTGACCGTTCAGTCAGTCACAACCATAAAAAAAGTTTACACTATTTTTTAGCCATCCCGAACAAAAAGATATCGGTGATCCCGTCTGCGGTCATGTCGACATCCTCACCAACCAAATTTTGATACACCATCGTCAAAACCACGGAGAATAGGGCATAGGTCGCCTTGACAACGTCATATTCCCGTAGCACCCCTTTGGCAACGCCTTCCGCCATAACCTTTTCCAGCGAACCGGCGACACTGACAAGAACATCTTGATATTTTTTGTTGGTTTCCTGAGAGAGAGATGAGTGTCCCATCTGAAAACCGCGTACTTCATGAATCAGCACCCGCCACAGATCACCGTTCTCGATATGAAACCGCAAAAACAGCCTGACCATAGTCTTGATTTTGCCAAGCGGCGGCTCGTCGGAAGCAGCTACCTGTTCCAAAGCCACTTCAAAGGGCCTGTTTCGCTCCTGGATCAGCGTAAAAAAGAGTTGTTCCTTGTTGACAAAATAATTGTACACCGTACCTTTGCCGGTGTCGGCCAGGGCGATAATCTCATCCACTGTAGCGCGGTTGTAACCCTTGCGCGAGAAAACCTCATAGGCGGCATCCAGAATATGCTGGCGCTTTGAACGGGAATCTTCCGCAGCCGGTTCCTGGTGATGGATCATAAGTGACCTCCCAAGGTAGAATAAACACCCATCTTCATTATAGGAAGACTCATGACCCCTGTCAATGTTCTGTTAAAATTGTGGGATATCTGGCTGATTATTGTTGGCGGCCTACAGGATTTTTCAGTTTTTTGTTAAAAGATATATAGAGCCAAATATATTTATACCGGGCTTCTCATTTTTTCGGCAATTTGCCATTACACGAAGGAGGGTTACTATGAATTTCTTCAAGAAGTACGGGTTGATCATCGGATTTATCGCTTTATTGATTGTCCTTTCCCTGCCGACACCGGCCGGACTGCCGGTGGCCGGTAAAATGATGCTGGCAATTTTAGTTTTCTCAGTCGTCGTCTGGATGAGCGACTGTGTTACCTATCCGGTCAGCGCCGCCATTGTCATTGCACTTATGGCTTTCTTACTAGGCACAGCCCCGAGCATGGCCAACCCGAAAGTCGTCCTTGGAACCGCCAAAGGTCTGGATATGGCGCTGGCCGGTTTCAGTACCGGTGCCTTCGCTCTGGTGGGCGGCGCCCTCTTCATCGCCGCGGCCATGATGTTCACCGGTCTTGATAAACGCATCGCCCTCTTCGTCCTGTCCCTGATCGGAGCTAGAACCAACCGGATACTCATGGGGGTTATCGCTGTCGGCTTCCTGCTCAGTTTTATTATCCCGAGCACCACCGCCCGCGTTTCCTGCCTGGTCCCAATTGTCATGGGCATCATCGTTGCCCTGGATGTACCGCTCAAAAGCCGTTTTGCCGGCGTGATGATGATCGCCACAGCGCAGGCCGACAGTATCTGGAACGTCGGCATCAAGACCGCCGCCGCCCAGAATATGATCGCCGTCCAGTTTATCAAGCAACAGTTGGGAGTTGACATTTCCTGGGGCTACTGGTTCATGGCAGCCGCCCCTTTCGCCGTTCTCATGTCGATTGCCCTCTACTACGTGCTGATGAAACTCATGCCGCCGGAAATCGAAGAAGTCCCTGGCGGTAAAGAAACTATCGCCAAGGCCCTGGCCGATCTGGGGTCGATGAAGCCTGCCGAAAAGAAGCTCCTGGCCACTTCGCTGATTTTGCTGTGCTTCTGGGCCACCGAGGGCAAATTTCATCCTTTTGATACCTCCACCACCACCCTGACCGCCATAGCCTACATGCTGCTGCCAGGCATCGGCGTCATCAGTTGGAAAGACGCCCAGTCCAGAATTCCCTGGGGCACCCTCATCCTGTTTGGGGTCGGCATCAGCCTGGGTTCGGCCCTGCTGGCCACCAAGAGCGCCGCATGGTTGGCCTCCGCCATCGTCACCATGTTCAGCTTGCAAACCGCGCCTGCGCTGGCCATCCTTGCCGTCCTTGCAGCCTTCTTGATCATTGTCCACCTCGGCTTTGCCAGCGCCACAGCCTTGGCTTCAGCAATGATCCCCATCATTATCTCGGTGCTGCAAAGCGTCCAAACCCCTGGTATCAACATCATGGGCATGACGATGATCCTGCAGTATGTCGTCAGTTTTGGCTTTATCCTGCCGGTCAACGCCCCCCAAAACATGGTGGCCTACAGTACCGATACCTTCGAAGTCAAAGACTTCATCAAAATCGGCATCCCGCTGACCATTATCGCTTACCTTATCATCGTCCTCTTGGGCGCTACCTACTGGCAGTGGTTCGGCATTATGACCCAATAAAAAAAGAAGCGGCTTGCGCCGCTTCTTTTTTTATTCCACTATTTTTTCATCCTGCCGATCACCCGATGGGCAATATCTTTGCGGTATTGCATGCCGGCGAACTTGATTTCTCGCACAGCGGCATAGGCCTTGTCGATGGCTTTGAGTACGTCACTATCCATGGCCGTCACCCCCAGCACCCGGCCGCCATTGGTAACTATGCAGCCATCCTGTAAAGCGGTACCGGCATGGAAAACCATCGCCCCTCCGGTTTCGGCCTGAGCCAGCCCGGCGATAGCGTCACCCTTAGGATAGTCGCCTGGATAACCGCCGGCAGCCAGCACCACGCAAACTGCCGCTCCGTCCTTCCATTTGACCTCGATATCGGTCAGGGCACCGTCGACGCAGGCCTCCAAAACGGTGACAAGATCACTGTCTAACAGCGGCAGCACCACCTGAGTTTCGGGGTCGCCAAACCGGGCGTTGAACTCTACCACTTTGGGCCCCTCGGCAGTCATCATCAGCCCGGCGTACAGGCAGCCACGGTAGATCATCCCCTCCTGGCGCATGGCGTCAACGGTCGGCTGGAGGATATCCCGCATTACCTGCTCCAAAAGCTCGGGCGTCAACACCGGCGCCGGGGCATAGGCTCCCATCCCGCCGGTATTCGGCCCCTCATCGCCGTCAAAAATCCGTTTATGGTCTTGGGCCGAAACCATCGGCACCACAGTGTATCCGTCAGTAAAGGTAAGCAGCGAGGCTTCCTCACCCTGCATAAATTCCTCGACAACGACGCGGGCTCCGGCTTCACCGAAGGCGTGGTCGCACATGATCATATCCACCGCCGCCAGGGCTTCGTCTACCGTCATGGCCACCACTACGCCCTTGCCGGCCGCCAGTCCGTCGGCCTTAACCACCACCGGAGCACCATTTCGCCGAATATAGTCTTTGGCTGGCTGGGGCTCGGTGAACACGGCGAAATAAGCGGTTGGGATACGATATTTTTCCATCAGCTTTTTCGCAAAGGCTTTTGATCCTTCGATCTGGGCCGCTGCCTGAGTAGGCCCGAAAATTTTCAGTCCGTTGGCGGTAAAGAGATCAACAATCCCGTTAGCCAGAGGCGCTTCCGGCCCGACCACCGTCAGGTCGACCTTTTTGTCGAGGGCAAACCGCAGGAGCGCCGCGTTGTCTGTAACGTCGATGGCGACACATTCGGAAATCAGCCCGATACCCGGGTTGCCGGGAGCACAGTAAATCTTTGTCACCCGCGGACTCGCCGCCAACTTCCAAACCAAGGCGTGCTCGCGCCCGCCGCCGCCCACCACTAAAATTCGCAAAATATCACCTCGCCGCTGCCTAATGTTTAAAATGCCGTATGCCGGTAAAAATCATCGCTATGCCGTGCTCATCTGCTGCCTGGATGGATTCTTCATCTTTGACCGAGCCGCCAGGCTGGATGATGGCCGCAATACCAGCCTTTGCCGCCGCATCGACCGTATCGCGGAAGGGAAAGAAGGCGTCTGACGCCAATACTGCCCCTTTAGCCTTGTCACCGGCCTGAGTAAGGGCGATAGCCGCGGCCCCTACCCGGTTCATCTGGCCTGCCCCCACCCCTAAGGTGGCGTCGGCGGTAGCGACAACAATGGCGTTTGACTTCACATGCTTGACCACCTTCCAGGCGAACAGCATTTGCTGCCGCTCCGCCGGAGTGGGCTGCCTCTTCGTCACGACCTTCATATCAGCCTCGACAGTTTCGGCAGAATCAGCCTCCTGCAGCAGAACACCGCCGGTGACTTTCTTGATATCCAGCGCGCCCTCGCCCTGACCAAAATCTGTGGTCAGCAGCCGGACATTCTTTTTCTGGGTGAGCACTACCAGGGCCTCGTTGTCGTACCCCGGCGCGATCACCGCCTCGGCGAACAGCTCGCTGATCTGCTCGGCAGTCGCCTTGTCCACCGTTCTATTTAGCCCGATAATCCCGCCAAAGGCCGAGACCGGGTCGGCGGCATAGGCCTTGGCATACGCCGCGGCAAGATCGGCGCCGATTCCTGTGCCGCAGGGATTGGTATGTTTGATGATGGTCGCCGCCGGCTGGGAAAATTCTTTGACGATGGAATAGGCTGCCTCAAGGTCAACGATATTGTTAAACGACAGTTCCTTGCCATGCAGCTGCTTGGCGTTGGCCACACCGGGGCCGGCAAAGTATTGTTCCCGGTAAAAGGCTGCCTTTTGATGCGGATTTTCGCCATAGCGCAAATCCTGGACTTTTTCATAAACAGTATGTAAAACTGCGGGGAATTGCCCCTGCCCCAGCTGCCCAGCCAGATAGCGGGCAATATAGGCGTCATATTCAGCAGTGTGGGTATAGGCTTCCCAGGCTAATTCCATGCGTATTTCCCGGGAAATTTCGCCACGTTTCGCTAACTCTTCGGCAATTTTCGGGTATTTTGCCGGATTTACTACCACGGCGACATGGTCGAAATTCTTGGCGGCAGCTCGGATCATCGCCGGTCCGCCAATATCAATATTCTCCACAGCCTCTCCCAGGGTAACGCCCGGTTTGGCCACCGTCTGACGGAAAGGATAAAGATTGACAACCACCAGGTCGATGCCCCGGATATTATGGTCGCGCATAGCCTGAACATGCTCGTCGTTGTCGCGAATAGCTAAAATTCCGCCGTGGATATACGGATTCAGTGTCTTGACCCGGCCGTCCATGATTTCCGGAAAGCCGGTCAGCTCACTAACATAAATTACCGGTATACCGGCTTCCTTCAGCGTCTTCATCGTGCCGCCGGTGGAAACAATCTCCACCCCCGCCGCGTCCAGGACCCGGGCGAACTCCACCAGTCCGGTCTTATCAGATACGCTGATTAATGCCCGTTTCACTTTCATGCCCTTCTCACCTATCCCTTTTCGGTTATAACCACCCGCCGGCCTTCGACCCGCAGGCGACCGTCGCAATATAGACCGATGGCCCGGGGATACAGCACATGTTCAACATGCAGGATGCGTTCAGAGAGGGTTTGCTCGGTATCGCCATCATAAACCGGCACCGCCTCCTGTAGAATAATCGGCCCTGTATCCACCCCTTCATCGACAAAGTGGACGGTGCAGCCAGAAACTTTCACCCCGTAGGCGATGGCCTGCGCCTGGGCGTCAAGACCCGGAAAGGCAGGCAAAAGCGCCGGATGAATATTGACAATCCGCCCGGAAAAGCTGCTGATAAATCGGGTTCCCAGTATTCGCATAAAGCCTGCCAGCACCACCAATTCCACATGGTGCAGGGCAAGCTCTGCCGCGATTGCCGCCTCAAATTCAGGACGACTGGCAAACTTTTTCCGTTCAATCACCACTGTGGCGATCCCAAAACCGGCCATGCGTTTGATGGCCTGGGCGTCAGGGTTATCGCTGATGACAACCCCGATTTTTGCTTTCAGCCGTTCGGCCTGGATGGCGTCGAAAATGGCGTGCAGATTGCTGCCCCGACCGGATACCAACACCCCCAGCACCGTCCTATTCACCGAAAACGCCTCCTTTGATCACTACCTGCCGCGTTCCGGGCACAACCTTACCGATGACATAGGACAATTCACCCCGTCCGGCGAGGTCAAGCTGGACGGCGTCGGCCTGTTTGGCCGGCACCACCAGGACCATACCGATACCCATGTTGAAGGTCCGGAACATTTCCGCCCAAGCCACATTCCCCCATTTTTGCAGCAAGCCGAAAATCGGCGGCTGGGGCCAGGCGGTGCTGTCGACTTCCACCGCGCACCCGGTGGGCAGAACGCGGGGAATGTTGTCATAAAAGCCGCCGCCGGTGATATGGACCATGCCGCGAATGTTGAAACGTTCGATAAGCGGCAGGCAAACTTTCGGGTAAAGCCGGGTGGGAACAAGCAGTTCCTCGCCCAGTGAGCGGTCCAGTTCAGGCAGATAATGGTCGATCGGCAGTTGATTGCGGTCAAAACAGATTTTACGGACCAGCGAGTAACCGTTGGAATGGAGACCTGACGACGGCAGTCCAATCAAGACATCGCCGGGAGCGATCTGCTCACCGGTGATCAGGCGCGACCGGTCGGCGATACCTACCGCGAATCCGGCAATGTCATACTCACCATCGGCGTAAAACCCGGCCATTTCGGCGGTTTCCCCGCCGATCAGCGAGCAGCCCGATTCACTGCAGGCCTGCGCCACACCGCTGACAATGGTTGCCACCTTTTCCGGTTCCAGCTTGCCAACCGCCAGATAATCGAGGAAAAAAAGCGGCTCGGCTCCCTGCACTAAAATATCGTTGACACACATCGCTACCGCGTCCTGACCGATGGTGTCATGCTTGTCCATCAGGAACGCGATCCGCAGCTTGGTTCCGACTCCGTCGGTGCCGCTTACCAGAACCGGTTGCTTGTATTTGGCCATATTCAGGGCGAACAGTCCGCCGAACCCGCCGATATCACCAAGCACCTCGGGACGATAGGTAGCCCGCACATGCAGTTTCATCATTTCTACCGCCCGATTGCCGGCATCGATATCGACCCCGGCGTCACGATAAGTCATCCCGTTACTCATGACTCTGTTTCGCCTCCCTTGCGCCGCCCGCCTGGCTCAAATATAAATTTTCCGCTGCCGCACTCCGCGCCGCACGGCACATCGGCCGGGTAGCAGGAGTTGAAACAGGCGTAACACATTTTACCGTCTTCGATGTTCGACACCGAGCTGCAAAGGCCCTCCAGCGACAGGTAGCTGAGCGAATCGGCGCCAATAAACCGCCGGATTTCATCCACTTCTTTGCTGGCGGCGATCAGTTCCTTACGGACCGCGGTGTCAATGCCGTAATAGCAGGGATAGGTGATCGGCGGCGAGCTCACGCACATATGCACCGCCGTTGCGCCGGCCTCTTTCAGCATCCGGACGATCTTGCCGCTGGTGGTACCGCGGACGATCGAGTCGTCAACCATAACCACCGACTTGCCGGCAATGACGGCCCTGTTGGCGTTGAGTTTGATCCGCACACCCAGATCACGGGTTTTTTGCTCCGGCTGGATAAAGGTCCGGCCGATATAGCGATTTTTCATCAGCCCCTCGGCGAAAGGAATACCGGATTCGTAGCTAAAGCCCAGCGCGGCAACCGTGCCCGAGTCAGGCACCGAAATGACAAGGTCGGCTTTAAACCCGCTTTCCCTCGCCAGTTGCCGTCCCATGGCGAACCTGGCATTGTACACACTTTGACCGTCGATCACACTGTCCGGCCGGGCGAAGTAGATATATTCAAACACACACATGGCCCGCTGGTCGCACTCGCCAAAGCGGCGCGACGTCAGACCGTTCTCGTCGATGGTGACCATTTCACCGGGCTCGACATCGCGAACCAGTTCGGCCCCAACTGTATCCAGGGCGCAGGACTCGGACGCCAAAATCCAACCGCCGTTCAGCTTGCCGATGCACAGCGGGCGGAAACCATGGGGGTCGCGGACCCCGATGAGCTTCTTATCTGTCATGATTACCAGACAGTATGCACCATGAACATGACCCAAACTCTCCACGATTTTCTCTTCAATTGTCTTCTTGGTGGAGCGGGCAATCAAATGGACGATTACCTCACTGTCCACCGATGTCTGAAATACGCTGCCCTTTTTCTCCAAAGAAGCGCGAATTTCACTGGCGTTGGTCAGATTGCCGTTGTGGGCCAGGCTGATATGGCCGCCGGAAAAGGTAACCAGCAGCGGCTGGGTATTGATTAGCAAGCTGGACCCGGTGGTCGAGTAGCGGACATGGCCGATAGCGATATGGGCGTTGTCCATCGAAGGCGGGCCTTTGCGAAAGACCTCGCCGACCAGACCCATACCACGGTGGATATCCATACTCTCACCGTCGGTCACCGCAATCCCGGCGCTTTCTTGACCCCGGTGCTGCAGGGCATATAGGCCCCAGTAGGTATTCAGCGCCACATCATCATGACGGGAATAGATGCCGAATATGCCGCATTCCTCATGCAATTTATCGCTGTTCATTTCTTCGTACACGCCAGTACTCCTCTCCCTTATGGGCAATTACACTAATTAGATGGATTCACCAGTCAAACGAAACAGCACTTCCTTGTAGGCGTCCTCCACATTGCCGAGATCACGGCGGAAGCGGTCCTTATCCAGCTTCTGGCTGGTTTCGCTGTCCCAGAAGCGGCAGGTATCAGGAGAAATCTCGTCGCCAAGCAGCACCTGGCCCTTGTAAAGACCAAACTCCAGCTTGAAATCGATCAGTTCGATCTTTTTCTCCTTCAGGTAGGCACTCAGGATCTCATTGATTTTGAGGCCATATTCCTGAATGAGTTTTAACTGTTCATCAGTCGCCAGTCCCATGGCTCTGGCGTGGTACTCGTTGATCAGCGGATCGCCAAGCGCATCGTCCTTGTAGTATAGTTCGACAATCGGAATCGGCATTTTCCGGCCCTCTTCCCAGCCGATCCGCTTGGCCAGACTGCCGGCGGCGATATTACGCATCACCACTTCGATCGGTAGGATGGACAGCTTTTTGACCAGCATCTCGCGGTCGCTGAGACGGCGGAGAAAATGGTGGGGGATGCCGTTCTTGGCAAGCAGATCAAAAAAGAAGGTCGATATTCTATTGTTTAATACCCCTTTATTGACGATCGTCCCCTTTTTCTCGCCGTTGAAGGCGGTGGCGTCGTCTTTAAAGTAAACCAAAAGTTCATCCAGATTCTCGGTCGCGTATACCTTTTTGGCTTTTCCTTCATACAATGGCTGTGTCATGTTTATACCTCCTCAAAACAACTATAGGACCCGGCTCAAACCGTGTCGTATTTTTTTATAAAGCAGCTTCCACTTTCGCGGCCTTCTTCTCCACTTCGGCCGCCAACTCCTGGCGATAAGCCTTGAGCTTGTCCCAAAGTTCCGTTTGGCCGGCGGCGAGAACCTGGACGGCGAAAATGGCCGCATTTTTTGCGCCGTTAATCGCCATTGTGGCCACCGGGATACCTGACGGCATCTGCACAATACTAAGCAAGGCATCGATGCCGACCAGCGAAGTGCTGTTGACCGGCACCCCGATCACCGGCAGGGTCGTAAAGCTTGCGACAACCCCTGGCAGATGGGCGGCCGCTCCGGCGGCAGCGATAATCACACCGACGCCCCGCTCGTGGGCGGTAGTCGCAAACGTATGCACCTTGTCTGGAGTCCGGTGGGCTGACGCCACCACCACCTCATAGGGAATGCCGAAATCAGTCAATGTCTTGATCGCCGGCTCCATCACCGGCAAATCGGAATCACTGCCCATGATAATTGCTACTTTCATCTCTATCCCCCTTTACTGGCACCTATTAAAACTGCCGAAAAATTTTTGTATTGAAAAGACCTGGTTTTCACCTTGGCCGCTAGACTCGGGCGAAACGCTAGTCGTTTTGTTCAAGTTTAAAAAAGCGATTTGGAATAAAGGCTATGAGGCCCGGATACCGCCCAGGCGAGCGGCATCCGGGTCATATCAGCCATTACTCGGCCAGGAAAACATACCGCAAAATCACCAGCACGGCCAGCACATAGACAACCCAGTGCACGTCTTTGCCACGGCCGCTGATCAGTTTGAGCAGCGGATAAAACACTAAACCAGCGGAAACGCCATTGGCGATACTGTAGGTAAAAGGCATCAGCGCAATGGTGAGGAAGGCCGGCAGACTCTCGGTAAAATCGCTAAAATCGATATGACGAACCGATTCCATCATCAGCGCACCAACGATAATCAGGGCCGGCGCCGTGGCGGCATCGGGAATCAGTCCGGCCAGCGGTGCAAAAAAGAGGGCCAGCAGGAACAAAATACCGCAGGTGACCGCTGTCAGACCGGTGCGACCGCCAGCGCCAATACCGGCGGCGCTTTCGATATACGCGGTGATGGTACTGGTACCCAGCAGGGCTCCGAAACTTACCCCGGTTGCATCCACCAACATGGCTTTGCCGATGCCGGGGAATTTGCCGCTTTTATCCATCAGACCGGCTCTGGTGGCGGTGCCCACTAAAGTGCCCATGGTGTCGAACAGTTCGACAAAGGTAAAGGTAAAAATAATTGTCATCAAGCCCATATTGAGGGCACCTTTAATATCAAGCGCGAAGAAGGCATTGCTGCTGAAATTCGGCATAGCCACCGGGCTGAATCCCGGGGGGATTTTTACAACCCCGAGGAAAATGCCGAGTACGGTTGTAGTAATAATGCCAATAAGGATCGAACCTTTGATATTCCTGGCCATCAACACGCCGATGAAAATCAGGCCGAAGACGGCCAGCAATATTTCATGGTCAGCCAGTTTTCCCATTTCGATGATGCTCTCAAAATACATCGGCGTACCGTTGCCCTTGGCGGCGATGATCTTTTCCAGCGTCGGCGGGATGAGCGACAGCCGAATGGCCATGATGCCGGAAATCTTCAGGCCGATGATGGTGATGAATAGGCCGATACCGACCGTGATGGCGTGCTTGAGTGACGCCGGAATGCCTTCCACCAGTAGTTGGCGGACCTGGGTAACGGTGAGCAGGATAAAAATCAGACCGGAAATAAATACCGCTCCAAGAGCGACCTGCCAAGAAACCCCCATACCAATGACTACTGTGAAAGCATAAAAGGCGTTCAGACCCATGCCGGGAGCCAGCGCGATCGGGTAATTGACCGCCAAGCCCATTACCATAGTGACAATCCCAGCGCCGATGGCGGTAGCCAGCAGCACAGCGTTCTTGTCCATTCCTGCCGCTCCCAGAATGCTGGGGTTGACGAACAGGATGTAGGCCATGGTCATGAAGGTGGTGATGCCAGCGACGACTTCCGTCTTGACGTCGGTTTTGCGTTCAGTCAACGCAAAATACTTGTCTAGCATTTCTTTCTCCCCTTTACAGATGATTCAGTCTGAAACTTCCCCCAGTATACCCTCCAGCCGGTTTTTTACTCACCTCCGAATAGGAAAGCTTTCGCATCCGCCCACATAAGGCAGTGGCAAAAGCGCAAGTCTTCTCTTTTGACCCGTAAATCGGCTTTCGCGGTCAAAAAAGAATAGACCCGGGCAGGGAATTTCTTCTCGTTAATGAGCGAAACTTCCCCGCCCGGGCTTTTATCCCTCCGGTGTAGTGTTACTGGGGTAACACCTGTACCACTCGGTCGCAGCCACAACCAGACGCATGAACGGCGCTGGCCATGCGGAACCCTAGGTACACTTTCACCCGTAGTCAGGTAATTTACGGTTACCTGGTAGATACATCTGAGCCTTATTCTCAAATTTATACGAGCAATATGTGGTTATTACATATTTATTGTACCAGCCCCCGGCAAACACTGTCAACGAAAAAATCGAACCTTTTGCTCAAAAAATATTGCAACGTTCGATTTTTCTGTCAATTCAAAAGAAACTGTTCCATTTAATAACGCAGCCTGTCTATTGCACCAGTTTTCCCCGCAGCGGCAGGGTCAGCGGTACGATGGTGAGAACAACTACCGCGACGACGACGAGGGTGGTCTCGACCCCGATGGCGTCGCTGACAAAGCCGTAGATAAAGGGCGAAACAGCGCCAGAGCCGATGCCGGCTGTATAGAATATCGCAAAAGCCTGGTTACGGCGCTCTTCGCTGACCAGCTCAGGCACGCTGCCGTACAGCACCGACGACGTCCCGTTCAGGGCCACCCCCAGCAGCGGCGACAACAAGAGTGCGACGCCGGGCGAAAGGGCCAGCATGGCCCAGATACAGACCGCGGTGAGCACCTCGGTCACAATCACGGTGCGCAGAATGCCAAAACGGGTGGCCACTACACCGCAGATGAATTTCCCGGTGGCCCCGCCAGCGAAGATCAATGACAAGGTCAAACCGATCATGGCCACGTCGGCCCCTTTAGCCCGCAGCAAAAAGGGGAAAAAGGTCAAAAAGCCCATCCGGGTGGCGCTATCTACTATCCCGATAAGCACCAGCGACCAAAAAGCCTGTTCCCCGTCTTTGACGTTATGCTGGCCAACCACTTTCTGACAATTATCCGCCTTGTCGCCAGACGGCGCCACGACACTGGCAATCTTTTTGGTAACAACAAAAATTACCACCAGGACAACCAGACCGAACACCCCCAATACGCGGGTGGCAGTCGGCCAATCAAACTGGGTGATGAGCAGCGCAGCGGCGGCCGGGAAAAACAGTTTACCGATGTCGCCGGTAAAATTGTAGGTACTGAGCGCCGCCCGCCGCAGGCCCTTTTCCTGATAGGCGTTGGAAATCAGCGCCGACGCCAGCGGATGCTGAACACTTTCACCGATCCCGCCGATAATCAGGAGACAGGCCAGCGCCAGTGGCGATGCCGCCCACCCATAGGCGATAACCGAGCCACAGGCCACCGCCGTTCCCACCAGCAGCAGGGGCACCTCGCCGACCCGCCGGGCTAGCATTCCCGCCGGCACCTGAAAAACGGCCAGCGACCCCGACCAGAGAGTTTTGCAAAAACCCACCTCGGCGAAGCTCAGTCCGAACTGAACCTGCCAGAGCGGAAAAAGGACATACAGCATGTCGGCGAATCCATCATGGGTAAAATGGGCCAGCCCCCCGGCCAGCAGTACCTGCCAGTGTTTCCATGTCTGCCGCAGATTATCGCGAATCGATGTTCGATGTTTATCAGTCAATTTTCATTCCCCCCGGAGTCTACCTGTCTAGATAAGGGTTCGGCAACAATTGGCAAAACCCTACCATTCAGAAAAAAACCAGCCGCAGCGCAGCTGGTTTTTATGTTTATTCCCATTCAATCGTGCTGGGCGGTTTGGAGGTGATGTCGTAAACTACGCGATTGACACCTTTGACTTCGTTGACGATTCGCCGGGAGATGACTTCAAGGACCTCCCAGGGCAGTCTGACCCAGTCGGCGGTCATGCCGTCCTCGCTGGACACCACGCGGAGGCCGACGGTATAGGCATAGGTACGCTCGTCCCCCATGACGCCGACACTCTTCATCGCCGGCAGAACGGCAAACGATTGCCAGACTTTGCGGTAGAGCCCGGCGATCTGGATTTCCTGATGAACGATGGCATCTGCCTCCCGCAGGATTTCCAGCCGTTCTTCCGTCACCTCGCCGATAATCCGGATGGCCAGTCCCGGTCCGGGGAAAGGCTGACGCCAGACAATCTCTTCCGGCAAGTTGAGTTCCCGGGCGAGGGCCCGCACTTCGTCTTTGAAAAGGTCACGCAGGGGCTCCACCAGTTTGAAGGTCATGTCTTCCGGCAACCCGCCGACGTTGTGATGACTCTTGATTACCGCTGCTGTCGCGGTACCGCTCTCAATCACATCCGGATAGAGGGTCCCCTGGACCAAAAACTCGATATCCCCCAGTTTGGCGGCCTCGGTTTCAAATACCCGGATAAATTCCTCACCGATGATCTTGCGTTTGGTCTCCGGGTCGGTTACGCCGTCCATGCGAACCATAAAGCGGTCCACAACATCGGCATAGACCAGATTCATATGGAAGCCGTCGCGGAAGGTCTGGACCACCTGCTCGGGCTCGCCTTTGCGCAAAAAACCGTGGTTGACAAAAACGCAGGTCAGTTGATCGCCCACCGCCCGGTGGACCAGTACTGCGGCCACCGAGGAATCGATGCCGCCGCTCAGACCGCAGAGCACCCTTTTATCGCCCACCTGCTGGCGAATGGCAGCCACGGCCTGGTCGACAAAGGAACCCATGTCCCAGTCGCCCCGACACTTGCAGATATTAAAAAGGAAATTGCGCAGCATCTTCATGCCCTCTGGTGTATGGACCACCTCGGGATGAAACTGGACGCCATAAATCTGTTTTGCCTCATCAGCCATCGCCGCCACCGGCGAGCTGTTACTGTGGGCGGTCACCACAAATCCGTCAGGCGGTGCGGCGATATAGTCGCCATGACTCATCCAGACCTGGGTTTCGGAGACAATTTCACTGAAGATATCCTCATGTCTGTCGATAAACAGACGGGTATTGCCATATTCCCGGGAAGAAGCGTGGGCAACGTTGCCGCCGAGCAAATGAGCGCTGAGCTGCATGCCGTAGCATATGCCCAGGATCGGGATGCCGATCGAGAAGATGCCGGAGTCGCAGTGAGGGGCGCCGGTTTGATACACGCTGGAAGGGCCGCCGGAAAAAACAATGCCCTTAGGGGCCAGCTCCTTAATTTTGGCGAGAGGTGTACTAAACGGCATAATCTCACAATAAACCCCGCATTCGCGAATGCGCCGGGCGATCAGCTGACTGTACTGGCCGCCGAAATCCATGACCAGCACCATTTCGTGTTTTTTACTTATCATATGTAATCTGCCTCCTTTTGTCAGGCCGTATAAGCTTGTACTTCATTATATTATCATTTGTGGCCATCTTTTAACAAGTTCACTCGCCAGGCCAGTTTTGCAATGTCGCCTGACAAGATTTTCTGTATAGCTGTGTCTAATTCGCCCTCAATTTGGAATTTCCTGCGGACAGCGCCGTACATAATAAATTCGTTGTCGCCAAAAACACTCCTGGGCTGTTCTCACACCGGCGAACAGCCCAGGAATCCCAAATTCTGCCCGGCTTAGCTGCTAGTGGCGCTGAATCCCCCGCTCACTGTATTTGGTCAGTAGCTCTCCCACCGTTACAACCTGATAGCCCTCGGCCTTGATCCTGTCCAGAAGGACAGGCAGGGCCTCGGCGGTCTGCACCGGGGTATCGCTGGCGTGGAGCAGGATAATCGCCCCTGGCTTAATGCGTTTCATCACCCTGTCAATAATGACATCCCGTCCGGGGTTCTTCCAGTCGAGGGAGTCGACATTCCAGATGATGGTTTTATAGCCCAGTTCGTCAGTCACCTGCAGCGATTTTTGGCTGTAGTGGCCATTGGGCGGCCGGATGAGGGTGGCCTCGACGCCGGTAACATCCTTGATCAGGCCATGGGCTTTTTGAATATCCTCCCGGACCCAGTCGGCCGACATGTCGCCATAGTTTTCGTGTCGATAGCCGTGGCTGGCGATCTCATGGCCGTCAGCCACCATCCGCTTTGCCACTTCGGGATATTTTTGCGCCCACGGACCCATGATGAAAAAGGTCACCTTGAGATGATTTTGCTGCAACGTATCGAGAATCGACGGCGTAAACTTATTGCCCCAGGAATGATCAAAAGTCAGCGCCACCACCTTTTGATCGGTGCGGGTGCCGGCGATGGCGATCGGCCCGGTGCTGACAAGATCGGCCACCTGGACGTATAGAGTGCCGATAGCCAGCAGACCGACAATGCTGTAAAAAAAGTGCCGGCGGTCTATCAGTCGCCGCAGGCTGATAATCATTAGTATTCCCTCCTTCCGCAACATCATTAGTATGTATGCGGGGAGGGAACCATTTATGAAAGCCAGCGGATATAAGGATATTTTTGGAGAAAATAGCAAATCAGTCGATCAGATATTTTGGCGGCCACCCACAACGTGGCCACCATCGTCGCAGCGGAAACCCACCAGATAAATTCGCTTTGACGAATCGAGCTGGGAATGATCAATCCCGCCATCAGCATAACAAAGATAAAGGAAAGGGACAGCGGCAGCACCGTCTGAATGACCCCGAAGCCCCAACGGCTGTAAAGCCTGTTCAACCCAGGTTCGCTACTGGCTTTAAATAATGTCGCCAGCGCCCGGTGAAGCGATGCCACCCAGGCCGGATCATTACCGGCGACAATCAGTGTCCCCCCGGGCGGGCTGTAGTTACGAAAGCTGAGCGAAACCGTACCCCTGTCCGCGAATTCGGCGGTAATCTGCAGGTTGTCGATGCGAGGCAAGGTAGCCAAGAGTTCCCCCAGCGCTTCGCGCTCAATAACGATTTCCTGCGGACGGGGCTCCTGTTTACCCAACAGGTCCTGGCCGGTGCCGACCAGCGCCTGCCAGATATATTCACCCTCCTGGCCCAGAATGCGCCACAGTTCTGCATACAACTTCCCGGTAAGCACACAAGGCGGTATGCGACTTTTTTTCTGCACAGTAAATTTTTCCATCTTCAACCTCCGGATAAAGGATGCTGGACAGTAATATTTGGGGCGACCAACCGGCCGCCCCAAATCAAAGTACTATTTCGATTGTCCCACAATAGAGAAGCAAATACATCATGCCACCCATGAAATTAATAACGGTAATATCGTTAACAATGTACAACAGCCCCGCGAAAAAGCTAGCTTGCTATCTGGCTCGTATTGTAGCATTTTTAACGATAAAATACAAATTTTCCTTAGGCGGGTGGTCAGCACTCGGGTAATGAGAAGTCCAGCGTTATCTTTACTGCACAGGCTCCAAGCCTTTTTTTATGATGATCGGACCAGCCTCAGAAGAGCGGAGAAATCGAACCAGGTTTTCGCCTTCCGCTACCTGCTGCGATCCTGCAGCAATCCCTGAAGAAAATACGGTGACCTGCTGCAATTCTTCAGGCAAGGCACCGACAAAATCAACCCCCGAGATTGACAGCAACTCGCTTACCTGTTGAAATCCAATCTCCACATCCCCATTAGCAACCCAGGTGGCGACACGATCTTTTACAATCAATTTCGACTTATCTTTTATTTTTTCCCAGATACTTAGCCTGGGGAAAAGCTGTTCCGAAAGATAGGTTCCACTTGCACTGGCAGAATAACCGATCGATTTTGCCGCAAGCAAGGTATGTATAAAAGCATCGGTAGTGCCAATATCAGGTTTTGCAGCACCAGCGCAAACAACCATTCCTATTTTTGATAAAACAAGATTAACTCGACTGCCCGGAACTACCAGTCTGTCATCAATCAATTTATCAAGTTCAGATTCTGCCATGATCACAACATCCGCTTCCTCGCCGCGCTTGAGTCGAGTCGGAATCGCTGTTGGCAAAGAACCCATTGACGCCCCTGCTATTAATACAATTTTATTTCCCGTTTTTCGCTCATAAATCGGGGCAAGTTCCGCCAGCGCAGAATAAAATCCTCCCGAGCACATCACTTTGATTTCAACGGCACTTGCACCAATTTGGCTCGGCACCTCAGACGGTATTTGAGCATAAGCAGCAAAAGACATCAAATACACCACCAGTACCAAAATGAATAACACCTTAATAAATTTTAGAGTGATAAAAACCCCTCCCTTATTTTATCCCTCCAAATCAAATTACTCAGGCATCGGATGAAGATAGCCCAGACCTGGCTACAAAAGTCCCATGAAGCGCCAAACAGGTATGCTGACCACCAGCCCCAGAATCGAGATGAACATATAGGCTATAGAGAACTTGCGGATTTCACTAAACTCGACCATATCGCCGCCGGTGGCATAGTAGGCCATCAGCCATACAAGGGCCTGGTAGAACACGTTCCAGATGTTGCTGGCGCAATAAACCGTGAAGGCTGCAACAAAAGGATGAATTCCCTGGGCAACCGCAATCGGGGTAAACACCAGAGCCAGCACCGAAACACTGGCACTAATCGAAACAATAACAAAGCGCAGCAAATAGACCAAAACAGACAGCATGATGACATACAGATAGATGTTGGAAGCAAAAGGAGCCAGCACAGGTCCAACCAAAGACCCGATCCACAAATCGATCTTCAGATTGGAGAAAACCGCCCCTAAACTAATGACCGTACCAAGAAAAATAATCGCATCCCACAGGATCAGTTTTCGAAAATCGGCCCGGTCGTAAATATTGCAGGCAAGAAGGATGCAAAGACCGCTCAGGGCCACGATGGACGCCTGAACATTATGGATCGGCTGGGTCATCCAGAGCAGCAGCGCGCCCACCGACACCGCTAACGTGATTTTCTGATCCCGGGTAAAGGCGCCTAGTTCCTTGATTTTATTCTCAATAAAATCAGGAGGCAGTTTCACATCTTCTTCCGGCTTATAAAGATAAAATATGGCAAGGATGCATCCGGTCAGCATGACAACACCCCAGGTGGCAGCACACAAAAACCAGTACGTCCAGGTAAATTGCGCCTGCATCGCCTGTGGCAGCATCGCAATCAAAACATAGGCCAGAAATGACGAACTCTGAAAAATCGGCGAACTCAGATTAAAGCCTGTACCTACGGCAGCGAACAGTCCGGTCGCGCCCGGACTTTTTTTCTGGAACCCCAGCGCTTCGCTGATCGAAAGCCCCAACGGAGCCATAATCGCCATCTTGGCAGTGGTGCTGGGGATGAGAGTACCGAAAAGTGTACCGCAGCCGATCAAAGCCAGAACCTGCCCTTTGAAGGTTGCCGGGAATATTTTTAAAACCACAAGAGAGATCCGGGTTAAAAGACCGGTCTTGGTTGCAGCTGCTCCCAAGCCGATAGCTGACACCAATATCCACCACGTGTCGGTGGAAAAGGTGGCAAACGCCACATTCATCGGCACAACTTTACACACTACAAATAGAATGCTCATCGTCATGCCGACGATATAGTCCGGAAACACATCAAATACCCAGTATGTTACCGCCCAGCACAAAATTGCCACAGCCTTCAGCCCTGCTGCCGATAAACCTTGGGGCGGCGTCTGGAAGGCAATAGCAAGGGCTATAACGATACCGAGGATTCCTCCAATAACTTTTTTATTCTTCCAGTATGGTGTCGCCGGCTTTTGCGCTTTGTCCATGTTGATCCTCCTAAGTCATTTCGTGCGAAATCGAACAGTCTGTTCCGAGCAGGACAATAAAGCTACACCAGTTCACCGCCGACATAAGGATAGAACCGGCTAAACGCCTCGGCGTACTGATATTGGCTGTTACCCGAACACCGGCGGGCATGATTTCCTCTCATCTTGGCCCGGTCCATATAGTACTCGATCAAATGTTTCTGGGCCTTAAAGCACTTCATGGCAGCTTCCTTCTGCGGATAAGCATCGGTAATATCAATGATAACCTCGGGTTTAAAGTCGGAAACCTCGGTTTGATGGGGTTCGAAGCCGAATATGCGGGCTTGCTTAGCAGTCGGATAGCCTTCTGTCTTAACACCGCTTGATATTGACAGGACACTTGCCTCCCACACAAATCTCGATACATTCTCATGATCTGGGTTAAAGGCGTCTTTGGGTCCGTGGGTCAAGATATGATGTGGTTTAACTTCCCTGATCTTACGAACCATGCGCTCCATATGCTCGGCCGTAAATACGATTTTATAGTCTTCAAGATTCCAGAACTCCACATTCTGAATGCCGAGATGTTTCAATGCTTCCTCGACTTCCCCGTGGCGAAATTTCTTCACACCATCGGCTGTTTGCCCCTCGGCCTTCCAAAGATCGTTGGACTCCCCCCGGACGCCGTGACTTAAGATAACCAAAGAAACATTGGCGCCGTGTTTAATATACTTGGCGATGGTCCCCCCCGCCCGCCAGACGAAATCGGCTGCATGAGCGCTTACAACAAGAACATTTACATTATTGTCAATCATGTTTTCTCCCCCTCTGTTCCACCTAATTTTGTCAGCAAAATTGTTCAACAATTTTGTTTTTCATCCTAAATTTACACTACTTTCTTTTTAGTGTCAACTACTATTGGCTTCTTGTAACGTCTTCATTTTTACATTGGCTTTATCATTAGAAATAGGGAAGAATACACCAAAGCAACAAAAAATCTCCTAACCCTTAGTTTAGGAGATTACACGATTTGCAACGATTATTTTCAGGTTAGATATTGATAATTGTTTTCAATGGTTTGCCGCACTCCGACAACATGTTTTTTTACAGCCTCTTCCGCCTTTTTCTCATCATGCTCCAGTAAAGCTTCATAAATTTGCGTGTGCTCGGCAAAAGAATCTTGCCTTCTTCCCGGAATCAGAATCGTGCGGAAATGATAGCGAATCAGCTGCGTTCGGATCATTGTAATCAATTCGACTGCCTGCGTATTTTTTGCCGATTGATAAATGACTTCATGAAACTCTTTATTCAGCATTGAATAGCTGTCAAATTCGTTTTTACTCAAATGCACTTCCATTTGCAGCAAAATATTTTTCAACTTCTTCAAACCAAGATTCTTGATGTTTTTAGCGGCACCTCTGGCGACCAAGCCCTCTAACACTTCGCGAATTTCAAGATAGTTTAGAACTTCTTCCAATGTAAAGGATTTGATTGTAGCGCCTTTGTTGTCTTCTATTTTCACCAGATTCTCCTGCTCCAGTTTCAAAAGCGCTTTTTTAATTGTATTTCTGCTTACTCCGATGATTTCAGCCATTTGCATTTCAATCAGTTTCTGCGATGGTTTTAGCGTGCCATCTAAGATGTTTCGTTTAATATATTGATAAGCGATATCGGTTTGTTTGCTCATTATACCTCCAACCCTCCCAGGGATATATACTACATCTCAGGAGCCAAACTAATTGTTTGACAATATTGCTGCACAATGAAAATATATACCACGCCCCGAAGGATGTCAAATGCATCGTATCTTGGGAAATTTTGTTTTACACGAAAAAACAAGCAAACTAACTTGCCAATAAGCACCGAAAACAAAAAGAGAGGTCTCTTCATCAGTAATTGATGAAAACCCTCTCTTAAGAAATTATTTATATGGCAGGACTGTTGAAATTCAAGAGTTTTGCGACTGTTACATCACGCCGCCCATGAAATTGACAACTTGGATAGATTCGCTATTTTCTTTATTCACTCTCCACCGGAGGCGACGGCGGCTGTTTCAGCACACCATTCTCCACCAACTGGGCAAGAATATTCTCTTGCAGCGACAGACCGTTGGTAAAGCCCTCCATCGGGATGATAAGGCGAAGCCGGGGGGAGTACAACGGCTGACCAGATTGGTCCCGCGTCGCGGGATTCAGACAGACAAAATCGATCCGCACCATATTACCGTTGACATAGATATTACTGATTTGGTCCACGAAGATTTCTTCATTGTTCATTTTCCATCCTCCTTATAACTGCTTCATGACATACTTACCGTAAATACTATGATTACACTAGGCTGAGATGCCTAAAGCAATACCGACTGAATGAAAAAATGAACCATGATATGCTTCTGTCCACCAGGCGGGTCGATGGGATTCCCAATAGTGATCTTGGTGGAAGAATACTTGGAAAGGTTAATGATCGCCCCGACTCCAACACTGGTCAAATAATCACGATGGGTACTCGATCCGCCGCTGCCGCGATACGGAAAAGCTCCGCCGTTGTCAATAAATGCGATTCCTCTGACTTTATCGGAGAACTCCAAGGGGAAATTCCACTCCAGGCTGGTAAAGTAACCCTGGTCGCCAGCCAGAGCGCCTTCGGTGAAGCCACGCACCGTGGACATCCCGCCGACCGAAAACTGTTCGGAAGATGGAAACGAATGGCCTGCACCTCTGTATTGCCCGGCCAGGCGGAAGGTAAAGTATCTGTCGGCAGTCATTTTTTGTTGGCGCACCAACGAAAGATTGTATTTTACAAATAAATTGGCGGCATCGACGCTGCCCCGGGTGGTGTCGTAACGGCTGTACCAGAAACCCTCGTCATCAGTCGTTTGGAAGGTCGCGCCCAGGACTGTCGTTTTTACGGCATTGGCAATCAGGTTAACTCCAAAGAAATCGTTCCCTGATTTCTTCTCGTGCATTTCGGAGAAAAGATCAAACTTGTGATCGGCTTTTACAACCATAGGGTGACTCAAGGTAATACTCCGGTCCGAAAGGCGGCTTTTGACATCCAGGCTTTCGAACGGTCCGGAAATAATGCTGGTCTGATTTTTATCATATCCGAACCCCAGGCGGGTCCCCCACCGATTGATCGGAAAATTGTAGGATGCCGACCATGCCGTCGTGCCTGTCGTCCAAATCGGGGTAAACGCGAAAGCGTCCCGGAAACCAAACAGACTTTTGCTTTCTAGCATCAGCCCATAGCGGTACAACCCAGTCTCCTTGCGGCCGGCATTGTCGGCGAACAGCGTCGCTCCGATATTAGCCGGCTCATCTGCCTTTAAAATGATATCTGTCGTCCCCGAGACCGTTCCCGGCCGCAATTCGGCGCGCATTTGAACGTCGTTGGTACGGTTGAAATAGGCGATATCCCTATCCAGGGTATCGAGGCGGATAAACTCGCCCTCTCGAAGCGACACCCGGTTTGTATAAAATGATCTATTCGTGTTTTTATTTCCTTCCACCAGGACCTTGCCCAAATTACTTTCCACCAGCTGGATCCGGACGATGCCTTGCTCCACTTTCTGCGGCGGCAAAATCGCCTTTGCAGTGATCATCTTTTTCTTTGCATAGAGGTCATTAAGCTCCTGAACCAAAGCGTATAGTTCCTGAATGGTTACGTCGCGATTTTCATACTTTGCAGCCACCGCCCTGATTTCTTCGGCGGTAAGGATTTTCGAAGAATCAACGACAATTTGTCGTACAAAAATCTTTACCAGCGCCCCCTTGGCAGGTACCCCTTGAGGGTTTTCCGTATTGTCTTCGACGTTCGGTTGTGCCACTTTCTTTTCCTGTGATTCCTTCTTGAGGCGGAGAAAATCATTGTTTTCCACCGACTGCCTCAACACGGCACCTGGATCGGTGACCTCGGCGGCTATACAGCCCAGGGCCGTTTGGATCAGGATAACGAGAATGAATATTGCCGCTTTGTAAGCCATCTGCGCAAAACCTCACTGCAAAGTATTTGTCCTGCTTATTGAATGACGAATTGTTCTTGTCCGTCGCCAGACCGGGTGGTTGTTATGCCTAAGTTGCCCTGCGAAGAAGGAGGATTCAGGCTCTGGGTGTTGACCAATGACCCGCCTACCGGCCCCACTCCGCCTGTCAGCTCAGGCCCACCGCCTGGCTGATTTGTCGGCTGACCGGCCACTGCTGCCAAATTACCGGCGAGAACCACCAGACTAACGCCTGCCGGCTGATTATTGACATTGTAGCCGTCACGGAAATTGACGACTTTAGCGTCGGTGTTGATGGTTTTTGGGCCAAGGAAATCCAGCCAGGATATCTTATCGGGATAGAGCTGGACGTCGACCGGCAGCAAGCCGCGGGCGAACTTGTCGGTGGTTACGACAGACGAATTGTTGCTGATCGTCGCCCGGGTACCGATATCAAGGTTGTTTAGACGCATTTTCAGGTGATCAATAACCTGTATGGTGGCAGTATCGGCTGCCACTCCTTCAAATGTTCCGTCCGTAGTCGAGGAGGCGGTAAAGCTCAACCCACTGGCCCTTCTGAAAGTATCGCCGCCAGCCAGGGTGAAAGAGAAGTTTGTTGACCCGTCATGGACAACATTCGGCAGCAGGATGTTATCGGCAAAGTACTGCCCGCTGCTGCTGACGGTGGTTGTACCAATGCTAAGGGTCGCGCCCGCCTTGCTGGCAGTGAAAGACTGATCAATCGAATCGGCTGTGCCGATGGTCATATTGTCAAATGATTGGGCAGTGATGCCGTGCGGCGCGAACAGGGTATTTGCCGTAAGCTGCCCTGTCGTTGCCTTTAGCTTGATAGAGCCCTCCCGGCTGATCACCGAGTCGATCACCAGATTGCCGGTAGGACGGGCGATGCCGATATTGACCTTGCCCCGGGCGAAGATCGGATTGCCTGATAATACTGTAAGATCCAGATCGCCCTCGACAGCGTCGACATAGATGGCGTGGGTGCCGGTGTCAGCGGTCACCATGCCGCCGGTGCCGGAGTTGACATTGAGATAATTGACCGTCGGAAGTGCATCCGCCCCGCCGATCCCCTTGCCTACGGTCGTCAGCTGGATGTCGGCGGCATCGATATTGCTCTGGGACGTTCCCAGGCCGTTGAAAATGCCGCCGCTGGCGTTCAGCCGGACCGATCCTGGCGCAACCGCCACGCGCTGGACGCTGATGTCACCGGTATTATTGACTGTGATCACACCGGCGTCCTGGTTGACGCTGCCCAGCGTCAAAGTGGCCGCCGTATTGGTCAACGCTGTATCGCCGCCCAAGTTGGTGGCGTTGAAGGTGCCGATGGTATTGGCGCCGTTCAGGGTCTGCCCGCCGGAGCTGGTAGTATTGAGGGTGGCGACATTGGCCAGCCCGCTGCCTGTTTCGGTAATTGTGGCGGCCGAGTTCAGTGTCACCGTCCCGGCGGTGTTTCTCAGCGTTCCCGTCACGTTAATCGCTCCGGTATTGCTGACAGTGACGTCGCCGCCTGACTGGGTGATGTCGCTGACAGAAAGCGGAGCCGCCGTGTTGGTTAGGCTGATGTCGCCGCTGGTATTGTTGGTGGCGGTGAAGATGGCGACAGTGTTGGCGCCGTTCAGGGTCTGGCCGCCTTTGGTGCTGGTGGTGAGTTTCGCCGCGTCGACCCGGCCGCTGCCGCTTTCGCTGACTGCGGCGTTGGTCGAAGTCAGGGCCACATTGCCAGTGCTACTCACCGCGCCGGTGACGTTAACTGCACCGGTGTTGATGACAGTCACGTCACCACCTGCGGACTGGGTGACTGCCGCGATATTCAGCGGCGCCGCGGTATTGGTCAACTGGATGTCACCGCCAGTGTTGGTGGCGGTAAATTTGACTATGGTGTTGGCGCCATTCAGCGTCTGGCCGCCGACGCTCTGGGTGACGATGTTGCCGCCGTTTAGCCAGCCCGAGGCTGACTCGGTAAGAGTACCCCCGGTCTGGAGATTGACGGTACTAGCCAGCGACGTCGAAACCCCTCCGGTCAAAGCAATCGCGCCGGCATTGGTCACTGTGATGTCGCCGTCAGCGGCCTGCGCGGCGCCGCTAATCGTGAGCTGAGAGGCTCCGGGCCCGGTCAGGGCGATATTTCCGCCGCCGCTGTTATTGGCGTTAAAGGTGCCGATAGCGTTGGTCCCCGCAGTCAGGGTCTGCCCGCCCACGCTCCGGGTGGTCAGTGTATTAGCCGTAACCTTGCTGCCACCATCCTCGACGATGTCGCTAAGGGTGTTAATATTAACCTCGTCGCCGGCAGTCAGTTGCCCCAGCTTCAGATGGGGAAAGGCGGTGCTGCCGACCATCGCTGGGCTGTACAGATAGATGTCCTGCCCCGTTGCAGCGGCTGAAGCGTTGATTTCCATTCCAGCCGTCGGCCCTGACGACACTTTGAGAGGGTTGACCAGGGTGCCGATACTGCCGCTGGTGGCTGTCAGGAAGATGCCGTTCCCCATCATGGTCGTGGGGCTGGCAGGGTCGCTGGCATCGAAAATGCTTTGAGCTGCCGTGATATGAAGGGTGCTTGGGGTGTACAGCGAAGCCACGCTGAGGTTGCCGGTCACCTGGCTGATATAGATATCATCACCGGCCCGGGCCGTCAGCGGCGAACCCGCTGTCAGCTGCATCCGGAACGGATTAGTCGAACTCCCGATACCGGCATTCGCAGCCTCCAGGATGACGCCGGTGGTGCCGCCGCCGATCAGCGCCGCGGTGCCGGTGGCCACATCGTATAGTCCTCCCTGCACCTTCAGCCGGATGGAATCGTTGGCGGTAGCGGTCTTGATCCTGAAGTCGTTCTGGGAGCCAAGGTAGATGTGGTCCCGTGCCTGAGCGTAGACAGTGCCGGTAGCGCCTGTCTCGACGTTGATCGCCCGGCGCTGCAGCACAGTGACTGAGGGGCTTGTTGCGCTATTGTTTTGCTGAATATCGACTGCTTCGGCTGCCGCCAGGGCCAGCCGCTGGTCGGCGGTCGGATTGCTCAGGTCTGCCCCCTGGATGACCACCGGGGTGGTGTCGGTGCCGATGCTGCCGTTCAGAGCCTTCAGCGTCACATTGCCGTTCAGCGCCTTGATGTTGGGATCAGGGATAACGGTCTGGGTGCTCGAGGTCTGGCGGAAATAGGTGCCGGTGATGCCCGGCTGCAGTTGGTTGGTAGTCCAGGAGTAGCCCTGCGTGAGATCGTTTTGGATGATGACATTGCTGCCGGTGGTCGGAATGGCATAGCTGTAAGTCGAACTATAGGTTCCCGCGCCGAACGACTGGGTAAGTTGCTGTTGGTAAGTGGCCACCTGGGCGTCATTCCAGCCCTTCAGGGTTTTGAGCTGGGTTATCTCTTGGGTGCTGAGCGGCACCAGGTAGTTCGGGTCGTAGGCGTTTGCGGCCACAAAATGATAACCAGTTCCCACGGTGTCCGCCACTGCTGTCAGGCCCCGGGTCTGCCGCCAGTACGTCTGATACTTCTGATCAATGCTGTTCTGATAGGAAGTAAGGGCATTGTCGCGACTGGTCTCGGCCCCGCCGCCTGCCAGCAGTTGGTTGTCGTTCCACAGAGCCAGCAATTGGGCCTGGCTGCGGGTGTCCGGCTTTTGGATGGGGTTGGCATTGACCAAAGTGCCGTTTGCCGCCTCCACGGTGATGCTGCCGGCTGTCGATACAAGCGAAATCAGCGGGAAATTGTTGGTCAGTGCGGTGCCGCCAGGCTGGCGCACATAGATGTCATTCTGGGCGGTGGCGCTGAGACCGGCGGTCAGGTCTGAGGAGCTGGTCGGCGTCACGGCGACGTTGAGGTACTGGCTGGCGGTACCGGAGGTACCGGTGCCGATGCCGCCGTTATCCGAATTGAGGCTGATAATATGGCCGGTAATCACCGCGCTGCTGCCGGTCGCGGCCTGGACAATGTTGCCGTCGGCGCTCAGGGTGACATTTCCGCCCGATCCGGTGGAAATATTGTTGATCCGTACCGCACCCGAAATCCCGGTGAGCTTGATGTCCCCGGCCGTGGTGGTAGCAGTAAGGGAACCGGTCGTGCCGGTCAGGGAAAATCCCGCCGCAGTCGTGCTGACGCCGCCGTTGCCGATGCCGGAAGCGGCTGTCATGATGATATTCTGGCTGTTGACCACCGCGTCTTTCGTCAGTGAGGTGATATTGGTCCCGGCGGTAAGGGTGGTCGTCCCGGTGGCGTTGGTGATGGCTCCAGCCAGGACGATGCCCTTGCTGCTGGTCACACTGACCGCACCGGTATCGTAGCCGATGAATTTAACCGGGATATTGTAATCGCCCTTGACCATGTGGACGTTAGTGATCTGCTCTCCATTCACTTCATAATGGATATTCTCGTGGTGCTTGTAATAACCCAGGAAACCACTGCTCCAGTCGTGCCGCTCGTTCCAGGAGGCATAATAGGTATTATCCGCCGTCCCGGTAAATTGGTAGGCATTCGACTGGCTCCCCATAGCCAACCGCTGCGCTGCGCTGGGGGTGAAGGTCTCGTAACCGTTGCTGAGAATCGGGTGGACCGGGCCGGAAGATGAAGAATAATCTCCGGCGTAATAGTTGGCGCTCGACCATTTAAAGCCCCAGCCGCCGGTAACTACCGTGTTGTCCCAGGATTGTTTGGTTGTCGCGGTTTCACCAGTCACCCACATAAACCTCTCACCTGAGTCCGGGCTGTAGACGACAGTCCCTTCCGCCCCGCGGGCCGAAGTGGTGGCAGCGTCGGCGGAAACGGTGTATGCCACGTCGTTGACCACCGCCGTTTGCTTGACATGGACCTTGCCGTCCGTCCCCCGCGTGTAGGTGGTAGTAATCGGTCCGCTGTAGCTGCCGACGACATACTGTTTGGCAAAATCGGTAATGGTCACCTTGCCGGAAATGCCACTGCCGCCGGTGTCCAGCCCCTTTTCCACCACGTCGTAATTGGAGGTGTTGGCTATGGTGATGTGGCTGTAGCCATCCATGGCCTGGATAAGGCCGCCGCCGGTGTTCAGTATCTCGCCCACCAACTGGATGCTGCCCCCCTGGGACCGCACCGGCTGCAGCTCGATTTTGCCGGTTTGGGCATTATAAAAAGCAGTGATTTTGCCGGAGGTATTGTTTAACTGATAGTCGGGATCGGCAGGAGGCCGGCCCGCCTTCACCTTGGCGTTGTAATCGGCCTGATAGCCCGCGATCTCGCTGGTCAGCGCCGCAGAGTTCGTAATTGTTGCGTCAAAGTCCGGATAGCCGCTCTGGAGAGTGCCGTTGACATTGACATAGCGGGCACTGACGAAGATATTGCCGCCGGCGGCGATGACGCCTGAACCATCTCTTTCCGCGGCGACGGAACTGCTTGAAGAAGAGAAGTCGCTTCCGGTCACCTGGGTTTGATAATTATTTTCAGCCGTGCCGGCAGTCCCCCCGACGATGGTGCCGTTGCTATAACGGAGGCCACCCCAGATGGCACGGGGATCGCCGCCGACGTTGAGCCAGCTGTTAGGACTATTGAAGACAAAGTTCTTCCCGGCGGTAATGTTGATGGTGCCAGCGGCGACGCTGGGAGCAGTCAGGGGGTTGCTCGGGTCGGCTGACTGGATATTGACGCTGCCGGACTTGCTGCTGATGTTCAGCGACCCCCGCAGGTTGCTGATATTGCCGACCACCTCGACGTCGGTCGCCAGGGCGTCATCACTGCTGGGAACATAGGTGTTCTTGACGGTGATATCAGGTACCGGGCTGCTTGCCGCCGCGGTCACCGCACCGGTAAACTTGGCGCTGGAGCTAGCGTTGCGCGAGGTGATCCCAGCGGCGCTGCTGACCGAGACGCCGTTAAAATAAATGTTGCCGCCGGCGTCTTCCGGGATGATCAACTGGTTGGTCCGGAGGAAAGCCTGGCCCCGGTTGATAATGCTTATCTTGACGTCGCCGGGGGCGTCCAGCGACCCCGACCCGGTCATCGAATCGGCGACAATATTAATGTTGCCGCTGCGAGCCAGAGCATTGTTGACGGTGATGAGCGGCACGTCACTGACAGTGGCGAGCACCTTGCTCTGATCCGAGCCTGCCGGGAACATATCCGCCAGTTGGGACTGGAGGAAATCAATCTCAGCTTGCAGGGCGGTCTGGGTGTTCCCGTCGCTGCTAAACTGTCCTTTGAGGCTTGTCAGGGCGTTAATCCGGGTGACGAGATCGGAGTGGAGGTTTTCCGTGCCAACGCTGTAAGTCACGCCGGGGGTGCGCCGGACCTTCAGCGTCGAATAGGTAGGAATGGAATAATTGGCATCCCCTGGATGGGCCGGGTCTTCCGTGGAGCCTGTCTGGATAGTGATAGTTTCGACGATTTCGTTCGCCTGAGCCGGGTTGTCGGTGTAAACCAGGGATGTTCCGTTGGCAATGTCCAAGAACTGGATATGCTGGATGCCGGCATTCACCTGGCCGTTGACCGTCACCGCAGTGTTGGCGGTCTTGCTGCTCGTTCCGGCGTGGATGTCCAGGGAGACGTCGCCGCCGCCGAAAAGGTGGCTGAAGGCGCTGCCGATCTCCGCCAGGATTTCCCGGTAGAGGTCCTTGCCCACCCCCTGCCCGGAAGCAGTATAGGTACCCTTGTCAGCGATCAGGTTGATGTTGCCGACACTGCCCACCGTGGTCCCTGCCGCTATGGAGATGGTGTTGTTTTCGGTTGCGGTGGCGTCAGCCTGCGGATCGGTATTGATGGGAAAGGCTGTCTTATTATAAAGGTCGGTGTTGGCCACCGCGCTCAGGTTGTTGGCTGTGCCGCCGCTGTCCCGGCCGGCCATCAGACTGATGTCGCCGTCAGCGCGGATAGTGATGCCGGAACCGAGATTTACCGTGTTGGTGGAATTGATCGTCGAGGTAGACTGGCCCTGAGCGGCTCCCGCCAAGCCATAAGTCTTTGCACTGGCACTGGTCTGGACGTCCGCTCCGGTCCGGGCTCCCATGTTCACCGGCCCCACCGAGTCCAGGGTGACGTTGTTCTGCAGCGTCACATCGGCATTCAGGTTCGGTGCCAGGATCTGGGATTCAGCCTCGGCGATGGCGATGGCCCCGCCTGAGTCCAGTTTGGCCTTGTCCATAGCCACCACTTCGTTGACAGCGCTGAAGTTTGTTTTCTGCGGGTTATTCCGGTCGCCGGTAACCCAAAGCTGAGCGCCGGTCCCGAAAACAAAATGAGTGTAGTCGTCAATCACCGTTGTGCTTTGCGCAGCCGCGCCGCTCAGCAGACCGCCGGCGCCGGCGTTGGCGTTGAAGGCGCTGCCGCTCAGCCAATCCTTGGTCGTCTCATTATAGGCCAGTCCTTCAAAGTTCTGGGTCACCAGATAGGCGCTAGGCGCGATCTGGGCTGTCACCATCGTGCCGGTGGCGCCGCTGCCGCCGGCGGTGTAAGTATAGTTGTTGGCAATAGCGCCGCTGCCGCCGATTAGCGCGGCGTTGATGGAATCCACCTTGCTGTTCAGGATGGCTTCATGACTGCCGGTCAGCAGCATGCTGCCGGCGTTAAGCGGGTTGGCGCTTGTCCCGCCGCCCAGAGTGGCGGTGGTGGCTGAGCCGTTATGAGTATTAGCCAATGTGGCAACGCCGGAAATCAGACCGCCGCTCCCCGATGTGGCACTGGAATATGTGTTGTCCTGGCCGAGGGCCTCGACCGCCAGCGTACTGCCGGCGCTGCCGTAAACACCGGTTCCCATGGTCGCGGTAGTGGTGCTGTTGGCGTTGGCGTCCGCCTGGAAAGCCCCTGCTGCGGCCAGACCGGCCACCACGCCGGACACGCCCGAAGTTTCGTAAGTCGTATTGCTGGCTGAAAGCGTGGTGCTGGTCGAAACCACCAGGTGAGTATTGGCCCCGATAGTTGCCGTCACCTGGGAGGTACTCTGGGCCAAGCTCTGGTTGACGTTCACGCTGATCAGACCGACGCCCACCGCTTCAGCATAGGCGGAGGCGGTAGGGTTGGCGCCGCTGTTCAGATTATTGGCGGCGCTTACTTCCAGCGTCTTGGCGGTGATGCTGTCGCCAGTGCCGGTAATGGAGGCCTCAACCACCGGATTGGCTGTGGCAGTGGCAAAGCCGGCGCCGACGTTGGCCAACAGACCGCCGCCGTAACCGCGCTGTTCGGCAATGACTCTCGGTTCGGCCGCTGCGGTCACCTCGACGGCGGCGGCCGGAGCCGTTACCGTAACTTGGTTGCCGATTCTTGCTGTGACGCTGCCGCTCTCAGTAGCGTCGGACTCTGAGCCGCTGCCGGCGATGACGCCGCCTACCCCGGCCAAAGTATAGGCCCTCACCTGGCCGCTGCGCTCCGCATCTACGGTAAGGGTGCTGGTGGCGGTCACGGTTGTCGTCGCACCGCTTGCTACAGTATCGCCGATCGTGGCGGCGACCGCCCCGGCTTTATCGGCAGTGGCGATCACAACGCCCGCTGCCGCAAAGCCGGCACCGAAGCCCCGCGCCTCAGAATTAACATCAGTAGAATCACTGGCCTGGACGGTGATACCGTTGGACGCGCCGCTGGCCGTCAGAACAGTCCCCCGAACGGCCCGGGCGGTTATGTTGTTGGTCAGATCGTTCTCGGCCACCGCCGCCCCGAGAGCGACGATTCCGCCACTGCCCTGGTAGGCCTTTACGTTGGCGGCAGTCACCCCGCTGCTTAAACGGCCGGCAGAAGCCGTAATACTGATATTGCCTCCGGTAGAAATGATCTGAGAGGTGTTGAGCACCGACGCTTCGACGTTGTTGGTGATATTCTGTACAGCCACCGCTCCACCGACGCCAACGGCGCCTGCACCGAGCGAACCTGCAAGAACGCTGGTCTGATCCTTTTCGCTGGCGCTGACCGTAATATCGCCCCCGGCATTCAGCACCGAGGTGCCTGTAACCAAGGCTGCCGTGCGGTAATTTAAGCTGGCGGGATTCAGCCGCCCGCTGACAGAAACCGTGCCAGCGCTGTTAACCTGATTCAGCTCACTGGCTGTCAGCCCCGGGGTTACACCAGTCCCGCCGCTGGTGTCGGCGTTCTGTCCGGCGATCAGGCGGCTAGCGCTAGTGAAACTATTGACGTTTGTCAGCGTCCCGCTATTGTTCTTGTCAAGTTCACTTGATTCTACCGGTCCGGAAAGATCCTGCCCGACCAGCGTCACCGCGGCTGAGCCACTGATGCCAGCCGTGCCGCCGATACCCACGGTAACAGCCGTGTTGGCAATATTTCGCTGCGCTGTGGCGCTTACCGTGGTGGCTCCGGAGGTATGAGTGTCACTATTTTCGACATAGGCCGAGGTTGTGTCCCCCACTTCGACGACCGATGCCCCGGCACCGACGCCCCAGCCAGAAACACCTACTCCCAATGAGCCGGCCTGGTTGGCAATAGTGACTGTGTCGTTGGCCGTCACCGCCACGCTGGCCGCTGTGCTGGCTGAAGATCCGAGGTGAGACCCAGTAACATAAGCCTGGGATGTATTGTTGACAAGACTGACCACCGCGCTGCCGGCAATCCCGGCGCCGCCGCCGAGAGCGCCGCTGACGCCCCAGTTGTTGATTTCCGAAATATTATCGGCCGCTACGCTGATGGCGCCAGTGGCGCTCACAGTCGAATTGTCGATATGGGCTGTTGTCGTGCTGGCATCGCTGGCTACCGCGAAGGCTCCTGAAAGGGCGACTCCCCCCGCCGTGACCCCACCGGCGGCAATAAAGAACCGGCTGGAATGATCGGCAGCCACGGTAAGGGAGGTACTATTGACCAACGTATTCGTCGCAAGAAAAGCCTCGGTTGTGCCCTGGAATAGGCCGACTGACCCGGTGCCGACCACGCCGACGATACCACCGGCGCCGCTGGTCACCAGAGAAGAAGCTCCCTGGCCAGACTCTGCTTTTACCGTAATACCGTCCGCAGCCCGCACTTCCGCACTATTTTGGATATAAGCCCTGGTGGTATTACCGAAGACGTTGGTGTCCACCCCAATGCCAATCCCGGCCCCCAGCGGCCCGACGGCCAGCGTGCCGACAAATCCGTTGCTGTAGGCGTGATCACCAGCAATCACACTGACGTCCTGGCTGCTGGAAGCAGTCCCAAGAGACGCCGGATTGATCTTGGCGCTGTCGATATAAGCAGTAGTATTGCCTGTGATGATGCTGACATTGGTGGTGCCGGCCACCCCGGCGTACAAGCCTCCGCCCACGTTGGCGACAATATTTTCCACACTATGAGTAGCGGTGGCGTTGACAGCCACCCCGTTGACAGCAGTTGTTTCGCGCATAGCCTTCAAGTCGGTCCGGCCGAATATCCCTAGATCGAGCCCGCCGGCCAGGTCGACGCTGGCATTGAGTTTGCCGTCGCTGACAGTCAGGACATCGGCAGCATTCTTAGACAGGCCGCTTACCTGGGTAGCGGAACCACTAATATAAGCCTGGGTGGCGCCGCTGATCTCGTTGACGGTCACTGCCGCCCCCACCCCGGCAACCGACAAGCCGATCCCCGCTGCCCCGGCGACGTTGGTGATCACGTCATCGGTCTGAGCGATAACGCCAACATTATCCTGAGCTCGGACTACCGCTCCGCCGGTGATATAGGCATTGGTATTGCTACTGATATAGTTCGTTGCCGTCGATCCGGCCACGCCGACATTTACGGCGCCGCCGACCCCTGCGGCCAGGCTCCTAATCGTGCCGCCGCTGATGCTCTGTATCTTGAGATTGCCCACATCGTATTTCGTGCCTGTGCTGCTGCCGTTGATATAGGCATCGGTCTCGTTTCCGATATGGTTGACAGCCACCGCCAGACCCACTCCGGCCGAACTGGCAATGCCCACCCCGCCGGCCAGCGCTTCGATGCTTCCGGTATTTTCCGCATCGACAAGGGTGGCGGCTGTCGTACCGGTGACTGAAGAGGACGTCACCCCTGCCAGGGTCCGGTTGCCGATGGTATTGGCGGCAGCCGACCCGGCAAAAGCTCCGTTGGCCGCGCCACTGCCGCTTACGGCCGCTGATTCGATCACCGAAGTGTTTTTGCCCCGGACGGTCAGCCCGGAAATCGACGTCATCGTCGAACCCGAAATCGTCCCGCTGGCCACACTGTGGATGCTGTCCACAGCTACGGCGCCTCCGGCGGCCGCGCTGCCAACAGATATCGACACCCCGCCGGCGAGGGAATGAATGGTCGAAGTATCGGAAGCAGATATTGTCGCCGTGGTGCCTCCGTTACTCACCGTGGAGTTTACAAGCGAGGCGACGGTTTTGTGGCCGGTGGCGTCAGGATCGCTGCCGCTGGGAGCTGACCCGATCTGACTTACCGAGACTGACCCGGAAAGAGAAAGACTTTGACCGCCTGCCACCGCCGCCGTCAGAGTATTAATTGTCGCGTTCTCTGTCGCGGTGATGCCGAGGGTATCGGCATAATCTAAGGTCGAGGCACTAACCTGGGCGGTGTTGGTGTTGCCGATGCTGTTGTAGGCAAAAGCGCCTCCGGCCGCGGCACTGCCGCCACCGGAAATGGCCAGGCTTCCTGCCAGGGACTGTAGCGTGGACGAGTCACTGGCGCTGACCGTCACCGTGTTGGTGTTGCTCCCACCGTTGGCGTCGACGCTCGAACCATTGGTAATCTGCCCCTGGGTAGTATTGCTGATAAAATTGACGGTCACTGAGCCGGACACTGCCGCCCCAGAGGCTACTGCGCCAGCGGCGGCGATCGAGTCGATTTCCGAGCTGTTGTGCCCTTCGACAAGCACTGCGGTCGGGGCGTGAATGTCGGCGTTGTTGACCATCCCGCTGACAGTGTTGGCGATATTGTTATAAGTAACCGCCGCTCCCACTGCGGCGTTTTTGCCGGCAGAGATATTGACCTGGCCGCCGACAGTCTGGATGGTTGAGCTGTCGGTGGCATCTACAGTGACTGTGCCGGCGGTCAGTGTGGTTGTCGCCCCGCCTGTGGCCGATTGGGCGACGCTGGCGGTGACGGTGTTGGTAATCTCACCCATGGCGACCGACCCTCCGCCGGACAGTCCGTTGGTGGATACGCCTACGCCAAGGGCTAGGCCAAGAATCTTGGCCGAGGAATTAGCCGTGATACTGATAGCGCCGGCAGTACTGGCGGTGATGGTCGAATCCAGTACCTGGGCCGTCAGATTATCGTTGATCTTGCTATATTCTACCGATACCCCAACATTGCTCCCCTTGCTGGCCTGCACTATGCCGGCCACCGACACAATGCCGTTGGAGCCGCTCGGCAGACTTGCCAGGGCGTTGTAGTTGAGACTCTTTGCCGGGGCAGATGAGTTTATCAAACTCTCTAGCGTGCTGTCGGTGCCTTTGTTCTGTGCCGTCACCGTCACCGAGCCGGTCGACGTCAGCGAGGATGACGAATCTACCCCAGCCAAAGTGTTATTAGAAATCTCGGTAATAACAACTGCTCCGGCGAGCTGGGCACTGCTGGAATTGGTGGCTGTGACCATGCCGCCTCCAGCCCCGATTTCGCTGGAGTCAAAGGCCTGTACCTTGATGTCGTCCACCCCGCTGACAGTGGAACCGGAAACCTTGCTGCTGATGTCGCGGCGCACATCGGCATAAGTAATAGCCGCTCCGACGCCATACCCGCTGCCGCTGGTATTAATGTCCAGTGAACCTCCACCGGTACCAACGGTAGTGCTGCTATAGGCTGTCACTTCCAATACCCGTCCGGTGTCGCCGCTGGCGCCAGTCACCTTGTCGTTCAGCGCAAGGGCCTTAGTAAAGTTCTTGGAATTACCGCTGCTGTCTGTCTGGTCAAGAGTTAACGACACCGAGCCGTTGGCCGAAAAACCAGAATCCGTGCCCTGTTTGGAAATGTTAGCATTCATACCGACGGCAATTGCAACTTGGTCGCCGGCGGACAGAGCCTGCACCTTGACGGAGTCGGTTCCGGTCACCGTGCTGTTGCTCAGGCTGGCGCTGTTGCCGTTGCCTGCCATATTGACCGCTACACTGCCGGTGATGCCGGATGAACTGCTCTGGTTGCTGCTTTTGGCGCGGGTCACGGCAGCGGCACCACTGGCGGCAACAATATCTGAATCGGCAGTGCCCCGCACTATCAAAGACGGGGTCGTGGTCGATCCGCTCGTCGTCTGGTCGACATACACCCCGTCCACCACTGCCGCGTTCTGCAGGCCGGTGGTATTGACCGAGGCGCTACCGGCTCCGCTCAGGCCGAATTTCGGCGGGTCCGGCTGAGCCGGGGTTGAGCCGTTCTTGGTCACGTTGGCCTGGCTCAGATTCACGATAGAGGCTGCTTTGCTCTTTAAATCGTTATAAGTGGTTTTGATATTGTCCAAAAAGCCGCCTTTATTATCCGAGCTGCTGGCTATCGCCGCAGTTACGGCGATAGCCTCGATGGTCCCGCCGGTGTGGGCCTCCACATCAACTACCGGTGCGCTGATAATCGCGCCGGTGGTTGCCGTGGTCGGGTTGTAGACAGAAAGGCTAAGCTGCGACGTGCGCGTATTTCCATCGGTTGAAACGGTATCGTTGTCTGCGATCTCGGCCTTGGTGTCGGCGTTAACGGTATTGACCGCGACGCCAATACCCACGCTGGTGCCTTTAGAATAATTGATGCCGCCGGCCACCGACCAGACCACCGGGGTCGATACCGCGTTTACGGTCAGGTTGTTGGCCTTGACAGTCGCTTCGTCGTCAATCCAGGCGTAGGACTGCTGGTTCAGCGCCGTCACGGCGGCCGTGCCGTTCAAGCCGAAAGTCGCCCCAAAGCCCGAACTGACGCCAACCGAAATTACCTGATCCTGGTCGGATGCTTTGACCTGCACCTCCTGCGCCTTGCCTGAGGAACCGACGGTCCAGGTCCTTGCCCCGGCCACACCTATGCCGGAGGTCTCGGTTATCCCCTGGATGACCGCCCCTTCGCGCACAATAGCGTTTGTCTTGGTGTTGATTGTCGTATCGCTGATCGAAGCGCCGAGCCCGTATTCGCTGCCGCTATTGGTCAGTATGGGACCGGCCAAAAAGAGCAGGTTGTTATTGTTGGTGGCATGGATGTCCACCTGCTTGTCAAAGTTAAAAGCAAGCGTTAAAGCCGGGTCAGCCGGCTTATAGGTCACACCGAAAATCGTTTTGGCCGCTGAACCGGGATCATAGGTAACCGAGTCCGAACTCCACGACCCAGTGGCCAGTCCGGTCAGATTGAGCTTCGCGCCGGTATCAACAAGCGCCTGGCTGGTGTTATTGAAAGTCAGCACCCCGACCGAACCGGATAGGCCAATCGAGCCGTCCGAGCCGTCAGCCGACGATTTGGCTGAGGTAACTCCGTTGAATACCTTGGTGGGGTCGGTAATACTTTCGATGGCGCTTGTAATTGTATCAAGACCGGTCCAACGGTCAAAAGCGTCAGTCGGGTCGGTAATCGGCATGACGGTATTGGCCGCGACCCCGATCTTGCTGCCGGTGACGGTCACATTGCTGCCGATTTCGGCCTGGGCGTTGCGGTTATAGTTGCCGACAGCGACTCCGGCCGAATAGGACTGGAGCGAGGTGTCGCTACTCGAGGGATTGGAACTGGAATTCGATACAGCCTCGGCCTGGGCCGCGATCTGCATGTTGCTGACTTTGACCTGGGAACCGACCGCCACCGCGCCGGTGGCATGCACGGTCTGCGTGGTCGAGCCGCCGCCGATGGTGGCGCTGGCAGTATCGGTGGCGCTGGCATAGGTGACCGCACCCGATATCCGGAAGGGGGTCTGGGTCGCGTCGGTAGACTGTGTATACTGGCTGGGCTTGAGGGAACCAAGGCCGACGATATTGTATAACGGCTGAAGAACGGCGCTGGTCACATTGGCCTGTATTTTATTGGCAACGTCCGTGAGGGTGGTGGTTCCCGCCTTGCTTGAGGATGAAGCCACATCCTTGGCGATATCGTTGACAGCATAGACACCAACGCTCTGGGCGTCAATAATGTTGCCTGTCAGGCTGGCGGTTGCGCTGGTATTACGCAGGGCGACCGCCACCGCCCCGGCCGCATTTCCGCTACCGGCTGTTTTGGCCACCACCTCGGTGCTATAGCTACCTTCATTCGTCGCAACAATCTGGACACTGCCGGCAACATTTGCGTCTCCCGCCATGCTGGCAGTCGACTGCACATAGGCTTCAGTTACACCGACTCCGACGCTGACCACCTGGGGACTGCCGCTGCCGGAGTTGCTCGGCACGGCGTGTACGGAAGCATCCAGAGCAGCGTCGTTGTGGGCCTGTACGGCAAGACTGCCGGCGGTGATAGTCGCGCCCTTTTCGACTTGGACGCTAGAATTAGCATCGATGCGGCTATAGAGTATGCCGAGCGCCGTAGGATTGTTCACCACAAGCGGATTCCCCGGGAGGGTGTTCAGCGGCCTTGAGCCTGCCCCGGTCTTCGTTTCGGCATGGAGGTCGACCGCGCCGTCAGCCTGGATGACGCTACCGCTTTTCACCGTGATGGTGGCGGAAGCGTTGGCCTGGCTGTAGATAACGTTCACACCTGCCAGCTCAAGCAGTTTTCCTGTCGACGCCAGCGTTTCCGTTGCGAGATTCACCGTTGTCGCCAGCGGGTTCCCCGAGCCGTCGGCGTCCGGAATGATGAGACTATTGTCCGCCGTAGCCGAAGCGTGCATCGTCACGCTGGCGCCTTTGACTGTCGCCCCGCCGGAGCTGTCGCCGACTTGAATCGAGGCGCTGGCGCTCTTATAGCCCATATAGGAAAGGCTGGCGGTGTCACTGGCTGTCAGCGTGATCGCCCCGCCGGTATATGTCGTGCCGCCGCTGTTGATAGCGTTAGCCAGAAGTTTTGTCCCGCTGTTCAACGTAATGACAGGAGCCGTTAGGGATATATTGCCGGAATTCCCGGTGGAAATGGCTGTTGCAATATTCGTTCGGTTTGCGTCAGAGGCCGCCACTTGTCGGGTAGATATCACCACATCCGTAAGGGTAATGGAATCATCGGCCAAAAGCGTGTAAGATGTGCCGTCTGTTTGAAAGACATCATGGGTGGAGCCTGTCCAGTTGATGGTCGCAGGATCGATAAGCACCATGCCGACCTGGCCATTTACTGCCCCGGCGGTCATCGTCCCGCCTTGAATCGAAACCTGGTTCTTGGCACTGAAATGGATTGAGCCTCCGTCTCCTGACACGCCACCGCCGCGGGCATCGATAGCGGCATTTGTAAGGGTGGCGTTATTTTGGGCATAAATATCAACCTGGCCGCCACTGGAATTTTGGCCATAGCCCCGGGCTGAAACCACCGAGCCATCGTTTAACTTAACATCGCCGCCAGCGTTGATAGACACGTTGCCGGCTTTGAGATTATTTCCCCCGTTGACGACAATGACGCCGCTATTTTCCACATTGCCGGTTGCCATGATCGAAATACTGCCATTTTCCACTACGATTGTCGTCCCGCTTTGATACCCGTTGGCGTTGACAACATCGCTAAAATCGACGGTTTTCGGGGTAAAGACCGCTCCAGTGGCAATCACTCCGGAGTTTGCTACCGTGCCGGCAGCCAAATGGATATCCTTGACTGCATTGATTTTTCCCTGCACAGTAATGAGACCGCTTCCGCTCACTGGCACTGAGCCGTCCAGAACCATTTGCGTCGACGTCTGTGACGGGTTGCCCAATGAATCAAAAAAACCGTCCATGAAACTCTTGGGCGGTGTAATAATACTCAGGGATCCGACATTAATAGCGCCGCTGGCTCCTACAACAACACCGTAAGGGTTGAGGAAGAACAAGTTGCCGCCTACTTTGTTGTTCTGGATAGAATTCATAATGCCGTTTATATAAGATGTCTCGTTATGGACTAGATTTAGGAGGTTGCTGGTGCCGGAAGGCAAATATAGATTGGTTATTGTTCCCGTGTCAGTGCTGAATTTGCTAAAGGAGTTGAAGGCATTGATGCCGCGGACAGTAGCGGTGCTGATATTGGTGACATTTCCAGTGGTCGCAACAGAAGTCTGGGTCTTGCCGTCGGCGACGATCTGCGCTGACGCCGTTCCCAACGTTGCGATCAGAATGGAGGCGGCAATGGCCGGCGTCACAAATTTTCGGACAAAGTTAGGAATCGAGGCTTTTTTAGCCAGTATACCCAGCCGCTTTTTCCGCATGTCATACCGCATGAACTTCGGTTTACCTCGGCGCCAAGCCCGTCGCCACTTTCTCTGCATCTGCATTCACCTCTTCCATTCGCAAAACCCATCCCCATAGCAGAAAACAAAAAATCGCTCAAACTGATCCTGTATAAACAGGAGCAGCCTGGCGATCATAGCCCGGTTCCGGGCCTTTAGACCCACGGCTTTGCGTCCTCACCTTTCGATGAGTTTGCCAGAAATATATATATAAAACTAGCAGGCAATTCCTCCAAGTTGAAAATATCCTTTAATTGCATTTTTCTACATTAATATACATTAACCTTCTATCTTTGAGAAAAAAATAGCAAATAATTCATAATTATCAAAATGACAAGGCGAATCACAACATAAAAACTCTTCGATACCCACGGGATGAATAATCCCACACCTAGAGAGTTCGAAAAAAGGACTACCAAAAGTTCAATGAACGAATGAAAGTCCTCGCTTCAAGACACAGATTCACTTAAGAGTGCAGTCAAAACTTCGGGCAATTGGCTGCTTCGACTATGCTCCTTTTTACTGCCGTCAGACCTTGAATTGATTGATCAGTGTTTTCAATTCATCGGCGATGTCGGCTACCGTTTTGCTGAGAGCCGCCATTTCCTCGGTGGAGGCCGACTGCTCTTCGGCTGAAGCCGCTACTTCCTCGGCCGAGGCCGCTGTTGCTTCAACCACTCCTGCTATGCTATCGACAGCAGACTGAACCTCGCTAGAATGTTCTTCTAGGGTCTCCAAACGGTTGCGTAAGCTGCGGATATTCTGCTCAGACTGCACAATACCAACAGTAACTTTTTCCATTGCTTCGCCACTTGTCTGAATACTGTCCACCTGCACATCCACTTGAACCATATTACTCTCCATCGTGCGGATTGTAACTGATGTCTCAGCCTGAATATCCATAATGAGCTTTCTAATTTGCGTTGCGGCTTCTCCAGATTCCTCAGCTAATTTCCGGACTTCTTCCGCAACCACGCCGAACCCTCGTCCATGCTCTCCGGCCCGCGCAGCTTCTATAGCCGCGTTTAGCGCCAGAAGATTTGTCTGCCCCGCAATCGTCGTAATAATGCCAACAATGCCCCCAATTTCGGCCGACCTACGGCCCAGATTCTGTATGGATTCAGTGGCAAATTTCACCGTTGTGCGGACATTACCAAGTTGGGCAATCGCCGAACGCAATGATTCGATGCCTTCATTGGTAATTTGCGAAGTCCTAGTGGCGTCTTCAAGCGTAACGGCCGCCTCTGCCAGTCCGGCGCGAACCTCCTCTTTAGTGGCTGACACCTTTCCTCTGATTTGGGCAATCTGATCAGATTGTCGGGTGGCACCTTCGGCGATCTGCGCAATCGTCTGGGCAACGTGACTCGCCGTCTCACCGGTCTGAAGCGATCCTTGGGCCAACGAATGCGAATGATCAGACACCTGCACAGCCGCGGTTTTAATTTTAGTCACAAGAGTGTTGAGATTACCTCGCATCGCAGCGAATCCAGTTGCCAATTGTCCGATTTCATCACGAGAAGAAACCTTGCTTGCCTGTTTCCGTAAATCACCCTGCGTAATCAGCAGACATTCATCGCGGATAGCGATAATCGGATTGGCGATATGTCCGGCAAAAATATAAGCCAAAAAGGCAGCAATCAAGGAAACGATCAATGTGATGATGATCGCTGAATTGCGCTCATTTCTGACAGGGGCCAGCGCTTCGTAGTAGTTCATACGGGATGCAATGCCAATCGAAGTGCCCGGAATATTGGTATAGGCAGAAATCACCTTGGAGCCATTGAAATCATAAATGATTGTACCCGTTTTACCAGCAACAGCTTCCTGCGCCATATGACGAAGATCAGGATTGACCTTTCCTTCGTCCTTTGCATCGGTATTGATAAGTTTGAGCGCACCGATATATTCCTTTACCGGATGAGAGAAAATCATTCCGTTCTTTCCGTCAAAGGCAAAGATATAGTTACTGTCACTCTTCTTTTCTTTATCGATAATTTTCTGCAAAGAATCAGTGCTAACAGAAATGCCGAGATAACTTTCCGGGGCACCGGCGACTTTGATGGGCGAGGCCATCATCACTGAAGGTTTATTGGTACCCTGCGAAACAAGAATCTCCCGGGAAACAACTGTTTTTCTTATTTTTTGGGCTTCTTGCATATATTCTCTGCTTGCAAGCGAAGCCAGTTCCCCTTTTTCATTGATGCGATTCAGCGAAGAATCCACAAAGAATACGGTGGCAAAGAGCGAATTCTGTTCTTTCAGAACCTGCAACCCTCTGACGATCGCTTCCGTGTCATTACTGGCAAATACAGCGTTATTGGCCGAGGTTTCCAACGTAAGGACCGCTCTACTCAATTCTGTTTCCAACCTAGACGCGGTAAGCACTGCCGCATTTAGTTTTTCCTCAGCCACCATTTTCTCAATCTCTGGCACCCGGACAGTATAATCATAAATCTTAACAACTAAGACAGAAAAAATGACCAGAGCTAGCATCGCGATAATCATTTTTGTTTTAATGCTACTCTGAACATTGTTGCGGAATAATCTGTCGTTCATAAACATCACCAATCGTTCTTAATTATATTTTGCGAATGATCTACCGCAAAATATCGCGTAACTCTCGAATCAGGTATACGTTCAATTCATTTATCTTGTCCTCTTCCGGGCGTCAGACCCGGAATTGATTGATCAGCGTTCTCAGTTCATCAGCGATGTCGACCACCGTTTTGCTAAGAGCCCTGCCGACACCAAAAAGAATTTTTCCGCTAATATTGAGTCAGCGCGAACTGGGGTTGGAAGCCATCTTTAATCATCTGCCAGACTTGCTCGCGGCTGTCGGCAATCGGAAAGACATGGTCGAACTTGGCAATGATAAACAAGTCCCGGTGAAACTCGTTTGAGGCCACAAAACCGATCTGCCCTTCCATGGCGGCGACCTTCCTCGCGAAGGTGATCAGCACGCCAAACCCGGTGCTATCCAACCGCTCGAGTTGATCCACATCAACAATATAGCAGGCTTTTCCGCGAAGTTTAGCCTCTAGAGCGCGAGAAAACTCCTCAGAATTCTCATATACCATCTTTCCCCCGAGGACCAGCACAATGTATTCTCCTGTCATCGAACTGATGGCGGTTACTTTCTCTGCTAACTTCTCAGTGTCTTTCTGCCGTGCTGCGTTGTTCATTGTACATCGTTCCTTCCTTTCGTATGATGAAGACTTGAGCTCAGATGCGGCTGTTAGTGAAATAACTATGATTGCTCAGTTGTTGCGATGATGTCGAGCAATAAAAAATGCCGGGTATGCACCTTGCGGAAATATCCGAAAGAGCAACCAGGCAGTCATAGGTACATACACCCTTAGACCCACGGCTTTGCGTCCCCGCTTTTCAGCGAGTTTGCCGATTTTTTTCTGCCAGCGATGTTCGCAATCAACAAAGCAATCCTTCTTTTACTTATCATTCCTTTTATTGGACACATTTCCACTATATCCTGCTGTTTTCTACAAATTTTATCAAAAAACTACTATATATTGTCGATTTATCTCATATAATGCGGTTTCTTCGTTTTATCCTTCGCCGACATGATCGTTCTCAGTCTGTATCGCCGAAATCGCCATTATTCCGCAACTTGGCGACAAGCAAAGGAACTCTAGCAGCCTAAGTGGAAATATATAGACGGACAAATTATTGGTTATCGAGGCGATCAAATGTATGTTCAAGCATAGCATCGGTTTTGGGCTTGCCATTAGTTGGCTGTGGCTTTTTTATCTCCAAGGGCCGCTACTAGGGCCGTATTCTGCGCTCTGGCAAGTAGATCCGAGCGAGCCTTTTCACTGGTTCCTCTGCGCCTCGTGGCTGACTTTTCTCTTTTTGGCCAAGGGCATAAAAATCCGGTCGATGTTTGACAAAAAGCATGTTTTGATCGTCTGTGCCGCCATATTGTCGCTTTGTCCTTTGTTAACCGCAGTTTTGCCGCGCATCATGGGGAATTGGACAGCGGCAAATCCTTATACCCTCGTCGTCCTTGCCGCTATTAGCGGTGTTTGCTCATCCCCTTTTCTTACCGCTTGGATGCAGACGTTTATCTTGTATGACCTCCGGAAACTCGGTTTGTCGTTTGCCGTTGCCATTACCATTTCGGGTCTACTCACCATGGCGGCGGGAATTGTTGACAGCCAATGGATGCTCCCGACGATAATACTATTTCCCTTCGCCTCCCTGTTTTGTCTGCTGTCCCTTATTAAGTTGAATCCCTCCCAGTCACAGGGCGAATTTCCAAAAACCGATGCGGTAAATCCATTTCCGGCCAAACTCGTCTCGTTGATCATACTGTTTTATCTGATCGGCGGAACGATGTTTAGCATCATTAGCCTGGAACCAATCTTCTCAAACGTGTTTTACCTTTCCAACGCCTCTTATGTTGCCGCCTGTTTGATAGCCGGAGCAGCGCTGTATTTCAAAACTAATATGGATCTGCAGTATCTCTACCGACCGGTCCTGCCTTTCCTAGCCATCGGCTTTCTGCTTTTTTCCTTTCATCCGGTTCATTTCCCCATGGTCTCATTTTTATTGCTACAAGGCGGCCTGGCTCTTTTTGACATGTATACTTGGTTGCTTTTTCCCTATTTCGCTCGTTTCTCCACCAGACCAGCGGCGGTTTGCGCCTTTGGTCTGTTTCTGACCACCGCCTCCGAATTCTGCGGCAATCTGGCCACCCCCGAACTGACAACCATGATCTCAGGCACTCTGACCGGACAAGGCCTTGCCCTTGTTGGCGGCGCCCTAACGGTTTTATCGGTGCTTATTTTTCCCAATCGCAAGGAAACCTTTGCCGGTTGGCAAACCATTCTCCTGCCGGGAAAGGAGGCCCAGAGCCAAGCCACCGACTGCGATCCCCCAAGTGATCTGCCCGAAGTCCCGCAGTCCCTCTGGAAGCTTCCTCTGACCGAACGGGAAAACGAGGTACTATCTCTTTTGCTGAAAGGCCGCAACAGCCGCTTTATCAGTGAATCGCTGAATATTTCCACCAATACGGTCAAGTTCCACACCCGCAACATCTACGACAAACTGACTGTCAACAATCGCCAGGAACTTCTGACACGGTGTGAAAGTCTTGATCTTTCTGAATCATAATGGTTGTTAACCCTACAATAAAAAACCAATTCTTCCTACAACCGATGAGTCGTATCAAACAAAAAAAGAGCCGAAAGGCTCCCTTTTTGTTTGAGCATGATCCTACTATCTCGATGTAACGGTACAACTGTTGGCACAAATATCGCGGCAGGTCTTGCTGCATTCGCCGGCACAGCTGCCGGTGCAGCCGAAACACCCGCTGCAGGTGTTGCTGCATCCCCCGGAACAAGTGTCTGGACAAGCGGCTTCGGCTATTTTGGGCAGCTCCAGACTGAGCCCCAGAATACCGAGGGTGGGAATAACCATTTTCGCAGAATGAACGAAAAAGTTCCGCCGGTCCATCTTCTCTGTTTCATTAAACAATGTCTTTTTCTTCTTTTCCTCTTCCTCCTTCATATTGACACCTCCCTTTACCGCCGTTATTTCGAAGTGCTAGTACACCCGCCTGCACAGCCGCCCGTACAACTGGATGCGCAGTTGCCCAAACAAGAGCCTGAGCAAGCGTCTTTACAGGCTCCGCTGCAGTCTGAACAGGCCGCTTGGGCCTGGCCGGATAAGCCTGTCAGACTCAGTCCCAAGATCCCAATCGTGGGAATGACCATTTTCCCGGCGGTTTTGAAAAAATCGCGCCGATCCATTTTCCCCGCCAAAGGAGCCCCACCAGAATGTCCTGTCGCGTTGTTTTCTTTCACCATTCACCCTCCTTTCGTCACAGTCCGGCCAAATCATTCATACTTGTTGCAGTTATGTTTTTCGCAAAAAGATCTGGCAGGCCTCAAAATCGATTTCCCATATATATCCACTGACACTCTCCCATTGATATTGTTTAGCACAGCGGTCCCACCACTGCTGGTGCCTTGTCGTCGTCTTACCCATATCGGCGACAATCTTTTCATAAAAATAGCCGTTTTTCAACACCTCGTCGTCTGTTTCCGCCAGCGAGCGGATAAGTTCGACCAGCCCGTTTCTGCGCTCAAAAAGTGCCTGAATCTCGTCCCTCTCTTTCGGCGTCACCTTGCCGATCAGCCTCCGGTCGCCGGAACATGCACAGTCTTTTGTTTTATCGTCCACCTTAATCCCTCCTCAATCAGTTCCTAGCTTCCGCAGGATTTTTTTCTGCATTTCATAAATCTGCAGTAAATAATCGTCGGCCTCGACCGCCGCAACGTTTGGCGAGACAGTACCCTCCCGGTTCCACACATCCTGGACCACCTTATCAAACGGATCATTATACGCAAGCCCCGGGATGGACGGCAGCTTATCAAACGGCCTGGTCATGCGGAGACTGTGCAGCAACCGCCGGGAGACATCCCGCTCGACATGTGCCGTCAGGCACTGTTGTCGCGATGGCACATTGATCTCAAAAGTAGTGGCTTTGTTCAAATATACGCAACGTTTGCAGTGGAACGCGTCACACTGCGAACAGAGCGGCGCACAGCTGAGATCAAGAAGCCGCTGATTTTCCACCGCGATATCTGGCATGTCTGTCCAGCTGCCAATCGCATTTTCTTCATCGTCATAGTAAAAACCGGGGCAAATATAGGCTTTTCCGCTGGGTGCAACAGTCAGATGCTTTACTCCGGCGTCGCAATTATTCATTTCCCTTAGCAGCAGGCGATCGGACAGGACATTGATCTCGATTTCCTCGCCTGACTGGTAGGCCTTCTGAAGCATAGCGGCTATTTTTTTTAGCTGGGCTTCGTAGGATTCCAGTTGTTTCGCCGAAAATGTCTCTTGCCCCACCAGGTGCAGATTGAGCCGCTTAAATTTCCCCTTCAGCGATTCTACGATGTCGGCCAGATGCGGCAGGTCGCCTGCTGCCGCCCGCAGGATAATATTGCGCTCAGAGCTACTGTCAAGTCCTGCAAACAGCAGGTTTTCATCGGCCTCCAGTACCAGTACGCCGTCAGGATATGTATCTTTCAGGCTTAGCGGGATCATTTTGACATGGTTCACCGTACCGATCAGTTTCTCGTATTCTGCAGGCAAGCGGTGTTTCCCAAAGAGCAGGTTGAGGAACAGGCCCTGTTCCTGGGCGTAATCGACTACTTTCCCGAGAACTTCAGCCGACATAAACTCAGGCTGAGCCAACGAATGGAAATAGGGATTGCTGTAATGACAAAACGGAACCGCACCTTTTTCCAGTATTACCAGCAAATATTTGTACATATCATCCAGCCTCTCCCGAAAAGTCCCGGCCGAGCTTACTGGCCAATTGGGTCCAGAAATACTGGTTTGCCCGCACTCTTGCCTTGTGCATGGCACAGGTATAGACAGCCCGTTGATAAATGGTATCAGTGGCGGCAAGGTCGTAATTATTCCCCTGACACCAGGCGCAGCCGCTGGCAACGTCGCAGACCAAACATTCTTCAGGGCTTTGCATCGTGCGGTTCAGTACCAAAAACGGCCGCACTTTGTCCTGGTCAATCCCCTCGAAACAGTTGCCAATCACTCTTGCCGGTTTGTACTGCATTGAATAGGGGGCAAACCGTACACAAGGATAAAAGGTGCCCTTACTGTCGACCGCCAGCATTTTGCCGCTGCCGCACCAGTTGGCGTTGTCTTTGCAGTCAATTGGTTTGCCGATTGTTTTGGAAAAAAACGAGCAATTATGGGTTTCATACAACCCGTTGCCGATAATATAATCCGCCAGTCCCTTTAGCTGGTTTTCATAGATGACGTCATCCCCCGGTTCCCAGATGTTCTCATTCACCAGGTTGATGGTCACGTTTTTGAGACCGAGCTGCCAAAGGTGCACCACGCTTTCTTTCAATAGCGGCAGATCATCATGGGCTACCGTCGCCTTGGTTGAAGCATTCGGAAACTGCTGAAGCCACAAAGGGACGTATTCCATGATTTCATCATAGGAGCCGCTGCCGTCGGGAAAAACGCGTTGGGCATCATGCTTTTTTTTCGTTCCGTCGATACTGATCGAGATGCTCAGATGGCGGGCGTTTTTACTGATAAACCGCTGCACCCTTTTATCGCCGTACATCAGCCCGTTGGTCGCGAAACTAAAGCGGTAGAAATTGAACCAAGGATGATCCAGTTCATACAGCTGACGTTTGATATAGTCGCAAATCTTGTCAATCAGATCGATTTCCAGCAGCGGTTCCCCGCCGATGAAGTCCCAAATCACCGATCTCTCCCAAAACAGGCTTCGATTGCGCAGGATATAGTCAATAGCTGTTTTGGCGATGGTGAATGACATTTTATTTTTTTCGTTCTTACCGACAATATAGCAGTAGCCGCAGCGCAGCTGGCAATCCTCGGTGACGATGAAGGTCACCGATTTAGCCATTCCCGACTGCCACGAGGACTCATATTCCCCCATCGCCACATCGTTAAAGTCGTCCAATCTCATCCCTCCATAAAATGGTACTGTTGGCTCTACATTTCGTGTCTGCGTATCGCGAGGCAACGTTCCTGGTCAGGCCTGAGCACCGCCGGAACAGGACCCCCTGCAGGTCGATCCGCAGGAACCGGTACAAGACTTTTCGCAACCGCCTCGGCACGAACCGCCGCAGTCATTCTGGCAATGCGCCCAGCAGTCCCCCATGCAAGTGCCGGAGCAGTAGCAAGTGGCTTCGGCTTTTGCGGGAAAAGCCGCCAGACTTAGCCCGATTAGCCCAAGTGTCGGCAAAAGCAAATTGCCTGCCGCCACAAGGAATCCACGCCGGTTCATTTTTTCGTTCTCACTACAAGTTACTGTCTTGACGATTACGGATGAGTCGTTATTTTCCTTCATGCCAACGCTCTCCCCTGTAGCTTCATGCTAACCAGCCCGCCCAGCAGACCGATGTCAAACTGTGCCGCAGACAATGTTTTATTTGAACATCTGCCCCGAACAGCCGCCCTTGCAGGTCCCGTCACAGCCGCCGCAGACATAGGCGCAGCCGCCCTTGCAGGATGACCCGCAGTCATCGGCGCAGGTTCTCACGCAAGTACTGCCGCAACCGTTGCTGCAGCCGTTCTGGCAAGATCCGTCGCAACGGCCCGAGCAACTCGTACTGCAGCTGCCGGCACAAGTACTATTACAGGCGGCAGATGCCTTTCCTGAAAATGCGGTAAAACTCAACCCCATAATTCCGATGGTGGGAATAACCATTTTTCCGGCAGTCGTCAAAAAATCCCGTCGGTCCATCACTTCCGTTTTGGTGAGAATTGCGCCGTCAGGCGCTTTTTTCTCCTCGTTGTCCTTCATCAAACCTGCCTCCATTCCATCATCACTCTTGCCTGCAACTGACGTCAGCGCTTATTCGTCATGCCGCTACAGCTATCCTTGCAGGTATCGGAGCAGGCCCAGTTGCATGTGCCTGAACACGATCCTGTACAGCCGGTACAGGCCCCCTGGCATCCGCCGGTGCAAATGCTGCTGCAGTCAGCCGCCCGCGCTGTACCGCTAAATCCGGCCAAACCCAGTCCGATGAGACCAAGGGTGGGGATGATCCGACCCGCGGTAGCCAGAAAATCGCGGCGGTCCATTTTATTTTCGGCCTTCCTCACTAAAGACGCCCCAGTGGTTCCTTTAGACTTGTCGTTATTCATCAAGATACCTCCCTCAGCTTGCGCTAAATAGTCGCGGCACCTGTCATCAGCCATTTCACACCATTTTCCTCTGACACCAAATTAACACGGATTGCCCTCTCTCGGTACTACCCGAAATGGGTAGTCATTGACCTCACGCCAAAATTTCGACCAAAAAAAACACAAACAACTACTCCGGAGAGTAGTTGTCAAGTTAAGCAGAACTCCAATACGACTGGTTCGATTTAGCTGCGGCTCCATAAGCAGTTAAAACAACGGCAACTACCCCACGGCATCATGCCTCTATCCTGTTCATGAGCGGTCATTAATGACTCTTTCTCGCAATACCTGTCAACTCCTCCAAGATAATGTCGATATATTGATTTATTTGCCGAAAAAAACATGTGGATTTCAACTGTGGATCACTCGTGTGCACCGCATTCGCCTTTCGGCTCATCTTTCGTCCAGCAGCTGGCTGGTTTCAACCATCCGCAAAAACTCGCCTCGATAGCCTTCTATATCGCTTCCTCTTGCGCCGCCGGCCAGTTCGAGCACCTGCCGGTAAGTCGACCGGCCCTTAAACTCGGAATTTCGTAGCAGCATGGCGTATTCCGCGACAGCTGCAGCGAAACGGAAATTGTCTGACGACACAGCAGCCACTTCTGGAGTGACTTCTCTGACCAGCAAGGTACTAGTGTCCTCGACCGGTTTTTTGTAACGGATTTTCACCTGCAGCAGATTGTCGCTCGGCACCATTTCACTCCGCTGATAATGTAACGCATCAACTTTCCCCGCCACTTCATCCGAACCGGCGAGAATCACCTCATACAATGCGGTGACCGAATGACCTGCCCCCATATCCCCGGCATCTTTTTTATCATCGTTGAAGTCTTGCTTGTCCAACACCCGCTTTTCGTAGCCGATCAAGCGGTAATATTTAACCTGAGCCGGATTGAATTCCACCTGCAGCTTCACGTCCTTGGCAATCGTGAAGAGGGTGCCTGCCAGTTGGCCCACCATAACCTTTTTCGCTTCCTGGGCGTTGTCGATATAGGAGTAATTCCCGTTTCCCCGGTCGGCCAGCGCCTCCATTTTGCTGTCTTTCAGGTTTCCCGTCCCCACACCGATCACACTGAGAAAGATGCCGTCATTTCGCCGTTCTTCGATCAGTCGCGTCAGTTCGCCCTCACTGGACACCCCAACATTGAAATCGCCGTCAGTCGCCAGAATGACCCGGTTGTTGCCGTTTTTACGGAAGTTTTCCTTGGCGATACGGTAGGCCAGCCTGATCCCTTCACCGCCTGCGGTCGAGCCCCCGGCCTCGAGACTATCGATTGCCTTGACAATCTTCGCTTTATCGCTTCCCGGTGTAGGTTCGAGCGCCACCCCCGCCTTCCCGGCATAAACCACAATCGACACCATATCCTGTTCGCGCAGTTGTTTCACCAGCATCTTAAAGGCCGTCTTCAGAAGCGGCAGTTTATTCGGCTCAGCCATCGACCCGGAGACGTCGATCAGAAATACCAGGTTTCCCGGCGGCAGCGCTTCGGCCGGGATATTCTTGCCCTGCAGGCCGATCATCACCAGCCGGTGGCCTGGCTGCCACGGACAGACACCCACCTCTGTCGTCACCGAAAAAGGCTTATCGTCCTGCGGTTGGGGATAGTCATAAGTAAAATAATTGAGCAGTTCTTCTGTCCGGACCGCGTCGAGCGGCGGCAGGCTGCCGGAATTAATATACCGGCGAACGTTACTGTAGGAAGCGGTGTCAACATCAATGGAAAAGGTTGACAGCGGTGAACTTGCCACCTCCTGATAGCTGTTGTCGTTGATTCTTTTATACTCCTCAGTATTATATGTACCGCCCAAAACAGGCGCTGCCGGGGCGATGCTGGCGCTATATGGCCGCATCTCCGGCCAAATTGTTTTGTTCATGATGCCCTGCACGACATTGACCCCAGTTTCTGCATAATAGGGGTCCTTGTAGACGGCAATTGCATTCTGCTGTCCATTGAAATGAAAGGCCAGTTGATAATTCTTGGCCAAAACCGCCAGTGCCTCGCCTAGGGTTGAATGGCTGGCGAGACGCAGGCTGACCTTCATGTCGGCTACCTCGGGAGAGGAAATGATGCTGATATTGCACCTTTCGCTCAGCACCGCCAACAGGTCGGCGAGAGTCAGGTCGCTCGCGCTTACTTCTGTCGTTACTTCGATCGATCTGGCGCTGGTTTCGAAGTTGCCAGGCGCAGCCCAGGCCGTGCCAATCAGGCAAGTCAGCAACAAGACGGCAATGATTCTTTTCATCGTTATCATTCTCCTTCGTACGAATCGGGTATTTTGCGTTATCGTCATCGTTCCAACCATATAAACGCCGGTGCAACCGAAAAGTAACGCCTGCCGCTATTTTTTCTTTATGAACCGCTTTCCCGCCTTACGTTACTTTTACGCCAGACTCCCGTTTAATCTTTAAAGGACTCCTGTCCATCACCACTTGCCAAACTCTTGCTGTTTTGCCTTCTCTTTCAACAATTAACTATCCGGTACAGGGTTTTCACGCATGACGGAGAAATGGTATGAGTGAAAACAAGGGCAAAGTTGGTGAGAAGATGCAGCAAGAGGACATATTAATCGGAAAAGCCCAGGCAGGGGACCGCGAGGCCCTCAATGAACTGGTGTCCTTTTACTGGCAGCCGATCTACCGGTTCATTACCTATAAAACCGCCAGCCCGGAAGACGCCCAGGAGCTGACCCAGGAAACCTTTTTCCGGGCCTTCCGCGCCCTGCCCACCTTTCGGAAGACAGAGGCCTCCTTCAAGACCTACCTCAGCCAAATCGCCCTTAATCTGATCCGGGATCACTGGCGCAAAAAAGGCCGCAGCCCGGCCCTTGTCGACATCGCCGATTGTCAGGAAGCAGCAACCGAAACCGACCAGCCTGACATCGAAGCAATCAACCAGGAAAGACGGGAAACCATTGCCGGCATGTTGCAAAAACTGCCTGTCGACCAGCGGCAAGCGGTCGAACTCCGGATTATCGCCGGGCTCCCGGTCAGGGAGACGGCCGAGGCCATGGGCAAATCGGAAGCTGCGGTAAAAATGTTGCAGCAGCGAGCCCTCAAATCTCTGCGAACATTACTGAGTGACGATAAAACCAACGAATACGGCACCGACTGGAGGTGAGCCTGATGTCCGATAAATTGAAACCGTCTGATGACCTGGATGAACTCTCCCGGTTTCTTGACGAAATGAATGCCGGTCGCCACCCTGCTTGCGCCGACGAAGAAACCGCCGAACTTCTTGCAGTCGCAGATTTTATCCGGAAGGCGGACATCCCGGTTCAGCCCCCCCGGCACATCCTGGATCAAACGGTCGACCGGGCTCTTGCGGGCCTTCAGGCCGGCAAACGGCAGCCGTCGAGAATCTGGATGTATTCCGGCGTACTCGGCACCGCCGCCGCCGTGATTTTGGTCGTCGGCCTCAATTTGCTGCCGTCCTGGCAGCAACAGGTACCTGTCCCGGCCCCCACTTCCGTCGTTGTTGCCCCCCAACAGCAAACCCAGCCAACCTCCGAACCAGCAGCCTACTCCCGGGGAGATTCCGTTGATGCGGCCAGGCCGCCTGTTACCGCTCCGGCAGCAGAACAACCGGTCTTGCCGGGGAGTCAACCTCCCGCTGCTCCGGTGCCGCCTCAGACCACCACTCCTGCGGCAAAATCGCCGGACGCTCCCCAAATCATGGCCGAAGTACCCCGGTCGGGTCAGTCCAAATCACTTTATTTACCGTCAGAACCCTCGGTTGCAGCTTCAAAATCTGCAGCCCCGACCGTAAAGCCGCTGATCCTGCTGGGACAGGTTCCTGACCAGGTAATCACCGACCAGGAAAAAGGCACACTGCGACAAATATTTTATAAAGGAACTCCTCAAGAAATCGCCGTCACCCAACGGCTTCACCCTAAAAATTCCGCCGGCCAGCTAAAAACCGCCGTCTCTTCGCTGCCGGAATTCTCGCCTGATCAGCCAAACCCTATCAACACAGTTCGCCTAATGATTGCCGGTCAGGAAGTAACCATCGAGGGCCGCCAGCCTAAGGAAGATCTGATGAAGATCGCCGAATCCCTGTCACCCTGAACCGGCTCGGCCAACCAGGGACTAAAGCCTAAATGATAAAAAAAGAACCCCCTGCGTCGATTGTCCAAGCTCGACACAGGGGACTCTTTTTTATTTTTCCAACATCACTGCAGAGTAGGATTGGCTACCCGGCCCATAAACAGGATCGAGCCGGTCGGTTTATGCCTGATCAGAAAAACAAAAGGGCGATCGGCGGCAAATACAGGAATGGGCGACCCTAAGCTGCTCTTTATCGCCATGATAACCGCAGTCGCAGCCGCGGCCTCGCTACCTTCCTCATTGACCTCGATGACGGCCTGGTGAATGACATCACTAATATAAAGACCTGGTCTGCCGGTTATGCCGGAAAAGTCGGCAGCCGTTGCACTGAAGGCGTCCTTCATCCCCATCTGGCATAAAATGGCGCTGAGTCCGTATCTTGCCTCAAATTTAAATTTCGGCAAAAGAACCTCCACCTTCTGTTCTGACAGACCAGCCAGCAAGTGGTCCATTTCCGCCGGCGTCAACTCTACGTCAGAGGCGCTGCTTCCCTTTCGCGGCAGCAAAACAACCATCGACAGCGCTCCGCCGGCATAAGGCAGTTCCACCGCTTCCATCCTCTCTGTGGCTACATAGCCAAAACTGCCGGCCTGGTGCATCATCGGAACCTCCACCGTTTGGTCCGGTCCGGTATAAAACAGACCCAGCCGGGTTTGTGCCTTGTCAAACTTCGCGGCCCAGTCCCCCTTAAAGTAGATGGCATTAGTCAGCACCAGTCGTGTTAAGGAATTAATATCACCGTTGTGCAGCAGGTCGCGAATTTTTCCGGCCGTTTTTTCTTCCACCCAGGAGTTGATGGCCTGCCGGCTGCCTTCGGTGTCGGCGACAAAGTTCACGCCGTTGAACCCGCCCTCATAGTACCGTTTTGCTACTGCCAGGAAATCATCGCTGAAAACTGAACCCTTCTGACCCCACAAGGCATTGGCGATATTCAGCTGGTATCCCTTGCCGCTTGCCTTCATTTGCCGGGAAACTTCAGAAAAAGCCTCGTGCAGCTCACGCTGGGGCAGTGTGAAATGCATGGTCGCCGCCATTTGTTTCTCTGTCTCGCCCCTCGCGCCAGCATAGGTCATTCCCAGCGCAGTCGAAATGCTGAGCGGCGAAAAAAAGATATTTTTCTCCCCGTCAGACAGGCTGATTTGTTTATACATTTCAAAAGCGAACTGGCTATTCCCTGATACAAGCGCTGATACTTGTCCTGCTTCCGCCGCCAATACCCCCGGGGTTCCTGTTGCGAAAATCGGCAAGAAGAAAAATATTCCGGCCAACATGAGTGCCTTCAGCTTCATGACCTATTCCCCCTTTAAATTCCTGTTCTCACCTTAGTTAACGAAGCAACAGAAAAAAAGTAACGGGTTGCCGAAAATCATCACCGGCATCCCCATTTTCCGGCGGCAAGGCCCTATTGTAGCCCTCCGGATTTTTCCGTCATTAACTCGAACCATTCAAAGGCTTTTGCGGAATGAAGCCGCATAGGGCCGGGCTCCATTTCTTACAAGTCCCGGTTCATTGTATGCTGCTTCTCCTTTTCATAAAAGGTAGTATTGGTGTAGGTGATCGTTACCCCGCTGTACACACCAAACCTTGGCTCGCCGTAAGCATGGCCCAGCATGATCGAAATACGGGTTCCTTGGTCTTCGGCAGTCCAGTTGTCAACTCCGTTAAAGACAAACGCCGGTTTGCCATATTTACTGATCAGCTGATTTTCGAAATCTTTGAAATAGGCATCAATCAGGGCACGAAAATCCCCTTCCTGCGGGGAATGATATGTATCGATAAAATAAACATTGCTTTTGTAAAATAAATTATTGATGTAAAAGAAAGACAAAAAGGCTTTGCGGCCCGCAAACATCCCGTCATAGACGTCTCGCTCCGCATTCGAATCAGTATCCTTGGGATAACTTAATTCAGCCATTTTTTTCGCCACATCCCCGCGACTGGTGCCCCAGGGAATATCCATGAACCCGTCGGTCCCCGTAGCGCTGACGCTGGAACTGCCAAAAATCAGCAGTGCTAAGAATACCATAATCATCGTTCTGCTCCATTGTCGTAACAAAACCAATACCTCCTTCCGGCCGTCGGCCGTCATACATTTTAACCAATGCGCTTTACTACTGGCTACGGGGCCCTACTCAGTTATACGCCTGAGCAGAACGTTCATAACCACGCGGCATCGCCGAAAAGACTCACTCCCTCGTAGCTGCTCCCTGCTCTCCATCAATCTCGTCGCTGTTCTTTAGCCAATTCAGCGCAATCTTCCTGGCTGCCTCGTCCTTTGATCCTTGTTCGACATCGCGCCAATCGATACTGTCCAGCAGATTCATCTGGGTGCCGTCTGCGCGAAAATCTCTCATCGACATCATTCTCATTCTGCTTTCGAATGTCAAAAACCGATAGTTCACCAGCGTGTATGTGAGGCCTTCATATCTGTAGCCCAGGCGGTTGTTTTGAGATTGCAGGAAGGCCCGGTGCTTTTTCAGCCCCGCCTCATTCCAAACCCATTTTACGGTGATTTCCACCGTTGTCGGATTGTCTTGCGGCCAGGCAGTGATCGAATGGATGTCCCAGTAAAGATCGCAGTCCGGGTATTTGACAGACCCATACCACCGCCGCCCCGGTGTCATAATATGGCCGGGGTTCAGAACTTCTTCCCCCTGCCTGGGTCTGGCGTATTCACGAATGCGGGCGACGTCCTCCGGTTCTGCCGAAAAAAGAAACATCGAGATAGTATTATGGCGGATTTCGGCATCTCGGCTATCAAACAGGTAGAGTTCAAGATTCCTGTACTTCAGGGGAACGGCAAGCGGCACCTCCTGCTTCCACATTATTTTTTTTGCACCATCATAGCTGTTCGTCTCGTCGAGCACCCACATAATCCAATAGACCAATTTGTCGCTGTCTTCAACGACAGAATCGGCGTCGAGATATTCGCTGCAGGGACCATAGCGGGTTCCCTCATGCCGCTGGAGATAAACCCAGTTGGTCGCCGAAGCGGTACCCGAAAGGAGAAACAGCGCGACAAGAAAAAGTGCGGCGCTCTTTGCCACCAGCCGCCTGGCCTTCTCGCTCAGCGAACAATCATCAGACCGCATCGACAAACCCTCCCTGCCACAAGTAGTCATCTATCACTTAGCGTCCTTGGCCGTAGAAAAATACAACCGCAAGCTGGAACGGGTCGCCTCACTTTTCGTCCCCGGAGCGTGGGTCGATTCCACATACCAGCAATATGTCTTTCCTGGCAGAAGCACGCCAGCCGGAATCTGGAGCGTCGTCGCATTGACCTGAACCATCAGCACAGGGTTGCTATGGCCTGACGCCCATTCCCCAAGGGTCGGCCGGGGCTGTCCGGCGTCGTATAAATAAATATAGCTGATGGCGCCCACCGTGTTAAATTTGAGTTGTGGCGTCAGGGTACTCAAAACCGGTCCAGGGGAGCTTTCCCCGCCCGGTCCGATTGCTTCCGGCGCCGGGAAATAGTCCTCCCAGGCGGCCTGCACCGGAGCGACTGACACAGCAAAAAGCAACAACAAGGTCACCAAAACCACGCTCTTAAAACCGTGTGAACGTGAACTCATTTTCATTACTGCTCACTCCTGTTCATTTTCCTTTTACAGTCAAAAGTATCACCGGCAAAACTTCGCTCTCCATCAGTCCCGCGGCCAGACAACCTCGCCCCACCGGTTGACATACGTTGTGGGATCGAATGGCCGGACCCTCGCCAACCCGCCTGAAAAATCCTCCACCGAACGATATACAGCCGGCACCACCATTTCGCCGGCCTTGTTGATAAACCCTGTGCCCGTGTCGGTCCGCACGGCTGCCAGACCGTCGCTGAAAAGCATCGGGCTGCCCCACATCCGCGGCAGATACTGCGGTGCGATCACCATCCGCCCCTGCTTGTCAATAAAGCCCCAGCGGCCGTTGACGGCAACAGCAGCTAAACCCTCGGCAAAATGGTCGGCCAGGTCGAACTGCAACGAAATCACGACTTCGCCGGCGGTGTTCACATAGCCGTGCTTGCCGTCCTTCGACACCATCGCCAACCCCTCAAAGAATTGCTCCGCCCAGTCGAACTGAAAATCAACCACCGTTTTGCCGGTTCTGTCGATGAACCCGTATTTGGACTTCCCGCCACCGGCGTCGATGCTGACAGGAGTTATCTGTTCCTCAAACTCTCGGTCCCGCCAGTAGATGACGCGATGGTACGTAGGCCGGATGACCACTTTTCCGGCCCTGTCCATGAAACCCATCTTTCCATTTTCGATAAAAGCGATGCGGCCGTCGCTGACTAGCCAGGCTTCCCCGGGCGCTTCAAACAACTTCACGCCGTTTTTATCGGTAACGATAGTATTGTCCTTCGCCCTGATGAAAACCAAGCCGCCTGAAACCCTGCCGCCGTTTCCGTTTATGACCATCTGGCCAGTGTCGTCGATATACCCGCCGCCTGACGGTTCGAGCCAGACCTCCGCCAGGCCTTCACTGAAGGGGAAGGCCATTTTGTACTGCGGCGGGATAACAAAAGCGCCAGTCCGATCAATATAGCCCCACTTGCCGCTGTCTGCCGCTTGGGCGGGAGCCAAGCCTTCCGCAAACTCCCTCACATCGCTAAACTGGAGCGGGATGATCACCGTTCCGCTGGCATCGATAAATCCGGCCCGATGTCCGTTTATGACTGAAAAGAGCCGGCCCCCATCGTCAGGAGCCGCAAAACCTGACAGTTGCAGCGCCAAAAGCAGACTCAGCACAATCACCGCGCCAAAGATCTTTTGCATCCCTCATTCCCCCTTCCAATTTTGATTTCAAATTAAAATATCTTTTTGTATCCCTAGACTTCGATCCGACGCCGTCTGGCCCGCTTGTACTGCCAGAAGGCCAGAAGCAGAAAGAACAGACCCATGCCAAAAAGTGCCGCCCCGAGGAGCGCTATCAAAAGGGTCAAGTCGATCAATGACTTGGGGGGCGACGGATAAATGATCGAGACCCACGCCGGCAAGAGAGGCGCCGCACACAGCAGGCTTGTAGCCGCCAAGCAGCCCCATGTCCGAACCCAGGTCATATCCCCGCCTCTGGCGATAAAATAGCCGACAATCAGCACCAGCGGCAACAATAGTATCGGCATTGGCAGCATCAATTTACCGCTAATATAAAGTTCACCTAAAACAATATAGGCCGGATAGGCGACGCCCAGGGTGCCGACCACCACCGCCAGCAGGTACATCTGGTTTTCTTTGCATGTTTGCCCTGCACCGCTCATGCCCTTGCATCCCTTTCCGGTCTTCTGTCAACCAAGGGGGCTCCGCCCAGTTTGAGAACAATAAAAAAACTACTCCCAAGAGTAGTTTCCTGCCTCAAATATGTGTTACCAATCTTGTTGCGAATCAGCAGCGGTTAGAGTGCTTGTTCAGAGGCAGCTACCCGATGGTACTTCCCGAATCGGTATGTTCCAACCATTACCCTTTTGCAATGCTTCGAGTTAATGTCCGTCATTCCCTCTTGGCTCGTATCGAAATAAAAGGCGGGTTGGCTAAAAATATTCCAAAATCACTTTCACTCTTAATAACGCCGCAGAATGAAAAAAGTAACAGCATCAGCTTCCGCCTAATCGCATAATGAACAACGAGAAAATGACTACATACACTCCCCATACGACAACCAGAATCGCTGTAAAAACAGTGTACAACGCAAAACAAATTCTCGCCCTGCGCCACGGAAAACCGTCTTTGCCGCGAATACCGGTTATTCCGGCAGTGACCAGTCCGAAAGTCAAAAAATTAATCACAGGGTTTTTCAATCCGGTGTCAGTCATGTCCCAATCCATGAGAAAGTCCCCCAAAAGCCTGAAATCGAGCAAGAATGCAGCGATAAAGGTACAAAACAGGTAAATCAAAGAACTCTTCAGAAGGCTGCGCCATGACAGGCAGCCACCTATCAAAGCCAATCTTGTTACCCATGAAGAAATCACGGCGATGAAAAGAAGAACAACAAAACCCCCGTTGTATTTACTCTGGGGTCCGATAAATCCGCCTTTTGACCATTTCCCCTCCCAGCGCCTGCCATCAGAAAACGTCTTAACCCCCCTACCGGTCTGCTCGTCATCCACCCAGTCGCCTTCATAGCGATCGCCGTTGGCATAGGCCATAACCCCCTTGCCGCTCCACCGACCATCCACCCAGTCGCCTTCATAGCGGCCGCCGTTGGCATAGGTCATAACTCCCTTGCCGGTTCGCTGGTCCTTGACAAACTCCCCTTCATAGCGGCTGCCGTTCGCCCAGGTAAAAGTTCCCCTGCCGGTTCGTCGCCCATCGATCCAGTCGCCTTCATAGCGGTTGCCGCTGACAAAGGTGCAAACTCCTTTGCCGTTGATCTTTCCCCTGGTCATATTCCCCTCATAGCGATTGGTCGGTTTACCGTCAACATACCACTGCAGCACACCCTGGCCTGAGGCATAGCCATCATTATCATGACCGCCCGACCACGTATACGTCTCATTCGGTTGCGGCCTACCATCATCCCAGACCTCGTCAGTTGTTATCCACTGTCCGGCAGAAGCCACCCCCAAGTGAGTAGCTACCGCAAGAATGATGAACATCCCCACTAAACAGGTCAGGAGGAACCCTTTCATAAAAAAGCCTCCCAGCAGTATTTACAATTGACTTTCGTTATATGTTTAAATTAATCTAAACCTCGTCCAAAGCCCATCGTGGAAACATCACCGAGCCTAGCTTTGAACAAAGCCTCCAGACAAGCGGGCAGTTGTCGGAGGCTTTGTTATATTCCTCTGATTTTATGCTTTCGGGATGCCCAGCAAATTACAAAGAAACGGCATTATTACAAGAATCACGGAAGCACAACCAGCGTCTGACCAGCTGGGACTTTTTTGCCTGGAATCAACTCAGCTACTCGAACTGGTACAGGTATTACCGCAGCCGCCGCTGCAGGCTGAACCACAACCGCTGCTACAACTTGAACCGCAGCCACTGCTGCAACTCGAGCCGCAACCGCCGCCGCAGGCACAGACGGTGGCCGGAGGTTTGCCAGCGACTCCAGCTAGTCCCAGGCCTACTATGGCAAGAGTTGGAATCACCATCTTTCCGGCAGTAACAAAAAATTCATGTCGACTCATTTTGTCTGTTTTCATCCGATACATTCCCCTCTTCCTCTTTTTGCTGCTCTTAAACTTGCTTTTAGTGAGAAGACCACGCTTTGGCGTGCCAGGTCTAAGCCAGATACAACAACTGAATAGTGGCTTCAAGATCCATAAACAAGAGTCCCGGCATAATTAGCACGCTTTAAACCTTTCGAAAGACGTATTCTACCGCTATACACCTTTCATTGCTGCAGTCTATTGCGTATTGCATTAACACGGTCCGAGTTGGTATTGGTGTTGTTATTGGTGTCGGAAGAATTAACGGTGCTCGTGGTTGCACCTTTTCTGGCCAATGTATATTTATACCATCCGGGTTTTTGCTGGACATAGTCAAAATAATTCGTAAAAGCATTGTGCTTCCAGAACAGGGTTATGCCGTCGAATTCAACCTGGATAAGGCCGTCTTGTCCCATTGACATGCGTCCATTATAGTATATTTTACCGCTGGCGATAGCCTGACTTAATGAGGGATTGGGCAACGCCGGAAAAGCATGTTTGATCAGCTTGGCGTCCGGAATCAGCGTTCCGACCAGATCGTTTCCGGCCAGCTGGTACGGGGTCGCGGCTTCTTCAATGCTTGCTCCGTCAACATGAAAAAGCCCTCCTTGCTTACTGATTGTCACCACAGTACCATCGTATTTAGTCGTCTGCACGTCGCCCTCCCGATAGTTGGAAATGACCCACTCCCCTTCAAATTCCTGCCCGCCTGGGGAAACTGGAGCCGCCCACGCTCTATCCGAACTTGTCGCCGCCAGTCCGGCAAACAAAATCACCAAAGCCGACAAGCTCACAATAAGTTTTTTCATCTATTACACCGCCTTGCTTTATATATAGCCCACTCTAGACAAACTTCAGCAATTATGATCCCGCTACTATAAACGTTGCCTGGGCGGGCAGGGTAACGGGGCAAACAAACACCAGCCACCCCGCCTGAGAAGCCCCTCATAATAGCGCCATCGTACCAAGCTAAAAATCACCGTCTTACTAGTAAAATAATTGGGGAACAGTGCTCTGTGCCGGTTCCCCAGTTATTTCCCTGCATCTATATGTTTTGCCGCGACTGATCCTTCAGCTTTTCTACCAATCCGTCATTTTTGTACTCGACAGAAACGCTCTCCGGTATGTCCCCATCGGGGCACTTAAGCCCCGGATAATAAATCAGCGTGATGTTCAGCCCGGCGGCCCCCACGTTTTTCCAGTAGGACTCTTTGCGGAGTCCCCCGCGGCAGGGCTTCGGCTCATAATACACGGAAAAATTGCTCGTCAGCAGCCCGTACTTTTCCGTCAGCAGACCGTTCAGGTCTCGAAAGGTTTCGGTCAATTTCCCCTCCCACAGAATCACAGCTACCACAACCATTTGATTGTTTATAAATTCAATCCGGACTGTTGCCGGATATGAGGCATAGAGCCCTCTGTAAACAAACATCGGAAGGGGTACTCCCTTAGGATAAACCATCTGCTCTACGAAGGCATAGTTGTTCTGCTCCATCAACTGCCGGGCCTGTGCCGGCGAAGCTCCCCAGGGAATGCCCAGCGCTCCGTCGGTCAAATCGGCTGCCTGCGTCGTCCCTGGCGCAAAAAACAATGCAACAATAGACATAAGCACAATCAATGCCTTTTTCATTACCCAAGCACTCCTTTTATGTGCGCTCCGAACTCTGCTTTTCTCGCCGACACGTTCAAGGCAATATGATGGCCCGCGGCCAGACGACTACTCCCTCGCGGTTGATATAGGCGCTGGTTCCATCGAAAAACCAGACCTGGGCCAACCCGCCTGAGAAGTCCCTCACTCCCTTGTATACTGCAGGAACCACCATTTCGCCGTCCCTATTGATGAACCCCATACCAGCTTCGGTCCGCACTGCCGCCAGCCCTTCACTGAAAACCATCGGGAAGCCCCCCAGCCGCAGGAGGTACTGAGGCGCAATTACCATCCGGCCCTGGGTGTCGATAAATCCCCACCGGTTATCGCCTGTTTTGACGGCGGCCAGGCCCTCCGAAAACGGGAAGGCCCCGATGAATTGCGGTACAATAACCACCTCACCGGCGGTATTCACATAGCCGAACTTGCCCTCCTTCACGACAGCCGCCAACCCACCCGAGAATTGACCCGCCCACTCGAACTGAAAGTCGACCACTACTTTGCCGGTCCTGTCGATGAAGCCGTATAGGGGCTTCTCACGGGGTCCGATACTAACCGGGGTTATCTGTTCCGCAAACTGCTCGTCTCCCCAGAAGACTACACGGTGATATGCCGGCTGAATGACGATCCTGCCGTCCCGGTTCATAAAACCCATCTGCTCGTTCTCGATAAATGCGATAAGACCGCCGCCGACCTGCCAAGCCGCACCCATCACTTCAAACAGTGTCACGCCGCTTTTGTCGGCAAAAATCGTTTTCTCCTTTGTTCTAAGAGCGACCATGCCGTTGCGAACATATCCGCCGTCGCCTTGGAAGACTACCCGGCCACTATAGTCGATATATCCGCCGCCCGCCGGTTCAAATTTAACCTGGGCCAGTCCGTCACTGAACAGACGGGCTTCTTTGTACTGGGGCGGAATAACGAAGCTCCCGGTCTGGTCGATATAGCCCCACTTGCCGCTGTCTGCCGCCCGGGCTGGAGCCAGTCCTTCGCTGAACCGGAAGACTTCTTTGTACTGGGGCGGGATGATCACCGTTCCGTTGACATCGATAAACCCAACCAGCTCACCGTTCTTGATCGGGAAAAGATGCCACTCGTCGTGTGGTGCCGCAAAGCCGGCAGTCATCGCCGCCCATAAGAATGCGACTGCCAAAACTCTGCCGACAGCTTTAAACATCTGATTTGTCAGCATTGCCGCCCCCTCCCCGACCCAGACTGCACGATTTTACCGCTAACCCTTCCGAGAGTGTCACAGATTGCTGCCTTGCCAAAGCGGGAATACTCGAAAAACCAGGCTGGCCTACCCAAAATTAAGTCGAAGTCGGTATCTAAAACTCCTTCTTTTTCAGCCTGTCCTGAAGGCTAATGGCAGTATAGGTTATAGTAACAGACGGCTCCGGTTTATTAGGATCCGGAGCATTAGAATAGTACATAGCGCCAGGTATATCCAAGTCGACCCATATCCCAAATTTGTCCAAAGAATCATTATCAATAAGTTCCCAGCTTGCCATCCATCCGCGCCCATAGATTTTTCCATTATCCTCTTTATATTCATTCATCTTATCAGATTGGGGTGGACCATATTTTGTGCCAATTTGGCTTACCATTCGCTTGTAAAGCCCTTCTAAATGTCCAGGAGGAGAAAACAACCCCAGTTGCGTTGCATGACCAGCATATAAAGCATTATTTAGTAAATCAAATTGCAACTGGCAAGGTACACCGTCAAAGGCCCCTCTAAATACTAATGTGGAAGGCGCCATACCTCCCCAACTCGTCGTTCCTTGCGTGGTGAATCCCCGCTCATTCATTGTTTTAATAACTTGTTCTCTATTCGCTCCCCACGGTATGCCTACAAACCCATCGGGAACCACCGCGGAGGCAGAGGCCGATACCGCAAAACTCATCAGTACTAGGGAAAAGATAATAACCATAATGGAAACCTTACTATTCATGAGTAATACCCCCTGCGTTCCGATTCACACAGTTATCTACCAAAAAAGTTCGCTGCCGCCGTAAAGCCCCATGCCGCATACCCTGCAAAACAAGGGAAGGCGGCGCCACGGAGGATTGGCTTTACCGGAAGCCGGTTGTAATCAATTCTGGATAAAGTCACCCAATATCAGCCTTCCGTAAAAGTGGTGCTGTTAGTGGGACTGGCTTTTGCTCCTGCGTATCCTTGACATGTGCCTGAGCAACTTGTCGCACAGGCTTTCGAACAGTCTGAGTGACACTCGGCGGAACAGGTTCTCGCACAATCAGAATTGCAGTCTCTCCTACACGCATTGATACAGGTGCCTTGACAGGTAGGGCAGCCGCTCGTATTCGGTGGTCCCTCAAAACTTCCCAAAGGCATCACTCCAAGGATGCCGAGTGTTGGAATAATAATTTTTCCGGCAGTCGCGAAAAAAACGCGTCTGTCCATTTTGGTTTCGGCCTTCGCCAGCGGCAGCACCTGGGGCTTTCCTCCGTCATCGTCCTTCCTCATTTTGACGCCTCCTTCACAAGTTCCACAAGCAACTCATTCTATCGTTTGGTATATCTGAAGCCGGCAACCGAATTTTGTTCTGCCTTCATCTGATACCAAATTTAACATAGATTCTCTCTTTACTGTACTACCCGAAAAGGATAGTCATGGCTCTCTATGGCAACATTCCGGCACAAAAACAACAAACTACTCCAAAGAGTAGTTTGTTACTGTAGCATCGCTATTGCGAAAAATAATATTGTGATTCAGCAGCGATTCAGAGTGCTTGTCCATCTATAGGCAACTACCCCACGGTATCATGCCTTAGGCAACCTATTCAACAGTGATCCTCTTTGTCATTTTTCTAGTGATAACCTGCAAATCCCTTCCGCCAAATGTCGATATATAAATATTTTTGCCGAAAATTGCAAGAGGCTGAGTAGTGTTGTCGATAAGGGTGTTTCTTAGTACTGCCCTTGTGAAAACCGCCGCCCGTAAATCTTGTCATTTTCGTTCTCTCCTCCGTTCTGGTGCCGCTTCATTATCTTTTAGGCATCCTTAATGAATGTTCAGGCGCTCTCGTAAACCAGTATTTATATAAGTTACAATCACCGGTCCTATTGTGTCAGGTCAATATACCATTGCCCTCCGCCTTGCACTCTACTATCGGTCTGCTCCAACTTACCAAAAGATCGGACACTACATCAGGCATAATCAGCCATATTTTACAGCCTGTATTTGAATCTTCTACCCATTTACCTGCTGCCAAGGCGGTCACACTGAAAAACAAACACAAACAAAGTACGAATATAGTCCGTACCAGCCAGTTCGGGGTCATTAAAAAACCTCCTTATGAAGATAATGATCAGTATCTTCCCGTTCTTCCGTGTCCTTACCTGTTCTAAAGACAATCGGCGGCCCTTCTGATGTATTCAGGATGAATAGCCTGCCGCCATTACATTCCCTCACCAGTCAATCTCTTTATCATCAATACTTCATTGCCAGCCTTGTTATAAATCACCCGGTCCATATATGTCATCATCATCGGTATCCCCCGGTCATGCTCCTTCCAAAGACGTGCTTGGTAGATCTCCTGAATTCCTACGGCACGAATCGCCGCTATCGCAGCATTCCCATCAAACCCTGGTCCATCGTCGCGCACCCGGATAACGAGGAATCTGCCAATCTTATTTATTTTTATTTTGACCTTTGTCCCATGTTGCAGGCCGTTCACAACCGCCTCGCCAATCGCGATCTCAACCGCTGCACTCTGCATGCCGGCAAGTTCGGCCAGTACCTTTAGCCCCCGTTCCCGGATACTTGGTCTTTCTCCCGCATTCACGTATTCGAAACATACCGGATAAGGAGGCAGCCCGGTGACTTTGATGCAGAGCGCCGAGCAGTCGTCGAATTTTTCCGGACTATCAGCCAGTCGCTTCAACTTTTCTACCGTGCCTGCGAAATCATGCACTTCGATAGGCTGGCGCCGGTCCATCCGGTCTGATATTCCATCAGTCATAAAATAGAACGCATCGCCGTGCTGGAAAGGAATGATCGTCTCGCCGAAATTAGCGGTCTCGGAAATACCGAGATAGTAACCTGACAAAACGCCCCAGTCATTTTTGTTATAAGCTGAAACTAAGTAATAATTGATACCGGCGGCAATCAGCTTAAGCTGCCTGGCGCGAAAATCCAGTGAAAAGGTCAAGATGGCGGCAAAGGATTCTTCCGGCAGATAGTTGGGTATCTGCAAATTGATGGTTTCCATTGCCTTTGCCGACCAAATCTGCTCTCTTTCCATTTCCTCAGTCAACACCGTGCTGATTGCGGCCGTCTGCAGCGCTGTCGCCATTCCGTGTCCCGTTACGTCGAGAATAAAACCGTTGAGCACCCTGCCGTCTTTCGACCATCGATAGCCGTAATAGTCGCCACTCACCAAGTGCACCGGTTCATAGATGGTTCTGATACTCACCTTGTCGTCGGTGTAGTCACCTGGCAGCCCCGCTTTTTGCACCGTTCCGGCCAGCCTGACTTCTGTCTGTATCTGCTCTTGAAGATTTCGGTCTGCGGTGATGTCACGATAGGTGAGGATGGCCAGTTGCTTACCTTCGTACTCGATCAGTGAGCCAGCCCGCTCCGTTGATATGATGCGACCGTCCTTGTGCCGGTATTGGCGGATCGCCGCGGGAACCCCTTTCTCTGTTGCCATTCGTTTGAGCACTTCTTTAGAGCTTTTTTCGCTGGATAGCCGAAAATCATACATAGACATCGCCAGCAGTTCTTCTTCCGTATACCCGAACATTCTACAGGCGGTCTTGTTGGCTTCGACAATGTTCATCGACGGGAACTCGCAAATTAAGATTCCTTCACTGGATTGTTTAACAAGCGCTCTATAGCGCCTCTCGCCGTCGCGTAAAGCCCGTCTTGTCCGTTCAATCCATAAAGCGCTCAATACCCCGATCAGCAAGCTGGTCAGCGATGCCGCGATCACATAGCCGTGTTTGCGTTTCTCATACGGAGCCAGGGCAGCTTCGGCAGATTTAGAGACTAAGATAATTAGAGGATACCCTTCAATCACCCGGTAGCTGGTGATTCGTTTGATTTTATCAAGACCACTCTCTGAGATAAACGTATCTGCTGTGCGCCCGCTTTGGGCACTTTTCCAAACCTGACCGTCTCTGACGTCTTGACCGACTGACAAATCCGTTCCAGCTTGTCGCGCTCGAACAACCCCATCCATACCAAGAAGGTTAATGAGCTGACTTTGCCCCAGATCCATTTTTTTATAAAAATCGAGGAAATAGTTTATTCTCAGACTGATATACACGACGCCGCCAAACGATCCGTCCGGATTATTGATACGCCGGCTAAGAACAATGATCGGCTTTCCGGTCACCCTGCTCATAAGCGGCTTGCTGATAAACAAAGTGTCGGCAGAACCGTCCCGGTGAGTTTGAAAGTAGTCCCGATCCGAGCTATTGATTCCGAGAGTACGATTAAAAGAACTTGCAATATGAATCCCCTGCGCATTAGTGATCGATATCGTATTTCGCGATGGATCATTCTCAACAGTTATCTTGGACGCAGTCACAGTAAAGCCCGCAGGTCCATCCTTCTCGTAGGCTTGTCTTAGGACAAGCAAATCCTTATCGGCTTGAGTAACGATTCTTAGCACATGTTCTTCGAATGCATGGACTAGATTCATCGTTTCTTTTGAAGTCTCAGCTATTGTCCTATCGTAATCATCGTTGGTTTGTTGCCAGACAAAAAGCCACAAGCCGGCGACCAAAAGGATCCCCAGCAGAATGATCAGTCCCGTAGCCTCGGTTTTGATTTTTTGGGTCAGGCTGGAAATACTGAACTTGTCCAAGACACTCCCCCTATGATGGCTAAAGATCGATGTAAAAGAGCCCTGGCCAATACTTGTTCAAGTGCTGTTTAGACTTTAAGATATCACCATTCATCGCAATTAAAAATCCTGCTCAGTATTAATTCTACATACATATTACAAATAATTACCGCATCTCATAGAAACCCTTGCAAAAACCATATAGGTACAAGAAATTATTTTATTCCTACCGTTTATGGCTGGCGCTTTCATAATCGTGATCAAGTTCCTCTTGCGTGATTAATACCTTGACCAACGGTCCGATTTGCATACATTGGTTGGAACAATAAAAGCTTATCGTATTGACTAGATCTACTTCTATCATCTCACTGTCGCAAACATGACATCGCGCTCTTAAAATATCTTTTTCTATATTTTTGTTTGGTATTGATATGTTACGGAAAACCGCAGTTACAAAGTCCTCTGCCTGAAACGGCTTAACCAAAAAAGCGTTTATCCCTAAACCAATCAATTGTCGTATGATTTCCTCAGAACTTGTGCCACTACACATAATGATTTTTGCGCCGGGTTGTATTCTTTTGACTTCTTTCAGCACAGCAATACCGTCGATGCCTGGCATAACAATATCAAGTATGAAAAGGTCATACGAGCGAGTCTCTATGAGGCGCAAGGCCGCAGCCCCACTTTTCGCCTGCTCTATTTGGCTTTCTTCGATGCCCATTGCTGTCAATTCATTGTGGATGGTATTGAGGGCAAAGTTGGAGTCATCTACAATTAAAATTTGCATACAATCGCTCTCCCTTATCTTTGACACTAAAGGTAAGTAAATATGGTGATTTAATGAAAATTAATTCTAGTATACGTTTATTTTACACTTCCATCAATTGTCATCATTCGACAATTTTCTTCAGTTTCCTGGCAACTTTTTTATCCCTAGACGCAAAATTACATAAATCGCTCTTAACACACCAATAGGGCTGGCAGAGATCGGAGCCTTGGGTCTCGGCGACGATGAAATCACCTGTAAGGTGTCGTCCTTACCCGTCACAGAAAAATAAAAAAGAGAGACCTCTCAACAATTCAGAGAACTGACAAAAGGCCTCTTTTAAACTTACTATGGTCAAAATATTACTATTAATGTTTTCCTGCCGCTATAATCCTTCTGTTTCAAAGCCAGTAGCATCTTTAACAATAAAATACCATGTTTACTTATGCACATGAGCAAATATGAGGAATTAGACTAAAAATGGAGGCAGCTTACTCTCATAAGCCTTTTTCATGTTTAGCAGGACGGACATATTCTCTCCCAGAGTTCTCATATTCTGTACCCCTTCGGCATCTTTATCAACGTCACCAATTTTATTGGCTATGACATTGTTTGATCCCCCGACAAGGAACATTTGCATCGACAACAAGTAATGCATCATGGAGTCCAGCGCGCTGACTGCACCATTACGGCGCAAAACCACAACAGCTGCTCCAATTTTTTGTTTAAACATCCGCCCGTTCGCCCTAGCTACAAAGCCAGTCCTGTCCATCAGCGCTTTCATTTCGGGTGTTATCCCGTTGAAATATACAGGTGAGCCTAGTATAATACCATCGGCCTCCATAATTTTTTCGATCCATTCATTGAGCGGGTCGCTTTTCACAGCGCAAAATTGCGACTTATTGTTATGACAAAAGTAACAGGATGTGCACCCCCGCACTGAAGTCCCACCGACCTGCACGAGCTCTGTTTGAATCCCACTCTTCTCTAATTCGCCGAAGACGAGTTTTATAATTGCTGCAGTATTTCCATCCGGACGCGGGCTTCCATTGAATGCCACTACCTTCATAGCAATCACCTCTTTACCCCCATTATACAGGGACCTCTCCCTCCATATCCAGCAAAATGCTACGTCGTCTAAGAATAGTTGTAGTTCATTTTCATTTACCCCTTACGTCATGCCCACACTTCGCTTGGGGTCGAGGCTGGCGTCGGTCTGGTAGAGATTATGGAGCGCCTGGTTCATTGCGATTACAAGACCACCTACAAGATATCCTTACCTGTCACTACGAAAATAAAAAAGAGGCTTCCCAAAAGTTCAGCGAACTAATAAGAAGCCTCTTTTAAAAAACTACTGTGTGGTCAAAATATGGCCACCGACGGATGTCGAGAGTCAAAACCCTTGGAAATCAAGGGTTTTCGGCTCTTTATTACATCATGCCGCCCATACCACCCATGCCGCCCATACCGCCCATGCCGCCCATGCCGCCAGGCATTCCGCCGCCGGCGTCTTTTTCCGGTTTATCAGCGATCAAGGTTTCGGTAGTGAGGACCATGGCTGCGATGCTGGCTGCGTTTTGCAGCGCCGAGCGGGTTACTTTGGCCGGATCAACGATCCCGGCGCCGATCATGTCAACATATTGCTCAGTCAGGGCGTTGAAACCAATACCCTTGCCGGCTTTTTTAACATTCTCAACCACGACCGAACCTTCAAGACCGGCGTTATTGGCGATCTGACGAACAGGTTCTTCGATCGCACGGCGAACAATAGCCACACCGGTTTTTTCGTCGCCGACACCGGTCACGCCGTCGAGGATCGGCAGAGCGTCGATGAAGGTGGTGCCGCCGCCAGGAACGATGCCCTCTTCTACAGCGGCGCGGGTTGCATTCAGCGCATCTTCGATGCGGTGTTTCTTTTCTTTCAGTTCGACTTCGGTAGCAGCACCGACTTTGATAACTGCTACGCCGCCAGCCAATTTAGCCAGACGCTCTTGCAGTTTTTCTTTGTCGAAGTCGGAAGTCGACTCTTCGATCTGGGCTTTGATCTGGCCGACGCGGGCTTTGATAGCATCGGCAGGACCAGCGCCTTCAACAATGGTGGTCTCTTCTTTCGAAATCCGCACTTGGCGGGCGCGACCGAGGTCGGCGATTTCCACACCGTCCAGTTTACGGCCGAGTTCTTCGGTAATCACATTGCCGCCAGTCAGGGTGGCGATGTCTTCCAGCATGGCTTTGCGGCGATCGCCGAAACCAGGTGCTTTGACAGCCACGGCCCGGAAAGTGCCGCGCAGTTTATTGACAACCAAGGTCGCCAGTGCTTCGCCTTCTACATCTTCGGCGATGATCAGCAGTTCTTTGCCCTGTTGAACGACTTTTTCCAATACCGGCAGCAGGTCGGCAATAGCGCCGATTTTGCGGTCGGTGATCAGGATGTAAGGATCGTTCAGGACGGCTTCCATTTTATCGGTATCGGTGATCATGTACGGCGAAATATAACCGCGGTCGAACTGCATGCCTTCAACCACTTCCAGCTCGGTGCCCATGGTTTTGGACTCTTCCACAGTAATGACGCCGTCTTTGCCGACTTTGTCCATGGCTTCGGCAATCAGTTTGCCGATTTCTTCGTCTGCTGCCGAAATCGAAGCGACCTGGGCGATAGCGTCTTTGGTCTCGACTTTCTTGGCGCTTTTTTTGATTTCTTCTACAACCGCGGCAACCGCTTTTTCAATGCCCTTTTTCAGGATCATCGGATTGGCGCCGGCAGCTACGTTGCGCATACCTTCGCGGATCATGGCCTGAGCCAGCAAGGTTGCGGTGGTGGTGCCGTCACCGGCAACATCATTGGTTTTGGTAGCAACTTCTTTAACAAGCTGTGCGCCCATATTTTCAAACGGGTCTTCCAGATCGATATCGCGGGCGATGGTAACACCGTCATTGGTGATGGTCGGTGCGCCAAATTTTTTGTCAAGGACGACATTACGGCCTTTAGGTCCCAGGGTCACTTTTACTGCGTTAGCCAGCGCATTGACGCCTCTTTCCAGCGCCCGGCGGGCTTCTTCGTCAAAAATAATCTGCTTCGCCATTTATCGGTTCCTCCTTTATTATTCTACAATTGCCAGAACGTCGCGCTCACTGAGAATGAGATAGTCCTGACCATCGATTTTGACTTCGGTTCCGGCGTATTTCGAGAAAATAACCTTGTCGCCTTCTTTGACATCCAGCGCGATCCGCGTACCGTTGTCCAGCACTTTACCGGTTCCCACGGCAACGATTCTGCCTTCCTGGGGCTTTTCCTTGGCAGTGTCCGGGAGGACAATACCACTCTTGGTTTTTTCTTCTCTTTCCAGGGGTTTGATGACTACCCTGTCGCCTAACGGCTTGATCATGTACAATAACCTCCTTTTATCCTTAGCCTATGTAATTAGTTTATTGTTAGCACTCACTAATGACGAGTGCTAATTCCATAAATTATGATATATAATTTAGCACCAAAAATCAAGGGTATTGCCGCGGAAAATCGGAAATATTTTTTATTTTTTTTGCACTCATTAGATAAAGGGTCGTATTTTTGGTATTTTTTACTGGGAATGGTCATTTTATACTAGCGTCTGTCCGGGAACAACATATTGCCTTATGAAAAAAAGAGGAAGCAACAGGATCATCATCCCACTGCTTCGTCTTTCCGCCATAAAGTTTTGAGGGCCAGCAAGGCTACCAGCACCGTCAGCGTAATGCCTGTCCACCCCGCCACCGCCACCTGATCAGGAAGCGGCAGCCGGGGATGGGTCATCAAGACATAGTCGCAAAAATCGTTCAGAGCAAACCAGAGCAGAGCCCAAGCCGCCGGCGCGGCTTTTTGGGGCAGCTTGTCCATATACACCAGCCCCTGCAGGGCCATGCCGCCGTGACTGGCGTACAGCATCCAGTCCTGCGCCACAGGATAGCTGCCTGGCGCCAACAGATATTGGCTGAGAATCACCGTCGTCCATAGGCCGTATTTCACGACCCCCAGCGCGCCGGCCCAGGCAATAAAGGAGCGCCAGGGCGTCCAGAGCGACGCATTATTTGCCAGCAGCCAAAAAATGAAAATGCCGAACAGCATTGCATGCAGCGGCGAATCAGGCACAACAGGCAACAAATACCAGGGGGTCTCCTGCAGTTGTTCCCAATACCAAAGCACGCCCCAGACCGTTCCGACAAGATTGACGCAAACCAAGGCAATCAAAAACCATCGGGCGGAAAAAATCCTCATACTTCCCCCGCCTTGAGGTTGCGGGCCGGCACGCCTCCATAGAAAGAATGCGGCGGAATATCGCTGTTGATGAGGGACATGGCCGAAACAACTGCCCCCTCGCCGACGATCACCCCAGGCAATAAGGTGCAATTGGCGCCGATCACCACGTCTTTTTCGATAACCACTTTGCCTTTTCGCCACTCGTCCCGTAAAAACTCATGGCCCAGCACGGTGGTATTGTAGCCAATAATTACATTCGCACCGATCTCCACTTCTTCCGGAAAAAAAACGTCCAGCATAACCATCAGGCCTACTGACGCATTTTCGCCGACTTGAACGCCGAGCATACGGTATAAAGCATTTTTCAACACAAAGGACGGCGAAATCCGGCATAGAGAAAGGATGAAAAAATTCCAGACGACGCGCAGCGGACTGACGGCATCTGGCCAAAAGCGCAGCGAATTTTTTCCACTGACAGGATAACGTTGATAACGGCGAACAGCCATTCGGCATTTCTCCTCTGAATGGACCAATCTATTTTTTCTTGACAGCGGCCGCTACAATCGACTCCGCCACCTCACGGATGGATTTGCGTTTGGCCATGCTGTACTGCTGGATGCGGCGATAGGCTTCGTTTTCACTCAGGTTATAGGCATCCATCAGAATGCCCTTTGCCCGATCCAGCATCTTGCGGGTTTCGAGTGAATTCTTTACATCTTCCAGTTCCCGCCCCAGTTCGGCGAATTCCTGGAATCGCGACAAAGCAATTTCGATGGCCGGAAAAAGATTGGCCTCTTTTACCGGTTTGACCAGATAGGCCAGCACACCCGAATCCTTAGCCTTCTCGACAATCTCTTTCTGGCTGAAAGCAGTGAGTAAGAGAACCGGGGCGATTTTTTCCGCCGAAATAATTTTAGCGGCTGCAATGCCGTCCATTTCCGGCATTTTGATATCCATGATCACCAGATCGGGCTTATGTTTGCGGGTCAATTCAATGGCCTTGACTCCGTCGGCGGCTTCTCCCACCACAGTATGTCCGGCCTCTTCCAGCAGTTCTTTCAGATCCATACGGATAATCGATTCATTGTCAGCAACGACGATTCTAAGTGTTTGCATAATTATCCTTCCTCCTTACTGCGGGGAATGGTGATGCAGGCATGAGTGCCCCCTTCGGAATACAACCGGAACTCGCCGCCCAGGTCGTGTTCAATCAGCGTTCGGCTGATCTGCAGCCCCAGACTGTTCGATTGCGCCTGGTTGAAATCCGGCGGCAACCCGATACCGTCATCCCAGATCTCAATCTGGTAGGCATCTTTGCGGGTACTCATGTCGACACCGATTACCCCCTCGCGCCGACCGACAAAACCGTGTTCAATCGAATTTTGGATCAGTTCGTTGATTACCAGGGCCAGACTGATCGCTGCGTCTGAAGGCAGCACCATCTTTTGACCGTTGAAAAGGGTTTGAATATTAAAATCCGGCTCCAGCATATTTTGGATCACCAGATCGAGAATATTTTTGGCCACTTCGGCGACATCGATAAACTCGGCGTCTTGTTGGGAAAGAAACTCGTGAACCACCGAAATGCTCAAAATCCGGTTTACACTTTCGCGCAGGGCGGCCTTGACCTCATCGGACTTGGTGCGGCGCGCCTGTAAGCGAAGCAGGCTGGCGATGGTCTGGAGATTATTTTTTACCCGGTGATGGATTTCCTGGATAACAGCCGACTTGACCAGCAGCTCTTTCTCTTTTTTCTTAATCTCAGTGATATCGGCCACGATGATAATGGTGCGTAGTGTCTGGTTGCCCCGAACGATGGGAATGGCCCGCTGGGCAAGCACGATATTGCCGATTTCCATCTCAGCCTCTTGGGGCTGACGGGTATTGGCAGCCTTTTGGGCGAGACGGATATTCACCTGGCGTTCATAAATCCGCCGGCCAATAATCCTCCCCAGGCCGAATATCTTATAGATGCTGTTGGCCGCTGCATTGGCGAAGACGATCTCGCCGCGCTCGTCAACAATGATAATGCCCTCCCGGGTGGTGAGGGGCCGGTAAATTGTCTCCGCAGTGGCACCCCGGGGCGAAGTAAGCAACATATAGGCCGTCTCGACAACAATGGCATGATCGCCGGCTGCCGCTTCCTCGATGCTGAATTCAAAACTGACCACCGCGATAACTTCCTGCTGGGCATCATAGAGCGGAAAAGTCTGCATGGACAGCGCTTCCATCCCCAAGGCCCATTCCCGCTGACCGGTGATATTCTCGCCGGCGGTGATGGTTCGCCAGATCAACGGTTCTTCGGCGGCATTGACCGTAGCGCCAAGCAGATTGGGTTTATATTGTATAAAGCTGGTGTTCGGCTTGGCTTGAGCAACAATCACCAGGAAGTTCTCTTCCCTCGCCCGGGCATAAATCGTCACCTGGGCGTGGGCCAAGTCGGCCACCATCTGCACTATGCTTGCACTAAAGTCTAACGTTTCAACTTGTGCCGGGGTCAACACCGTAATTTTGCGGCATACATCAGCAACAATCCCCATTGATTCCTCCAGCGTCCTGTATAAGTTTGATAGTATTCTGCCTGGTGATAAAAAATTCCTTGTGACGAGGTCTTAATTTACAAAACGCAGATTTTTCGCCCTGCACACGCCAAAATATCGGTTTAGTTGCCCCGCAGGTCCTCGTCTGGCGGATCAAAGAAAATTCCAGGGAGATAAAAATCCGCCCCATCGGGACACAAAACATAGCCTGATAAAAAGCGAGGCGGAAAAGGGTCGGCTTATGACAGCCTTGGTTAACTGGCCACCGCAAAAAGCACGAAAAACATGGTGAAATGAAGTTATCGGCAATATATTCGCCATAGCTGCTAAATAGCACTATATATCATTGACACACCCCGACTTAGGCCATCCACGTCCACCATAAATAACAATTATATCGGCATAAGACACCGGTTATCCAAAAGTTATCCACACTGTCCACAGGGTTATCCACAAGAAATTAGGCGGTTTTACGCGCTTTTGGCTAGATAATCAACACTATCCACAATTGTCTCCCGACTATTTTTCCACACTAATTGTTCTTTTTCCCCAACTTTAGAGCAGGGATGGCATTCAGCCGCAGAGTGGCAAAATCCCCTGCCAGGTACTGATAATAGGCCCGGCAAGCGATCATCGCTGCATTGTCGGTACAAAGGAGGGGCGGCGGGAAAAACAGCGCCAGCCCTTTTGCCGCGCAGCTTGCGCCAAGCTCTGATCGCAAGCGGGAATTAGCAGCAACGCCACCGGCCACAACCACTTTATCCACACCAGACTGCAATGCCGCCTGAACGGTTTTCGCGACAAGAGCATCGACCACCGCGGCCTGAAAACTGGCGGCGACATCGGCGTCACTGACCCCGTCGCCGCGCTGCCGGGCATTGTTGAGATAGTTGAGAACCGCCGACTTGAGGCCGCTGAAACTAAACTCATAGTTATCCCCAACCAGCGCCCGCGGAAAATGAATCGCCGCCGCATCACCCGCGGCAGCCAGCTTGTCGATATATGGGCCGCCAGGATAGGGCAGACCCATTACTCTGGCGATTTTGTCAAAGGCTTCTCCGGCTGCGTCGTCTCTGGTCTCGCCCAGCAGCACAAAATCGTTATAGCCAGCAATAAGCACCAAAGAAGTATGCCCCCCAGATACGATCAGAGCGATAAACGGCGGTTCCAGTTCCGGATGGGCTAAAAAGTTGGCAAAAATATGTCCTTCCAGATGATTGACACCCACAAGGTTCTTGCCGGCGGCAAACGCCAATCCCTTGGCCGCCGCGACTCCAACGAGCAGCGCTCCAACAAGACCCGGTCCGTAAGTCACGCCGATGGCGGCGACATCCTCCAGGCGTGCCCCGGCCTCGGCAAGTGCCTGATGCACAACCGGAATAACATTTTCGATATGTTTGCGGGAGGCGATTTCCGGCACCACCCCGCCGTACTTCTGGTGAACATCAATTTGGGAGGAGATGACGTTGGACAGAATGGTCCGCCCGTCGGCCACCACCGCCGCCGAAGTTTCGTCACAGCTAGTTTCTAATCCGAGTATCAAGGCCAAATCGTCGCCCTCCATTCTTACTAGTCAAAGGCAAAGCAATGAAAAATCGGGCATAGGAAGCCGCCCGAGAATGTGAAACATCTCTGTCTGGCCGACATCCAGGCCCGCCCAACCGTAACACTTGCCACAGCAAAAACATATGGTATATTGCAATCACCCTCATGCCACGAGAGTGGCATTTTTTTTGCTGTTTAGATCTCATCCCGCCACATGATCAGGGCGTCTTCCTGGGTGTCAGTATAGTACTGACGGCGAAGCCCCCGCGGTACAAACCCCAGGCGGCGGTACAGACGCTGCGCTTCCCCATTGGACCGCCTTACTTCCAGGGTCATGCAGGTCGCACCATTATTCTTGGCAAAATCCAAAAGCCCTGCCACCAGCTTTTCGCCAAGACCTTTGCGGCGGTGTTCGGGCATGATGGCGATATTGGTCACATGCGCCTCATCCAGAATGATCCAGATGCCGCCGTAGCCAGCCACCACTCCGTCCAGCTCGGCAACAAAATAATGGGCCAGGTTGTTATCGTCAAGCTCGGTCTCAAACGCCGCCCGCGACCAGGGCACGGCAAAAGATTGCTGTTCGACAATCACAACCCTGTCAATATCGGTCAATTCCATTTTGCGAATGACCATCTTCATCGGCATCCGCCCTGGCGCTGTTCCCACAGTTCTTCGGCTTCCGCCCGTCTGATATATAAAGGTTCAAGGGTCATCACATCATGCTGCTGACCGCCGTCCAGCAGCCGCCAACCCAAAAAAGCCACACTGGCAGCCCGCGGCATTGCGACATGCGGTTCGGCCGCCACCAGCCCGCCTGATTGCCCCAAGGCGGCAGAATAAAGCCCCAGCGCCTCGCCGAAGATAACCACCGGTTCCCCTAAGGCCGCCAATTCGGCAAATGCAGCGCCGTGTTCCACCACCCGGGGTGGGGCGATTTGCTGCAGTCCGCTCGCCTGCCAGCGGTACTGGCCCAAGTATAAATTGCCTTTCTGGGCGTCCAGCGTCGGGGCAAGCATCGCACCCGGCACCGGGCAACCAAAGGCCATCGCCTCCAGGGTCGGCACCCCGACCAGCGGCACATGCAGCGCGTAAGCCAGCGCCTTTGCAGTGGCCAAGCCGATTCTGAGGCCGGTGAAAGAACCAGGCCCGATACTGACGGCGACGGCCTCGATCGACTCCTTGGAAAGCTCAGCCAACGCCAATAATTGTTCAACATGAGGCATTAATTGCTCGGAATGGGTTTTTCTCGTCTGAAGGGTAAGCTCTGCCAGCAGCCTGTCGCGGCTGGCCAGCGCCACGCTAGATACCAGCGTGGCCGTGTCTAAAGCTAGAATCGGCAACCTGTTTCAACTCCTCGCACAGCGCCACATAGCGGGCACCTTTCGGTTCCAGGGTAATCACCCGTTCTGCCGCATCAGGGCCCGGCTTCAGCGTAATCCAAAGTCCGGCGTCAGGCATCTCAGCGGTAAACTTGTCCGCCCATTCGATGACCGCCACCCCATCTGGATTTTTGTATTCTTCAAAACCGATATCGTCAAGCTGCTCCGGCCGGTCCAAACGGTACAAGTCAAAATGATACACCGTCAGACGGCCACCCTCGTAAATGTGCATAATGGTAAACGTCGGGCTGGTCACCCTTTCACCAAAGCCAAGACCTGCGGCAATCCCCTGCACCAGTAGCGTCTTGCCTGCCCCAAGGTCTCCTGTCAAAAAAATAACATCCCCCGGCGACAACCTGGCAGCAAGCGTTCGGCCAAAGGCATGGGTCGCGTCCGGGGTATTTGTTGTCACTGCCAGCATAGTTTCCTCCTAGCGGAAATGGTTATAGCCCTTTGGTTCCAGCTCAGAGCTCACACCGGCGGCATCCACCAGCACGACCCCCTGCCCGACCGTTACCTCACCCACCGCAGTAAACCCAACCTCCGCCTGCGGCAAAGCGGCAAAGCCGGCAGCAGCGATGGTAAATACCAATTGAAAATCCTCGCCGCCGAAAAGGGCATAATCAAGCGGCTTTTTGCCCAGATGGCGACCAGCCTTGATGATTTCCGGCGAAAGGGGTATCTTATCAGCGAACAGCCGCAACCCTACCTTGCTGGCCCGCGCCAGCTCATGGGCCTCACTGGCCAGACCGTCGCTGATATCATCGGCGCTGGTCGCTCCGAAGCCCGCCAGGGTGTGCCCGATCGCAACCTGGGGCCGGGGGGTCAGATGGGCGGTAACCAGCGGCCAGGCAAACGCGAAGTCTTCCCACCCTTGCCGAAACAAGAGCTCCAAGCCGCAGGCCGAGTCACCCAGCGTCCCGGTAACCACCACCAGATCGCCGGGCCGTGCGCCGTTACGCCGGAGAAGGTTCTCCGGTTCGGCCTCGCCCACCACGCCGATATTGATCACCAGCCCGTGGGGACTGGACACCGTGTCGCCGCCGATGATATTTACTGCGAATTCCCGGCAGAGTTCCTTCATCCCTTTGTATAAATCAACAACAAAGTCCACCGTCAGATGGGGCGGCAGAGCAATGGACACCACAGCATGGCGCGGACGGCCGCCCATGGCCGCAATATCGCTCAGGTTCACGGCGATGGCCCGGTAACCGAGCTGCCAGGCTGAAGTTTTGGACAGATCGAAATGGACATTTTCCACCAGCATATCGGTGGTCAAGAGTTCATACTTTCCTGCACTTGGCGCATAGACCGCGGCGTCATCGCCAATCCCCACCACCACATCGGTCGGATCGACAATGGTATCTTCTTTGATCAAATCGATCAGGCCAAATTCACCAACATCTTTTAGCTTCATAGCCACCTACCGTATAAAAACTTTTCCTGTGTTAATTTCTGCCTGATCCTGGCATTTCCTGCACTGCTAGTATACCACGGCGGTAAAAAAAGTTGTATCGGCGGAGGATTATCCCTGCTTGGCGTTTAAGACATGTATTAACCGTTTTATCAGGGGGAGCCTATGAAGTGGACAAAATAGAGGGGGCTTCCCCAATATCGACGGAGACGGAGAAGACAGTATGATACGACCAACAGTAGCTGAAATCGACCTGGCGGCCATCCGCCACAACATCGGTCAAATCAGAGCCACAATCGGCCCGAAAACCAAGCTTGTCGCCGTGGTCAAAGCCAACGCCTACGGTCATGGCGCCCGACCGGTGAGCCGGACGGCCTTGCAGGCGGGAGCCGACTGCCTGGCGGTGGCTTTGCCGGAGGAGGGCGCCGAACTTCGGGAGGCCGGCGTTACTGTGCCCATTTTCGTGTTGGGACTGACCCTGCCCGAGCAAGCCGACTTTCTGGTGCAGCATAATCTGATCGCCACCACCTGCGCCCCGGAGGGCCTCAGGGCTCTCGACGGAGCCGCCCGCGCCAGGGGCCGCCGGGCTCAGATCATCCTAAAAGTCGATACCGGCATGGGGCGAATCGGTGTCACCCCCGACCATCTGGCCGGCCTCCTCGGTCACACCGCCACCATGTCCGGCATCGAGCCGGTGGGTATGTTCACCCACCTAGCCATGGCCGACGCCAGCGACAAAACCTGCGCCGCCGGCCAGCTTACCCTCTTTCAAACCGCAGTCGACCAGGCCTCCAGCCTCCCCTATTTATCTGCCGCCAACAGCGCCACCATCATCGACCTGCCGGCAGGCCATTTCAACACCGTCAGGCCTGGCATCATCCTCTATGGCCTGCCCCCTTCAAACGAAATGCACCATACCTTGGACCTGCGGCCAGCAATGAGCCTCAAAAGCCGCATTGTTTACATCAAACAGGTTCCGGCCGGTACCGACATCAGTTATGGCTGCACCTATACCACTGATCGGCAAACCTATATCGCCACCCTGCCGCTCGGCTACGCCGACGGCTACAGCCGCTTGTTATCCAACAAGGCCCACGTGCTGATCGGCGGCCGGCGCCGACCGGTGGTCGGACGGGTTTGCATGGACCAGTTGATGGTTGACCTCGGTCCGGTCTGCGACGCCGCCATCGGCGACGAGGCCGTGCTTTTCGGGCGGCAGGGAGCAGCAGAAATCACCGTGACCGAGCTGGCCGACCTCGTCGGCACCATCAATTACGAGCTGGTTTGCGCCGTCAGTGCCAGGGTGCCGCGACTCTATCTGAATGCACTGTAAATCGCAGCCTGCGCCGGAACGATTGCTCTTTCCCCCACAGGGCCTTCTTTTTCTGCAGGAAAATCCCGGCATATCGCGAACGTTTGTGCCAGGAATATGTTGAAGGAGTGAATGATCTTGAGTTATTCTGACGTCATTGACTATAAGATCCTCGGTTCAGAAATGCAGTTCGTCGAAGTTGAACTGGACTCCGGAGAGAGCGTTGTCGCCGAAGCCGGCGCCCTGATGTACAAAGACGCCACCGTTCAGATGGACACCCTTTTCGGCGACGGCTCGGCCAAAAGCAGCGGCTTCTTCGATAAGCTCCTGGTAGCCGGCAAGCGGGTACTGTCCGGCGAAAGCATGTTTATTACCGTTTTCACCCAGCAGGGTTCAGGCAAAGGGAAGGTCGCTTTTGCTGCCCCTTATCCCGGAAACATCATCCCGGTTCACTTGCCCCAGGTGGGCGGTACCCTGATTTGCCAGAAAGACAGCTTTCTCTGCGCCGCCAAAGGCGTTTCCATCGGCGTTTTTTTTCAAAGGAAAATCCTGACCGGTCTATTCGGCGGCGATGGCTTCATCATGCAAAAATTGGAGGGTGACGGTCATGTCTTCCTGCATGCCGGCGGCACCATTGTCGAGCGCCAGCTCCAGCCTGGCGAAGTCGTCCATGTCAATACCGGCTGTGTCGTAGCCATCGAGCCCACCGTCCAATTCGACATCGAACAGGCCGGCAATATTAAATCCGCCCTCTTCGGCGGCGAAGGCCTGTTCTTCGCTGTACTGCGGGGACCCGGCAAAATCTGGCTGCAATCCCTGCCATTTTCCCGGCTGGCCGGACGGATGCTGGCTGCCGCACCCCAGCACGGCGGGGGCAGAGACGACAGCAACATCATCGGGAAAACCGTCTTGGGGGGAACCGTCCTCGGCGGCCTCGGCAGCCTGCTGGGCGGCGACGACAGCGACGACGACAGTTGATTCGACCCTTTGTTTAGTGCAAATACTTTGAAAATCAACACTACAAATAAAAGACAGCCGCGAAATCGCGGCTGTCTTTTTCAATCTTACAAGGATTTTCTGACAATCTGTTCCGACCGGCTCAGCGGTTCGCTGGTATCCATATGGCCAGACAAAGTGTCGACCTTTTTCCCCTCCACCATGATCTGGACCTTGTGGATTTCCGGGAATTCGGTCAGGGTGTTGACGATGGCGCCGACCGTTAATATTTCACTGGCCGACCCGCCACCGTTATTTTTTATCAGCTTGTCGTTAAAATCGACAAAAGCGACATGATCCTTGATGGTAATACCCCGCACCTTGGTCCCCTCAGGCAAGACCTTTACCAGACCATGGCCTTTCGGGTCCTGAAGCAGGAGTTCCAGCGCGCTTTGGGCTGGGTGGGGGGTCTTGGGCACCACACGCACTTCAGGCGCCAGATACATGGCGTCAGCGGTCGCGTAGTAAACGGTGAGCCGCATGGTGTCGGCTGTGCCCGGTGCCAACGAAGCGGCCTGTTCTTTATCAGCTTCCGTTCCCGGCGGAGCCGTAGACGGGGTGGTCGGAGAGCAGCCGGCTGCCAAAGTGGTCAGCGCCAGCAGGGCCACCAACAGTATTTTTTTCATTTGATCCGCCACTACCGGTCACCTCCTCCTTGGGCCGCCAGGGTGAAAAACCGGTCCATACCCTGAACAATACCCTGGGCTACCTTTTGTTGAAACACCGGATCATTCAGCAATTTTTCCTCGTCCGGATTGGACAGGAAGCCCATTTCCAGCAGCGACGCCGGCATCAACGTGCGCTTGATCACATAGAAATTGGCCGGGAAAGAGCCGCGATTACTCAAACCGGCAGTCTGAACCACTCCGGCCTGAATGCACTGGGCCAACAAAGAATCATACTGGCTCTTCTGATAATAGTAAGTAGCAGTTCCGCCTACCGTCCGATTGACAAACGAGTTGGCATGAATACTGAGGAAAATATCAGCCTTACGAGCATTGGCAACTGTCGTACGGGCCTTGAGTTCGTCGACCGCCGAAGAATTCGGTCCAAAGACATCAATGTCGGTATCCCGGGTCATCAGCACCTTGGCTCCGGCTTTTTCCAGCAGCGCCTTCACTTTAAGCGACACCGCCAGAGTGACCGTCTTTTCCTGAATTCTGGCAAGACCAATGGCGCCAGGATCACTGCCACCGTGGCCAGGGTCAATCGTGATAACCTTACCTTTCAGTCCGGAAGTGAAGTTAAACACTACCGGCGGCAGCGGCTTGTTGATATCCACCACCACCCGGAAAGGCTTGCCGGCGCTCGCATCAGGCGGCAGGGTAAAGACCCGGTAGTCGCCCTCATCCACCATCAGAGGCAAGTCTACCGCTATCTTGGTATTCTGCCCATCCACGGCGTAGATACTCACACTATCGGCAATTTTCCCGTCAAGATTGGCAGAGTCGCTGACTTTGCCCGGCTGAGCACCTTTCACAGTGACCATCAGTCGCGGTGTAGGTGTCGAGGAAAGCGAGCCATCCACGTCCACCGGTCCGGATACGTCGAAAACCAGGCGAAGACTGCTCGCCCCCGTCGTGGCATCTGTGTGGGTAGCCCAGCGAAACTGTGTCAGTTGCTGGACAGCCGGTACTGCCGGCACGGCATCAGGCTTAGCGACTGTCGAGTCAGTCCTGAGGACAGGTATAGTCGCGACAGGTTTAGCGTCTGCGTATACAGGCCCAGCCATAGCTACCGGCGACAGCAGCAGAACCAGGGAAATGAAGGCAAAACAAATAGCGCGGCGCACCCCAACACCTCCTTTTGTGACGTGTTATGTTACACTTCGCGCTATACAGTCAATTTCCTGCAGGACTTTTGTCGGAATGTTATGTTGCGTATGTGTAAATTATGGGATACCGACATGCAGCAACAGGGCCGCCGGTTACCCTTTCTTCGCATGAATAAAAGGACTCGCCTATTTCTCTTCCTTGTGGGTCAATTGTCGGAGGAGATCTTCCGCCATGGCGCGGGCTTGACGGGTGGCCGCCTCATCCCGGCACAAATCGACAGCCAGGATATCGCCTTCCCGCACTCCGGGCGGCAACCCTTGGCGGGGCCAGACCGCAGCGGTCTCGTCTTCGCCAAGCAACAACACCGCCTTATCTCCCTCAAGCCGGTCTACTACCGCCTTGACAAGCATATCATTGCCGCTCCTTTGTCACGGTATAGGTCTTCCCATCACTGACAACCGTTACCGTACCGTCACTGTCGGTCCGGTAAACCTTAATGCCGAGGTCGCCATATTTGCGCAGGGTTGAGGGGTGGGGATGATGATACTCGTTATTGAGTCCGTCGGAAACAATGACCACCTCCGGGCTCACCGCCTTGAGAAAAGGAAGGGACGACGAAGTATGGCTGCCATGATGGCCGCTTTTCAGCACCTGGCTTTTCAGTTCGCCGCCAAACCGTTTCAGCAGACGTCCCTCGGCTTCCAGTTCAGCGTCTCCCGGCAGCAGCATGGCAAAGCTGCCGTAGGTCAGCTTGGCAACCACTGAATTATTGTTAAGATCCGAATCACTGCCGGTGATAAACGGGCTCTCTGGTCCAAAAATGCTGAGAACCGCCCCGCCGCCAATATCGAGACGACTGCCGGCGGCAAGAACGGTGAAGGGGATGTTCTTTTTCTGGATCAGCGACAGGTAGTTGCGATAAAGGGCGCTGGTCGTCGTCTGACCGCTGTCATAGATATGTTTGACGGCAAACTGTTCCAGCACGGCTGCTGCCCCGCCGAGATGGTCACTGTGCGGATGAGTGATGATCAGGTTGTCCACCACGGTAATGCCCTGTTTTTTGAGAAAGCTTACCAGTCTGTCCCGCGTCGCCACATCACCGGTATCGATCAGGGTAACCTGCTCAGGACTACGGATAAGAATGGCGTCACCTTGCCCGATATCGATGACATTGACGACCAGGTTTTGCGTTTTTACCGGCTCCGGTTGCTGTTTGCCGCAGCCAAAAGAGCCGAGTAGTACTGCCAAAGACACGAGCACCGCTGCCAGGGCGACCCACTTTCGTCGAAATACCATTCCGTTCTCCACTATGTAAGCTACCCCTCCAAACTAAAAATAGGCAGAAGCCCGCCTATCATTACAACTGAACCAATCCCAGGCTGATCCGAATGGCTTCGTCTACCTTGCCCATGGTGTCGTCACTCAGATGAGTGACCCTTTCTTTCAAGCGGCGTTTATCAATGGTCCGCATCTGCTCAAGCAGGATGACCGAATCCTTATCCAGGTTAAACTGCTTGGCGCTAATTTCGATGTGGGTCGGCAATTTTGCTTTCGAAATCTGGGAAGTGATAGCTGCAACAATAACGGTAGGGCTGTATTTGTTGCCGACATCGTTTTGGATCACCAGCACCGGCCGGTGCCCGCCCTGTTCCGACCCCACTACCGGGCTCAGATTGGCATAATAAATGTCCCCGCGCTTCACCACCATGTCTACTCACGCTCCACTAACAAGGTGGGCATCATTTCATAGACTTCCACATCGGCGGTTAATCCTTCCTCAGCTAACGTCAAATTGATGATGGCCATCTCCTGATATCCCTTACGCATCATATCCCGCACGGCCTTCCGCTTGCGTTCCTCAATATACAGGCGCATCGCCTCACGCACAAACTGACTGCGACTCAACTTTTCCATGGCGATAATGCCATCCACTTCTTGCAGTAAGCTATTCGGGATGCTAATCATGATACGCTTCAATTCGGCCACGTCATCACCCCCGCCGTTTCAGGTACCGACAATAATATATATTAATTATATGAATAGTTATATACCAATGTCAACGCCATATATATACCTATTTGCCCATATTTGCACACCGGGAAAAATTACCGCTGGAACCGATAAGCTAAGTATGCCTGATTCTGGAGAAAGTTATGCCGAAATATTCAAGGTTTGGCAGCATCAGTAAACAAATCGCCGCCGCCGGACTGCAGACTGTGTATGGCGGCCGGTATAGCCTGGAGAAGATCGCCGGCGCTCATGCCGACAATTCCCTGCCTGGCGGCAATGTCTCCCGCCAGACCATGGATATATACTCCGGCCACAGCAGCGTCATGACTGGAAAGCCCCTGGGCGATCAGCGCGGTGATGACCCCGGTGAGGACGTCGCCCGTCCCGCCGGTGGCCATGCCGGCGTTGCCGGTGGTATTGATAAACACCTCGCCGTCGGGAAAAGCCACCACTGTACCCGGTCCCTTCAATACTACAATACAGCCCCACTCCCCAGCCGCATCCCTTGCTGCCGTGAGACGGTCGGCGTTGATTATGTCCACACCAAGACCGGTCAGCCTGGCCAGTTCCCCCGGATGGGGGGTGAGCACCGCCAGCGCTTCTGATTCCAGCAAAATTTCGGTGTTCCCCACCAAAGCATTCAAGGCATCGGCGTCCAGCACCAGCGGGCAGCAGGCACTTCTTACCGTTTCCCGCACCACTTCGGCTGCCTCCTCATCCCTTCCCAGTCCGGGCCCCATGGCCAGCACGTCGCAGGTCTCAACCAATTTTTGAATATACGGCGCCGCGTCAAGCCCCAGGGCCCCCCAGGCCGTCTCCGGCAGCGGTCTGGTCATCACTTCGGTCAGCTTACCGGCCATAATCGGTTGGAGGCTGGCCGCAACGCCAAGAGTAACCAGTCCGGCCCCTGCCCTCACCGCAGCATTCGCGGCAAGGGCCGCCGCCCCGGTAAATCCCTGTGAACCGGCCACCACCAGCACCCGGCCGCAAGATCCCTTGTGAGCCCAGGGCTGCCGCACAGGCAACACCTGGCGCACCATACCGGCGGTAATCATATTCTGCCTGATATCGCTGGACGCCAAGACACTTGCCGGAATACCGATATCAGCCACCGCCACCACCCCGGCGTGATGGGCCCCTGGCTGAAAAAGCAAGCCCGGCTTGGCCAGAGCAAAGGTAACGGTATGGCTAGCCTTTATCGCCACGCCCCGCACCTGTCCGGTATCGGCGTCGATGCCAGAAGGCACATCCATCGCCACCACCAGTTTTTCCGCACTATTAATGATAGTAATCAGTTCGGCCAGCTCGCCGTCAGCCTCCCCGTGAAACCCGGTGCCGACAAGGGCATCCACCAGGCAATCGGCAAATGCGATGGCAATCTTGACTTTATCCCAGTCCCGTTCACTGGTCAATTCCATGATCTCGGTACCAGTATTAAGCAGCACATCGAGGTAAATGCGGGCGTCGCCAGCAACCGCCTCTTTGGTCCCCAGCAAAAACAGCTTGATCTTTGCTCCCTGATTGGCCAGGCGCCTGGCAACGACAAATCCGTCGCCGCCGTTATTGCCTCTGCCGGCGAAGATCACGACCCTTTTACCCGCCGCACCGCCGAGCAGTTCCCCGACCTTCCAGGCCACTTCGCCACCGGCGCTTTCCATCAGCGCCGCGCCAGGCATCCCACACTCAAAAATGGCTTTGCGGTCAATCTCCCGCATTTCGGCTGCCGTGGCAACCTTCATCAGCCGCACCTCCCCAGATAATCACCTGCGCAGCGGCGTATTCCCGCGCGTGGGTCAGGGAAATATGAATTGCACCGACCCCTTTTTGACGGGCCAGCTCAAGGAAAAAGCCGGATAAGTTGACAGATGGAGCGCCCAGCACGTCAGGCAAAATCTCGATATCGCGCCACTGGCCGCCGACCAGACCGGTACCGAGAGCTTTCAGCACCGCCTCCTTACCGGCGAAACGCGCAGCATAAGAAGCAAAACGCTGCCCTCCCCGGCCCTCGCAGTATGCCTGTTCACCGTCGGTAAAAACCCGCTGGGCAAACCGCTCTCGCTCCAAAGCCGCCCTGACACGTTCGATTTCAATGATGTCGATACCGATACCGAGAATCATCCGTCCACCCCACCGAAACTCACTCTCACATTAAGACTTGCGACTATATATTTCGCGTCCGGCCTTTCATTACCTGCCGCCGGAAGGAAAATCCAAGGCTGGTCCACCGGAGATTTCACAAATTTGTTACAACTGCGCCATACTTTTGCCAAAATGTTCATCTATACTAAAATCAGAAAGCAAAAGGAGGAATACCCATGAAAAAGACAGCTATCTTTGCCAGCATCGCCTTGGTTGTAATGATTCTCGCCGGCACTCTGGTGTACGCGGCGACACCCGACCAGACTCAGGTCCCTGGGCGCTATCAGCCCCCCACTCTGACCGAAGCACAGAAACAGGAATTGGCGCCCCTGCAAAACCAGCTGCTTGACACCCAGAAACAGATGATGCAAAAATACGTCTCCTGGGGCTATATGACCCAATGGCAGGCTGACCAGCGGGCCGCCATGATGAAGGATCGAATGGAATATCGTCAGCAGCAGGGCTTCATTCCTGGCATGATGGGCGGCCGTGGCATGATGGGTGGCGGCATGATGGGCCGCGGACCTGGTCAAGGCGGACCGGGCTTTGGCGGCCGCGGTGGCTGCTCGCAACAGGCTCCTGTCGACAACACCAAATAATTGTTCCCCTGACAAACATAAATAGCCCTTGACGGCGAAACCCTTGCTTACGCAAGGGTTTTTTCCTGCACTGAACGCCGTGAGTTTCCATATTATATAACATATGGTCTCAGAAAAGTGAGTGCAGGTGATTTTTGTGCGCACCGCTCCGCAAGAAGCAATCGCCTTATCCTTATCGTTCAGCGCTTATGCCGGTGAATCCGAACAAAACCCGACTGCGGCTATCCAGGCTGTCCTCGAACTACTCGAACCGTACATCGGAACATTTCGCACCGTATGGGGTCCTGCTTGGCACACCGCTTCCGCACTGGACGATGCGTTAGCCTATATCGTCCAAAATGCCGCCAACCCAGCAGAATATTATCTTATCATCCGTGGCACAAACACCCGGTCTTTGTCTTCCTGGCTGTGGCAGGATCTGGCGGTGGATCAGCTGATTGAGTGGAGCTCTGTTCCTCAGGATCCCGAGCACCTCTCTGGAGCTCCCCCGGGTGCCGCCGCCATCGCCAAAGGCACCAACCTGGGGCTGGATCTTTTGCTCAACCGCATGACCATTCCTGATCAACTGCCCCCGCTTTTCACCTTCTTACAAGATCTCGCCGCTGCAAACTGCCAGCAAATCATCCTCAACGTCACCGGCCATAGTCTGGGCGGGGCTCTCGCCCCCACCCTCGCGCTGTGGCTATCTGACCGTTGGCCCGCTGAAGCCGATGCGCCGCTGCGGCCGGATATCTATGCCTGGTCTTTCGCCAGCCCGGCGATCGGCAACCGGGAATTTGCCCAATATGCCGATGCCTGCCTCGGCACCAAATACACCAGCTATAGCAATCCTCTCGATATCGTGCCCCATGCCTGGAATACCGATACCCTGCTCAAGATCCCTTCGCTTTATAGCCCCCTGGTCATGCCGGTATACCTCAAAGCCGCCTGGACGCTATTACTGGCTTTAACACTGGAAAAGAACTATACCCCCTGCGGCAATATAAGAATCGTTCCTTCCTCCCTGGAGACGACAATCAGCCGATGGACCGAGCAGATGGACTACCAGCATATCCAGCCCTATCTTAGCCTGCTCACCCCAACCGGCATGCCGCCAAGCGTGATCGATGAGTTAATCGAGCGAAAATCAACCGCCATGCTGGCAAAACTAGCGAGGCGTGCCTATTCCGAAACCGCGGCTCAGCCCACTCCTCCTTCGACCGAAGCAATACCCTAACCGATCGGTATTTTCCCTCAAAACGCAAAAAGAGGTAAGAATAATCATGAGACAGATTAGTTTCCATGAACTGAGACCCCTGCTGCAGCATTCAAAAACCGGGCTGCTCGAAAAAGCACAACACGGCGTGGGCGGCTGTCTGAAAGTTTATCTTCACTGGACGGCAGGCCACTATCACCAGACATTCTCCGACTATCACCTCTTAGTCGATTCCGGCGGCGAACTCTATGCCACCGTTGACGACCTCGGCACCCTGCTGAACCACACCTATATGCGCAATACAGGTTCGATTGCGATCAGCGCCTTGTGCGGCGTCGAAGCCGTTTCCACCACCGACCTTGGCCCTGAGCCGCCCACAGACTTTCAGATCGAAGCCATCGCCCAGGTGATGACCGTCATCAGTAAAGAATTCAATCTGCCGCTGGATATCCAGCATTTTCTGACCCACGCCGAAGCCGCCGATAACATGGACGGCGAACAGCCACCCTACGAACCCAACGGATTCCCTGACGGTAAATACGGGCCGGCAAACAGCGTCGAGCGTTGGGACTTCTGGGTGCTCAAGGCGGGCGACCCGGCAGGTTCCGGCGGCGATATCCTCCGCGGCAAAGCAATGTGGTATTTGCAAAACCAAAGCAGCTTTCTAGCGCGGCGGGTTTACCGACTAAAGCCTGACCTGCGTGACCTGCGCGACCACATCTTCCGGGCAACCGCATTTATGCATCCCATGGAACTGCCCCTTTCCATCGATCTTAGGGCACAGTGCAGTCCGGTCGTCGATCAGGGAACCCTCGGTTCTTGCACCGCCAATGCCATCGTCTCCGGCTTGCGGGAGTATCTCCTCTTGCAGGCCAAACTCCCATGGGTCGCCCTGTCCCGATTGTTTCTCTATTATGAGGAGCGCCTGCTGGAAGGCACCGTAGATGAGGACAGCGGCGCGTATATCCGCGATGGCATGAAGGTACTCCAGACCATAGGAGTATGCCCGGAGTCCGAGGACCTGTACGACATCGGCAAATTCACCGAGCCTCCTTCCGCTCTGGCCATTGCCGACGCCAAACAGTACAAAATCAGCCAGTACCACCGCGTAACCGACCTGACCATGCTGAAAACGGCCCTGGCCGAAAAACAGCCGGTTGTAGTCGGCATCAAGGTCTACCAATCCTTCGAAAGCCAAGCCGCCGCCGAGACCGGGATTATCCCTCTGCCGAACACTACGACAGAAGAACTCCTGGGCGGCCACGCCGTTCTGGCGGTGGGCTATGATGACGCCAAGCAATGGATCATCATCCGCAATAGCTGGGGCACCAGTTGGGGTGACAAAGGCTATTGCTATCTGCCTTACCAATACTGGAGTGCCGGCCTGGTCACAGACATGTGGACCGGGACAGCTGACGCCACTCCAGCCCCCAAATCCTTCCTGGACAAAATACTGGACTGGGTTTCGTCGCTATTCAAGGGTTCCACCTCCAGCCAAGGCTAAGGACGCATAATATGACCCCCGCGCAAAGCAGGGGTCTTTTTGCTGTCTAGGTCGCCGTGTCCTGCTGACATTTTATCCTGTCACTCGGCAGGATTTTTTCCCATCGACCGGAACTAGGTAATTACGTGTCGTAAATTGAATGTTGGTTTCTGAAAGACTGTGAACAGCCGAACAAGGAGAGAGAAGTAATGAATAAACAAAAGGTAATCACCGCCAACTACCTGCAGGAATTTTCCTGCGTTGCCGCCAATTGCTCGGATAGTTGCTGCAGGGGGAACTGGCATGTAGATATTGATGAAAAGACCTACAAAAGATACAAGAAGTTAGGAAGCCCGTTTAAAGGTTTGGTAGAGAAATATGTGACCCGCAATCGCTCACAGTCATCTTCTGAAACTTATGCACGACTTAAATTCTCGGAATCAGCCTGTCCATTTCTCGATCAAAAAGGGTATTGCCAAATTCAGCTTGACTATGGCGAGGACTATCTTTCGAATATTTGTGCAACCTATCCCCGGATAACGAATCAGGTGAATGGCATCCTTGAGAAATCAGCAACTGTGTCTTGTCCCGAGACGGCCCGGCTCGTATTGCTCAATCCAGCCGGGGTCATGTTGGAGGCGACAGAAGAAAGCACAAATGTACGCAACTTAATTCATTTGAAGATAAACACAGACGACCATAAATGGGTAAAAAAAGGGGGTAGGGAGGTCTGGAATATTCGCATTCAGGCCCTTCAGATATTGCAAGACCGGCGTTATTCACTAGAAGACCGGTTGTTGGGTCTAGGAATATTCTTGCAGAGAGTGGAAGAAGCAATAAATAATAAAGAATCTGATAAAATACCTGAACTGTTGGCGCTTTTTTCTTCTGGCTATGACAGTTTGTTGCAAGAATTTGAGCCTGGAAAAACAGCTTTACGCATTCATATTTTACACGAATTTCATTGGATACAAGCCTTTCCCGGTTTTAGTCATTTGCAAGAAGCAGATATGGCACCAAAATATATGAATTCATTGAATAAATTCTATTTGCCTTTTATGAAAGAATATAGCTACATTCTGGAAAACTATCTTGTCAATCATGCTTTTCAGACCTTGTTCCCATTAAAAGAGCAACAAGGATTTTTTGATTGCTATATAAGATTATTATTACTGTTTAGTATGCTGCAAACACAATTGATTGGCTTAGCAGATGATAACAAGGGTCTTTCCGTAGAATCCGCTGTACAAACCATTCAATTGTTTTCGAAACTAGTTGAGCATAGAAGTAACTATATTCCGAAATTGGCTTCAGATCTATCTAAATTTACCAGTGTTACTATCGAAAGTCTATCGGTACTACTCAGATAGAAAAAACAAACGAGCAGTATAGAACAGCCTGCAATGCGGCCTTGCAGAGCTCCTCGTCTCCAATTTCAACTGTTCCTATGCCTAGAGACAAGCTTCTAGGCTTTTTTATTGCGGCAGAAGCTTCATTGCTGCCCCTGATCTTCGCTAGTGTCACAAGCGGTGGCGCCCCTCCTCTTTTGCCAACGATCTGCTGACATATATGTGGGACTGGCTGCATATATACCAACAAGAACAAAAATGGGGGGCGAGACAAATGCTAAGAACGGAAATGGGTTGGAGCCAAGTTCCTTCAGGGCTGGACGCCGGAAAACAAGCCGCCCAAAAGGCGATGGAGGGACTGACGGCCGCTTCGTTGGCTGTGGTGTACGGTACGGTGAACTACGACCAGGTTGAACTGCTGCAGGGGATAAAAAGTGTTCTGGGTGATGTGCCGCTCGTCGGCTGTACCACCTTCAACGGGGTGCTGACCCCTGACGGGTTTATCGGTGGCGCGGAAGGCGTCTGCGCGGTTATGATTTTAGCGGATAACGAGCTGAAGGTCACGGTGGCCGGCAGCGAAAAGGACGGGAGCGCCCGGCAAACCGGACAGCGTGCGGCCCGTGAAGCCATGGCCCAGCATCCGGCGTCCGCCGTCCCGGCCTTCTTTTTTATGATTGCTCCCCCGGGAGAAGAAGAGTCCTATTTAAAAGGAATTGAAGATGTCATCGGTCGGGTGCCCTTCTTCGGCGGTACTTCGGCCGACAATACCATGGAGGGCCTGATGCGGCAATATGCCAACAATCAGATCATCCAAAACGGGGTTGTCGTGGCTTTCTTTTATACCGCCAAGCCTTTCGCCAACTGCTTTACCGGTGTCTACCGTGCGACAGACAAACGCGGGGTCATCACAAAGGTGGAAAACAAGCGGACGCTAAAAGAGATCGACGGGCAGCCAGCCCTCGAGGTTTACGCCAAATGGAGCGGCAGGCAGTTGAGTGAGGTCAAGGGGTCGGAACTATTAACTGCTTCCATTCATTATCCTTTGGGTATTGTCGACTCAGGAGGCGATCTGACCTGGATTCGGCATTTCGGTACAGGCAACGACGATTTGAGCATGTCCGGGGGAAGGGATCTGGCGGAAAATACCGCCGTCTGTCTGATGGAGACCACAACTGATGAACTGGTGGACTCAGTACGTTCGGTTGTCGAGGCGGCCAAAGTCAGGCTAGGCGCTGAGCCTGGAGCGTTGTTCCTGATTCACTGCGCCGGCCGGTCGATCGCCATCGGCGACAGGATGAACGAGGTGGCGGCAGGGATTAAAGCGGCGGTGGGTGATCTGCCGTTTGCCGGGGTGCTGACCTTCGGTGAATTCGGTTATGGCCAATGGACCGGGAATGGCTGCGGTGGATTGATGCTGTCAGTATTCATGCTGGCCCGATAAACCGGATGGGCAGCAACGCACAACCAGAAGTCCGGCTGTCCCGGACTGTGCCTTATACAAAATACTCCACTTTGGCGGCAGGAAACTGCCGCTGTATTTCTTCTGTCATAAAAGCCTTCATCTCCGCCATGGTCTCGGCCCCGTAGACATACTTGCCGTAGCCGAACTGGCCGAACTTGAACTTGCGCTCCTCTTCCGCCATTGGGAGGGTAGTTTTGGGGAAAACGGCGGTTATGTTGGCCTTGGCCCGTTTGGTAAAGCGGTGGGTGATGAGCTCAAAGGTTAAATCCCGCTGGGCCGCCGCCGGCAGGGTGGCCGCCAGAGTGGCGAAAAGCTCCCCGTATTCTTGCCGCCAGTCGGGATAATAAATAATCGGTGCAATGATAAATCCAAGCGGATAGCCCGCCTGAGCAACCCTGGCCGAGGCCGCCACCCGCTCATCAAGCGGCGGAGTGGCATGTTCGTAGCGCCGGATGACGTCAGCAGCATTCAGACTAAAACGGAAGCGGGTATGGCCGTTGTGCCGGGCGGTCAGCAGGCTATCGACATCGCTATACTTGGTTACAAACCGGAAGCGGCCCAGCGGCTGGGCGCCGAAAAACTCGATGGTGTCATAGAGCAGTCCGGTCAGATACTCGGTGGGGATCGGGTCTGACGTTGCCGCCCCTTCAAACGCGGTGACCTCCGGGGCGCGCTCAGCCATATACTCCCCGGCTCTGGCCAGAATCTCTTCCATATTGACATATACCCGGAGATAGGGCCGTTTGCCCAGCGTCGTAGCCAGATAACAATATTCGCACATCCCCGGGCAACTGGTATTGAGGGGCAACTGATAATGGGCCGAAGGCTTGCATGGCGTGAAATCCGCCGTTTTCCGCACTCCCACCACCAGCGTCCTTTTGGCTTGCCGGTAGGCTTCCCCTGGCGTCTTGCCGGGAATCCCCGTTACCCGGTTGTGCGACCCGGTGAGCTGGACCGGGACCTCCATCGCCCTGAGGCGGTCATACAGCTTCTTTCCACGGGAATATTCCAGCGCCGCCGGCTCAAAAAAAGCCCGACTGGGAATAAAACGCATCATCCTCACCCTTTCGGCGTCGATTGCCGTCTTAGTATATCCGGCGGAAAATTTTTCATGACCGCACAGGCCGAACCGAACACAATCGCCTGATATCCGCTATAATATAGGTAGACTAACCTCATGGAGGCCAGCCGTGATTCCATTGCGTGACAACATTCATTCCCGTCACTTTCCCTTTATGACCGTCCTTCTCATCGCGATCAACTTCTACTATTTTTATCAGGAACTGCTGCTCAGCGACGCTGCACTGACCGCCTTCATCAGCCATTATGGCCTGGTGCCTGCCGTCTTCATGGCCAAACTAGCCAAAACGCCGCTGGCTGTCGCCACCTATACCCCCCTCATCAGCAACCTCTTTCTCCACGGCGGCTGGATGCACGTCATCGGGAATATGTGGTATCTCTGGCTTTTCGGCCATAGTGTAGAAGACTGTCTCGGCCGTCTCAACTTTGTCTATTTCTATCTCCTCTGCGGCATCCTTGCCAACCTGTCCCAACTGGTTATCGACCCGACGACCACCATCCCGACCATCGGCGCCAGCGGCGCCATCTCCGGCGTTCTCGGCGCCTACTTTCTCCTTTATCCCCGGGCGCGGATCTCCACCCTCATCCCGCTGTTCATCCTTTTCCCCATCATCCAGATCCGGGCCTGGCTGTTTCTGATTTTTTGGTTTCTGCTCCAGCTGCAAAGCGGCGCCATGGCTCTATCCATGAGCGGAGGCGGCATCGCCTGGTGGGCCCATATCGGCGGTTTTGTCGCCGGCATTGTGCTGGCAAAGATATTCAAGCACTGAAAATTAAGGTATAAATCCGCCATCTCCGGGAAAGTCTATTGGCAAACATAAAAGGAGATGGCGCCGTGCTGCAACGATTGTCCCCCTGGCTGGCAGCCGGACTGACGACAGGTCTGGTCCTGCTGCTGGGCATATGGCTGATGGCCATTATTTATTTCAATACCTATATCCTGGGTTACCGGTCGGCTGTCGATCAGAAGCTGGTCAACACCGTCATCGAGGCCAGTGTCAGTAACCCAGATGTCCAAACCGCCCTGAGAAACCAGATCATCGTCTATCTCAAATCCCCGGAAGGCAAGGCTCGGATGGCCGAAACCCTCCGCTCGCCGGAAATGCGTAAAGCCTTGTCCGAAAATATCCAGTCCCCGGAAATGCGCAAAGCCATGTCTGACAACATCCAGTCCCCGGAGATGCGGGCCGCCATCCTAAAGCTGATGGAAATCCCCGAGTTTCGCGGCGCCGTAATGCATATCGTCAAAGACACTCCGGAAATGCGGATGCTGACCACCCTCTCCGCGGCCATAACCCTGGATCCTGAACCTTCGACCCCGCCGGCCCTATCCCCAGCCCTGCTCAAATGACGGGGTGCGGCCAGCCTCCCTATCTTGCCTCATACAAACCCAAAGGCACTTACCAAACGGTAAGTGCCTTTCTTTTAGAAAACTGCTAAACCTTGGAACCATCCCTTTTTCGATGTCCAATAGGCTTGAAGATATTTGGACCAAATCAACGCTGTGCTTTCAAACGATTCATCATAACCATCTTATACGATGGTAAAAAGTTGATCCAAACTTGTCATTTCAAATAATTCTTTTACAATGCCGTTTAATCCCCGGATGGCAATGTCGCCTCCCTGTGATTGCACTTTTTTTCGTATTTTGATGAGAACACCCAAGCCAGCACTATCAAGATATTTTACATTTGACAGGTCAACTAAAAATCGATATCTTCCTTTTTCAATGAACTCCATCGCCGCTTCCTCCAAGCGAATGGCCTCGTCATCACGAATCTCACAAGAAGGAATAACGGTAACCACTCCCTCTATTTCAACAACTTTAAGACTCATGGCAATCTCTCCTCCCGACACATTATCATATACAACAACAATGGCTTTTACAGCCTTTTCACCAGCATAATTTCATTGCCTCTTCTGTTATATATCACCCTGTCCATATAGGAAAGCATGATCGGGATACCCCGGCCCCTTTCCAGCAACAGGCCCTCTTTGAAGGTCTCTTTTATACCGGCGTCAAGAACCTTCGTCACCGCCTCATTACCGGAAAATCCCGGGCCGTCATCCTTCACTCGGATGATCAGACGGCTACCGAGCTTATTGATTTTCACCCGGACCATTGTTCCATACTGAAATGCATTCATGACTGCTTCTCCCACCGCGGTATCGACTTTTGCATTTCTCCCCCCAGTTATTGTCTCCATACTATGCAGCCAGCGAAGCCGAATGGTATTTTTATCGGCGGCAGACGCAGTAAAATACAACGGATAGGCCTTAAATGCGGTTATCTGAAGGCAGAGGGCCGAGCAATCATCCTGCAGAGCGCGATCGGTTGCCAATTGCTCCAGCATCGCCATCGTCTCCTGGAAATTGTGCACATCAATTGGTTGCTTGCGGTCAAGGCTATCTGCTATACCGTCAGTGGGAAAGTAGAAGGTGTCGCCATGCTGAAACGGAGTGGTTGTCATACTTAAGCGGGCTTTCTCGGAAATTCCGAGATATCGCCCCGGCAGGCCAACCCAACCGTTGTTAAGGCTTGTTGATGACAGATAATAGTTGATCCCACCTGATATACAGGTTACCGTTCGGGTACGGAAATCAAATGAGAAAGCCAGAACGGCCGCAAATGAGCCTTCAGGCAGGTAGGACACTACCTGCGAATTGAGCCTCGTCAGACTTTTCAATGACCAAACTTGATTTCGTTCGAGTTCATCATTGAGCACAGCGTTGATCGCAGCTGTCTGCAATGCTGTTGCCAGTCCATGTCCGGTCACATCAAGGACGAACCCGTTCAACACTTGACCACCCATGATCCAGCGATAGCCGAAATAGTCGCCGCTCACGAAATTCGCCGGCTGGTAAATGGTTCGGATTGATACCTTATCGTCCTGGTAGTCGCCTGGTAACATTGCCTTTTGCACCTTACCTGCCAGCCCGATATCCTGGTGAATCTTTCGCTGGAGTTTCCGCTCTTCGGTAATGTCGTGATAAGAGACAAGGGTCAGTTGCCGCCCGCGATGATGAATCATCGTTCCCGACCGCTCGGCATAAACAATATGACCATCCTTATGCCGGTACCGGGCAACACCGGCCGGAAATCCGCCTTGTTCCTTCGCCGCATGAACAAAACGGGCAAGTTCGTCATCACTGATAATCATAATGTCTTCCAACGTCATGGAACGCAATTCTTCTTCTGAATACCCGAACATAGCCACACTGGCCTTGTTGGATTCTTGAATCCGTCTGGTTTCATATTCATAAACAATAATTGCCTCAGAAGACTGTTTCACAAGTGCCTGATAACGTTCATTGCTTTCGATTAGTGCCTCTTCTGACCGCTTACGTTCTGTAATATCAATATCTGATCCCCGGTATCCAAGCAGTTCGCCATTGTCACCGATGATCGGACCGCTGTTCGTTTCCAGTATGACAACCGAGCCATTCTTGTGAACATTTGGATTCACAAAACGGTGGATATTCTCTCTTTTGGTAACTGCCTGTTCGACAAAATTCCTGAGATAGTCGCGTTGCTCTGGGCAGAACAGGTCATAATAGTGCTTTTCCCCAACCAGTTCGTCAGGTTGATAGCCAAGCAGTTGCTCAACCATCGGGCTTGCATACGTATAAAGGCCCTCTTGATCAACCTCCCATATCCATTCAATCGCGTGTTCAGCTACATGGCGAAAGCGGCTTTCGCTCTTTTGCAGGGCCTCCTCGGTCAGCTTGCGCTCGGTGATATCGAGATGTGTTCCCAGCATGCGAAGCGCTTTTCCGGTGTCATCTCTACTCACCGCAGCGCCGCGACCGAGAATCCATCTCCACTCTCCGCTTTTTGACCGCATGCGAAATTCAACCTTAAAAATGGATATTTGGGTGTCGATACAGTCCTGATTTTGCTTAAGAGCTCTTGCACGGTCGTCAGGATGGACTTTCTCCAACCATGCCTGGCCGGTCATGGGAAATTCATTCGGTTCAAAGCCGAGCATCCGGTAGTAGCCAGGACTGAAATAGGCTTTATCGGTAGTGACATCCCAATCCCATAGACCCTCACTAGTCAAATCCATCGCCAGACGAAAGCGTTTCTCGCTTTCTTCCAGCGCAGCCTGCATCCGTTTTCGCTGTATGCGGTTGATAAGCAGCCCACAAATCAAAAGCCCTTGCAAAACAACCAGGCAAATCCCGCCAATGATCTGCCACTTATACAACTCCCAGAACGAAGTTTCTTTAAAGTCAATCTTACTCCCTGCCGGCAACCTGTTCTCGTCGATCCCCCAACGCTGCAACTGCCGCCAGTCGAACCAATATGCGCCTATCGGCTCAACCTGTATCATCGATTCAGTTGTTCTTTTCCCCAACAATATCTCGATACCAATCTCTGCGGCCTTGCTTCCCATGGATTCCTGACTGATCAGAAATCCACCCGTTATCCCGCTGCCCTCATAGGTGTCAAGCATGCCGTATACCGGCACATGGGCGACACGACCAATCTCTTTCGCAACCTCGGCCGGTACAAAGACATTGCCTGCCGCATCAACCTGAAAAGCTTGATACATAATGGCGGCATCACCCTTGATTGCGTCTATCCGGGCGAGCAATTCGGGAAAAGGCAGATTATTGAGAGCAATAAATTCAACAGGGACGCGGCTGTCTCGCCCGGATTGTATCACGCTATTTACCAGATCTTTTTCAACAGAACCGGAACCGCCAACAACATAAATCATCTTGACTGCCGGGTGATTGTGCAGCACAAGTTCGATGTTTTTATTAGCCGAAAAGGTAGCTAGTATCCCATTGTAATGATCCGGCACCTTGACTGTATGATAGTCTTCGCTTTCCAACCCGGCATAGACAACCGGAACGTTGCCGAAAATTTGAGTTCCGTATGCACTCATGAATTGCAAAGCTTGTTTATATTGAACAATAATCAGATCAGGTTTCTCTGTTAAATATTTGACTTTCAAGGACTCTGCCATCGTATTGTAATATTCGTCAGACGACCGGGCTGACAACTGCAGGTTTTCGTGATAATAGGTAACTTTATATGGCGAGTGTTCGGCGAACTCCGCAAAAACCCCTTGCAGAAACCATTGGCTCCCGAGGTAGTTAAAATTGTATGAAGGCAAAATAAGAACCTTTTTGGTTTCGGTCTGAACCGGCTGAGCCGCTAGCCCCAAACAGTCAAACAACCCGAAAAACAGACTGAAAAGGCAGGTGATAACCAAGATATTGATCACCTTTACCCACCGGGAGGGAATACGCTGATATCGTCCAATCCGCTTCTTTTCCAAACAAGGCGCCTCCAATCAATTGATTGGCATCAGGCTCTCAGACGAGGTTTTGATCAGCAAAATATTTTATATCTCGTCTTTGTTTGACAGCAATATCCAAAATACCTTTTATTTTGACATCATAGACAGTAATTTGGTTTTCATGACAACTTCCCTCTACATTTTATCCAAAGAAAAAAAGACCAGCCACAGCCAGTCTTTTTTATCAGGGAAAGCTGTTTACTTTTCGCAATCAAAGGGCCAGGCATTGAGGCCGCCCTCCATGACCCGCACATTGTCAAACCCTTCCCCTTCCAAGATGAGGGCCGCTTCATAGCCACGCAGACTGATCTTGCAAAAGGCGACAATCTCGTCGTCCTTGCCGAGTTCATCCAGGCGTTTGCGCAATTGACCGAGCGGAATATATTTTATATTCTCGCTGCCGCCGAGGCGGCTTTGTTTACACTCGTCAGGAGTCCGTACATCAAGAAAGACCGTCTGCCCTGTCGCCATTTTTTCCTTGGCAACCAGCGGCGAAATCCCCTTTAGGCTCCCTTCCAGTTTGTTCAAGAGTGCGTTGGCCGCCACAACCGCATTGTCGATCGGGCTGCTATAGGGTGGAGCGTAGCCGAGATCAATATCCAGCAAATCGTCGACCTTTCCGCCAAACGTCATAGCGGTAGCCAGCACATCGATCCGCTTGGCCACATCGCCCTCGCCGAAGGCCTGAGCGCCCAGCAGTTTGTGAGTGACAGCGTCTGCAATCAGCTTGACGGTTATCAGCTTGGCCTCAGGCATATAGTGCGGCCGGTCATGTCCACCTGTCAACACAGTCACAATCTCATATCCGGACTGGCGGGCCTCCCCTTCGGTCAAACCCACCTTGCCCACATTCATGTCAAGAACCTTAACCAATACCGTTGCCAGCACACCGCCAAATTTATCCCGGCCACCACAAAGATTGACGCCGATAATCCGGCCGTGTTTATTGGCAGTGGAGCCCATCGGCAAAAGCACCTTCGCCCCTGACAGGCGATGGACATTTTCCACACAATCGCCGCCGGCATAAATATCCGGGTCGCTGGTTTCGAGATACTCATTGACCGCTATGCCGCCAGTCCCGCCGATGGTCAGCCCGGCCTCCCGAGCCAGTTCGACATTGGGCCTTACGCCGACCGACAGAATCACTAAATCGGCAGGAATGATCCGCTTATCGGTCACCACTTCCTGCACGTCATTGTCGCCGTTAAACCGTTCCACTTTCTCGCCGGTCAGGACAGTGACGCCTTTTCCTGCCAGATATTTAGCAACAGAACCGGCGATCTCGGCATCCAAAAATGCCGGGAAAACCTGGTCTTTCATTTCCACAACTGTGACCTTGACGTCCCACAATGACAGGGCCTCAGCCATCTCCATGCCAACAAGGCCGGCGCCGATAATGACCGCATTCTTGACCTGCCCCTTTTCCAGCCGTCCCCGGACAGCCCTGGCATCGTCCGGGTGCCAGAACTGAACAATGTTGGCCAGTCCGATGCCTGGCAAGTTGGGCCGAACCGGGGTAGCCCCGGTGGCGATAACCAATTTGTCGTACGGCAACTGCGTTTCGGCACCAGTCACCACCTGTTTCACCAGCACCGTCTTGGCCTGCCGGTCGATTCTGACAGCCAGACTTTCGGTGATTACATCGATATTTTTTACGTTTTTAAAAAAAGTGGGGTTGCGAATGGCTCCTGCCGGTGTTGACAGCAATTGATTGAGATCGGCGACATCGCCGGAAACATAATAAGGCATCCCGCAAGCGCCATAAGAAATCAGGCTACCCTTCTCCACCACAGTGATCTGGGCGGTTGGGTCGCAACGCCTGGCTTTGGCTGCCGCTTTCAGTCCAGCGGCCACGGCGCCGACCACGACAATCTTCTGCATCGATCTCCGTCCTCCCCCCCTGGCCGGGGGTTATTTATCTTGATTTTACCCCGCACCATTGCTAAAGTCAACGAATCGCCGGCTTTGACCTAAACAGAAGTTGCTATCCCTTCATCACAATAGATTATGGGAGGGACAGCAACATGACAGTTACCTCGCTGCCGATAGGCAGCGGCGGGCTATGCTCAGGAATGACGATCAGCGCGTTGGCTGCGATTGCCGATTTCAGCATACCGTTACCTTGGAAACCTAAAGGCTCAGCCACTAGTCCGGCTTCTTCCCGCCAGCAGCGCGCCCAGACAAGCCGCCTGGCATCCGAGCTTTTGCCAAAAGGGGCCGCCAGGGTAGCCCGGACCTCGGTCCGCCACCAATTTTTTCGCCCGGCCATCTTTAATAATATTGGCCGGACAAGTTGTTCAAAGGCAATACTGGCGGCCGCCGGATTGCCAGAAAGTCCGATATACAATTTGCCGTCCTGTCGCCCAGCCAAAACCGGCATGCCCGGTTTCATGGCAACCCTCTCGAAAAGGATGTCAATGCCAAGTTGTCGATATACATCAGCCATCAAATCATAGTCGCCGGCCGACACTCCGCCGGTCGATATAATCAAGTCGCAAGTCTCGGCCCGGACCAAAAAAGACGCGATTTCAGCCACATCGTCGCAGGCAACGCCGAGCAGCACCGGTTCGGCACCGGCCTCCGCCACCTGGCCGCTCAGCATGAAACTGTTGGAATTACGGATGCTGCCTGGCGGCAAGGGAGCCTCTGGCGGCACCACCTCGCTGCCGGTTGCGATTAGCGCCACCCTTGGCCGGGGATATACCCATGGCCGAATATCGCCCACAAGGGCCAGCATTCCCATCGCCCCGGCGTTGATCACCGTCCCGGGTTCTGCCACCACCTCGTCGGCAGCCAGTTCTTCCCCCCGGCGACAAATATTGGCGGCCACGCCCGCACCGGCCAGCACCCTCACCCATTCGCCGTCAGTCACGGTATCTTCAAGCCTGACCACCCCGGTCGCCCCGACAGGAATGGGGGCTCCAGTCATAATCCGGGCTGCGGTACCGACCGTCACTTCCATCTCGGACATACTGCCGGCCGGAATGTTGTCCACCACCCGCAAAACAGCCGGATGATCCGGTGACGCCGCTGCCACCTGAGAGGCAATCAAGGCATAGCCATCCAGCGGCGAGCGGTCAAACGGCGGAAAGTCACCGTCAGCCACAACCGGTTTCGCCAATACCCTTTGGAAGCAATCCCCTAACGACACCTGCTGCGGTGGCATCGGAGTCACGGCCTGAAGCAAAATTTCTTGCGCCATTTCCAGCTTGAGCGTCATATTCGTCCCCCTGGCTCAGCCAACTCTTTATATATCCACTTCGCCGCCCCGCCGGGCTGCACCTGCTGATAAAGCACCGCGGGGCCACCTCCGGCAATCCCTTATTATGCTGGAAAAGCCTCGAAAAACAATCTGATTCGAGACTCTTAGTATGCACATATCAGTCCTTGAATTTGCTCCTCAGTCTGTCGCCACGAAGAAATCACTGCTCGGCCAGCCAGTTGACACGGATGGCCACCAATTCTCCCTGAGCCACTTCAGGAATGATTTTTGTATTATAAGCTCCACCCATTTCACTGAGAAGCGAACAGGCGATTTTGATGTGGCTTTGCATGCCGGCCGGCAACTTGAACAACTTGAGGCTAATGACAAAAGCCACCACCGCGAGGCCCTCCTCTTTGACGTCAACCATCATATCGCACAATACAGTCTGGTCATCAGGCACAAGTCCGAGAAGAGTCTTTAACGCCATCTGCAAAAAGTCGTAATGCCCCGAAAGGTCTATATCTACTTTGCGAACACTATTTATAACCAGTCGGCCCTCACACGCCTTGGAAATGTCGGCGATCATTTTCGCCGTAACCTTCTGGGCAAAGGTTGTTGGCAGCATGTCAAGATAGTTCTGTTGAATCAACTCAATCAGATCAACATACCTTGCCGCAGCAGCCTCACTGTCATCATCTACCCGTCCAGAGCACATCGCCAGCTGTTTTTTCCAGAACGCAAACAGCCAACGATGAACCCGCTTAAGACTGGCCAAGTCTTTCTTCTCGTTGGCAAACTTTTGCTCCATCTCCCGAAAAATATTCAAATAAGCCTGATTTTTGAGTTCCAGTCCCTCCCGCAAGCTGTCGCGCTCGGCTCCGAGATTATAGCGGTCGATAGCCTGACGCACAGCCGACAGCAGTTCTTCTTCCATCTCCCAGGGTTTTGGGATATAGCGGAAAATATCACCCTGATTAACAGTCGCCAGGACCTGGGATAACTGGGTATACCCGGACAGCACCATTCGCACCGTCTCCGGGTATTGTTCGCGGATGATTTTCAGCAGAGCCAAGCCGTCCATACCCGGCATCCGCATGTCGGTGATAATGACGCTGATTTCATGCTCTGCAAAAACCTGCAGCGCTTCCCGGCCGCTGCCGGCAAACAGGGATTCGAACGCTTCGTCAGCAGTTGCCCGGCGGATGGCGCTCAAAATATGATTTTCATCATCCACAAAAAGAACTATGTTTTTCTTTTCCCCCATCGCTCATCACCCTTGTCAACATTTTTCTCCGCATCAAACCGATCATCCGAGCCTTTATCCTAACAAGCAATTACTCCGCATGAAGCAGTTTCTCGCAATCACGCTGCGTGATATGCAATACCGCAAAAACTCCTTGCTCCAAGCTATCGGCCAAGATGGGAGCTACACTCTTCCAGGCGTAGTGATTGGCAATATGGACTGCGCAAACCGCCTCCCGATCCATGACCGCCTCATGCAGCGGCTCGTGGTGAAACAGGGCGCACTCGACAATGGCATAGGGAATACCCCACCAGTCCAGCAAATACCCCCCCATTTCGGCGTGGGTCACTCCGAACATTTCTTTTTCCCTTGTCGTGAATTGGTTCGAGCCGACGTTCTGGGAATGTTCGGCGATCACTTGCCGGTATTGGACCGGAAAATAGTGCAGACACAATACCAACCCCAGATTGTGCAACAGCCCGGCGGTGACCAGGCTCTCCGGCAGCGGTTTTTTCAGCAGCCCGGTATAGATTTTTTCCATCAATATATTCGCGGTACTGGCATGGTTGGTCAGGCGGGCGATACTAAATGGCGGCACTTTGATATTGGCTGATTTCGATAGGGTGCAAGACAAAACAACGGCTTTGAGCACCGCCAGCCCGAGAAAGGTGATCGCCTGGGAAACAGAGCCTGTTTTGACATTAAAAAAGGCTGAATTCACGATCCGGAGGATGGCCGCCGTCACCGTTGGGTCGGTCTGGATCACCCGGGCAATCGTGCCGATCTCCGCATCCTCATCAATCAGCCGGCTAACCGAATCAAAGATGCCGGTGACCAACGACAAATTTTCCAGACTATTGACGATACTTAGCAAGGCCGGATTCCGGTAAATCTGCCGCGCTGCAAAAATCTGTTCAATCTTCTTTTTTAATTCATCCCCATTCCAAGGCTTGAACAAATACAAGCTGTTCGAACCATCAATCAGACTCTCAAAGATCTCTTTCTCATCAGCATACCCGCTCAAAATCAGTCGCGTGGTTCCTGGATAAAGGGCCTTGACCCGTCTGAGAAATTGATGTCCGTCCATTCCCGGCATCCGCATATCGGACACCACAACATCGACCGAGTTTTCCGCAAGCAGCCGGAGCCCTTCCTCGCCGCTTTCGGCAACAACCAACTCACAGTCGAAATCGAAAAACAGTCGTTCGATGGCCTTCAAAATCGATCGTTCATCATCCACAAAGAGAATCTTTCTTCCCATATCAACACCGCCTCTCATCGGCCTAGTCTTGGTCAAAAAGCGTCATATACCCCGTCCACAACAATCGACAAATTGCTGCAGCGCACCTTCTATGTATCGGCCTGGTCGTGTTTAATTGGTAGTTTTAACAAGAATGTCGTCCCTTTCCCAGGACTGCTTTCCACGTTGATTTCTCCAAAATGACGATTAACAATAATATCATAGGAAATACTGAGACCAAGGCCGGTTCCCTGTCCTATCGGTTTGGTGGTATAAAACGGATTGTAAATATCTTTTTGTTTTTCAGCAGGAATGCCGATGCCGTTGTCCTCAATTTCGCAGAAAACATGGGTTTGGTCAAAACGGGTGCTAACCTTTATTATGCCAAGATTATCTTTGTCTTTCTCCCTGATTGCTTGGGCGGCATTGACGAAAAGATTGAGAAGAACTTGGTTAATCTCGCCCCCCACCGCCTCAATTGATGGCAACTGCTGCAAACTTTTCTCGATTACGGCACTATATTTAATTTCGTTATTGGCGACAATCAGCGTTGTTTTGATCCCTTCGTTTAAATTGTAGCCTTCAAATTGACGGGATTGATCTGTCCGGGAAAACAGTCTTAACCCGACGACAATCCGGTGAACACGCTGCAGCCCCTCCTCAACTTCTCGAAAAAGATCGAAAAGATCGCAATAGATATAATCTATTTTTTTTGTTTTTTCAAGCAGCGTAATCTGGGCAACTTTTTCCTTGATGGCCGGATCGTCGCTATTGATCAGCAGCGGCTTAAACTCCCGGTATTGTTTAATCATTTCAGTAAAAATGACAACATATTTTTCGAGAGTTTCAATATTACTGACGATGAATCCAAGCGGATTGTTAATTTCGTGGGCCACTCCGGCCGCTAATTGCCCGATGCCGGCCAATTTTTCCTGATGCACCAGTTGCGCCTGGGTATTCCCTAGATTTTGCAATGCTGTTGCAAGCTCAACATTGCTTAGCTGTAGCCCCTGCTCTGACAATAGCAAAGCCTTTTCAACCCTTTTGCGTTCCAGTATTTCGCTATTCAGAAAACGAATAATAAGGAAAACTAATAAAGTCAACGCCCCACCAGTTGGTAATACAATCCAATGGGTTTGTGCAAGATTGGCTTCCACATAAAGGGGCGTTGTTTCGATTTGTATTCGCCAACTTCGACCGGCAAAGGCCACAGAGTCTTCGGTACTGACCCTTGTAGCAGAGAGTAGTCGCTCAATCCAAGAAGACGTTGATGATTCCATCTTGGCGTTACTATCGGCGTCATTGTCAAAAAAGAGTTGTTCAGCACCCGTTTGAGTAACATCGAACATTTTGATGGCAATATTCTGCGGAGATTTGGCAGAAAAAGCGCCTTGTACCATTTCACCTGAGCGAAAAACCCCCAACACAAATCCGCGAAGAGCCGTATTTCGCGCTTCTGTTGTCGATACAGCCGCGTTTTTCGCGTAAACCGGTTTGAAGACAAGAAAGCCGGACTGATTTCCCGGTTCCTGCACAAGACGGATCGGAGCCGTCCCGGTGGTCAAGCCGGTCTCAGCTGCTTTTTGCAATGCCTGGAGCCGGATGGCGTCAGAGCCAAGATCATAACCTATCGCGCGTTCATTGCCGGCAAGCGGTTCAACATATTCTACCGGGTAATAATACCTGCGGGCTGATGCGTTTAGAAGTTGCCCTTTGCTGTCCCGTTCCGTAATCTTAAAAAGATAAAATTGATCGCCGCGATCCAATCTTTCGTAGGCATCACGTTCTTCATAAGAGACGCGGGGAATCCATTCAAAGGCGCGAATTCCCGGCCGAGTGGATAAAGCCTGCAAAGTAAAGGCAGTAAATTCACCGCGATCTACTATCTTATCACTGGCAAAAAAACCGCGAAGGGCTTCGAGTTCGATCATGTGTTCTCTGAGTGTGCTTTCAATGGTGCTGGAAATATAGAAAGCGTCTATTTCAAATTTTTGCTGCAAACGTTCAAGATTATAGGTGCGCACTTGCCAGAAGCTTGTGAGCGTAATGATAACGCCAAGTATCACCACAAGCAGCGGAAAATAAACAATAGTTTTATGCAGAAGCTGCGAGGGCAATAATTTTTTCACGCAATCACCTCGTATCGGCAAAATCGACCGTCAAATCAAATATTATTTTCAAGTTAATTTTATCACTATTAAAAATAGATTCTTTATATCTAAAGATATATATTGTTCGCAAATAGGCTAATTTTTGACAAAAATCGTCTCATTTACTCACCCAATACGCATTTTACCACCTGAGGGTCAAAATGGGTGCCGCTTTCCTGGTCAAGAATTTTGTGAACCTCTTCCCGCGGCAGTTCTGCGCGATAAACTCGTTTGAATAGCAAAGCGTCATAGGCGTCCACAGCCGAAAGAATTCGTGCTTCCAGCAAGATCTGATCGCCTTGCAGCCCGCTGGGATACCCCGATCCGTCGTATTTTTCATGATGCTGCAAAACAATTTCAGCCACCGGATCAAGAAAACCTAACTCCCGCAAAATCTCAGCACCATACGCCGGATGCAATTTCATCGAAAGAAACTCGTTTTCATCTAATCGACCAGACTTATACAATATTTGATCTTGAATCGCTATTTTGCCGATATCGTGAAACTTGCTGGCATATTCCAGATTGGCCTTTTGCTCAATAGACAATCCCATCAGGCTGGCAATACGACCAGCGTGCTCACTCACTCTGAGGTTATGCTGTAAAAGCTCATTATCCTTTACCTGCATTATCTTTTGCAAAGTATTGACCGCGTTTTTCATGCTTTGATCAATCAATAGACACAACTGCGACATGGTCAGTTTCCAATCCTCTTTATCCTTCAACGTCCTTTGTAGGATATATTCCTTTTCCATCGACTGATTGCGGAAGATAACCGCCTGCTGAATGATCGCCATCAACTCCGACTCATTCCATGGCTTGGCAATATAGCGAAATATTTGTCCATCATTAATCGCGGCAATGATGGCGTCAATATCCGCATAACCGGTCATCAAAATCCTTACCGTGTTAGGCGAAACTTCGCGCGCCTTAAGCAGCACTTTTACTCCGGACATGCACGGCATCCTCTGATCGCAGATGATAATGGCAATCTCGCGTTCTTGTAATGTCCGGATGGCATCGCCGGGGTTAGTAATGCCGACAGACTGGTAACCATGCATACTCAAGGTCCGCCTGAGAGCATTAACCACCATCTCATCATCATCTACAATCAGAATATCTGCGTCGTTCATCGTAATTCCCCCATGCGAATAGCCCACGCCCTAAATAGGTCCAAGCGGACTTCAATCACCTTGCTGCAAAGGCAACTTGACAATAAAAGCCGCCCCTGTACCAGGTTTACTTTCCACCAGCAGTTCACCGCCGTGTTTATTGATTATGCCATAGGCGATGCTGAGTCCCAGACCGGTTCCGCTTCCGACTTCTTTGGTTGTAAAAAACGGGTCAAATATCCGTCCCAGATATTCTTTACTGATCCCAGGACCGTCATCGCTAATCCTGCAGACCACATACTGCCCATCCTGGTATGTCTCTACGCTGATATTGCCCATACTTTCCCGGTTCTGACTTTTTATCGCATGCGAGGCATTGATAATAATGTTAATCAGCACCTGTGCGATCTGGCTCTTGTCGCAGATCATTTCCGGCATCGGATTCAGCCTTTTTTCAACATTTGCGGTGTACTTCACCTCATTGCGGGTAATCAGCAACGCCTCTTGAACGATCTGATTGAAATCGTTCAAGATCAATTCGTCTTCTTTTCCTGTCCGGGCAAAGTTGCGCAGGCTGCGCACGATCTTCGCCACCCGTTCCACCCCATCCTTTGACTCGCTGATCAGAGGAGCAAGATCTTCGAGAACGACACCGATCTTCTGTTTCTTTTCCATTTCTTCAAGGCTTTGCCGTTCCTGCAACAGTTCTTGTCTGCTGCTATTTTCGTCATTCGCACGAACGACAAAATGCCGATATGACAAAATCGCTTCCTTAATTTTAATTAAATATTTTTCAAGCGTTTCCAGATTACTGCCGACAAACCCAATCGGGTTATTGATCTCGTGGGCCACACCGGCGGCGATTTCGCCCAGTGAAGCCAGCTTTTCCTGTTGCAACAGATAAAACTGAGTATCTTTCAGTTTTTTTGTCACCTCTTGCAGTTCGTTGTATTGTTCAGCCATTTTATTGAACATTTCCTTAAGCATCGATACATTTTTTCTTGTCTTGACTGCCGCCTTCATTCTGGCAGTGAATTCCGTCACATCGATCGGTTTGCTGATAAAGTCGTCTGCCCCGTTTTCGAAGCAGACCCGGAAACTCTCTTTATCTGTCACCCCAGTAAACATGATGACCTGGACATCTTTATACTTTTCCCGGCTTCTGATTTCCCGGAGAAGATCGATCCCGTTCACTCTAGGCATGATAATATCGAGGAGAACAATATCAATATCGTGCTCCGCCAGCAAAGCCATCGCCTCCTCTGGCTTGTTGCACATTATGACCCCGTCGTTTTCCACGCCTGCCACGATAATATCCCTGGCCATCACCAGATTGAACCGTTCATCATCAACAACAAGTATTTTCATAAATTCACCCTCTTTCGGTTTGCCCGGCCGAAGCAAACAGGATCCAATCCCCCCAGCTCATACCATGCGCCGACTACTGCTCCGTCGGCTTGTCATCTGGTTGCTGCAGCGGTAATTTAATGACGAACGTCGTGCCAACTCCGTCTTCGCTTACAAAGGAGATATCGCCATGATGCTTATTAACGATGATGTCATAAGAAATACTCAGACCAAGCCCAGTTCCCTTACCAACCGGCTTGGTTGTGAAAAAGGGATTGAAGATATCTTTCCTGATTTTTTCCGGAATGCCGCCACCGGTATCTTTGATCGAACAGTAGACGAACCGGTCATCGGCATAAGTGCTGACCGTGATCAGCCCGAGCGAATCCAACCCTTTCGCTTTGACTGCATAGGCAGCGTTCAGGAGAATATTAAGTACGACCTGGTTAATCTGACCACCGATCGCTTTGATAACAGGCACCTTGGACAAATGCTCTTCCACCTTGGCGACGTACTTCACTTCGTTGCGGGAGACAATCAGCGAAGTTTGTATCCCTTCGTTCAGATCATAATCTTCAAACCGGCCTAGCTGATCGACACGGGAAAATACCCGTAACGCTTTAACAATATCGCCGACGCGGTTGAGTCCGTCATGGGTCTCACCAAACAAGGGCCTCAAGTCCTCCAGAAGATAATCCAGCTTCTTCTGCTTTTCCAGCACCAAGAGCTCTTCCGCCTCATCCTGCAAAGCCGGCACCCTCTCTTCTATAACATGGTGATGCATCCTCCGGAAAGCGGTGATCATCTCTGCTATTTTGGCCACATATTTCTCGAGTGTTTCAAAATTGCTCATAACAAACCCCAGTGGGTTGTTGATTTCGTGGGCCACCCCGGCGGCAAGCTGCCCGATAGAGGCCATCTTCTCCTGATGAATGACCTGCGCCTGGGCGTTTTTCAGTTCCCCATAGGCGTCTGCCAGTTCTTGATTCTTTTGTGTCAGTTGCTCCCCGGTCCGTTTCCGCTCGACAACTTCAGTTTTCAGCTCCTGATTGGCATGCTGAAGCTCCTCGTTCATGGCGATATGTTCTTCATTCATCGCCGTAAGTTCCTGATTTGCCGCAAACAGCTCCTGAGTCCGCTGCTCCACCGTACTCTCGAGCGTATCACGGGCCTGCCGCAGCGCTGCCGCATCGCGCCGCTGCCGCGTTGTGACCCCTAGCAGCACGGCGATGAAGAGCAGGATCACCACCGTAACCACCCACGCCACCCGATAATACTCGGCAACCCGTTCGTTTACCTGGGTGAGAACTTCCTCCTCATCCATCCCCACCAGCACTGTGAGCGGATAGCCTGACACCGCCCGGTAACTATAGATCCTCTGGACACCATCCACCGGGCTCTTCGCGCGGTAATGCCCGGCGTCGTTGCCGACCTGCATCTCCTGCAACTTGCTGGCTATTAAAACCTGACCGACTTCAGCCGTCATCCCGGACTGACGGGCCCGAATGACTCCGTCATCGCCCACCAGCGTGATCGATGAGTTTTTCCCCAAATCGACCTCTTTATAGAAATCAATAAAATAAAAGGGGTCCACCGAAACGACCGCCGCGCCGCCGAAAGAACCATCCGGCTTATTGATCCGGCGCGACATCTGAATCGACGGTTTGCCCGAAGACCGGCCCAACACCGGTTTGCTGATAAACAGGCGCTCAGGCGCAGCATCTTTGTGTACCAGAAAATGTTCCCGGTCCTTCAGATTGGAAAATACAAACGGGACCTGGCTGCTGGCTTTTAGATCGCCGGTTTCGTCGGCAATACTCAGCAGCACGAAAGGCTGAATTTCAATTCTGCCTTCGCGGATATAACGGGGAATGTCGATCCCCTGGCCGACACGTTCATATTCGTATTTTAAAAACAAGACGGTCTGGTCGACACTCTTAATCGTCCTCAGGGTATGCTCTTCAAAGACCCGTGCCAGGTTGGCGGTCTCTTTCACCGTATTGTCGATTTCCTTCTCTCGTTCGTTATGAACCATATAAGAAAGGCCAGACCAGATAAAGCAAAGCAAAAAGACGCCGAACAGTATAATAACCGTACCGGTGTGGCGTAAAACCGTCCATTCCTCTATCGACAGCCACATCGCTATTCTTCTCAAAGGGCTCCACCCTCCTGCTGCAAACGATTCGATACTTTTATCTGGGGATTACTCTTAGAAAATTAATAATAAATTTCGACATTTTTCGTCATCTTCCTCCTGTATTACCAATGATTTACGCTCCTCTTGCAACCCTTTTCTTTGCCCTATCATGGATATCCCAGGATATCGAGAATAACCATCATAAAATAGCACATCATAAATTCGACAATATCTTTCGCAAAACATAGAGGAGGAAATCTTATGACCAAGGTAATGTCCCAGAAAAGTAAAGACCAACTGGCCCATGAACTCGGCTTCGGCGAGAAAGTCGAGGATGGCGACTGGAGTGACGTCACCACCGGTGAAGTGGGCTCCATGGTCCGCGAAGCCATCAAGCGGGGCGAGACGGCAATCGCCGATGAAGCCAAGGCAAACGGCAGAGTTCATCAAAACGCCGAATAAGACAAGTGCCCGGAACATTGCTGTTCCGGGCACTTGTCTCGTATTAGAGAAAACAATTGTCTTCCTGTGGTTCAGTTTACCAAATGTTGCGCGCATCGTGAACATCTTCAAAGAATTAAAAAGATCATGTATTTTCATTTAACAGGGTGGATCGGATATAAAAACGGCTATAAAAATCGGCACCCAAATATTTATGTTTTACATATATGGAATTTTTATACTATTTATGATATAATTTCTTATATTTCTAATTAACACCAAAATATTTTGTTTACTCTCCGTACAAAGGCAAACCTGCTGAAAAGCAGGGACGCAAAGCTTTGGGTCTACCGACCGCAAGGGTCTACGACTGCCAGGCTACACATTTCTGTGTAGTCTTTTTATTTTTTTTAACGCTATAAGAGGTGAAAAAGAATGAAAAAATATGAATTTGATGTAGTACTAACTTTTGCTGGTGAAGACAGCGCATACGTCGAGAGTGTGGCTAAATTTCTTGCCGATGCGGATATCAATTTTTTATACAACAGTGATTTTCAAATAGAATTATGGGGGAAAAATTTGTATAGCTATTTACAAGATGTTTATGAAAACAAAGCAGAATTTTGCGTAATATTTATATCCCAATATTATAAACAGAAATGGTTGACAAGGCCCGAATGTAAAAACATGCTGGAATGGCTATTGAGAGAAGATAACGAACGGGTATTGCCGGTAAGATTTGATAATACAGCCATCCCCGGGATAAAAAACAGAATAAAATATATCCACCTGAATACCATTAGCCCGCAAAATTTAGCCCAGACTATTATTAAAAAGGTTAAGGAAAGAAATCATTTAAAAGGTCCTGCTCGTCAGATAACAAGTTCTGCTTTCACTGATCAAAAAGTTAAACATCCCGAATCTTTTGCCCAAAGACTCCGCCAATACGAGCATGAAGTTATGTTATATCGACGATTGGAAAAGTAATTGCGCCAGCAAATAACCAAACCCCCGAAAGTCTGATTGTTTGAGACCTCCGGGGGTTATATTTATTTCTGGTGACTACGCTCATTGTCCTGGTGCCTGCTGTCTTATTTTCAATCGTTGTTCCCGCCAATCACCGTATTCCATATATTGCATGGTTTTCTTCGCGATCGCTTCGCCGTAAAGTTTTTTAACGATATGAAGGGATAGGTCAATGCCGGCAGAGATTCCGCCGGAAGTCATGACTTTCCCTGTGTCGATAAATCGTTGGTCAGCGTTAATCATCGCAAGTGGAGCGATCTCTCGCAGATGTTCAATCACTTCATGATGTGTAACTGTTTCGAGACCGTCAAGAATACCAAGGCGGCCAAGGATTCTCGCCCCTGAGCACACTGACATGGTAATTTTTGCACTCTCGTAAGTTCTTTTAATCCAACCGAGAACCTCTGTTTTGTTCATTATCGCTTTGGTTCCCACTCCGCCCGGTATTACCAGAATATCGACAGGCGGCTGATCAGAAAAGCTAAAATCAGGTACTACCGTCAGGCCGTTCGCTGCCTTTATGGCTGCGCCGTCTTCAGATATCGCAAAGACCTTAAAAAGCCGATCATCATTTAGCTCCGATGTTACCGAAAAAACTTCATACGGTCCGGCAAAATCAAGCAGTTCGATATCGTTGAATAAAAAAATACCAACGTTATGCATTATGAACCTCTTCCCCCAAAGCCCATCAATCGTTTTACCCCGCGACAGTTTTCCGCCGACGTCAGCCTTTCCAGCAAAGTAAAAGCAACATCTAAAGCAGTGGCCGGCGAAGAGGATGTGATAATATTGGCATCAATCACAATAGGCTGATCAACAACCTCGACCCCGAAATCGGCCAGTTGTTTTTGGCGCACCCCATCATTCAGATGATAGGTAGTCCCTTGGCGGCCTTCTAGCACGCCGCTTTTGCCTACCGGCAAAGCTCCGACGCAGATAGAGGCGATGATTTTTCCTGCCTGATCAAATTCCCGGATAATAGCCAGAAATTCGTCACAGAATGCATCTTCATAAAAACCAGCTTCTTCAAATCCGCCGGGAATGGCTAAGGCGTCAAACAGCGCTACATCCACATCAGCTAGCAGCATTTCAGGAACCACAGTAAAATTCCAAGTGCATTTTAACCGGGAGTGTTTGCCGCAGGTTATTACCGTAGTGGAACCATCTCCCTCAATTTTGTTCCAACCTAACACATCGGTAAAGACGCTGGCTTCATAGGCTTCAAAGCCGTTTGCCAGTAAAAGCAATACCTTTTTAGGGTTCATCAACTCACCCTCCTGATTTCCATCTGGGATTTTCTTGCAATTCATTTTATCATGGAGTAATAAATAATGTAATGAAATAATTGAAATAGATCATTCGATAAGATTGAATTGGCGAAGATAGGCTACGGCTATAAAGATTTGTCAGCCAGCAGCAACAATCGGTCAAGCTATGTATAAAAAAAATTAATATTGCCTTAACAATTTTATTGGGAAAAGCTGCTAAAATTTATTGCACAGGGTCTCTCGGGCAATAAGAGCTCGCCTTCAAAACTCGACCTGATTGTGCAACAGGGGGGATTTTTATGCAGCGAATTTCAATGACCTGTCTGCGGGCGGGCATGGTGGTTGCCAACAACATCTGTGCTGCCGACGGCACAAAACTGATGAGCGCCGGGACTACCCTAACGCCAAAACAGATCTTTCACTTGAACAAGTTGGGCGTGGGTTCAGTATATGTAGAGAATCCCTTATTCGGCAGTCTGGAAGTCCCCGAAGTCGTCCGGGAAGATACCCGTATCACCACCATTCAGGCTCTGCAGAAAGCGGTCGCTGGTTTTGGCAAAACCGGAGAATTCGAGCTGGACGACCTGAAAAAATCAGCCAAAGCGATGGTCTCTGAAGTCATCCTCAACCGCGATTCGATGGTTCATTTCCTTGATATGCGGTCTCATGAAGACTATCTGTTCGGCCACTCGGTCAATGTCTGCATCCTTTCCATCCTCACCGCCCTCAACATGAACTTTAATGAGGCGAGACTTACCGATCTGGCGCTGGGAACCTTGATCCACGACGTGGGGATGACGACCGTTCCGAAAGAAATTTTGCTCAAGGTGGGCGCCCTTTCGGCCCAGGAAGCCCAAGAAGTGCAAAAACACGCCGAAAACGGCTTCGATATTGTCCGCAAGATCCGAGATCTATCGACACCTTCGGCCCATGTTGCCTTTCAGCATCATGAGCGTTTCGACGGCAAAGGCTATCCGCGGGGACTAAAAGGCGATGAGATCCATGAATTTGCCCGCATCGCCACAGTGGCAGACATTTATGACGCCCTAAGTTCTGACCGGCCTTACCGCAAAGGCATGCTGCCGCACGTGGCCTATGAGACACTGATGACCCTGGCTGACAAGTACGTTGATCGCGACATTCTCCACCTTTTCTTGGCAAATGTAGCCATCTATCCGGTGGGAACCACCGTGCAGATTAATACCGGCGAATACGGCCTGGTAACCGAAGTGTTGCCGAAGCTTCAGGCCCGGCCCACAATAAAAATCTTCACCGACCGGTCCGGCAACCTCCTGGAGGATACACAGGATGTCGTACTGACCGAGCATTTAACGCGTTTCATCACCAAGGTACTGAAAGACAGTGAAATGATTAACCTGACCCGCCCCTTCCGGAAAGACCGGCAAGTCGTCTAAGCAGCTTTCCTACCTTCCGCCACGAAAATTTTTGGCCGCAACGGCTTCGAAGTGACTAGTCGAATAAAAACCCGAAAGTCTTAGACCAAGACTTTCGGGTTTTTATTCGAAAGACCAATTGCACTTCGTACATCGGCCTCAATACGATTTCTTGATTTCAATATTGTAAATTCTGAGCTTGCGGTAAAGGGTACTCCGGTTCATGCCCAGCAGTTCAGCAGTGCGGGTGATATGCTGGCCGCACTGGGCCAAGGCTGCCTTGATCTGCCCTTCTTCTGACAATACTGGTGGGCTGGCCGCTCCGCTAAAATTACCAGCCTGTTTGGGCCCGGCGTCTTTATACCCCCAATATTTTCGTATGACCTCATCGGTGATCACCTGTTCACTCGTAATAACGACCAGGCGCTCGATAAAATGCATGATCTCCCGGATATTGCCCGACCAGGGATGTTGCCGCAGATAATCATAAGCCAGCAGCTCCATCTCAATCCGCTTATGATATTGCCGGTTATAATTCTCCAGAAAGTGCTGGGCCAGGTATTTTATGTCACCCTTCCGTTCCCTTAAAGGAGGCAGACTCAAGGTCAGCACATTGAGGCGATAAAACAAGTCCTGGCGAAAGTGGCCTTCCTCGACCAGTTCGATCAGATTTTTGTTGGTTGCAGCAATAATCCTGGCGTCAATCGGAATATTTTTGTCGTCCCCGAGGCGCATGACCTGCTTTTCCTGGAGCACCCGCAGCAGGCGGCTCTGGCCGTACTTGTCCATTTCCGATATCTCATCAAGAAAAATTGTCCCCCGGTGAGCCATTTCAAACAGGCCGGGTTTGCCTTTTTTGGTCGCCCCGGTAAAGGCGCCTTCGACATAGCCGAACAATTCGCTCTCCAATAAGTTAGGCGGTAGGGCGGCGCAGTTGAGGGCGACGAAGGGGCCGTTGCGCCGTGGACTGATATTGTGAATACTCTGTGCAAATAGTTCTTTGCCTGTGCCTGACTCGCCGGCGATCAGCACAGTGGCATCAACTGCCGCCATCTCCTGGGCAATGCGTTTGGCTTCCACGATTTGCGGCGAAATCCCCAATATGTCGGGAAAATTATATTTGGCGACGAATTTTTTGGCCAACACGTCGTTGCGGATACGGGCTTCCATCTCCTGAATCCGGGTAATATCCTGGAAGGTGATGATCGCCCCGATAATCATGTCGTCCACTTTGATGGGGGCAACATTAAAGGAAATCCAAATACTGCCGAACTCGATGGTCTGGCCGAGAAACTCGCGCCCCTCGCTGAGGCAGGCTTCGATATTGACTAGGTCCAGGCAGCGCTCGATCTTTTGCCCGAGCATTTCCCTGGCAGTGCGGTTCAGCAACCGTTCGGCCGTGGGGTTGAATACTTTAATGATTTTATGGCGGTCAATACTGATGATAGCCTCAGACGAATAGTCTACCAGGGCTTTAAATTCCTGGGCATGCTCCTTCTCGATTTTGCGGCCCAGGGCAATTTTCTGGGCTTCTTGAAAGGCTGACCGGAAGGAAAAATCCCCCGACCGGATGAGCAGCGTCTTGAAGCCTTTCTGCGCCGCCAGCATCACCGTTCTTTTCCCGCCGACCACAATGTCGACGTCAGTTGCCTTGAGCTGCGCGATGGTGACAAGGCTATGCGGAATGTTTTCAGGCCGAACCGTCAGTTCAATATCAAGGATGTCGGCCAAGACTTTGATATCATGGAGCAACCCCGGAAAGACGGACATCAGCACTTTAGGGCGGGCCAACCCAGTCAATTTTTTTGCTTCGTGGAAAACCTGGGCCAAATCCAGACCGGTGACCGGGATTTCCACCACCGGAATACGGATTTCCGAATCGACGATAAGCTGGGCTGTCCCGCCGCGGGAAATGATCACATCGATATCCTCATTTTCCAGGCTTTTCGCCAAGACAACAGCCTTTTTAAGCCGCGCCAGGTATAGATCAATTTTGTCATCCAAGCCGAGTTCATGAATGATATTTTTCCCTTGTATATATTGCTGTTTATCTGGGGCGATAAATACGATCCTCGACATGATGTCCTCCCGCAGAACAGAATCTTCAAATAGATAAAGTCATTGTACCCGATCGCCGGACAGGCCGCAACAACAATCGTTGCAATTACCGCAACAATTGTTGTCGCAGTGCGAGAATACAGCAATTTTCGCCCCGGCGACAGCCCCATTTGTCTACTTTCATGATTTGGCACGATACTTGCATTATAAATGGATGATGGTATTCAGCCGCGAAACTCCAGGCTAGACAACCATCAGTGATCCATCATAGTTTGCAATGGAATCCATTTAAATCATGAGGAGATGGCAATGATGAAAGCAGTAATTCTTGACGGGTACACCTTAAATCCAGGGGATTTGAGCTGGGATAGGCTAAAAGCACTATGCGATTTGACGGTATATGACCGTACAGCCTATGATGTCAGCGGACTAAAGGAAATCATCAAACGAGTGGGCGACGCAGAGATCGTCTTTACCAACAAAACCCCGCTCACAGCCGAAGCATTAAGCGCCATGCCCAAACTCAAATTCATCGGCGTGCTGGCCACCGGCTACAACGTAGTTGATATCGACGCAGCAGCAAAACTGGGCATCGTCGTCACCAATATCCCGACCTACGGAACCGATGCTGTGGCACAGATGGCCATCGCCTTGCTGCTCGAAATGTGCCACCACGTCGGAAACCATAGCGATGCAGTCCACAATGGCGACTGGGCCAACAACGCCGACTGGTGTTTCTGGAACCACCCCTTGATCGAACTGTCCGGCAAGACCATCGGCATTATCGGCTTTGGTCGGATCGGCCAGTCGACAGGCAAGATCGCTCAGGCCCTTGGCATGAAAGTGCTGGCCTTTGACAGCTTCAAGGTGAAGGAACTGGAATGCGCGACCTTAAAATACGTGGAGCTGGACGAACTGCTTGCGAATTCCGACGTGATCAGCCTTCACTGCCCGCTGTTTGAAAGCACCAAAGGCATCATCAACAAAAACAATATCGCCAAAATGAAAGACGGCGTTATGATTATCAATACATCGCGAGGCCCACTGGTGGTGGAAGAAGACCTGACCGCAGCCCTGAACAGCGGCAAAGTCGGTGGCGCGGCGCTAGATGTCGTATCGTCAGAGCCCATCAAAGCAAACAACCCCCTCCTCACAGCCAAAAACTGCCTCATTACCCCCCATATTTCCTGGGCGCCGATCGAGTCGCGGCAGCGCCTGCTGGATATCGCCATCGACAATTTACAGGCTTTCCTCGCCGGGAAATCAGTCAACGTCGTCAATAAAATAGACACATCCACGACAAGCCGGCGCGCGGGCTGATCCCCGCCGGTTCATCGCAGCACCCTGGCGTTTCTAATAAAGGAACCTACAACATTGAATGTTGTAGGTTCCTTTTATTTGTAGGTTATTCGGCAGTTTCTTGCTCTGCAGGATCATTGATTGCCGCCACTTGAGAAGCCGCTTGCCCCTTCTCACCAGACCTCAGGCGATGCGAACAACGATTTTATGGAATATGTCCACAGTATAGCCGAGATAAACCGCGGCATCTAGGACATGGTGGTAAACCTCGCGGTATTTCATGATGCCAATCATATCGCCGGTTTTAAAAAGAGCGGCCGAGCCGTGGCGGTAACCTTCCTCAATATCAGCCTGGCAACGCCGAATATCGACAATAATCTTTTCGGCTTCCAGGGGTGATGACGCCAACAGGCCCACCGCGTCATGAAACTTCCGGGTGCCCTCCTCCAGGTTGAGTACCATGCCGCGAGTGGCGTCATCGGCGGAGATTTCGTAGGCTATCATTAATTCCATCAAGGTCTTGGCGGTCTCGATAATCCGGTCCATCTCCACCGATAAAGAATAAATGTCCTGCCGGTCGAACGGAGTGACAAATGCCTCAATCAAAAAGGCTTCCATACCTAAACGAATTCTGTCAGCCTCTCTGGTCAGGGTCCGCAGCTGATAGGCATTTTCCGGCGCTCCATCCTGCAGCCAGTTGCGGAAAGCGGCGATGCCGGCCGACGTAGTTTTGGCCTGATCAGAAATCATCCCATAAAAATCATACTTCGGGGGAAAGAGGCGGTCCCAAAAAGTAAGTTGTTTCATACATTTAACCTCCCACAAAGGTTCGAAGGATAAAATAAAGCAGTGCTGCGACTATACCTGCCGCCGGAATGGTGATCAGCCAGGCCATCAAAATCTCCCGGCCCATGTGCCAATTGACCATCCGGTATTCTTCCGCCGCACCGACGCCGGCGATACTTCCCACCACCACATGGGTCGTCGACACCGGCGCCCCCAGCAGGGTGGCGATTGCCACCGAGCCACCGGCGGCCATCTGCGACCCCAGGCTGTGAAGGGGCCGGACGGCATAAATGCCACGCCCAATTGTCCGCATAATCGACCAGCCGCCGAAAAGCATCCCCACCGACATCAGCAGTCCGACACTCAGTCTCACCCACAGCGGCAGCCCGTTCCCCTGGATCATATGGGTGGCGACAAGAACGGCAGCAACGATGCCGGCAGTCTTCTGAGTATCATTGCCGCCATGGCTGAAAGCCAAAAGAGCTGCCATAAGCCACTGCCCCCGCTTCAAACCCCGGTTGACATCCGAAAAACGGGAATTGCGAAACAGCACCAAGCCGGTCCGCTGCAGCCAGTACCCGGCTATAAAACCAAATACCGGCGAAAAAAAGAGAGAAACCACCACTTTCAAAAATCCGGCCAGATGATGCGATGGCGCCACCAATTCACTCCATCCCCAGAGAATATGGCTGGCGCCGTATGACGCCCATATCGCCCCGATCAGCCCGCCGACCAACGCATGGGTCGAACTGGAGGGAAGACCGAACCGCCAGGTAACGATATTCCAGGCCACCGCCCCGAGAAGGGCTGCCAGGATGACCGGGAGCATACCGACATCGGCCGGAAGATCGCCGATACTGGCAATGGTGTTGGCCACAGCATTCCCGCTGAACACGGCCCCCAGCAGCTCAAAAGTAGCGGCCAGCATAATCGCCTGGACCGGTGTCGCCGCCCCGCAGGAAATAAAGGTCGCAACCACCGAGCTGGCGTCATGAAGACCGTTGGTCAGGGTGAATCCCATCGCTAATAGTACCACCGCAACCAAAAAAAGAGTCAATAGATCAATTGCCACAGATTCTCAGCCTTTCCCGCCACAAGAGATTTGACAGCATACCAAAACCGATGACCAAACATTGTCGATTCATATCCGAAAATTATTAATTTCCCCTTATTTGGGTCATTTTCCTCTTCCACTTTCGCGCTCCGATTTTCCCGCGCTATTCCCGAAACCAAAAAATATATACCAACTTTAGCCCTGCGGCCTACGCCAGTATTTTTTGCAATTGCTCCACCCCTTGCTCCGGCGCCCGACAGGCAAAATTCTCGCAAACATATGCCGTCGCCCGCCCGTCGAGCGCTTGCTCCCCGGCAATATGCGGCAATACTGCGCCAATCTCTTGCTGACAATCACTGTCGTTCACCAATACGCTTGTCGTCGGCAAAAATTTCGCCCCAATAACCCGCAACATAGCCTGGACGTCTTCGGCCCTGCCGCTGCCGGCGACAACGATCTGGCGCGGCGGCTCGAGATAAAAATCGACAGCTGTTAAAAAGAACGTATAAGCCCGAGGATAGCGTCCCACCTCACCGGCAAATCCCTTCAGCGTTTTCTCGCCAAGCGCAATCAGTTCCGAATCATTCATAAGTCGTCCCAACCGCAGCAATGCCCAAGCCGCCACCGAATTGCCGGAAGGGATAGCCCCGTCGTAAATCTCCTTCGGTCTGGCAATCAACCCTTCACCGTCTGAGCCGTAAAAATAAAAGCCGCCCTGCCTTTCATCCAAGAATAGCCGCCGCAAGGCGCAGGCAACTTGCCGTGCCCTTTCAAGATGACGAGGGTCAAACGTCGCCTCATAAAGCTCCACCAGTCCCCAAAGCAAGAAGGCGTGATCATCAAGATACGCCAGATAACCAGCCTCCCCATCGCGATACCGGGCCAGCAGCCTCCCGTCGGTCCGCAGCAGCCTGGTAAAGAGAAACTCCACTGCCCTCTCAGCGGCCGCCGAATAATCCGCCTTGCCCAGCACCTGGGCTGCTTTGGCCAGAGCGGCGATCATCAACCCATTCCAGGCGGTCAATATTTTATCGTCTTTAAATGGATGGACCCGCCCTTCCCTGAGTTGATACAACCTCTCCCGGCCCACGCTCAGCTTCCCGGCCAACACCGCAGGCGCCAGATCCCTTTGGGCAGCAAACTCATCCAGGCTGCCCCCGCCCTGATGTAAAACACTTGTCCCCTGTTCGAAGTTACCTGTGGCCGTAACACCATAAAAGTCGGCGAACAGCTCCCCGTCTTCTTCCCCCAGCGCTGCGATAATCTCCGGCTGTGTCCATGCGTAGAAACGGCCTTCCGCCCCCTCTGAATCAGCATCCTCTGCCGAATAAAAGCCGCCCTCGGCGCTGGTCATATCACGCAGCACATACTGGATGACCTCCTCCGCCACCCTGGCGAATTCCGGTTTGCCGCAACACTGATACCCTTCCAGATAGGCAAAACACAATAAGGCATTATCGTAAAGCATCTTTTCAAAGTGCGGCACCAGCCAGCGCTCATCTGTCGAATAGCGGGCAAAGCCAAATCCCAACTGATCATAAATCCCGCCCCGACTCATAGCCTCAAGCGTCGCCGCCACCATCGCCAGCGCCTTAGCATTCCCTGTTCTGCGCCAATACCGCAGCAAAAACATCAGATTATGCGGGGTAGGAAATTTGGGAGCTTGGCCAAACCCGCCGTAACGGACGTCAAAAACCTGCTCCAACTGATGATAAGCGGCATCCAGCATGTCTGGCGACAATTCGCCCGCCTCAGTGACCTGCGGCTGAATCGCGCGCATGATCTTCTCACTTGTTTCCGTCAGTTCTGCTCTGTTTCGCGCCCACTGCCCAGCCGCGGCGTCCAGGATATCAACCAGCCCCGGTCGCCCCCATTTGCTGTTTTTCGGAAAATAGGTTCCAGCGAAAAAAGGCTTCCGGTCAGGCGTCATGATCACCGTCAGCGGCCAGCCGCCCGCCCCGGTCAGCGCCTGACAGACACTCATATAAATCTGATCCACATCCGGCCGCTCTTCCCGGTCCACCTTCACCGCCACAAAACCGGCGTTCAGCGCCGCCGCCACCTCCTCATCCTCAAACGACTCCCTCTCCATCACATGGCACCAATGACATGTCGATCTATGGAACACCTTTACAGTTATTATGCAGCATAGCTACGAATAGCCGATAGACAAGAAGACCGGCTTCTGTTCCCGCTGAGCCTTTTGAAAGGCTTCGGCACCCCAAGCAAACCAATCTACCGGATTATAGGCATGCTGAAGCAAATACGGGGACTTCTCATAAATTAATTGGTTGGGTTTTCCGAAACGGTTATTCTTAATATCCGGGTTATGATACATCGTCATTTTTCCACTCTCCTAAAACCGATTTTCAGATAGTATTATTCCCATCTCTTTAGCGGTATTCCACCTCAAAAACCGGAACACCCTCCTCGTACCCAGCAAATACTATTTTTTCAACTAGAATTCCGAGTAAATGATTTTTTCTGTCCCAGGTATGCCGCCATTGCGCCAGCAGTCTTTCTCCGAATACAGCTTATATTTACTAAAACTTAAAACTGCTTAATTGAAAAGATCCAACCACCCCGCTCTCCCGCTGGGTTTTAGCCGCCAGATACCATCCACACAAACTTTAAGCCAAAATTAACCCAACTTGCCTATTTCGCCGCCCGAAATCCTTTTAAAATTAAATCAAGATACCTTCTTGGGATTTACTAACCGCAAAGGAGAATCGCCTATGATCCAAATGCTGCTGAAATTTTCACTTGTTGGCCTTTCCGGGCTCGGCGTCAATATAGCAGTCTTCCTCACGGCCCTTCATTTGGGAAATGGTTATCTTGCCGCCGCCTTTATCGCCTTCCTGGTTGCGGCAACCAATAATTTCATCTGGAATGTCCGCTGGACCTTTCACGGTCGGGCAAACGACAAGAGCACTCAACTCAAATATGCGACCTTTCTTGCCATCAGCACAGCCAACCTAGGGGTCAATTTACTTCTCCTCCGTTTTCTCGTCGAATCGCTCGGACTCGGCCAAGCCGTTGCGCAAGTTTTGACAATTGCTGCCGTAAGCCTGCTTAACTTCGCCTTAAATTATGCCATCACGTTTCACGAACCTGTTAAAGCGGGAAATGCTAAGGAGTTAACAGCATATGAAGCTGGTTATTATCCCCACTTATAACGAGCGAGGCAATATCGGCCTGCTATTACCCCGGATCTACGAAACCCTCCCTGACAGCCATATCCTCATCATCGACGATAATTCACCGGACGGCACCGGTGATATGGCTGACGCTTTGGCCGCGCAGGTCTATCAAGACAGGCTCTTTGTCTTGCACCGGAACGGCAAATTGGGTCTGGGCAGCGCCTACATCGCCGGCTTCAAATGGGCGCTCGCCAAGTCCTATCGTCTTATCTTCCAAATGGATGCCGATTTTTCCCACAACCCGATCTACTTAAAATCCCTGCAGGCGATGGTCGAAAATTGTGATCTGGTGCTCGGCAGCCGCTATGTTGCCGGTGGAGGGATTCCAAACTGGGGATTGACCAGACGGATCATCAGCCGCGGAGGCAGCCTGTATTCCCGCCTCATCCTTAGTATGCCCTTTCGCGATTTAACCGGCGGTTTTAAATGCTTTCGACGGGAAGTACTGGAACGCATTGATCTTGATTCTATTCAATCAAATGGTTATTCGTTCCAGATTGAAATGACCTACCGCGCCTTCCTGCACGGCTTTCACATCCGGGAATGCCCCATCGTTTTCGAGGAGAGGGCCCTGGGTAAATCAAAGATGTCGAGCACCATTTTCCGCGAGGCCTTACTCATGATACCGAAACTACGGTCCAGCAGTCGTCGCCTCGAAAGGAGTACACCGTCTTGACCCGTCTTTCCCCCTGCCGGGCTGTGCTGGCGATCATCTTCTTTTTTTCCGCGATAAGACTGTTGCTTGCCGCCACCATCGGGCTAGGCGTGGACGAATCTTATGTCGTTGCTGTCGCCCGCAGCTTCAGTCTCAGCTATTTTGACCATCCGCCGCTCCATTTTTGGCTGGTCTGGCTTACCACCCATCTAACCGGCAGTGAAAGCCCCCTTAGCGTGAGGTTGCCATTTATTCTGCTATTTGCCGGCACCACCTGGCTGATGTTCCGCTTGACTCGATCGCTGTTTGGAGAATGGGCAGGCGTCTATGCCGCCATTTTTCTTTCTATTTCCCCTGTTTTCAGTCTGAGTACCGGAAGCTGGGTATTGCCTGACGGTCCCTTGATGTTTTGTCTGATGGCAGCCGCACTCACCCTCGCCCGGATTTCGTTTCCCCTCCAGCCCCCAAAACCGCCCTTGAAAAATTGGCTGTTGGCCGGATTTTGGCTTGGCCTGGGATTACTCAGTAAATATCACGCCATCTTCCTGGTATTTGGCTTTCTGCTCTTTGTCCTGACCTCCAAGACCCGGCGCCCCTTGCTACTGAGCGCCGGTCCGTATCTTGCAATAGCACTGGCCGCCCTCCTTTTCCCACCCGTGCTCATCTGGAACTTTGAGCACGGGTGGGTGTCATTTCTCTTCCAGAGCGGCCGGGGCGTGCCGACCGGATTTAACCTTGGAAACCTGCTAGCCAACATGGCCGGCCAAGCGGTTTGGCTCCTCCCCTGGATCTGGCTTCCACTCGTATGGTCAACACTGAAGGTCGTGGTTCCCGGATCTGACCAAACAGTTACTCCCGACTTACAGCTACACCGTTGGTTCCTGATTTGTCTTGCGATTGGTCCGATAGCCACCTTCTCCCTTATCGCTCTTTGGGGAGGCCAGGGTTTGTTCCATTGGCAAGCCCCCGGATATCTGTTTCTCTTTCCTTTGCTGGGTGACATGGCCGCTAAAGCCGCAGATAAGGGCAGCCAGTTGGTCCGTTGGTGGCTGCGAGGGTCAGTCGCCGCTTTTCTTGCCATTCTTCTCCTCCTCGGGAGCCAAACCGCCACCGGTTGGATGGGAGATACTTTCCCTGATCTTTTTCCGGCAGGCGATCCTACCCTGGAGGCCCTCGATTGGCGGGACATAGCTCCCACGTTGGCAGCAAAGGGCCTGCTGAACTCCTCTGCCGGATTTGTCGTGTCCGGGAATTGGATTGACGCCGGCAAGCTCGATTACGCCCTGGGCGGCCGCCTGCCTGTTCTATGCCTGGACCAATCCCCCCATCAGTTTGCCTTTAAATCAGCTGCAAAAGATTATCAAGGACAGGACGCCCTGATTATCGGACGTCGACAAGTCATTGGCGACGCTGTGGCCTTCGCCCCCTACTTTGACGCAATCACTCCTTTGGGAACCGTTCCTGTCCGGCGGCACGGCCGCACTGAGTTTGAGCTAAATCTGTTTTATGCCAGCAACTTCAAAGGACACTATCCTCTGCCATATGGGCAATAGACCAAAATCACATTGGGGAGAAATGCATCATGAAAACGTTAGCTCCGGCTCACTCGCAAAATATGTTTGCCTTGACCATCAATACAGCCTTCGCAGTAGGCTTGGCAACAGCCCTTCTTGTATTGTCGGTGGGTATCACGGATAATCCGCACATATCCGGCGCAGCTGATTTTCTCGGCGGGTTGGGCAATGATCTATTTCTGCTGCTGACCAATGGTCTACTGATTGGCTGGGCATGGCGCAGACGCTTGAAAAGCATCATCACCCTCACCCTGTGGCTTGATTTCCTTGTATGGCTAACCGTCCAGGGCTGTAAACTTGTCGCCACTGCGCCATGGACCCTCCGCCCCAACGGCGGGCCTGGCGGCTTCCCCAGCGGGCACGCCACCCATAGCTTTGCAATGGCCATTCTCCTTACGTTTTTCTTCCCGCGGCTCGGCTGGCTTTGGTATCTTTGCGCCGCCGCCATCTCTTGGTCGAGACTGGAAACATTTTGGCACAACGATCTCCAAATCATCGCTGGGATCATACTGGGTGTAACCATTGGCTGGGCGATGTTGGCCCGTTGGCTGAAACAGCCCGAAGCAGCGGCGTTTTTACCACAAGGCGAAACTCCATTGCCCACAGTCACCAGCGACCAAGCCTATGCCGCAGATTAGTTTCGCGGCTGCTAGTGTAGGAAATAAAGTCAATGCAGCTTCTTGACCGTTATCTTGTCAGAGAACTGCTCGGCCTCTTTCTATTCGGTGTCTGCGCCTTTTCCATCGTATTCATCGGTGGCGGCACGATGTGGCGCATAGCCCAATACATCAGCAAATATGGCGCTTCAGGCGCTGTTGTCATGAAATTATTTGTCTATAGCCTGCCTGGAGTTGTTGTCATCACCTTTCCGATGGCGATGCTCCTGGCCTCGCTCCTCTGCTTCGGCCGACTGTCCAGTTCGCATGAAATCACCGCGATGAGGGCCGCGGGCCGCAGTTTTTATCGCCTTGCCCTGCCGGTATTGATTGCGGCGCTTGCGGTCAGCGTTCTCGCCGTGATTTTAAAAGACAATGTTGTACCTGTCGCCAACGCGGCCTATAACCATCTGGTGCACTCTGAAGTAGAAGGAAATTCCCGCCCCAAGGGACAGGAACATCTCGTGATAGTAGATAATTCTCCGGGCCTCACCCGGCTCACCTATGCCCAAAAGTTCGACGAGCAAGAGGGTAGCATGTCCCCTGTCACCGTCGAAGAGTTCGAGGATGACCGGTTGGTCCGGGTCCAGCAGGCTGAACAGGCAATCTGGCAAGAGGGTCGCTGGGTCATGCTCACCGGCATCATCCACGACTTGAGCGAAAACCAAGATAGGACTATGGAGTTTAAATACCAGTATATGCCGGTGACTGCATCGCCGTCAGCCATTCCGCTAGAACAAAAACAACCAGAGGAAATGACGGTAACCGAACTGAAGCAGCGGATCGCCCTCCTACGACTGGCAAAAACGGCAACCGCCGTGTATGAAATTGAACTGCACCAACGCCTGACCATTCCCCTGGCCAGCCTTGTCTTCGCGCTAATCGGTGTTCCTCTCGGGGTAGCACCCCATCGCGCCAGTTCATCGGCAGGCCTGAGTATCAGCATCGCAATCATTTTTATCTATTATGTTGTTATGACATATACTACCGCATGGGCGCAGGGAGGATATCTTCCTGCTTTTTTCGCTGCCTGGACTCCAAACATCATTGGTATTGGGGCAGGATTATTCCTCATTCACCGGGTTGGCCGCCGATAAAAAAAACCAGGAGCACCAACAACTCCAGATAATCAATACCCCTTTCAGCAGTGTCCGCGCATGCGGCAGGGGCATCACCGTTGCCACCCATGGTCTCTTCTATATTTTGGTAAATTAGAGACAATGAAAAAGCCGGCGTCATACGCCGGCAGCCTGTTTTTTGGGGCATTGTTGATTTGACGCTTCTTCTCTTGCCGTTGATCAACTAGAAGTTTAAGAGCCATTTTCTTGGCCGGAACCATCTCGTTATTTTTCCTGTATGTTAAGTTTTTGAGCCTATTGCGTTTTTTTCCTGCGCTAGACGTTGATTCATATACTAGACATTCTATTTCATTTTGTTCAAATCGAGATTCAAAATTTTAGTTGTCTCGCGGACCACATCATAATCTGAATCCTTGGCTTCTGCATAGCCCTCAATTGTCGGATCACTCTTGTTCATCGCCTGCGGTTCTTCCTGAGCGAGATTTAATATCGCGCTCCTGATCTGGCTTTTCAAATGTTCCGGCAGATCTTTTCGCCACGCCCATGGCGAGGCCGGAATCGGATCTGACTCATAAATAATCTTGACGTCTTGGTCAGAGATAGCGCCCTGACTTTTCAGATTGCTGTAAGTACGGGAACTGTCAGCTCCGGCATCGACCTTGCGATTTTTTACCGCTAGCTCAACGGCGGTGTGATTGCCGGAATAGATCAAATTCTTAAAGTCTTTATCAGGATCGATGTTGTTCTTTTTAAGGAAATAGCGGGGAAAGAGATTTCCAGAAGTCGAAGCCGGATCGACAAAGGCGAAAGATCGCCCCTTTAAATCTTGCAGACTATTGATACCACTCTCCGGATGAGTGATGATGATACTCTTATAGGTCGTTCCGCCTACGCGGCGTTTCTCCACAGCAAAGGCCTCGGCATTCGCTTTTTCTACCGCCAGCACATAAGAAAAGGGGCCGAAAAGCGCTATATCCAATTTGCCGGCCCGCATGGCCTCTATCACGCCGGAATAATCGGTGGCAACAAATAGTTCCACCTTCATCCCCAGCTTCTTACTAAGATGATTAACCAAAGGCTGATAGGCCTCGCGTATTTTCTCGCTGTCTTCGGCAGGAATGGCTCCGACCCGCAAAACAGTCATATCGGCCGGTTTGGCGGCTTCCCTTATTCCGCCGCAGCCTCCAAGAACTAGAGCGCATAAAAGCAGCAGAATCCCTCCATATCGATACCATACCTTCACCTAGCCCGCCCTCCTCTTTTATCCTGATTGTATCCCTACAACAGTCCCCTGCACCGTATTGGCGTCAACCTTTAAAGTACCTTTCAACAAAAAACTCGACATCCCGCAGATCCCCGAACCGCTCTTCCAATCTATTTCTTGGCCAATCCCACCAGGCGATTTTCAGGAGTTTTGCTACAACGTCTTCGGAAAAACGTTTGCCAATGGGCTTTGCCGGCACACCGGCAACCATTTCGTAAGGCGCAACATTTTTTGTCACAATCGCCCCGGCGCCGACGACCGCCCCTGTGCCAACCGTTATCCCCGGCATAATGATCGCACCGTGGCCTATCCAGACATCGTGCCCAATGATGCACTTGTGATCCCGCCGCCATTGAAAGAACTCTTCATCATCTCCAGTATCAAACCCGAATTGCACCCGACGATAGGTACAGTGATGCTGCGTCACCCTGTGCATGGGATGATTGCCGGGATTGATCCGGACATAGGGAGCGATGGAACAAAATTTCCCGATTTCAGAATAGATAATATTGACGTCCCCGGCAGCATAACTGTAATCACCAAAGCTACTTTCCTCCAAGTGACAATTGGCATAGATTTCAGTCCAGGGACCGATTCGGCAATTGCGAACCACCGCAGACTCATGGATGACTGGTTTTTCTCCCAATTTCTTGGGTTGCCGGGGGTGAAGATTGATCAAATTTGCATCAGCCAATCTTACAAGCACACCCTTTCGCCCTGCTGATAAGAATTCATACCGATACATTGCGCATAAGAGCGCTTCTTACACATGACTTGATAGCCAGCCACAAATACCTGCTCGACAAACGGCAGGCCGTCTATTTCTGTAATCAGCGCCATATCCGCTACTTTGCCTGCCTCGATAGAGCCCAACCGGTCATCACAACCAACCGCTTTAGCAGGATTGAGGGTTGCCATCTTGACCGCTTCAGACATGGCAATACCGTGTTTATTGTGAAGCTGAAAGACTGCATGAAGCATCGACGACGACATATAGTCTGAACAAATGATATGGGCGGCATGATTTCCGATGGCATCCAGCGCCCTCATATTCCCCGAGTTTGAAATTCCCCTGACAATATTGGGAGCACCTACTACGACATGCATTCCTTGGGTAGCGGCATCTAGTGCCGTTTCCAGATTGACCGGAAACTCACTGATGGTTACCCCCTTTTTCTTCATAAAGGCGATACGATCAGGTGAATCGTCGTCATGAGAAGCAACTGGCAGGTTGTATCTGCCGGCTCGCTCGGCAATCAGGTCGAGCATTTCGTTGTTATTGCCAGCCTGCGTTCTTGAGCGGCGTTTTTCAATCAACTGGTCTATTCCCGCTTCGCCCAAGTGCGGATGCTTCTTGGCATAGTAGTCACGAAAAACATCCATTTTCCAGTACTGCCCTTGGCCTGGCGTATGATCCATGAAAGAAAGTAACTGTACTTGCCCTTTTTCAATCATATCAGTGAGTATCGCAGAAAATCCTTTTTCGGTAATATCGTACCTGGCATGTATCTGATGTCGGATCAGACCAAGGTGTTTCAAACGATTTATTTCGCGGATATTGAAAGTGACCATCGGTGCTGTACGGACCGCCGTTTCACCTTCCATAAAGGCCAGCGAATGATAAACCGACGTTATACCATGACTGACGAGCCTTCCTTCAAGAGCGAAAAGGGCAATGTCAACCGGAATCAAGGCGTCTGGACGCGGCTCGATTTCTTTTTCGATCGAATCATTATGCAGGTCGATCATGCCCGGTATCAGCCATCTTCCCTGGCCATCGATTGCTGAATATCCTTGGGGAATTTTTCTCGGCATGGTTCCCACCGCCTCGATCAAGCCGTTATGAACGAAAACTGCTCCATTTTCAATGACTTCCCTCGGGGTGACGACTGATACGTTAAAAAGCAGGTGCGAATTCATAGCTCCACTCCTTTTCTAGTTTCACGCCCTAGACATCTACACATTGGCCGGATAATTCATGTGCCGCTCCCAGCAAGAGAGCGGCACGCTATTGTTTCTTCAAAAACGCGATGATTGATTTGCTATTTCCATTATCCCATATCGCCAGCTAAGACACGTTAACCCTAAATTAAATTTAGGTAAAATCGCCGAATCCAAATTCCTGGTATCGACGTTCAGCCACATAAGCAAGCAAAAAGGTCGACGTCTGCAAAGACTACCTTGAAGTAGTCTTTGCCTTTAGGGCAGGCGGGTAGCGAGCAAAAGCCTGCCCTAATTGCCGGGCAGGAATATTCTGATTTATCTGGAAATATATCAGTGACTATCAAAAAACACCCGAGCTGGCGAATTTTCATAGGCGACACAGCAGGTACAGGTTGTGGGGTTATCACTTGAGAATACTATAATTCCCTAGGAGGCTTATCATGTCAAAAATAACAAAGGTTCGCACAATCCGACTAGCAGAACGGCCAAATATCATTTGGGTTGAAATCGATACCGATGAGGGACTTACCGGACTTGGTGAAGCGTTTCGCGGCACGGCGGCCATAGAGGCCATTATTCACAACGATATCGGCCCCTGGCTCATTGGCAAAGATTCTCGTCACATCGAATTGATTTCACGGACGCTGACGACTCCTTATATCGGGTTTCATAGTGCCGGCGCTGAGATCAGGACAGCAAGTGCCATCGATATAGCTCTTTGGGATTTATTTGGCTTGCGCCATGGGATTCCTGTTTATGAGGCACTGGGAGGCGCGTCACGCACCTCTATTCAGGCGTACAACACCTGTGCCGGGTATGCCTACAATATGAGCAGTAGTAATTATAACGCTGATTCCAGTCGTAGAACGATTGGCTTCGATGATGAAATGCGCGGTCCTTATGATGACCAGATTGCTTTCACGCGTGACGCAGGAAAACTGGCGGAAAGTTTGTTGTCTGAAGGGTACAAGGTCATGAAGATCTGGCCGTTTGATCCTTTTGTGGCAAAAAAACAAGGCACCATCATTTCGCTCGAAGATCTTGAAGTTGGACTGGAACCATTTCGCAAAATTCGCGAGGCAGTAGGCAACAAAATGGAGGTTATGTGTGAACTTCACAGCCTGTGGAGTGTTCCGGCCGCCCTGCGTATCTGCCAGGCACTTGAAGAATACAATGTATTTTGGGTCGAAGACCCATTTTGTAAAATGGATGACGGCCAATCAATCAACTATCTGCGGAGTAAAACCCGCATACCCATCTGCGGCAGCGAAACCCTTGCCGGGGCAGTGACGTTTCGGCAAATGCTCGCAACCGGAACCTTCGACTATGCCATGCTGGATCTGGGATGGTGTGGCGGCATGACTGAAGGCCGTAAAATCGCGGCCATAGCAGAAAGCTATGGCATACCCATCGCTCCGCATGACTGCTCCGGACCTATCGTCTTGTGGGCGGGGTTGCAACTGGCTCTCCACTCACCAGCCGGACTTTTTCAAGAAGTTGTCCGTGCCAACATGGCGACCTGGTACAGAGAGCTCGTGACTGGACTACCAGAAATCAAGGACGGCATGATTGAGCTTCCGAAAACCTCTGGTATTGGTGCAAGCCTGCTCCCCGAAGTGAAATCTCGTCCAGACGCCAGTATTCGTGAAACGGCCTAACTGGCACTCACAAAAGCAGAATTGTGCCCTGGTAAGTGTGGATCAATGCAAGAAAAATGAACAATGTTGGTCTATTTAACTGGAGGTGGAGGTTCTATGGATGTCAATGACGCTTCAACTGGCATGAAACCAACACGGATACGCTGGATCATTGTAGCCATGCTGTTTATCATGACCACCATCAACTACGCGGACCGGGCAACCCTCTCCTTAGCTGGACCGGCCTTGTCCAAGGAGCTGAAACTCGATCCGGTGGCGCTGGGTTATATATTCTCGGCTTTCGGCTGGTCCTATGTGGCAGCACAGCTTCCAGGAGGTTGGCTGCTAGATCGTTTCGGTTCCAAGAAAGTCTATTTTTTCAGTATTTTCTTCTGGTCGATTTTCACCCTTATGCAGGGATACGTGGGCTTTTTGGGAGCCGGGATGGCGGTTGTCGGACTCTTCAGTATGCGGTTGCTGGTGGGGGCGGCTGAGGCACCGTCATTTCCTGGCAACAGCCGGATTGTAGCAGCCTGGTTTCCGACCGCGGAACGCGGCACCGCTGCGGCGATCTTCAATTCCGCCCAATATTTTGCCACAGTTCTGTTCGCTCCACTGATGGGCTGGATTGTCTATACCTTTGGCTGGAAACATGTATTTTCCGTAATGGGTATCCTGGGCATCATAATGGCCTTTGTTTGGCTGAAGGTTATATATAACCCGAAGGAGCACCCTCATATCAACCAAGCCGAACTCGATTATATAGAAGCCGGCGGAGCCCTTGTGAATATGGAACAGGATAGGAAGAAAGGAGAAGGTGGCGCCGCTCTCCCCGCCTGGTGGTGTATAAAGCAATTGCTCGGCAACCGCATGTTGGTTGGAGTTTACATCGGCCAATACTGTATTTCCACCCTTACCTACTTCTTTTTGACGTGGTTTCCCGTCTATCTGGTACAGGCCCGCGGCATGTCGATCCTTAAAGCGGGTTTTGTCGCGGTTCTGCCTGCACTTTTCGGCTTTATCGGCGGAATTCTCGGCGGGCTATTTTCTGATTACCTTTTAAAGAAGGGGTATTCCTTGTCGGTGGCCAGAAAGACCCCGATTGTTTTCGGGATGTTATTGTCGGTCAGTATGATTGTCTGCAACTATGTGAATGTCGAATGGATCGTCGTGACGATTATGGCACTGGCCTTCTTCGGCAAAGGCGTGGGGGCGCTGGGCTGGGCTGTTGTGGCTGACACGTCACCCAAGGAGATTGGTGGGCTGAGCGGGGGCCTGTTTAACACTTTTGGCAATGCGGCGGCGATCTCAACGCCGATCGTGATTGGCTATATTATTCAAGGGACTGGTTCATTCAACGGTGCCTTAGTATTTGTGGGGGCTAATGCTTTGGGGGCTGTACTCAGCTACCTGCTGATTGTTGGCAAAATTAAACGCATGGAATTGTCGAGGTAGTATTTGTATAGCGTTAAAGGATGCACAAAGTCGACATCGGCCCTGTTCTCCCCGGAAAAAACGCGTTCGCGGCAACCAGCTAATAAAGGGAACTCTCCGCCAAAGGCGGAGAGTTCCCTTTATTAGCATATGTCAAACGGGTCTAGGCGATTCCCGGTTGCGCTGCTTGATGCATCTGGAGAAATCTCCCGGAAACCTCATGTTCCACTGAGCCGCGACTGAAAACGAAAAACAGGCCGTCGGGCCCGTTCTGGCTATCTGATTACCAGTCAATAATTTGAAGACCCTCACTTTACGGCAGGTAACATCCTTTTAAAACCACGCAACTTTATATATGAAGCGATCCGGCGAGAGTACTGCGGCGCCATAGCCGATAGATTAGCTGGTCTAACGCTTGCCGGGTTTCCTGGCCCATGTCCAAATACTTGGACCCGTGGTACACACCATCCTGCCTGACAATGGCGGCAGCGACGCGAAAGCCACCCCATTCAGACGGAAACTGCACCTGAAGCGGCATGTCTAAGGGCAAAGCGGCTTCACTCTTGAGAAGCATTCCGTCGAGGCTGACATTCAGCACTTCCGCTGTCCAAGACTTGTCCGGCGGACCATCATCCGCTTCAAGCGTAACCGAAAAGTCGACTTTAATCCGGATAAACCCTCTTTTTTCAGCATCAGCCACTTTTCCACCACCCCAAAACATTACAAGATTAGCGGAAGTAAAGCTTTCCCATAACAGTACTGTATATTAAACGTATCATAGACTAAATAAACAAGTGTTAGGATGATGTTAATTTGCGATAAATTTTTCTGAAGACTAATTTACTTAGTGCTTTTTTCTCTTGGTTATTTATAAGGCCACACGATTATGTTCAGCAGTTTGGGGTATCCAGACCAGATTCTTGACTATCCAGACAAACATCTTAGCGGTGCTGTACTGAGCGAGCGGCAGAAGGATCGCCGTAGCTATTTTATATTCACGCTCGGTGGCCCTTTCGGCGACAAAGTCAATATATTCGGTAGATAGTAAAGCGTTTTTAAAAAACATGTTCATAAAATTTTCACCGACAGCCAACCTTTTATTTTCAGGTAGCAATGGATAGTCATCAAGCTTGCCTTCAACCCAGTGCTCATATTCGGCATGGCCACTAAACAAGAGGTTGCAGGAATGGTGTGGCACGCAAATATCTTGGAGAAGATGGACTGCGGCACCGGTGTAAAACATGGCCTTCGCCAGATTCGCCTTTTGTCCGTATTTGATTGCCTGCCTGATAAATTGCCTGAAGCCGGCAGCTGCCGACGGCAAATTCCACAGCCCTTTTTGGGTCAGCGGATTGAAAAAATGCGTGATATTGCGATAACCTCCGTCAGCCCACACGATCCCTTCATTAATTTGTGCCAGAAACGGCCTAATAAGCTCGGCTTCTTCTTTGTTCCCACCACACTCCATGATTGCCAGCGCCGATTGGTTGCAAAACTGATGGGTGACACACCCAGCACTCGTCTCGCCGGAATTGCCAATATAGTTGGCAAGCATGTCAATACGGGTGGGTACCTTGGCTTTGATAAATTGAACCATGGAAAACTCCTCCCCTTCTATAGTTTAAGATTCTCGTCTGGCTTGTTAAAAAGATATTTCGTCAGATGATACGCCCCAAGAATTATAATGAAGGTTACGAGGAACAGAAGTGGCTTATGGGCAAGAACGATTTGACCAATCTCGATCACCGTTTCACCCAAATAGTAAATCAGGATACCTTCTATCATAAACCGCTTGGCTCTCCCGATCATCGTTACCAATGCAAACACTTTGATGTTGATATTGAGAACGCCAGCGCTTATTGATATCACTTTATAAGGAATCGGGGCAATGGCCCCCCACAGCAGCGCCCATGCGCCGTATTGATCAACCAAGGCTTTGATCCGCAGCCAATGTTTCTCCGGAACGAACTTGGTGACGCAGACAGGGCCTATTTTATAACCAATGGAATATCCGATAAAACTGCCCAGAATTGAGGCTATCCATGCAACCATTGCATAATAAACAGCTAACTCGCGGTTGGCCAGGCAAAGCGGCAGTAAAATGACTTCTGGGATGATCGGAGATATAAAGGAATCGGTGAACGCCAGCAGAAAAAGCCCCATGAGACCTTCCATCGACATATCTACAGCCAAATCATCACCAACTTCATGAATTATTATATTAAGATTAAACCTCTGTTAAAGACGCTGATAAGCGAGGAGGGATGTTTTACAATACAATTATCAGAAGGATTAGATTGTGGATGGGGGAAGCGGCAGTGCGAAAATCAGCTACTAAAGTTGTTATTGTCGGAGCCGGATATGTTTGACGCCGAGATGCTGCAGGTGCACGGATTTGTCTATAAAGGAATCGGCAGGGAGCAAGGAGATAAAAGATGAGATTCAGTGGAATCAATCGTTATTGGTCCAACGGGTGCACCGGCCAGGTGATCTGGGCCATTACCAATATGTGCAACGCCAAGTGCAGTTTCTGCTCTTATCCCAAAATCGGCAACAGTTCGCCCCGCTATGTGCAATATGATCAGGCGATAAAGGTGCTGGACGAGCTTGACCGGCGCAATCTGAGAATAATCTCTTTTACCGGCGGCGAGCCACTCCTAAATCCGGATGTCTTTGCCATCATCCACTATGCCAGCCAGAAGGGCTTCATCACAAGAACCGGCACCAATGGCAGTCCGCTGAACCCTGGGACTATTGCCAAACTAAAAGCCTCCGACATCAGAAATGTCTGGATATCCCTGGACTCAGAAGATGAAGAAAAACATGACCGCAACCGCGGCATACCGGGGCTTTCTCGTCACATCCGGGAAATGATCCCCTTGATGCTGAAGCAGGGGCTAACTGTCAACATCGCCGCGCCGGTAAACAAGCTGATCGGAGATTTTCCGGCTTTTGCCAAGTATGTGCAAAGCCTTGGCCTTAATACTATTGCCTTTTGTTACCCGATGACTGCCATGGCCTCATCGTACGGAGGTGCGGCGGAAAGCCCGCTGGTAGATTTTTCGGCCAGTGATTTGGTCCAGGCATTAACAGCAATCAAAGAATTAAAAACTTCCGCCTTGCACGGAATCAAGATAATCAATCCTGTGGCAGGCCTTGATGAAATGATCCGCCATGCAAGACATGAGCCGCCGCTTTTTCCCTGCCTGGGTGGTTACAAATTCTTCTATCTGGACTGGGACCTGACCCTATTTCGCTGTGCTTTCTTACAAGAAAACTTCGGTCACGTCCTAGAAATAGACAATTGGGATTTTCCGGACACGAAGTGCAACAAGTGCATGTGGCAATGCTTCCGCGATCCAAGCACCCTTTATCATCTGCCTGAGCTGCTGCACCGGATGCCGCAGCGCAACCCTCGCGATTTTCTCCGGCTTGGCGAGAGTCTGTTAGGACCAGCTTCGCGTCAGTCAGCCTCGGCCTGGTTGGACCTTATCAAGAACAACTTTTATCGGTGAAACTAGACCTGAGTCCGGGCTGAGAGCGCCAATATCCGGCCTATGCTGTAGAACTGAGATTACTGACGCGCTGCGATTCAATTACATTTTGATAACTGTGCATAAGCCCTGATAAGACGGCATCCCAGGTTTGTGATTTGGCGTGTTCGTATGCCTGGTTGGCCAGTGCACTGCGCAGACCTTCATCATTTGCCATTCTGCAGATGGCGTTTGCCATGCTATGAGCATTGTGCGGTAGGCACGCTAAGCCCGTTTTATCGGGAAAGAGATTCTCTTTAATACCGCCTGCCAATGGGGCTATAACCGGCAGCGCCGCCGCCATGGCTTCAAGAACGACATTGCCAAAGGTTTCGGTCACCGACGGGCAAACGAAGATGTCTGCAGAGGCATAGATTTTTGCCAGTTCGCCCCCTGAACGGTAACCCAGAAAGGTCACATTATCCGGAGCGATCTCTTCGAGCTCTTTCCGTTTGGGACCGTCGCCGACGACCAATAGATGCATATTGGCAGAGGAGCTGTTGGCGACAACAAGTGCTTTGAGCAAGACATCAACACTTTTTTCCGGTGCTAGCCGGCCTACGTACAGCAGTACTTTTTTATCGTCGATGGCCTGCTGTCGACGAAATTCTAAGCTTCGTCGGGCTGGATTGAACATGTTTTGATCAACGCCGCGGCGCCAGATATCAAGATTGGGAATGCTATGGCGTATTAATAGCTTCTTGGTGTCGGTCGAAGGGCAAAATGTTCTGTCCAGTTGACTATGAAACCAGCGCAAATATTGCCAGGCCATTTTCTTGAGCCATGGCACACGATAATAGGCAAGGTATTGCGGGAAGTTGGTATGAAATACCCCTACGGCAGGTACATCATGAGCTTTGGCATATTTGAGCCCGGCAAGGCCAAGGGCAAAAGGTGTGGCTATATGGATCAGGTCAGGTTTAAATCGATCTAGTACACGATGAATATGATAGTAGTTGGGGAAGGCAATCTTGCATTCCGGATAAAGAAAAAAGTTGTAACTCATAAAACGCGTGATACTCGGATCGGCTTCCCCGCATTCGCTGCCAGCTGGCGCAAATATTTCAGTCTGAATTCCGCGACCGGCAAGAAACGAAACCAAGCGCTGATAGGTCCGGGCAACTCCGTTAATGTCAGGGTAATACGTATCGGTGAAAAACGCGATTTTCATCCTAACTCCTCCACTGACTGACATTTCTCTGCTTTTATTATCCTACTATATCTAGTGTTGGCAGTTAAATCTGTTTTAAGGTTTTATTAAATATACCAACATATCTTCGGCATCACAGCTCGCAATGGCAGGTGAAACTATTGAAACTTCCACACTACATATTGTGTTTCACGATATTTCCCTTCATCTGACCAAACCAGGGACAAGGTGGCCAGTCGCTATTTTTTTGTAACCTGATCATTGATCTGAAGTATTTGCGGAAAAATGCAAGAGAAGCCGGCGTTATTCGCCGGCCGTCTTAGTTTCGGTATACTTTTCGTCTTCTGCCTTTTCTCGCCTAGCGGTCTATTTGCGCAAAAAAATTACTGACCGCAGTATAACAATACAATCAATATTAGCCTTGAATCAGCAAACAGAAGATAATTTATGGCTTAGCTGCTGATAAAGTATTGATATGGCGCTTTCCAGCCTTACTATCTGCTGTTCTTCCTCGATGAAAATCCACCAAGCATGATTTTCGTCGCAGATTTCAAAATCATAGCCAAATTCGGTCGATATCGTCGGCAGTATTTCAATTGGAAAAAACAAATCAGTCATTTGTCCGTCAATTTTACCGTGAAAATAAAGTCCCTCCTTCCGGAGGCTTATTTGGCCACAGCCGCAGTTTCGGTATGCCCCGCAATACTTATCCGCAACCCGTAGTTCTTTCACAGTAGCCTTGAGTTGAAAGTCATCATCACGCAGTAGCGCTGTCATATCTTCACGCTGCCAAGCCGTCCATTTTACCGGATCGTCAAACACGACACACTCAGCGTCAAACGGCTGCAAAAAACCACATCCGTCGAGAACCGCTGTATTGCCGCACACGCTGCAATATAGCCTGTTTCCTTTACTTCTCATTGTCTGCCCGCCCAGACAGCGCGGGCATTGGTGCAAAATGAAATGGAGTTGCTCGGCTATCTTTTGATGACTATAACAAACTTTGGCATCACGGTTCCAGTCATACTCATTATAGTCCAGTGTTTGACAGATAATATTGTGGATTTGCCTGGTATCCATAACGCTAATGTCAGCTGTAGTAAAAAGTTGCCTCGCCACCGTCTCAACTCGACCAGCACGCCGAAAGGAAGACCAACGCGGCCAAACGAAATAGCCCCCGTTGGTCTTAACGGAAACAACAGGAACCTTTGCCTTTTTGATAAATCTGGCGAGAGAATCCGGAATCGGGCAGCAGCTTCCGTCAATCGACCGGCGTCCCTCCGGGAATATACCAACAACCTCGCCTCTGGCTATTGCGGCCAGAGCACCGCGGGTGGAACGAACGTCAGGCGAAAATTGAATTTTAGGAATGGCTCCGAAAAGGCTCAATATTCTCCCGATAACCGGATGACGAAAGTAACAGTTTGATGTGAGAAAACGGCAGGAATAAGGTGCCACAGCATATTGCACCAAAGCAGGATCAAAATAGGATGTGTGATTTCCCAAGACAATAAAAGGGGGTTTTAAATCTTTCATGCTGCTACGGTCGACCTTTAAATAAGTTCTGCCTCTAAATACCCAATAAACAATGGCATGTGCCGCTACAACCTGCAGTAATCCCAATAGTTTGCACTTCAGGCGGGCTGCGGCTTTAGATATAATGAGCGTCATGATCATTGACTCCTTAAAGGTCAGGATATTCAAAGGCCTCAGAGCCTAAACAGCCTTACCCGGTTCGACCCAAGCAGGGAATTTTTTTGTATCAAAGATTGTGAAGAAATCAAATACCGGCGGGTTGAAATCCACATCCATCGACGGTTCGCTGATAAATTCAGCGCCATATTTATAGTATGCCAACATGAGAGTAGACATTTTTTTTATCACTTTCCGTTGACTGGCTTCAGCCAACGATATTTCACTATGACCAACAGAATTCATATCAAGTTGCTTTTTGGGTTTTACGCCAAAGCTAATATTGACAGCATTCTGTCCAACCAAATACTTTGATATTTCGCCAATATCGTTTTTGGCGTTGCCTGGCAGTGTTGTAAGCCCAATCAAATAATCATGCGGATATAACTTCAGATACATGCCCAACCCGGAGAATAGCAGTTTGAAAACGATGGTGTTTCTGTACTGCGCATCAATACAAGCTCGCCCCAGTTCGAGAACATTGACTCTTTTACCGCTCAGTTTGCCAATATCAAACCATTGCTCTGAGTAGAAGTTCTCGCCTTGTGGCAGCCGGTTGCCCGGCAAAAAGCGAAAAGTTCCGACGCATCGGTTCTGGTCCTCGTCGCGGATAATCAAGTGATCACACAAGGCATCGAAATGATCGCATTCCTTAATATTTTCGTTTTCATCTTCACTTTTCTTGCCCGAAAAATTAAGTTCTTTACAGTAGACGCGGTGCCGCAGAACGTATACTTGGTCTTTTTCCACAGGAGTTTCAGCCAGCTTCAAAAGATATTTACCTTCACGTATCTCCATCATTACCCCTCCTCGATTATTTTTGGATCCTATCGAGCAAAACCGCGTGCTTTAGTAATGCAATGCACGAAAAGCCATTCTTGTTTATTTAAAGACAGCAATCAGGCAAAGCACGCCCACTCCAACAAGGATCATTCCGGAGAGTTGATTGACAGCTTGCAATCGTTTGGAACAAAATTTAGTCCGCACACTGCTCACCATCCCGCTCAACGCCAGCCACGCGGCAGAGGAACCGATGAAAACGCCACAGATAATGAGGGCTGCCACCCGATAGTCCGCATCGTCAGTGCCCACTCCGATTCCGGCGAACACGGCGGCAAAAACCAATATCGTCAGCGGATTAGCCAGGGTCAGGAAAAAGGCTGAAGCAAAAGCACGAAACATGCCCTCTCCGGTTGCAAGCTGAGCCGCTTCGACGATTTGTGACCGAAAAATATGATACCCCAGACAAATGAGTGCAATGCCGCCGGTAATATTCAAGTAGAACTGGTTGTCTTGCAAAAAGCTGGCGACGACCGTCACGCCAAACGCAGCCACACCGCAATAGAGAGCGTCAGCAGCAGCCGTCCCCAGCCCGGAAACAAAACCAGTCGTCATGCCCCTTGCCAAGGTACGCTGGATACACAGCACCCCGACAGGCCCGACCGGCGCAGTAATAAAAAATCCTAGAATAGCGGCTTTGAAAAAAAGGAGCACCGCCTTGTACCTCCCGGCAAATTCGCACAATCCAGTGTGTCGAATAAGAACAGCTGAGGATTACTCTAATTTGACCATATCTGGGGGGACTTGCTTCTCCTGAATGAAAATACTACCAGGTGGTGTGTCGAAGACAGAAAGACTCTCTTTACTGCTATCATTACATATTTCTCCGGCTTTTCTGTTAACTCCACGTTATTTTTTAGCAAAATCTGCGCAGCGACATCCTAAGCTTAGAATCCGGGGGAATTATAAAAGCCGCCAGGAACACCCCCGCGGCCTAGAGACAGTGTATTTTATTTGCCGAAGAATTTATAGCCGTTCTTTCCAGACGATTTCACTGAATACATGGCACTATCGGCTGTTTTCAGCAAAGTTCCAGGGTCCCCGCTGTCTTCAGGAAACACACTGATTCCGATACTAACGGTCAGAGAAGTCTGTTCACTGTCAAATTCAAAAGGTGAATGGAATACTGTGATGATTTTTTTTGCAATGCTTTCTATATTCTTCCTGCTTTTGGCATCAGGCAGAACGACAGTATATTCATCACCCCCAAGCCGGCTTACTGTGTCGGTTTTTCTCACCGCCGTCTTCAACCGGGCGGCGACCTCTTTCAGCACCTTATCCCCGTTGGCGTGGCCGTAAGTATCGTTCACCGCTTTAAAGCCATCCACATCTAAAAACAACAAGGCGGCAAGGTGACAGTTGCGCTTAGCTCCATCGAGCGCCTGGCTCAGGCGGTCGTAAAACAGTGTACGATTGCATAGTCCGGTTAGGTGGTCGTATAAAGCATCCCGCCTGGCGTGCTCTTCCGATTCTTTCACTAATTCGTAGTCGACTTCAAGTTCTTTGACTAAATTCTGCAACGAACGAATGCGCCTATATTGACCGGTGATATCATTTATCTGGATCAGTGCGAATACCTCATCGTCACGGTGTAACGCCTCAATCTGCATATTCTGCCGGTTTGCTTCTTTAATATCCTGAGTTTCTTTCTGATAAACAAAAGCGTTATGCAGCATACCAGAACAAAACCGACTTTGACCGTTTAAAATGGCGGCGTCGAGAAGTCCCCTGAGACTATGTTCATTAAAACGTGGGCATACCTCGCCGATTTTTTGGCCGATTGCCTCATTTTTTGGCACACCACTTACCCGTTCCAGCCAGTTATTCCAAACAAGCACCTTATGATTCGGGTCAATTAGTAGAACACCCATGTTCAGGCCGTCTACAATGTCGCTGAAAAGTCGGTTCATTCCAATTCCTCCAGGAATTGATCGAGCCGTTCACTTAGCTGCGCGATCGATTCCATGCTCAAGGCAATCAAGATAGTGCCTTCAATTTGAGTGGCGGCGAGTCTAAAACAAGTATGCAGCACCAATACGTGCAACTGGTCCTGCAGTAACGTCCTCTGGCCCTCAGGCGAAACAAAAAGCATCTCAATTTCGGGCAGTGAATAGGTCAGTTTACAGGCTAAAAAATTTCCCAGCCCACCGACAATACAGTTTAAAATGACATTCCCGATCTCTTTTAGAACGTCAAAGTCGGTATCCAACAGATCCCGCTCGCTTAAACCCATAGGTTCATCTTCGCCAAGACATAGGGCCACCAGCTGCTTGGCCTGTCTTGCCGGAAACAGCAGAAAAGCTTTCCCTTTAAACCCTTGACCAAATTTAAGCGAGGACGAGATGACATGACCGTTGGGCACCGCAGTCCGCGACAGAACTGAGGTATTCATCTCCTGCGTTGATAACAGTTCAATAAAAGGAACCGACAATTCCACTTTTCGGCCGGTCATTTCAGACAGGATGTTAGCCCCTTGGCCAACGGCTATATTCACTATTTCGGCCAAACCATCTTTATGAAGTTCTGTCAGCATGGATATACTCCTCGACTTTATGCTTGATAAGATCGGCTGCGCTTCGTTCCAGCGGCTTATTAATAAACCCTGCAATGCCGAGGGGCACCAGTTCAAATTTGGTGGTTTTCTGAATATCGGCAGTCAATACAAAAATTGGCGTGCGCGAGTCTATTTCACGTATTTTTTGGATCATTTGCTGCCCCGTCATATCAGGCATTAGCAAATCGGTAATGACAATATCCGGCTTCTCTTGAACAAAAGCCGCATAACCCTCCCGGCCATTATTCGCCAGGGCGATGACAATCCCAGGAAACAGTTTCCCGAGAAAACTCTGGGCTGTCCGCTGGGCAAAACTTGAATCGTCGACCACCAGGGCTTTCAATGTCAATCCCTCGTTTCTTACTCCAAATGGTTGGCCTCTGCTGATAATTATACTTCTAAGAATATTTACATTGATAAATTTGATGTTAAATTTTCATTAAACTCTTCACTAAATTTTCCTTAACGGGCGATAAAACTATTTTTGCAAATGAAAAGATACTGTTTTTATCTTATAAAGAAAAAACGGGTATCATTAAAGAGCTAATGAATAGCCTTACTTGGCACCAAAACGTCGAATATAGACTGCCAACAAAGCCAACAAAAAACGCACGCAAGCCAATGCTTGCGCGCGTTTTGCAGATTCACCTAAAGTACAATTTTGCTGCTTCAATGTCTTAGTGGACAAAAAAGTCCGGCGTCAGTAAAATCGTCCCCGTGACATTCTCAACAAGAAAATGGAGAGATGCTTACTTGATCTTATGTCATCTTAATGATAAAGCTACTTCTTCACTTGTTCGAACCTGACCGATCCTGGGAAAAATATATTTACAAACATAGTCATGCTCCTCTTTTGCCCCTGCGGTCATTGCATCTTCCACAAAAATTTGATGATAAGCATGTTGATAAGCTTCCCTTGCTGTAGTATCCACACCAATCCCAGTAGAGATACCGCATAGTACAATGGTATCGATTCCACGCCGCCTGAGCTGTAAGTCAAGGTCAGTACCATAGAATGCTCCCCATTGTCGTTTGGTAATAATATGAGCATTTTTAGTGTTTGCCAGTTCAGGAACAAAGTTATCCCAGCCTTCGGAAAATTGTATGGGATTAGTTTTTAAATCTATCCTTGGCTTAAACATATCTTTTCCATCCAGAGATGAAACTCGTACAAGAACTACAAAGGCCTCCTTCTCTGTGAATGCATTGATTAATCTGCTTGCATTCTGAACAACCTGAGCACCAGTATAAGGTGAAAACTCCCTATTTATAATTCCTTTTTGTAAGTCTATCACTACAAGAGCCGTTCGTTCTGCTTTCATAAATTCAGCTTTTGTCGATTTTACATCTTTCATTTTCTTTTTCGCCCCTATTCATTTTACTTTTGTCTGATGCCTACTCATTTATGCTAAGTTTTTTACAAAATAAACCTACTGCATTTATTCATAGCTATTGCTAGAGAACCATTAGAAGCACTTGAAGCAGTACATTGGTACTCTCTTCGATCTGATGTCAAATTAAAGTGTTTCCCATAAGTCCCGACCACGTAGCGGCTCTCCATGAGCGGGGCATATCCATTCAAAATTGTAGGATTTAATCTGCTGCAAAGACATCTCCATTATTGCTTTGTTCCAGGTACCCAATGACGGAAATCTTTTTATCTTACCTTTATTTGTCCTTACCAAATCTCCGACAAACAGAATATCTTCATATAAAAAGGCTACATGTCCAGGAGTATGTCCAGGTGTAGGTATGACTTCAACCGACGCAATATTCTGCCCTTCCGTAAAAGTAGAATCTACACGCGGCTTATCCACCTTAATAATTGCTTGAACAATTCTTTTTATACCTTCTCGATTACGCTCACCTTGTATATAGGGCAGATCCTCCTTTGACGCCCACAACCGCGCTCCCGTCGCCAATTGTAATGCCTTTGCGTTTCCAATATGGTCTACATCGTGATGTGTTAACAAGATATGTGCAATATCACGAGGATTAATTCCCAGTCGTGTAATTTCCCCGATGATTTGTTTACTTTTTCCTGGAAAGCCGGTGTCAATCAAGACCGGCTCCTCTCCTGTTATTAGATAAACAAAATTTCGCTTTGTTGAATCCAATAAAAATACGTTATTCTTTATTTTCAAAAGTTATCATCTCTTTCCCTCCGCGATAAATACTCAAAAGATATCAATTCTCTACACTTTCCTGCCTACTCGTTTTCATCTGCCTCTGTGTTCGAAGGAGGAATGTATAGTAAACAACATAGTAAGTAATAAGTATAAATAAAATCACACCTGTAGATGGATCACGAGAATAATTGACGAACGGAACCGATTGTGCAAATGGCCCCTGACTGGCGCTAGACGGAGCATAAACTTGATAGGCTTTGTAAGCGATGCGGCCGACGAACAACACGATGAGAAACATACTAATCCGCGGATTTTGGCTGTAGAACCAATCATCCTCACGCCACTCAAACGATGAAGTTTGAATCGCGAAGTAGGAAACAATACCACCAAGCAAAATGCCGACCGAATCGAACAGGTACATCACAGGGTTTGGCAACCCCGTGAATAACAAAATAACGCCGATGACAGCCATCATTGTTATTCTTGCGAGCATCCGCCATTTAACGAACTTTTGAAAGTCGCCGATTTTACGAATTCGTCGATAAATCCTGAATAAGATGAATAAAATTATAATGGAAACTAACACTGTGTGTTGCATACTTACCTTCCATCTACAATAAGCTATATATCTTGCCGATTTTTTTTTATTTTACAGCAGCTACTTATACCCTTGAAATAATTTAATCTTCCTGACATATTCAGATAACTGTTTATCTATCTTTATCCCGAACTTCATTAACACTTCCGGGTTCTCGTGATAAAATCGCGAAAAGGCTTGGCGAATTTCAATGTCCCCGTCACAAGTCAATATATTTCTCAGCTCAATAAATCGTGTTATATCTACATTTTCAGGGGGTGTATTTTTTCCCATTTCTAAGCGTATCCTGGCAATCATTTCAATGAATTCATCTAAATACTGTCTTCTTATGTCCGGCTCGCCAATAGATGTCTTTATCTTCTCCAGTTGCTCTTTAGTAAAGTACCTATCCAGACTCATATTCATGTCTTCTATCAAATGAATGAATTGTTCGGCATTAACAGGTTGACGGGTTTTTACTAGTTCGTAAATTCTTTCCAACCGATTGAACAACCGTTCTTGCAACTGAATGTGTTCCTTGACACTTTCCTTCTGGGTTCTTATGACTTCAGCCGGATCAAAGACCGGACTTTCAATCAACTTTTTTATCTCCTCCAAGGCAAACCCCAGATGCTTAAGAGATATAACTTGTTGAAGCTTAGTTATATCCGCTTCGGTATAAAGTCTGTGTCCCCCATCCGAATACATCGATGGAGAAAGCAGTCCAATCTTATCATAATGATGGAGCATACGCACCGTAAGGCCGGTTTGTTTCGCTAATTCGCCTACTTTCCATGTTTTATTACTTATGACCAACCCCTCATTTCGCACAAAATCTTTCATACCAATTTTATTATAAAACCTGACACAGTGTCAGGTTCAAGTATTTTTTAAATAAATGCTGCAATCCCGAAATTTCCCATCTCCAACTCCCGCTCAAATGGTTCTGCCGCAAATTCTACTTGTGGAGTCATCGCTCCCCAGTGTTCCCTATAACACAATTCTGTCAGTTACATGACGCGACAGGTTGCGCTTAGTATATACAAAAAGAGTATTGGCATGGCGCCAATACTCCACGTAACCTAGAGGCTTTTACAGGCAACTCCTCCTGCGAAAAACGTATGCAGCCTATTTGGAACAGTGAAATAGTAATTCCATTACATGAACGGGTTGTTTGCCGCCAAGTCTAAGACCATCCGCGCAGGCCGCGCAATAGCAGGCGACTTTCTCCACGGGAATTTGTCCGCAATGTTTTGTAATAATATCGGCCTGATCTTCCGGTGTATGGTTTTGAAATAAATTGGCGGGAACGTTTTCGATAAAACGCTTTGGCGCAAGTTTTCCATAGTGCGGCGGAGCCGGCCGTAAAAGGGTCGTTCCGCAGAACATTGACTTCTCTTTGTTTTCGGGCAGTTCGATCACTTCAATGTTCATTTTTCGCATTATCGTACGAATGGCATGATGGACGTTTGGTTTATCATAGGTCCGCCAACAATCCTGCAAGGCAACAGGTTCGCCTTTATAATCAGGAAAAGCAAATGTCTCGTCATTGGCGATGATTTCCCAAACTGAAATAACTTCCTTAGCGTGAGACGATTCGTCACAAAAGGCAGCGCAAGTATTACAGATGCACACTGCCCTATCTTCAGGAGTTAAAAACTGAAGATTTTTTTGGCAGCAATCCGCTATATTCATATGAAGATGATTATTTAAATAAAACTGGATTCTCTCTGCGGTGCAAGGAAAGCCTGCTTTAAATTTGCAGCTTGAAAAATAGATGCTAGCCATAGAAAACCTCCTATAACATTAATAACTTAACAGTATGTCAACAAGAATATAATGTCAACATCGGGCAATAAATGAAAAACCTCCCTTTGTCGCCGCCACACCCCAAAGGTACCAGTCGACAGGGTTATCGTCTGCTGGAGGAGGCAGGGTTTCATTTATATAACAGTTGATTTTTGCTCAACATCAAACAGTTGTCAAACCTAATCAGCTTAATACGAAAAAAGGCACAGGCGATAGCCCATACCTTGATCTTCAGGTGATATTGTTTCCACTTGCTCCATTTGGAACTACGCGTTTTTCTAAGGTCGCCTGACAGGAGAACCGTCGCCCAGCCCCCATCGCGACCGCAGCTTAAGTTACACTACGCAGACTCCGCAGCAGCATCATCATTGATAGGCTCATCCAGCGAAGCAATGATCAGCACACTCACAATTGAGCAGGCGGCAAGAAAGGTGAACACCATATTCCAGTTCGAGGCATCCAGTATCATCCCCACGACAAATGGCGCCGCAGCACTACCGATTTGTCCACCGGTATTGACTACACCATAAGCTACGGGATAAATCTTCTTAGTTGTTACCCCCATCGCATAGACAGAAAATGCAGAGAAGCCAAGGCTAAACAGGAATCCAGCCATGAAAAGCAGCAATCCTAAAAGGGCGGCATTGTCAGGTGCATAGATCAAGCTGTACATCATGAATGTCGTGCACATCCCGCTGAACAGCATCAGCGGTTTACGCCGTTTGTTCAAAAGCCGGTCGGAAATCCAGCCTCCAACTATATTGCCCGCAACCGCGCCTACAAAAGGTGCGGAAGCAAGAAAACCCATTTTCAGCGATACGAACCCTTTTACTGTCATCAGATAAGTTGGAATCCAGGCCATGATGACATAGATAATGCCATTCATAAAGAGATAACCAATTGCATTGCCCAAGACATTCCATGAGCGAAACAACTTTGCATTCGTATCGACAAGCTCGACTTTTTTCGCCAGGATGATTTTATCGAGCCATTTCAAATTGTATTTAGGCTTAGCAACTTTAATATCTAACGCGACAATTGGTTTTTCCGTCGTAATATATTCCAGTTCAGCAGCCGAAACAAACCGGCTTTCCGACGGCTTATTAGTGACCATAAAATACCATACTACCGCTAATATGATGCCAGGAATGGCAAAGACCAGAAATATTTCACGCCAACCATAGAGTTCCATGATAACAACACAAATCGGCGGAACAATTACCGGACCGCATTTGGATGCCGCCAAATAAGCTCCTGTAGCTGTTCCCTTTTCTTTGGGCGGAAACCAATGATTAATAGTCGACAATAGGCCAATGGGCAACGGTCCTTCAGAAAGACCCAGGCCCACGCGAGCCAGTTTCAGGGTAAACAGGGAGGAAGTGATTCCTTGTAGGCCTGTGAATACAGAAGTCAGGAGCATTGCCAGCGAAAAAACCTTTCTTACCCCTGTTTTGGAATATATGAAACCTGCAGGAATCTGCGCCACCGCATAACCTAAAAAGAGCAGGCTGACGATGCCTCCGGCCTCAGTATTGCTAAGTCCGAATTCCTTCTTGATAAATGGCAGAGCAACTCCGAGATTGGCCCGGTCGGCGGTTGCTATCGTATATATTACGAATATCAACGCCAATACCACCCAGCGATAATTGCTCATCTTACCCTTGTCCTGCGTTTCAGCTCTTTGGGTAGACTCTGACATTGTTCGATCCCCCTCTGCTTTTAATGCAAGAACTCAATTGTTGGGAGAATGGAAAATTCCGTGTTCTGGAAGCCACCCAAAGGAGACTTCCAGAACCTCCTACATGTAACCTTTTTTCGACCAAGCCCCGACCGAAACCTTACTGCATTATAAAAATGTCTTCTCCAGCTTTCTGACTTTGGCCAAGCCAAGCAGTTCGTTGAACTCGTTGAAGGTTGTCATATTTTGCTCATAGACCAGTGTCGTGTCAGCCTGTTTGAACGCGGCAAGCATATCTCGGATGGCCTTCGTCACCGTGAAGATGGTGGAATCCGGATAATGAGAAATTTTATAACCCATATCTTCAAGTTGCTTGCCGGTTAAAAAGGGCGTCTTGCCGCCTTCAACCATATTAGCCATCAAGGGCTTTTTGATCACTTGCGCGATCTTTTCCATCTCTTCCAACGACTGCGGGGCTTCAACAAAAATAATATCCGCTCCGGCTTCGGCGTATGCCTGAGCCCGGTCCAGCGCATCCTCAAGCCCATTGATTGCCCGCGCGTCCGTCCTGGCGATGATAGAAAAATCCTCCGATCTTCTGGCGTAAACTGCCGCTTTTATTTTAGCAACCATTTCCTCTTTAGCGACAACCTGCTTGCCCTCCATGTGTCCACAGCGTTTCGGAAGGACCTGATCTTCCATCTGGATGGCTGCAATTCCGGCGTTCTCGTATTCCTTAACCGTTCTGACGACATTCAGTACCCCGCCATACCCGGTATCCGCATCCGCCAGGATAGGAATATCGATTGCCGCCGCCATTCTTCTGGCCTGGTCGGCCATTTCCGACATGGTCAGAAGGCCGATATCAGGCTGACCGAGCAGACTGGCAGATGCGCCATAACCTGTCATAAATACCGCCGGAAATCCAGCCATTTCAATCAAACGAGCTGACCATACATCATGAGCCCCGACAGCCATGATGATTCCTTTTTGGTTGAGTAATTGGCGTAATTTTTTAGCTTGCATTATTATTCCTCCTAGATTTTCTTTGCCGCTATATAATCGATTTAACTTTCCCTGTTACGTATCGCATGATACAATATTGTTACGGCACGATACATATTTGATACAGCTAGATAAGGACGAGTCTTACAGTTCAGCGTTCCTATTTCATACCGGAATCTTGCGAAAAAGTGCCTTTATTCAGCCATATAGCGCCCCCTGTAATCTAGAATTTGAAATCAACCCATGATCTGTGTCTCATGTCGTGTATAAATATAAGCACGAATCATGCCAATCAGGCAGACAAAGCCTCTTCGCCCCTTGTCTTAAAAAGAACATCCCGCCGCATTCTACGCTGCTTTTCTTGGCTTATGCGTGTAGATACGATATAGGAGGACGTAACATGTCGATTAAAATTGCCATCTTCAGCCACCCAAGAATGAAGAAAGAGATGCAGGCAGTCTGGAGCGAATACAGTCAGTCAATGACCATTCATGTTGTCGAGGAATTCCTCGAAAATGCATTGACTTCGGCAATCGATCTGGAAGAAACCGGCGATTTTGATGTATATATTAGTGCCGGCGCTAACGCCCTGCTGCTCCGGCAAAAGGTATCCACCCCGGTTGTCAGTATTCGGATTACCGGTTTGGATCTCATCCGCTCCATTCAATTGGCTAAAAAGTATGAAGGTACAATGGCTGTCGTCAGTTTTCAAAAAAGCATTCCTGAGCTACAAGAAATTCAGGGTTTGATGCAGCTTTCGGTCACCCATGTCACATATAGCAACGAGAAAGAACTGCGGGACACCATTTACCATCTGAAGGATATTGGCATTACAACAGTCATTGGGCATAGTCACGCCTGCGATGTTGCTGACAATATGGGCCTGCATTCCGTTCTGATCTATACCCAGGAATCAATGCGGCAAGCCATTGAGAATGCCTATGAAGTTGCCTTGTCCCGTCGGCGCGAAATCGAAAAGGCCGAGAGGCTAAAGGCCATCCTCGACTATGCGTACAGCGGCATCATCGCCACTGACAATCGTGGCGAAATAACCGTTTTTAATAAAGAAGCCGAAAAAATCCTCCGGGTTACAGCGGACGAGGCGATAGGACGCCGTATCGAGAATGTCATTCCCGAAACCCACATCCACAATGTCATCCGGACGCAACACGCAGATTTGAACCAGTTGCAAAAAATCGGCGACATTCATATCATCACCAACCGCGTTCCCATACGAGCCCACAAGGAATTGGTCGGCGTTGTGGCTACTTTCCAGGATGTTACTACCATTCAGAAAGCGGAACACAAAATCAGGCAGGATCTCCTTTCGAAAGGATTAGCCGCCAAATTTACCTTTACTGATATGCAAGGGGAAAGCCTGGCACTGCTCTCAAAGCTGGAACTGGCCAAAAAATTTGCCGCCACTGAATCAACGGTGATGATCACCGGCGAAACCGGGACTGGCAAAGAACTGTTAGCCCAAAGCATCCATAATTTCAGTCCCAGACATAACAAGCCTTTTGTGGCAGTCAATTGCTCAGCTATACCGGATACCCTTTTGGAAAGCGAGCTGTTCGGCTATGAGGAAGGGGCGTTTACCGGGGCACGACGGGGCGGCAAAGCCGGACTGTTTGAACTGGCGCATACCGGCACCATCTTCCTTGATGAGATTGGCGAAATCCCCCGGGCCTTGCAGTCACGACTGCTACGAGTCCTGCAGGAACGCGAAATCATGAGGGTTGGCAGCAGCCGGATCATCCCGGTTAATGTTCGTGTCATTACCGCTACCAATAGCGACCTATGGCAAGCCGTTTCAAGCAAGAAGATGCGCGAAGATCTCTACTACCGGTTGAATGTATTGCATATTCAGCTGCCCCCGCTTCGCGACAGGCATGGAGACATAGGGTTATTAGCCCGTCATTATGTTAAGAAATTCACCCTTGGGGAAAACAATACCCTGGCAAGATGTCTACCTGAAATCCTATCCTACCTTGAGTCTTATGCCTGGCCAGGAAACATCCGGGAGTTGCAAAACGTGGTGGAACGCCTGGCCGTACTCACAAATGGTTCAACCATTCCCGCAGCACAGATTAAGAACTATCTTACCGAGATGCTGAATCAGACCGACAAAGATACCGATAACGATAAAGAAAGAAAAACATTCGCAACAACCTATTCCACGCCGAAGGATGACCCTGCCCTTATTTTCCGGCTACTCGACGAAACAGGCGGCAACAGATCCGAGGTAGCGCGCCGTTTGGGAATAAGCCGCATGACACTTTGGCGAAGGTTAAACACCCTTGGCGAAGACAGCCCATTACACGTTCAGCAGTCAGATACAGACACCTAAAAAAACGAAGATACCCGCCAATATATTAACTGGCGGGTATCTGTTGTATATTACTGTTTCTTATCTTTTATGAGTTCCATGACGCAGCATGTTGCTCCTTAGTATATACAACGGCGGCAGGAGCGATTGCATCACTACGCTAAGCATATAGCTTCACCGCTAGCGAAAGCACTTACATTCTTGCCCTCTATCTATGCCAAACAGTAATTCTACAGCATACTTCCCAAGATTCCAGCAAGGAAAACCGACAAAAAAGTAACGGAAACAAATCCTGCGATTAAATATTTCGGTAAAATCCCCTTAAGTATATATGCTTTTTCAGCCTCTGTTGTGCCAACAATATTCGCAATCTCATGTGATACAAGATATGTCGAAGGATACCCGAGCATCTGGCACATCGCAATGCCAAAGCATAAATTTTTGGATTTTATGATTTTCCAGGTAGGTAGTATGTAAAATACGATATACTGTCCGATTACAACGACCGCCATGATCAGTATGGCTTGAACGCCCAATTCAAAAATATCTGTTACCTTGGTATTGGCAAGAGCCGGAATCAGCGCAGTAAACATTCCAAATGTTAAAAATCCGGAAGTTTTTGCTCTATCGAGAATACTTGTTGGCACCAATCCAAAATGGTGCACCAAGATTCCTAAGATCAAGACCCAGATAGTATAGTTAACATGAGTGATATTGCCAATAAAATTTGCGATCCAAACAAAAAATGCGGTAACTCCTAAACATACATAAGTCGTATAGTATTTGTCCAAATGATATTTTTCGTAAATCGTTTCTTTGGGTTTGGCCTTTGTCGCTGTTATTGCCGATTCTGTAATAGCAGCGCCTTCCGAAAGCCTATATTGCTCCAGTAAAGTTCTTGCCTCTCGCCTGCCGTATATTGAAGCAAGGGGAATTCCAACAAACTTGTGGGCAGCAAATAGCACCAGTGCAAGTGCCGCAAGCTTTGTAAGTCCTGCTTTAAGTGCGGCTTGTGTAATAATCGTCGCCGTAGCCACAGCTCCCATTACTGCCGGTATACTCACAAAGGCAGTATCTTTGCTCATAAAGGGAATGAGGGCCAATATGCAGATAACGGTGGCCGTTACCGATAAACAACATATCACTGCGGTCCTCCACTCTTGTTTTATGTCGTCCCATTTCATCATTGTTCCCATATTGAAAATCAAAAAGCCAAGCGCAATTGTTCCCAGTTGAGTTAAGCCAGCCCTGGCAATGATATCAACAGGTATTGATTTTGTAAGAAATAATATCAAAAATAAAAATAGGATCATAAAAACGGAAGAAACCTTTCCTTTCGTCACCATTACAATTAAATCTGACAAAGAAAAGACCAAAAGAACGATAAACAGGCAATAAAAGTCCATTTTTTGCAGTCCCCCAAACTTCACTTTTTCCTGACTTAGCAAGCATTTCACTCTGACAATATTAGGCCAAGCCTCCCCCTTCTGATTTTACACAACTTCGTCACCTGTGGCATTGTTTCCCTTTTATCGTCAAATAATAAAGCAGCCTCTCCACCTCTGAGGCTGCCAAAAAGGGCTCAGACTAAGCTCAACATCATCCATCCACATTTACAAGGTCAATTTTAATCCCTGGGCTATTCCGCTCCCCAGCTCCGTATCTGTTCGCATAAAATGTTCAATCATCCTTCTCTGGATAGGCTCATAAGCCTGACTCAGACTTTCTATGATATTAGAAATCAGGTGTTTCTTTTCCATTCCCGTCATATTGCGAAATCTGTGCCCCGGCTGATAATAATCGTCACCTGCCAGCGCCTGCCGGCCCACGCTCCCTGAGACATATTCCTCAGAGAGATTACCTTTAGTTGCTACCCCCGCAGGGCTCCCACCGCCTAACGTGTTTGGCAAATAATTGGCGACATCTCCGCTGTACCTGATTCGCATGGGTCCATCCTGCATCTTGTTGTTAACCGGACTTCTGGGCATATTGACCGGAAGCTCTAAATAATTGGTACCAATACGATATCTTTGGGTATCGCCATAGGGAAAGATCCGCCCCTGCAGCACCCTGTCATTTGAAAAATCGATTCCCGGCACAAGAGCCGCAGGCGAAAACGCCGACTGCTCGACTTCAGCAAAGAAATTCTCAGGATTTTTATTTAGCACCATCCTGCCCACCGGAATCAACGGAAATAAATTTTTCGGCCAAATAAGGGTAGGGTCCAAGATGTCAAACGGCTGATCGCACTCAAACTCAACTTTTATTGTTTGCACCCGCATTTCAAATTCGACAGATTTTCCGGCCGCAATGGTGTCAAAAAGATCCCTGCTCGCCACATCAGGATCAGTAGCCGCAAGGCGAGCTGCCGTCTTGCTGTCTAAATATTCAACACCCGCACAAGGTTCCCAGTAATACCTGACATACACTTCTTCCCCCTGTGGATTAATCCATTTGTAAGTGTTGACTGCGAACCCTTGAATCATTCTGTAGCTTTTGATAGTACAAATATCGGCAAAAAGATAGGTGAGAAAATGCATGGACTCGGGACGCAAAGACATGAAATCCCAGATACGGCTGGCCGCTACCGGTCCGCCCCGGATATTAGAAACCGGGTCCGGCTTCACGGCATGCACGAAATCCGGAAATTGCAGCGGATCGCGCAGCGGAAATACAGGGACATTGTTGCTGATAAGATCATAATTACCTTCATCTGTATAAAATTTCACGGCAAACCCGCGGATATCCCGCACGGTGTCGGCACCGCCTGCTGACCCGCCGGCTATCGAGAATCTGGCAAAAACAGGTGTTGCCTTCTCAGGATCTTGCAAAAAGTTGGCCTTAGTCAGGTGAGCGAATGATTCATAAGGTACGAAATAACCGAAAGCACCGGCGCCTTTGGCATGGAAAACCCTTTCAGGAATTTTCTCCCGGTCAAATTGCGAAATCTTTTCAAGATAAATAGTATCGGCGAGGAGGATTGGCCCCCTCTCTCCCACTGTTAAGGAATGCTGTTCATCACCAACCGGCGCTCCCTGATTGCTGGTTAGATAGCGTTTGGCCATATTCCTTAGCCCCCACATCACAAATTCTGCTAAAACTTATATTCAACATATCGACTGTTTAGAACAAGCAAAACCCTTCTTCACTACTGCGACAAGAAGACAGCCAGACCTCCCAGACAGTTTCGGCTTAGTATAAATAGAAAAGGCACAGGCAATATGCCTGCACCTTATTCGTGCGCTGATGGTCAAATAAATTATCTTGTAGTGAAAAGCCATGTCACTACTTATAGATTTTTACACGAGGCTCCAGTGGCTGAAATTCTTTTTCACCAGGTTGGGCAACAGGTTTTCCAAATGGCATCTGCGAGATGAGCTTCCAACTGTCTGGAATAGTCCATTCCGCTTTTACCGCACCGTCAATAATCGGATTATAATGTTGCAAGGATACTCCCAATCCTTCTAATTCGAGCGCTGTCCAAACAGTAAACTGCAACATGCCGGATGACTGATTGGACCATACAGGGAAGTGGTCCTTATATCCCGGGAATTTTTGTTGTAATCCTTCGACAACACTCATGTCTTCAAAATATAGGATCGAACCATACCCGCTGCGAAACGAGCCATTGATTTTATCCTCTGTCGCTTGGAAGCTCTCAGCAGGAATGATTTTTTTCAATTCCCCTTTGACGATATCCCAAAGCCTGTTATGTTGTTCTCCCAAAAGGATGACGACTCTGGAACTTTGAGAATTGAAGGGCGACGGTACATGTTTTACCGCATCGCTGACAATCTCTTTGATTCGCTCATCAGTAACGATCGGGTCCTTGCTGATAGCATAATACGTTCTTCTTGCTTTTACTGCTTCCAAAAAGTCCTTTTTCATAATCTATCCCTCCATCTGTGATTACCACAAAAGTGTACAAGCAACTATTTTCCCTAATTGAGCTATTCGCTCTAGTAACCGACATTCAATTTCAATTAATACTTATTATTGTTTTGCTGTTTAATGTAACTATAAAGGTTAAAGTAGCTTTAATGTCAATATCCTTTTTGAGAAATAACAGAGCGTGCATTCTTGTCCGCGATCCGTTATCTTAACTATCTGTAGTAACCACCATCAACTATTTATCCACATAAACCCTTTCCAATGGGAATCTGAATCTCCGTCAAGTGCTTGTGCGGGGCCTTTGTAATAAACTGATCAATAATAAGCCTCTCAACCGAGTCCCCGGCAACAACATAGCCCTGAGCATCAATATAGTCTAGAAGCTTTTCGTAATACTCCGTCGATTCAAACAGCGGTTCACGGCAATATATACACCCATACTCCCCTTCAGCAAGGGTCACCAAGGATTGCTCTTTATCAATAATCTCCTCTGGGAAAATGGAAATCGCACTATACCGAGTAAAATTTCGCTGTTCAAGGTCCTTTTGGGCTATACTAACCCCTACCCGGCCAATAAAAAGCGAAGAATTTACCCTCGTCGTCTTTTCCAGTTTTTTTAATGATATTTCCAGTTCAGGGCGATTGCCAATTTGCTCCCTGATGCATAAAATATGTCTCGCTTTCAACCTTTCTATGCGCGCCACGCCAATATCGTCGATCATTAATGTGATTTTCAATTCCTCAATCCGTTGATTAAAACGATTTTGAATAATCGTCAGATCGTTTAACTTCTTTTCATTGACTGCTTTATAGTGCATAAGCAGTTGAAGAAAATATTTTTCATCGCGATTCTTAAAATGATTTTGCATTTCCTTTAGTGGTATTCCTAAATACTTTAGATACTGAATAATATTCAATTGCTCAAACTGTTCAGGCGAATAATAGCGATAACCAGTATCTTTATTGACGGTCGCAGGCTTAAATAAACCGATCCTGTCATAATATCTTAAAGTCGGTTCTGGTATGCCATGCAGTTTAGACATTTCGCCGATCGTAAATTGAATCATTGTTTCCTCGCAGTCCGGTTTATCTTCCTGACCATCAATCGTTTTGTTGCGTGGCTACAGCGGGCCTTATTGCGCCGCGCATAAAATAGCTGCCCTGTGCCTTGACAAGAAGACGTTGCCTTTTATCCCTGATCTCAGCTTCAGCAATGATGTTATCCTTCCCTTTATGGATAATTCTCCCGGTTGCAGTAAGTATATTTCCTTTTTTGGCATTTGTGATAAATCTTATATTAATATCATTTGTAACCACTAAATTTCCGGTAGTTAGACCGGCTATTCCCATAACCGAGTCGACTAGCGTAAACAAGGCGCCCCCATGAACAAAGCCATAAACATTAGTATGTATCAGGCCGGCTATCGGCATGGTCAAAGTCACTTCCCCCTCACAAAGGGTGACGATATTAATTTCCATCATCGATGACAACGGATTGTCTTTAAATATTTCTTCAACCCGCTCTTTCAACCATAATTCCATCAGGCGCCTCCAAGCAACATAAATTGTATCACCTTGTGTAAATGTACCCTTCTAATCCTTCTTCTGCTTATAGAGCAAATAACGTTGGCGCCCTTCTTCAAAAAGCTTGCGCTCTTCATCATTCGTCATATGTAGCGCCGCAACAGGCGCAGGCTTCCCGTTTTTGTCCAGTGCTACCATCGTAAAAAAAGCGGTTAAGGCTACTTTGGGTAATTCTTCTTTATATAAGTCTTCCACCCGGACTGTGACAGCTACCTCCATTGAACTATTACCAACGAAAGTCAATTGGCCAGCGCAAGTGACCAGATTCCCGATATGAATAGGATAATGAAATTCCAGCTTGTCTACCCTTGCCGTCACCACATTGCTTCGGGCATGTCGAAGGGCCACTATTCCCGCAGCATGATCCATTAATTTCATAATTTCGCCGCCATGAACATTTCCAAACATGTTTGCTTGTTCGGGTTGCATCAAATTTCCTACACTCACCTTTGATTGTTCAACTGTCTTCGATTTCATAGTAAGCACCTCCATTAAATTATTCTTTCGCTTAATATTTTTTGCCATTCAGATCATAACAAGTCCAACTCCATGGTTGCTACGATTTCGATATTTATTCGACATTTTTCTCAATATATCCTAGTAGTATCGTCACAAATGAACTATTACGCAATTCAAGTAAATTTCGCTGGAACCGGGATGCAGCTAATGGTAAAATCATTCTATAGATCGCTAAATGTGTTGTAAGTCACAGCACCGTTCGCGTGAAATCCCGTTAGTAGAATGTTGTTGGCATAACCTCAGCGATTCACGTGAACATAAGGAGGCGTTTTTTTGCGGATTATCGAGCAAATATTGGCCGCAAACAAGGATTTCGTTAACCATTTACCAGATAAGTATGTTCATTACAGCACCGACACAAACAAACTGCCGAAGCGCCATTTGGCCATCTTCACCTGTATGGATACCCGTCTGGTAGATTTTTTGGAACCGGCGATGGGTATACTCCGCGGCGAAGCCAAAGTAATCAAAAATGCGGGCAATTGCGTGACCGGCCCCTTTGAATCGACCATCCGCAGTTTAATTATCAGCATCTTCGAGTTAGGCGTTAAAGAGGTTGTGGTAATCGGTCATTTAGACTGCGGAATGTCGCATACCACTTCGCAGAGCCTTATCCGGAAAATGCTGGACCGGGGGATTTCTCCCGATGCCATAAAAATGATTGACAAAGAACTGGGCGATTGGATTGATCACTTCCACCACCCCTTCCATAATGTCGAAGAAGTCGTTCTAAAGATTCGCGAAAATCCGCTTATCCCCAAAGACGTGCCTGTCCATGGGTTAATTTTCAACCCCCATACAGGTGAACTTAAGGTTGTGGTCGACGGTTATCAAACCGCAACGTGATTTTCTCCCAATATCATAAGAAGAACTGACAAAAAAGGCTGAACCTGCATTGGTTCAGCCTCTTATTATTATTTGACGAAATTTACCTGATGATTAGCAGCAATGATTTCCTGAAGTTTTACATTCCGATTTATAAATCGGGCTTTACTTCTCTCGGCTTTCAAATGGATTGCCGTTTGCGGGCAGTGGTGTATACAGGCATAGCAACCTTCGCATTTATGCAAGAACTCGGGGTTCCCGCCCACTTTAATATTGCCTTTGGGACAGACCTGCTCGCATATTTTGCAACCATTGCAATGCTCTTCCACAATAAACCGCCTATCTCCATCATCAAACTGCCTTTTCGCGAAAAAGTGATAGATCAGACTAGAAATAGCAACCGATCCCACCCCTTTTTGGGTAACCCGCTTTTGTCTGCCTTCAATGTCACTGACGATTCGCCCCAGCTGTTCTTCAATGTTTTTGGCGCCCTCTTTTCTGAGCTGATCTTCTATTTTAAACAGAGGCAAATAACTGTCAACCATCAGTATTTCATTGGTATAGTCAAACTCAATACCTACCCCGCGCCCGACCTTCTCCATATGTCTGAGCCCAGATGCCGCCTTGTTGCCGTAAGTCATCACTGCAAAGAAGTAGCCGGCTTTAAATGTGGACTTCTCGATAAAGTCTATTACCAGCCTGGGGAGCCCAAAGCCGTAACAGGGAAATACAAAACCGATTGCATCCTCTTCGAAGTTATTTTCCCCTTCCTTTAGCATGTGGGGAATCGATGCTAGTTCTCCGCCGATACGTTTGGCGACATATAAGCTGTTGCCGGTGGCTGAAAAATAAAAAGTTTTCATTTGACTTCTCCTTGCGGATTTGAAACTATTCGAAGAGTTGACTAACATTCTTTAATTCGGTACGGATTGTAATACTTTGCGGGCAGTGGCTCTCGCATTTGCCGCATTCTACACATTTGGATGCAGGCGCGCCGAATTTTGCCAGAATCTCATATCTTTGCTTGGCCTCAGGAGTCCCGTCAAAGGCCCAATAGTCATTATAGGTTGAAAAGCAGATAGGAATATTGATCCCCACAGGACAAGGCATACAATACGAACACGCGGTACAATTGACCTTTATTCTTTCCTTGAAAATCTTCTTGATATCATCAATCATTGCCGTTTCTTTGGCTGTCAGTGAATTGGCCTGTGCTTGCCCGGCCACTTTTATGTTTTCTTCGACCTGCTCGATGGTCGACATACCACTTAATACAACCGATACTTCCGGGTGATTCCATAACCATCTGAGAGCCCATTCCGCCGGTGTCCGCTCTATGTCGGCCTGAGCCAAAACAGTTTTAGCTTTCTCAGGCAACCGGACAAGATTGCCGCCCCGCAAGGGTTCCATAATGGCAATCCCCAACCCTTTGCTTGCTGCATACGCCAAGCCTTCTTTGCCTGCCTGATATTCTTCATCTAAATAATTATATTGAATTTGGCAAAAGGACCAATCGTAATAATCAACGATTTCTTTGAATAGCCCGGTCTGATCATGAAAAGAAAAGCCGGCATATCTGATTCGCCCGTCTTTGACCGCTGTATCCAAAAATTCGCTGATCCCGAGTTCTTTCATCACAGGCCAAACATCTTTGTTTAAATTATGCACCAAATAAAAATCAATGGTCTCTGTCTGGAGGCGGTCCAATTGTTCATTCAAATACTTGTCCATATCAGCCCTAGTTTTGACCAGCCAGCTCGGCAGCTTGGTCGCCAAATTGACTTTCTTCCGATAACCATCTTGCAAGGCCTTCGCGACAAAAGGCTCGCTCGCGCCGCCGCTCATAAAACCGGTACCATGATAGGGATAAGCGGTATCCACATAATTGACGCCGGCGTCAATGGCATGCCGAATCATCGCTATTGCCTTGCCTTCGTCAATATGAGCCGGATCGTTGCCGATAACCGGCAACCGCATACAGCCAAATCCTAGAACCGAGACCATCTCATTGGTCTTTCCATACTTCCTGTACAACAAAATAACCACTGTTTGGAAAACGCAGGACTTCCTGTCTGTTACTTGTCTACCATTTTATTATTTTACAACTATCGAATTTTGTTGCAAAAAATTATTTTTTGCTTAATTGATCAGAAAAGATCTTATTCACTTCCACTAAGGTTTCTTCCTTGATCTTGGCAAATAGATATTTCCCTTTCCGTTCCGTTGTTATTAGCCCGGCATTCTCAAGTTCCTTCAGGTGGTGCGAGATGGTTGGAGCTCCCAGTTTCAGTGTTTGAATCATTTCGGTAACAAAACACTCACATTCGCAGCCTGTTTCAAAATCAACCTCATTCTTCGCAGCAATCTTAAAATATAGTTCTAACCGTTTGGGATGCGAAAGGGCTTTTAAGACTTTTGCCAACCTAGCAGTCTCCATAAAACCGTCCTTTCTGACACCAATCTTCAGCAATACATTTCGATAACTTTCGAATTAATAATAAATCATTCGGCCTTACTTTGTCAAGGCAGCCCTCCTGTATTTCCCCCGTCAGCTCACCGCCAAATTTAGTTGTATGTCCCCTATCTCCCCAATTTTTTCCTGAATAACACAGTATCGATGAAACAATAATAACCATATACAACATTTGAAGGGAGTGTCATTCTTTGGCGCAACTAAACCAATTGGATCTCCAGCATTTACGCCACATGATCGGCGGGCATGCGACAGTAGCTAACAAGCTGGAAACGTATGCACAGCAGTGCAATGATGCACAGCTTAAGCAGATGTTTCAACAGGATGCAGCCGCAGCTAAAAGCGCTAAACAAAAACTCATGTCATTTTTGCAATAGGAGGAATATCATGAACGACAAAGACATGCTAAATGATTATCTAGCAATGATAAAAGGCAGTTTAGCTACATATGCTAATGTCATTGCCGAGTCGGGTGATGCGCAATTGCGCTCGACTTTCCAGCAACTGAGAGACCAGGATGAGCAGCGTCAATATCAGCTTGCTCAAACCGCACAACAAAAAGGATATTATAAGCCGGCCGCCCCTGCTGCACCGGCCGATATCCAGCAAGTAAAATCGGAGTTAATGAGTCAATAGAGGACAGGGCCTGTCCTTCCCCGCAAGCCTTACAGTAACTGTATCCTGGCATAGGCAACCTCAGGCAGATCACTGCCCAAGGTTGCCTAATTTATTTATATTTTAATTGATTCAAGTGGGTATTCAGCAAGAAAATAGAACCACACACAGCCAACCATTCCCGGTAGTCGAAACACCTATGAGTAGCGGATTAACCCTCCATTTACGTGCATCACCTGGCCGGTCACAAAAGCCGACTCGGCGGAGGCCAGATATACAAAGGCAGGGGCTATTTCAAAAGGCTGGGCTGGCCGGCGCCCCAGAGGATTAGCCGTCCCGAACACAGCCGCCTGCTTCGGGGGATAAGTGCTTACCGTCAAAGGCGTCCATGCCGGTCCGGGTGCTACGGCGTTGACCCGAATCCCCTGGTCGGCCAGTGACAGCGCCATCGTGCGGGTAAAGCTGACAATGGCTCCCTTGGAAGTTGCATAATCAATCACCTTCGGTTCCCCTTCATACGCCGTCCTGGATGTCGTACTGACAATGGCGCTGCCACAGCGCAAGTAAGGCAGCGCGGCTTTTGTCATATAAAAAAGCGGAAATACATTGGTGCGGAAGGTATTCTCCAGCTGTTCGTCTGACACGTCAAAAATGCAATCAGTATAGGGCTGAACTGCAGCGCAGTTTACTACAATATCAAGCTGCCCATAGGTGGCGACTGCACATTCAACAACCTGGGAAGACGTCGCAGGCTCCCGCAGATCCCCCGGCAACAGCAGGCAGCAGGCTCCCAAATCTTCAACATACCGCTGTGTCTCCCGGGCATCACGATGCTCATTCAGATAAACGATTGCCAGGTCGGCCCCCTCCTTGGCGTAGGCTGCCGCTACCGCCCGGCCAATCCCACTATCCCCGCCGGTAATGATGGCCACCTTACCTTTGAGTTTTCCGCTGCCCACATAGCCCGGATAATCGAAAATCGGCCGGGGCTTCATTTTCCACTCAAGCCCTGGCTGCCGGTCCTGATGCTGGGGCGGAAAAGAGACCGGCTCTATTTTTACCGATTTAGCCATATCCCAGTGGGGGTAGACTGGATAACTCTCCATCATTTTCTTACACCAATAACCCTGCATCAATGCTCCCCTCCTTTACCCTTCCATCACCCGTACTATAAGCTGCTAAGTCTCTGTAATCGTTCCCCCATTCACGTGGAGCACCTGGCCTGATACATAGCGGGAATCATCACTTGCCAGATACAGGTAGGCAGGAGCAACTTCAAACGGTTGTCCGGCTCTTTTCATGGGAGTATCGGCGCCAAAATGTTTGATATGCTCCGCAGGATAGCTCGCCGGATTTAGTGGTGTCCAAATGGGTCCGGGCGCGACGGCGTTTACCCGAATGCACTTCGGCTCCAAGGATAGTGATAACGAGCGGGTGAGACTGACAATCGCCCCTTTTGTCGCCGAATAGTCGATGAGGTCTTTTTGGCCCTGATAAGCCGTTACAGAAGCGGTATTAATGATTGAGCCGTTGGGACACATGTGTGGCAGGGCCGCCTTTATCATATAAAAGAAGGAAATAATATTGGTGCGAAAAGTTGCCTCCAGTTGCGCTGCCGAAATATCCAGAATCGATGTTTGCGGAAACTGGACGCCGTGGTTATTGACCAGAATATCCAAACGCCCAAAACACTGTATGGTCTCTTCCACCACAGAGTAAGCCTGGCATTCGTTGCGCATATCTCCCGGCAGGAGGATACAGCGCTGTCCGATTTCATGGATTCGGGCCTGCGTTTCTTCGGCGTCGCGATGTTCATCAAAATAGGCTATCGCAACATCGACTCCTTCTTTCGCAAAGGCATAGGCAACCGCCCGCCCGATGCCGCTGTCGCCGCCAGTAATAATAGCTACTTTTCCCAGGAGTTTGCCGCTTCCTTGTGATTGCAAGTTTTCCGATATGGGGCGAGGGTTGAGTAGGTACTCGAACCCCGGTTGGCGGTTAAGATGCTGGGGAGGAAAGGTGATTGGATAGGCCTCGCACTTTTCTTCGATCCCAAAATAGGGGTATTGGGGATACATAGTATCACTCCTGTAATTTGCTCTACTATAGAATATTCCCCGCTTGGCAAAATGAAACTTATTATGTCGCCAACAACAGGCGGAATCGGCCATAAAAATGCCAAGAGGCCCCGTGGAGCTTTAACAAACACAATCCCCCCGCGACAGTTATTCGTGGAGGGACAGGAGAAGTACACATCAATTAAATTTGGGTCTATTTTTAGAAAGCAAAACATCAAAACTGGCAACAATAATGAATGCGCCGAGATTGGTCAGCAATGTATCTACCCCATAGAAACCTTCCCTCACATGCATGATCCCCATTACAATAAGGATATGTTGAAATAAAAACGGCCAGATTGTCGCTGCTAATTTCCAAAGCCAATGTAATTCTAAAAAGCAGACGATGACAAGCGGTAATGGCAATAGGATGGTATGAATTAATCCCACAGCCATAGAGTCTAGAATGGGATCGGTTGACAGTCCGAATTTATAGGTATGCATCTTAAACATTGTCATATAAAATTTATACTGAAATATTAACCCTACCACGCCCAAATAATGACTAACGAAATTCACGATGCGATTGTCACCAGCCATGATCTTATTGTGCCATTTTTGAGCAAACCAAAAGAAGACGAGAAGCGCGATGGCGGTGTACCAGGTTTTCCACCAAAAATGTTTGTAGGTACCCAGTCTCAAAAATAGTTCCTCAATTGCACAATAAACCCCTGTAAAGGCCACTATGTAATAATAATTCAATTGCAAAGCGGCAATCAGCATCGCTGTGCTGGGAACCGATAAATTTTGCGATACGAACCGGCCGATAGAATTATCGGCTCCTGGTTCAACTCTTATCCCGGGTGCATACATATAGCCATTAAAAACAACTAAAATAAATATATCAAAAATAACATTCACGGCCGCAAAGCAGCAAAATGAAATAAATGATTTTGGATTCTTCGTTTTTAACAAAACAAAGCCTATTGTACTGTAAGCTACAATGGCAATCCCGATGTACCACCAGGCACCGGGGGCGAGTTGCGTCATATCCTTTACCCATCCGCTTGTTATTCGTTGCGCCGAGGCAGCCAACACAGCAAGTATGCCCCCTACTTTTGACTTTAACTCCAGCTAGCTTCTTACTGACCAGCCATTATTCTCACTGTTGGCGTGACCAATCCCTAATTTCACTGATTTGACCGGAAGTTAACCCAAGTAATTGCAAAAATGCTTCGTGTCTTTCCGGAAATTTCTTTTCAAATTGACGATGAAATTCCTGCTGAGCCTGCTCATCCACGCCGGCAGACTGAAGCAGCTCGACCAGAGCATCTTTGGATATTGTACCGACTCGTTCCAAAAGTTGACTATTATGGAGAAACTGGATGATAAAATGCTGTTGCTGCCGCAGCATTTTAATCTCCCTGTTAATCTCCTCTATCTTTGCTTCCAACCTTGCCGAAACAACACATTGCGCGCTATCCAACAACTCTTTCATTTGCTGAAGCGATAGACCTGCTTGACGATAGATCACAATCTGTTCCAGACGCTTACAATCTTCCTCAGAGTAGATACGATAATTACCACCCCCTCGTTCCGACGGCGATAATAGTCCAATGGAATCATAGTAAAGCAGAGTACTCCGGGATAATTTAAACTTACGCGCCAACTTGCCAATCGTGAATGTCATATCGCCACTCCCATCCGTGAAACCAACTGCCACAATAGCTAAAAAGCTTATCTTTACAGTCTTAAACCTTCGAAGATTGGGCGGATATTATATACTAAGACTATTCCAATCAACAGTAGACATACTCCTGCAAAAACAAGTAGCGATGCTGGCGCCACATAATTTAAAAGCACACCGAATATCGCCATCGAAATAGGCAGCGAAATATTCCCAGTAGTAGACAACACGCTAAAAACCCGTCCGGTCATATCCTCCGGCACGCAAATCTGGGCTATTGTCCGCCAGAATACACTTACAACTGCGATACACATTCCGATTATGATACAGCATACTGCATAAATCACTAAAAAGCGGATGTGGATTAACTGGAGAGTCCCGAGCATTACTATCCCCACTCCCATGACCGCGATGGCGCAAAAAAGGGTTAATCCGCTAAAGTAACCGCGCCCATATTTTGAAACATACACCGCTCCAATAATCATTCCTCCGCCAAGAGCCGCCTGCAACACTCCCAAATTATGAATCCCGCTCCCCGCCAGTAAAGGGGCCAAGAAAGGCATGACGACCACAATACTTCCGACAAATACATGAATAACAGCAACTACAATTACCACTACCGACACCCTCTCATCTGACCAAATATAGCGAAATCCCTGTGCCAACGCAGAAAACACCGATTCCTTCGCCACAACTTCCCCTGCACCGATTCGCAGAAACATCGCGGCAATCCCTGAGAGAATATAGGAGCAGCCGTTAAATACAAGCACCCCCACATACCCCCAAAAGGCCATACCGGAGGCCCCTAATAGCGGACCGATAATTGCGACAGCTCCCGCTACCATTTGGCTCAATGCATTTGCCCTCTGCAGCTCTTTTTTCGCAACAACCAGTGGGATTACCGCCATCGTAGTTGGATTAAACAAGGCCGAACAAAACGATATGAATAGTGCGGCAATATAGATATGGCCAATGGACAGCATATCTAACTGATATAAAACGGCAAGGGTCAGGACGACAATGCCGCGAATAAAATCAGCAGCAACCAAAATCCTTTTTTTGTTCCAGCGATCAATATATACGCCGGCCACTGGACCAAAAATCAGCTCAGGCAGTAACGAGGCAATGAGAAACGAACTAACGAAGATCGGCGACGCTGTTTTTTCGAGCAGCCACCACATCAGAACAATGTTATATGCCTTGTCTCCCACTTGTGAAACCAATTGGCCAAACCACAGCAGTCCAAAATTTCGATTTATGATGAGCATATCCACGCCCCCGTTAAAATCTCATCCGGCATTCCCTGCTAAAATCATAAACTATCATGTTATAGTCATGTCAATCACCACTGCCCAATGACTCAGCACAATAAAATAGATGCAAAACATACTGCTCTTGATACGACAAATCCCGGAAGTCTCTTAAAGACTTCCGGGATTTAACGCTTATTCCAGTGACTGCGGGCAGTCTGCGAACATTGTATTGATAAAATGTTTGGCGGTAGCTGACAGGTACCTTTGTCGCATCCAGATGACTGCTTTTTTTATTTCTAACGGCGGATCAACAATCTCCTTGTACTTTATATTACTACTCGGCACCAACCCTAAGGCCGATTTGGGTACAACAGCCAGTCCAATCCCCTCATTTGCCAGCACTAATAGCGACCTGACGTCATCACCCTGACAAAGTATATTCGGTTCAAAGCCAATACTCTGGCAACAATCGATAATCATCATTTCATTACTGCGATGGAGTAGTAACGGCTTTCCGGCAAGCTCATTCAAAGCGATTTGGTGCGTTTGTCCGCCGCAATCCCATTCCGGAGACATTGCAACAATCATTGGCTCTGGCGGCAAATCTACCCAGTGATACAGCGCCAAATCAAAAGCAGACCGGACGATGCCGACTTCAATGATCCCGTTATTCAACAAATCTAAGATTCGCGGGGTGTCACCCTCCAGCAACTGAAATTTTATATTAGGATATTGTTGATGAAAATCCCGCATTAGCCCTGGCAGCAAGGTCACACCAGAAGATGCGATCGTTCCGATTGACAATGTTCCTTTGTCGCCTTCATGTAGTTCCTTGACTTCCCTGGCTGTAGAACTTAATAAATCAAGCACTTGTTCAGCCCGCTCATTCAAGAGACGCCCTGCTTCAGTAAGGGTTATCCGCCGACTCCCTCTGTCGATTAACTTTACCCCTAATTCACTTTCCAGCAGTCGGAGCTGCTGGCTGAGCGAAGGCTGGGTCATGAATAACCGCTTCGCGCCCCCGGAAATAGTGCCCTCTGTCGCAATGGTCCGAAAATACTTGAGTTGCTTAATATCCATGGTTCTCCCGTTTCCAGCTATAATTTTTTCCTATATTAAGACAATTTTTTAAGTATTATTTTTATGATTTGAACTTTGTTATAATGATACACAATGCCGGCGATGCCGTCAACGCAATAACCGGGGCGGGCTGAAAGTCAGCGAGATGTTAGCACATTCTCAGACCTTGGCTGGTCGGTCATAAAGCAGGAGGCTATAGCTATATTGTTGATTTTTTTTAATGCAATCGGCGGTTTAATCAGTATTATCATCATGGTTTCATTAGGCTACCTTCTCACAAGGAAAGGCTGGTTTAATCAAACCAACTCAGCCCTTCTTCCCAAACTGGTAAATTACATTGCCCTTCCGACTTATATGATTTGGAACCTAATGACCACCTTCGACAAAGCGAATTTCTTGCCGATGTTTAACGGCATCATCGTCCCCATTTTGTCCATGCTCATTAGTTTCTTCATCGCCTTTGCTTTTTCGAAGGCGCTCAGACTACCCCAAAATCAAGCAGGTACCTTCCGGTCGATTTTCTTTTGTTCGAGTTCTGTTTTTGTCGGAGTCCCGGTAAACCTGGCCTTGTTTGGGGAGAAAAGCATCCCTTATGTCCTTGTTTATTTTCTTGCAAATGCCTTCCTTTTCTGGACAGTCGGCAACTATTCGATCAGTTTAGACGGCAAGACGGCTCCTGCCAAAATAGTGAGTGTCGAAACACTAAAGAGGGTATGCTCGCCCCCTTTTGTCGGCTTTGCCCTTGCCGTGATACTGATTCTCGGTGAAATTCATTTGCCTGACTTTGTAATGAACACAGCCAAATACTTAGGCGGTATGACTACCCCTTTATCGATGCTTTTTATTGGCATTACAATGTTCGGAGTGAAATTGAGCAATATAAAATTAGACAAAGCGATGCTAGCTGTATTGATCGGCAGGTTCGTAATCTCACCGCTTGCTGTTTTGGCGGTTACCGCCTTTATTCCGATTCCCGATTTGATGCGGAAGGTGTTTGTCATTCAGGCCGCCCTACCGGCCATGAGCCATAATACCGTATTGGCCAAAGTATATGAAGCTGATGCGGAATACGCCGCGCTGCTGGTGACAATCACCACCCTCTTCGCCGTATTTGCCATTCCGATTTACATGGTTGTAATTTAAAAGGCAAACACAAGCCCCTTCCTAACCGATGGTCATACAAATAGAAAAGGTATAAGCAAGATGCTTATACCCGATGCCAAGCAATATTATTTTGTTTCCTCTATGCCAAAATATCGTTTCAGGTTCTGGCTGGCAAGGATCAATCAACGATAAATAATTTCGCCCCTGTTTCGGTATAGGATCGATGCGGGTTGGCCCCATCAGCCACCTGATAACTGACTCCCGGCGTCAGGGTAAACTTTCTGCCGTCATCAAGCTCTGTAACCAGCACCCCTTCCAGCACAAGAAGAACATGCCCCCGGCTGCACCAGTGATCTGCCAAATACCCCGGCGTATACTCCACCATCCGCACCCTGATATTCCCCATCTCAAAGGTGCGCCAAAATGCTTTGCCGCTGGTTCCGGGATGCTCGGTAGGAGTAAGCGAACTCCAGTCCAATGTGGAAAACGGAACGTCCTGAATAACCAATCGAATCCCCTTCTCTCGGCGATGTTGCAGACAAGCGTCGCTGCCGCCTGCGTCAAATCAGCTGGGCAATATATAACAATAGATGGTGACAAAATGGGCAATACTCCCGGCCAGCACAAAGACATGCCAAATGGCGTGATGATAAGGCAACCGGCGGGAAAGATAAAAGCAAGCGCCGATTGTGTAGAAAAGGCCGCCGCCAATCAGCCAGCACAGCCCTGTTGTCGGCAAAACCGCGACAAGCGGTTTAATGATTATCAGGATAAACCACCCCATGCCAAGGTAGCATATTGTGGAAAAAAGCTTGAACCGTTTGACAAAAAAGATCTGGAAAATCACGCCGATTAAGGCCAGACTCCAAACCACCCCGAAAACGGTCCACCCCAGGACGCCGCGCAGCAGCACCAGGGTAAACGGAGTATATGTGCCGGCAATCAGTAAATAAATCGCCGCATGGTCAAAGATCTTAAAGATATATTTCAGTTTCTCATCACTAAAACTGTGATAGAGGGTGGAAGCCAGATAGAGCAGTACCAGTGACGTACCATAAATGCTCGAACTAATGAGATGCCAGATATCGCCATGCAGGCAAGACACAACCAGGAGAACAATCAGCCCAACCAAGGCCATCACTGTCCCAACTCCGTGCGTCACCGCATTTAATCGCTCTTCCATTCATGCCTCCAGCGTGGGTATTATCTGCCACCCGCCCGGCGGCAGCTATATTGTTATTATACCACCACGCCGACAGGCCATGTGTCGAATACCGGGAATACAAACTACGCCAATCAGGTCAGGCTGTCAGCCCGGCTTTTGATTTTTCCCTATTTCCTCTGCCAACTCATTCAGATAGGTCCACCGCTCGATCTGCTGTTCCAGCTGACGTTCCAGCTCTTTTTGTTCGCCCACCAATTTTTGCAGCAATTCAAAGTCACTGCCTGCATCGTTAATCCGGGCTGCTACCTCTTGCAGTTGCCGTTCGACCCCGGCGATCACATCATCAATCTGTTCGTATTCCCGCTGCTCTTTAAAGGTAAAGCGGCTGGGCCTTTTCGTTTCGTCTGGCGCTGTCGGCTTCTTGTCAGCAGCGCTTTTTATTTTTTGGCCCGCCGCAGGTTCAGGCGGCAGCCTTTTGTCCTGGTAGTCAGAGTAACCGCCGGCATATTGCCTGATAACACCTTTCCCTTCAAAGGCAAAAATCTTATCTGCCACCCGGTCGAGGAAATAGCGGTCATGAGACACGGCAAGCACCGCCCCGGGGAAATCATCCAGATAGTCTTCCAGTATGGTCAAAGTCTGAATATCGAGGTCGTTCGTGGGCTCATCCAAAAGCAATACATTGGGAGCGCCCATCAGAATCCTGAGCAAATAAAGGCGACGCCTTTCCCCCCCCGACAACTTGGCGATCGGCATCCACTGGACACCAGGGGCAAACAAAAACCGCTCCAGCATTTGCGAGGCGCTGATTTCTCCGCCATCGGCAGTTGTGATCACATTGGCTTCCTCTTTGATGTATTCAATCACCCGTAGGCTTTCGTCCATCTCGCTGCTTTCCTGAGAGAAGTAGCCGATTTTCACCGTCTGCCCGACCTCAACCCTGCCGCTGTCGGCAACCAGCCGTCCGGCAATTAGATTCAGCAAGGTGGATTTACCACTGCCGTTCGGTCCGACAATCCCCACCCGGTCGTCTCGCAGAACAATATAGCTGAAATCGCGGATCAGATCCTGGCCGCAAAAGCCGTGACTAAGATTCTCCAGCTCGACAATCTTGCGGCCCAGCCGGGTTGCACCAGACTCCATTTCCAGCTTATTTGCTCCGAGGTCCACTTTTTGGGTGCTGAGCTGTTCAAACCGCTCAATCCGGGCCTTCTGTTTGGTGGACCGTGCTCTCGCACCCCGCCTTATCCAAGCCAGCTCATTGCGCAGGAGATTCTGCCTTTTTCGCTCGTTGCCTGCCAGTTCTTCTTCCCGCTCGGCCTTTGCTTCGAGAAAGCTGCTATAATTGCCGCCATAAGTATACAGTTTGCCTTTATCGATTTCGATGATGCGGTTAACCACCCGGTCGAGAAAATAGCGATCATGGGTAACCATCAGCAAGGCACCCTTGTAGGAGTGCAGATACTGCTCCAGCCAGGCCACCATATCATTATCGATATGATTGGTCGGCTCGTCCAAAATCAAGAGATCGGCCGGATTGACCAGGGCGCTCGCCAGAGCCACCCGCTTGCGCTGCCCTCCGGAAAGGGTGCTGACAATGGCCGAAAAATCGCTGATGCCAAGCTTGGTGAGAACGGCTTTGGCCTCGCTTTCCAGCTGCCAGGCGTTTTGGGCATCCATTTGCTGGCTCAGGCTGATCAGCGCTTTTTGCCGCGCGGCATCACCGGAGTGAAGATTGGCTTCTTCCAGCGCCTGCTCATAGTCCCGAATCAGCCGCATCACCGGGGCGCTGCCTTTAAAGACCTGTGCCAACACAGTAGACCCGGCGTCAAACTCCGGGTTCTGCGGCAGATAGCCCACCTGCACGCCATTGCCGAAAGTAACCTTGCCGCCATCAGCGGGCTCCATCCCGGCGACAACCTGTAAGAAGGTGGATTTTCCAGTGCCGTTAACCCCGATCAGGCCGATTTTATCCCCCTCGTCAACGCCAAAGGTCACCTGTTCGAAAAGTACCCGTTCGCCATAACTTTTCGCCAAATTTTCTATCGACAGTAAATTCATGCTGTAATCCTTCTATTTCGTACTAGGCCGCTTCTTAGCCTTGGCCTGCGGAGAACTGTCAACCACCCTGCCCCGCAGCATCTGTTTTGCAGTCACCTTTATTTTTAGGACCTTTTCAAATTTCAAGAGCAGCTCGGCCTCCCGCTGAGTGACAATCGATATTGCGGTGCCGCTTTGACCGGCCCGTCCGGTCCGGCCCACACGGTGCAGATAGATCTGCGGGTCCTCCGCCAGCTCGAGATTAAACACATAGGCTACTCCCGGAATGTCCAATCCCCGCGCCGCCAAATCAGAGGCCACCAAAAATTGCACCTTCCCGCTGCGAAAATCCTCCAGCGCTTTTTGACGGTCGGCCTTCACCGCACTGCCATAGATACCGGCTGCCGCTGCCCCGTGATAGTTGAGTTTGGCGACCGTTGTCTCAATCGCCTCGCCTTGATTGATAAACACCAGTGCTCGCTCGACATTAAGGTGGATTGCCAGTTTACGCAGCACCTCGATTTTATCGCGCTGCTCGGTCAAAACGTACAGATGCGAAATATCAGGCGGAATGTCGATCTGCCCCTTTACGGCAATCACTTCCGGATCGTTCATCAGTTCTTTGGCGCGCGTCAGGGCGAGCGGGGTTATCGTTGCCGAAAACAGCAGCATTTGCCGGTCTTTCATCGTCGCCTTGACCACCGCTTTCACGCCGGCCCAGTTCATATCATCCAGCAGTCTGTCCGCTTCATCAACGATAATGGTCTTGATGGTTTGGGCATTAATCTTCCGTTTTTGGATTAGTTCGAGAATCCGGCCGCTCGAACCAACGATAATATGGGGCTTGTCTTTGAGCAAATCAATCTGCCGCGTGATATTGACCTGACCGATCATCGGAGCGGCAGTTACCGGCAGGCCCGAATTTTGGGCCAGGATTTCAATCTGATGGTAAATCTGCATTGCCAGCTCATGGGTTGGCGCTAGGATAATGGCCTGCATCTCCCGCCTGGCGGTATCAATTTTCTGAAACAATGGCAGCAGGTAGGCCAGCGTCTTTCCCGTCCCGGTCGCCGATTGTCCGATGACATCCTTGCCAAATAAGGCCAGCGGGATGACCTCGGCTTGTATCCCTGTCGGTAGAGTAATCCCGGCTTTGCCGAGCCCCTTAGCCAGCGGCTCCGAGATCCCCATTCCAGTAAATGAAGCATTCACGATTTTCACTCCCCTATCGCCTTTCTCCGGTTATCAAAAATCACGGACAGTAACCTTCAATTTATCGGTCAACTGTTTAAAGTTTTTCGCCTTCATTGTTTTTTGGGCCGACAGGGCAATCATGGCGCAGGTACGGGCGTCATGCAAGGCGTTATGATGATCGAATTCGATCGCAAAGTAATTGGCCAGGGTCGATAATTTATAATTCTCAACATCGGTCCAGACGCGTCTGGCGATATCCACTGTACAAACATACTGAAAGCGTGGATGGACCAGCCCATATTCATCCAGCATACTGCGCAGAACACCAATATCAAAAACCGCATTATGGGCAATCACCACTTTGTTGTCGAGATGCGGTCTGATCTTGTCCCACAATTCGGCAAAGGTCGGTTTATCAGCCACATCTTTCGCCGTTAACCCATGGATCTTAGTATTCCAATAATCGAATTGCAGTACCGGCGGACGAATCAGCGAATAGGCTGAATTTACGATTTGCCCGTTTTCCACCGTGACTGCCGCCATACTGCAGGCACTAGCTCTTGCGCGGTTAGCGGTTTCAAAATCGATTGCTACATAATTCATCCGGCGCGCCTTTCCTCTCCCATGACGAATAGTATCTTGCCATACCGGTTGGCTACTTGGATTGCACCTGATTCTGTTGCGCCGGTATATCCGGCTCGCCGGTCTTGTCATTATAAGTCGCGCGGCAGGCGGGATATTTTGTGCAGCCCCAGAAGGCCCCGTTTTTGCCTTTAATCAGCTGCAGCGCCCCGCCTTTGCAGCGCGGACAGGTGTGCTTCGGTTTTTGCGGCTCACCGTTATTATCGTCATAAGCCGCTTTGCACGAAGGGTAGCGGGAGCAGCCCCAGAATTTTCCGTTCTTGCCATTTCGGGCCTGCAGCGCCCCTTGACCGCACTGGGGGCAAGGGTGAGCGCCCTGCACCGAAATGCTCAGACCGGTCGCCATGGCGCAAATGCTGGTAGTGAACTCGGCTTGTTGTTTGAGAAATCCCTCCAGGCTTTCGCTCCCGTCAGCCATGCGGTGCAAGATAGTTTCCCAAAGGGCTGTGGAATCAGGATAGATCAGTTCCTCCGGCAGGGCATCAATCAAGAGATAGGCCGAATCGGTCGGAACAAGATACTTTTTCTTTTTTTCTTCGCTGAGAAAGCCGCGTTGGACCAGTTCTTTGATAATGGTGGCCCGCGTCGCTTCTGTACCGATGCCGCTGACATCTTTCAGCTGTTTTTTCAGTTCCGGATTCTTCACATACTTATGGATCTCTTTCATAGCCGCCAGTAGGGTGGCGGCGGTAAACCGCCCGGGGGGCCGCGTGCTCTTCTTCTCGGCGAGTGCCTGGAGATAATCGGCAGGATCGCCTTTTTCCATCGGCGGCAGCATCCCGTCGTCCTCGTCCTTTTTCTCTTCGGCATCGGCGCCATATAGTTCCTTCCAGCCAAGCTCCCGGATCATCCGGCCGCTGGCTGTGAAGTTCTCCTCGGCATGGCGGACCCCCACCCTGGTCTGATGATAGACATGGACAGGATAAAACTGGGCGATATAAGCCTGAGCAATGAGAAAATAGATGTTTTTTTCGGTGTCGCTCAAGGTGGCCCAATTGCATTTTTCTACTGTGGGAATGATGGCGTGATGGGCTGTGATCTTTTTATCATTCCAGGCCCGGCTTTGTATGGTAACATCAGCCCGGCCAGCCCAGGCCGCCAGGTCGCCTGATTTGCTGCCAGTCAAGTTTTCGAGGATCACGGCAGCATCATCCTGCTGGGATTCAGGCAGATAATCACAATCCGACCGGGGATAGGTAGTAAGTTTCTTTTCGTATAGTTTCTGCGCTGTGTCCAAAACCAGCTGCGGGTCGTAGGCGAACTTCTTCCCGGCCATCACCTGCAGGGCCGAAAGGGACAGCGGCAGGCGCTGCGACTCTTTCTTCTCGGTCGTCTCGCATAATACAATTTCAGCAGTTGCCGGGGCGGCCCCCAGCCTTTCCAGCAGGGCCTGCGCGACGGCTTTGTCAGCCAAACGGCCCTCGGCGTCCAAGCCCGCCTGCTCTTCCTGTGGTTTCCAATAGGCAGTAAAAATCCCGTTTACATGCTGAAAATCAGCCTTGACGGTAAAGTAATCGGCCAGCTGAAAACTTTCTATCTCCCGTTCTCTTCTCACGACAAGGGCCAGCGTCGGGGTCTTCACCCGGCCAACAGGAAGGGTTGCCTGGTGCCCGGCCCGTTTGGCGGCAAGAGTAAAGGCCCGGGAAAGATTCATCCCGATCAGCCAGTCGGCCCGCGCCCTGGCCAGCGCCGACTGCTTGAGATTGTAAAAATCTTTATTATCGCGTAAATTGGCGATGGCTTTTTTGATACTATGCTCATCCAGAGCATTCAATAATATCCGCTGTACCGGTTTCTTATTGTCGACATACTCCAGGACTTCATCGATCAGAAGCTGCCCTTCACGGTCCGGGTCACCGGCATGGACAATTTCCGTCGCCTCGTCGATGAGCTTCTTTACCACCCCAAATTGCTTTTGACAAGAGGCCGCCACCAGCAGCTTCCAGGTCTCGGGGATGATTGGCAGGTCTTCCATTCGCCATTTTGTATATTTTTCGTCATACTCACCTGGCTCGGCCTGGCGGAGGATATGTCCAAACCCCCAAGTCACCACTCCGGCGCCGGTCGTAATATATCCATCCTTGCGGCTAATCGGTCCAGGCAAATATTTTGCGATTTCCGCCCCCATACTGGGTTTTTCAGCAATATATAATTTCACGGTTGGTCTCCTTAAGCCTCATTTAGAAAAACCTGACTTGCACTGAGCCTCAGCGACTTATCAGAAGCCAGGTCCTTTCTTATGCCGATTAGGTAAATGTTAACCTTTCGCATCGACAAAAAATGAGAATCCCGCCATTGCAGGATTCCTATCTGCATAATCTTTAGTTATCTTCTTTCCACTCCAGGAAAAATCCTGCAAATTCAAGGAAGTGGCTCCTGCAGGATTTTGGCGAAAACAACCACAAGCGCCTTGTTAAATCAATCATTCGGATTCCGGAGTCCGGACATCCTCAAAAGGATCCTCGGAAAGAGGTGTCAGCTTTTCATCGACTGTGTAGCCGCAGCTTCTAGCGTTATTAATACAGTCGTTCTTATTTTCAAAGCCTTCGGAATAAGCGACTGCCTGAGCTGTCGATGCCGCGCGCTTCCATCGCCACTGTCCGCGCGAATCCAGGTAAAACTTCCAACGAAACGTTTTGGCCATATTCCTTCCTCTGCCTTTCTCTATCGCTCTACCATTCGTACTAATGATCCTATTAGACATCGGTCGGAATTATTTCTTCTTGACGCCCTGCTTGAGCTGCATCTTATACATGGAGGCTTGTTCATTCCGTTTTACCTTGTTGTTCTGTTGCGCTGTTGAACCATACCCAGGCTTCACGGCCATTAATAACACCTCCGCCATCCTTCTAGCTTTACCTAGCGGCGGTTGCTGCGGCTGAAACAATCACTGCAGTAAACAGGCCGGTCTCCACTCGGCCGGAAGGGGACTTGAGTCTCTTTGCCACACTCCGCGCAGGTCGCCGGATGCATCTCCCGCTGCTGATAGCCACCACCGCCGCCACCGCGGCTGTTATAGCCACCACCGCTTTGCTGTTTGCGGGCTGCGCGGCATTCCGGGCAACGGCCAGGCTCATTGGTGAACCCTTTTTCGGCAAAGAAGTCTTGTTCCGAGGCACTGAAGGTAAATTCCTTATCACAATCACGACAGGTTAGGTTTTTGTCTTGCGCCATACTATTACCTCCTTGGAAATGATAGATAATCTCTAGGTTAATTATATTGTTAGTAAAATCCACAATATTGATACATTGCAGATAATGGTCAAAAACAGGGTGCTCAAAAGCCTGACAATTGGGGGATTTCAATAGAGCTATCTTTATCGTCTCCTCCCTCCCGGGCCCTGTGGCCGCTGCCTGGCTGGCAATGCTTAATTGCTTGCATTGCACCGGCTTGTATGCTAGCATAAGTATGAAGCCTGTGATGCTCGTCATCTTTAATATGTCCAACCTACAAGATATATAGGGAATCCAACGCTATGTAAGTTGTCGCGACACCATCGAGTGGATGACAAAAACCATACTAGGATGCCCACCTGCGAGGAGCGGGTTTGGACATAGAAAGAAACGGCATTCTGGACTTTCCTCTTTTTGTAAATTTGAGGATTTACCAAACGGTAAATCCCTTTTTATTGCATCAGCAGGTTTACCCATTCCGGTGTGCTTACAATGGCCGGGAATTTGGCCTGCACCGCAAAACAATGCGTCATAATCGTTATTATTGCTTCAAACAACCCCGGTTCCCTATACCGAGGTTCTTCTTGTCTCTTGTATCCCATCACAGAATATGACCTGCCAACGGCCTGGGAATCCTTTCTCCCCGGGCATACCGCAGATACCGTCTGTGCAAACTAATATAACATTCTATAATGAAGTAAAGAGGTATATTATCATGTCCGACGAGTTTTCAACCCTGGGTATCCGCCAACAATTGATTGGCTGCCTGAAAGAAATGGGGATAACCGAACCTACACCCATTCAGGCAAAAGCCATTCCGGCGCTAATGGCGGGAAAAGATCTTGTAGCCCAGGCCCAGACAGGCACCGGCAAGACGCTGGCCTTTTTGCTGCCTATCCTGGAAACCATTGAACCGAATAAGCCTTATGTTCAGGCGCTGATTATCACCCCTACCAGAGAGCTGGCCCTCCAGATTACCAAAGAGGCAACGAAACTGGGCGATAAGCTAGGCATTTCTGCTTTAACTCTCTACGGTGGTCACACTTTGGAAAAGCAGATTAACCAGCTAAAAGCAAATCCCCATATTGTAATCGGTACACCTGGCCGCCTGCTGGATCATTTTCGCCGCAAAACCCTCAGCCTGATCGGAGTATCCAAACTGGTACTGGACGAGGCAGATCAAATGCTCCATATGGGCTTTCTCGACGACATAGAAGCAATCATCAGCCAAACCTCAAGCAAACGCCAAACCATGCTGTTTTCGGCGACCATCCCGCCGAAAATTCGTTCATTGGCTACCCGCTATATGCAAAAACCGGTTGATATCCGCGTCCAGACCCAGCATGTCACGTTGGATGAAATCAATCAGGTCATTGTCGAGATCACCCAGGAAGAGAAACTGGCGCGGCTGTGCACCATGATCGACGAATATCGCCCCTATTTGGCGATGGTTTTTTGCCATACAAAGCTGCGCGCCATTGCGCTGGGCACCGAGCTTGCTCAACGCGGCTACGCCGTCGATGAACTTCATGGCGATTTGTCGCAAACGAAACGCGAACAGGTAATGAAACGCTTCCGGGATGCAAAACTGCAGATACTGGTCGTTACCGATATCGCCGCCCGGGGCCTCGATATTGAGGGAATTACCCATATCTTCAACTATGATATCCCCCACGACGTAGAGTCTTATATCCACCGCATCGGAAGAACGGGACGGGCAGGACAAACTGGGACGGCCATCACATTTGTCGTTCCGGGAGAGCAAACCTATCTTCGAACCATCGAGCACGGCATCCGGGCTTCGATTAAAAAGTTTAAATCAAAAGAGGCCAGAGAGGCAAAGGCGCTTGCCGCCAGCGCCGAGGAGGAGCTACCGCGCGGCAGGGCGGCCTCTTCCAAGCGGGCAAAGCCTGCCGCCGCTATTTCTAAAAAGCTTCCAGCCAAAAATGCTCCTAGCCATAGCGGTATTAATCAAAGAAGCCGCCGCAAGCCTAAGGCCGATGAAGCTACCGCCTCCGCCAAGCACACTGGGGCAAGAGGCAAGCAATCCCGGCGAAGCCGCCCTTCATAAGGCTTTTGTCTTTGCAAAAGCCGCTTCTTTTTCGACAGCACTAAAAAAGGTACGCCTAGAGATCTAGGCGTACCTTTTTCAGTGCTATTTTCCGCGATTGCTTTTTCGCGGCATCTGTCGCTGAGTATTATTCCCTGGTATCGGTTTCGAATTCTTGAGAAATGATTTATTATTCTCGTTTGCCTTTTTCTTCTTCTCAGCCAACAACGCATTTAGATCCACAACGCACTCTTCCTTTTCATAGATTATCCTTGTTATTACTTCGTGACTCCATCCCACATTTCCTCTTAAAAAAGCAATGTGTGACAACGAATCGGCGTACACAATAGCCTGTCGCCCGAAGATTTCTTTTACCCCTGGTAGTATCTACAGATGAGCTATTGTGTAATTCAAATAGATTTGCTTGACTCCATCCCAAATAAAGGGTATAGTATAAGAGCCCATTAAAAAGTTCGGTAAAGTTTCATTTATCCTTCTCAAACTATCAGGTAAGGGAAGCTTCGATGACTATTTTCCCACACTAACCCTGGGTATAAAATTTGAGGAGGATTCTAATATGAATCAAGACAAAAATCTAACCTGCCGCGACTGTGGCGTCGAGTTCGTGTTTACCGCATCAGAACAAGACTTTTTCGCCGAAAAAGGGTTCACCAATGAGCCTGGCCGTTGCCCGGAATGCCGCGCAGCCCGCAAACAGCAAAACGGTGGTGGCCGCAACAGCAACTACCAGCAGCGCGAAATGCATGATGTAACTTGCGCCGCTTGCGGTGTTCAGACCCAAGTTCCGTTCCGTCCTAGCAGCGACCGTCCCGTCTACTGTAGAGACTGCTTCAGTCAAAACAAGCGATAATAGGGAATCGACTCCTCTGCTGTCAAGCAGAGGAGTTTTTTGTTGATGTCACAAAACTACTTCGCCGGCAAAGAGTTTCAATCCGCCAAACGAAGTACATACTAGCATTTATCGGTGGCGATACTATTTGTCACCAGCCATTTTAAGGAGGCAACCAACTTGGAAAAATTCAAAGCACTGGGAATCAGTGAAAAAATCATACGGTCGTTAAATGAAATGGGGTTCGAAGAACCCACCCCCATACAGCTACAAGGAATTCCGGCCCTAATGGAAGGCAAGGATTTGATTGGCCAGGCCCAGACCGGCACCGGAAAGACGGCCGCGTTTGGCATCCCCTTGATTGAAAAGGTCCAACACAATTCAGAAATGATCCAAGGGATTGTTTTAACCCCCACCCGTGAGCTTGCCATCCAGGTAGCCGAAGAACTAAATCGAATCGGGCAGTTCACCGGCGTCCATGCCTTGCCGATTTACGGCGGCCAGGACATCCAGCGGCAAATCAGGGCCCTAAAAAGACGCCCCCAAATCCTTGTAGCGACACCGGGCCGCCTCATGGACCATATGGAGCGCCGCACCATCAGGCTCCAGGATATTACGACTGTTGTTCTCGATGAAGCCGACGAAATGCTGAATATGGGGTTTATCGATGATATCGAGAAGATTTTGAGCACCACCCCCGGTGAGCGCCAAACCCTTCTTTTCTCCGCTACCATGCCCAGGCAGATTCAAAATCTTGCCCAGCGCTTTCTCCGCAATCCGGCCTTGATTCAGATCAAAGCCCAGGAAATGACCATTCCCTTAGTCGAGCAACACTACATTGAGCTGCACGACCGCGAGAAATTTGATGTCTTGTGTCGGGTACTGGATATCCAGTCCCCCGAGTCGGTGATCATCTTCAGCCGAACAAAACGGCGGGTTGACGAGCTGGCGGAAGCGCTGAAAAAACGCGGTTATTCCGCCGAAGCCATTCACGGCGACCTGACCCAGGTCAAAAGGGATGCCGTTCTGCGCCAATTCAAAGAAAGCATTGTCGACATCCTTGTCGCCACCGATGTGGCCGCTCGTGGTCTCGATGTCAGCGGGGTCACTCATGTTTACAATTTCGATATTCCTCAGGGCGCTGAAAGCTATGTTCATCGCATCGGCCGTACCGGTCGGGCAGGACAAGCCGGATCGGCTTTAACTTTTGTAATCCCGCGCGAAATGGATCATCTTCGGTCTATCGAACGCACCACCAAACGAAAAATCCTCCGGATGCCTGCGCCGACCATGATTGATGCTCTGGAAGGACAAAAGCGCCTGGCAGTGGAAAACCTCCTGCGCCAGATCGAAGAAGGCGACTTTGGTCAATATAAAAGCCGGGCTGAGGAGCTCCTCGCAGAAGTAGATTCCGTCTCCCTGCTGTCGGCGGCCCTAAAACTGCTGACCAAAGAACCTGACGCCACTCCGGTGAAACTTACGGAAGAAGCGCCCCTCAGAACCCGGAGTTACGGCGGCAACAAAAGACCATTCACCCCGCGGGCCAACCCTCGCCAAAGATCAGGCAAGTACTAGAAATACAGAAACTAGAAAAAAGCGACAACATCTTGTTGTCGCTTTTACTTTCGAGATTTCCCTTTATGGGTGGACTATTGGATAAGGGCATTTCTTTACTTAATGCCGGCCTTGATCCGTTGATAGACAATCTTGCCTTGCGCAATTTCTTCTAGGGCAACCGTTACCGGTTTATTCGACTTACATTCGACTAACGGCCCATCTCCGCTCAAAATCTCACGGGCCCGTTTGGCGGCAAATACCACCAGGGTGTACTTGCAATCTACTTTTTCCATTAATACGTCTAATGGCGGATTAATCATACAATCTCTCCTTCACATTAATATGCACGAAAGTTAGGCTTTGTAGTCATTGAGGTTCAAGAAGCCTTTCCTCAATATATATTCTTTCTCACTATTGGTAGTTGGTATGTACTTAAAATCGGTCGGTTTACCAGACACAGATAAAAGGCTGGGGTTTCTAACAATTAAATCGGCGGAAACACTGGCAGCCCCAGACAAAGAAACAACTCCCAGCTTGCCGTCCTTGGTTTCAATAATGTCACCACGTTTGAATATCCTGATTTGCATCATTTTCCTCCGCCCTTTACTGCCTCACAAGCGAAAATCCGAGTCACCGCCAGTGAGTTGCAGCCAACCAGGGACTATTATGCATCCTGCTCCTCTTGAGAAGTTTCAGCAGCCACTTCCTTGGCAATGTCTGCGTTCCGGTAGATCGCATCATATTTTGCGCGTTTCTGATTCCGATTGGCCAATTTAGCGGCATTGACTGTGGCGATTTTGTCGCCATACTTGGTCAATAAAAGCTGCTCAACTTCCTCAGGCGGCAACCTATAAATCGTTACTCCATTCGGGCCTATGCTCATAATTTTCCGGTCCTTCCTCCATTGGGTTAGTAATTCTAATGCATTTGATTCATCCGCGAAAAATAGCCGTCCCTGGCTTGAACACTGCGTTCACAGGGAACGACCATTTTTTAGCGGTCAAAATTGAATTGACAGATACCGCTGCAAAATCTTCCTAAAAATAGTGCCATCGTTTTTCAGTCTGGTCTCAAATTGATGAGCAGTCCCGAATATCGAAGGCATTTTTTAAATTATTATCGCATGTTTATTTTATACTTTTAATTTGACTTTAGCAATATATTAATATCATTAAGATATGCGATTGTGTTGATGAACGGCGATAATCGCCATATTTTCAGCCTATTCGGCTAGATTTAGCCAAATATTACTTTAATGAAGATGACACCGCCATCCCGGGATAATATGCCTGGGCCAAGCCTCTGCCATGATGGCAAACTGCTAGGCAGAAACATCTTCTGTCTATTATAATTATAAACAAAAGAAGATGATGTCTTGCTTTTTAGCAAACATGCAAGTATAATATCTATGTATCCAATAGATATTATTAAGAGGTGTTTACAATGCAAGACTTATCTGAACTCTTTTGGCAGGCATCCCTGCCTGAGATCAAACAGGGGTATATTTATCACCAGGAGAGCGATGCATTCGCCTGCCTCATTTGCGGTGAAACTTTTATTCATGGCATGATTTATCTCCATGAAAACCAACTTTACGAAGCCAGAAAACGCATAGAAGTCCATATTGAACAATGCCACCGCTCAGCCTTCCATTTTCTCCTTGACCTTGATAAAAAACTGACAGGGCTGACAGACCATCAAAAATCCATTCTCGAACTTTTCTATGAAGGCCAGAGCGATAATGAAATTGCCAAAACACTGGGCATCGGCAGCACATCAACCATTCGCAATCATCGCTTCAGCTTGAGAGAAAAACAGAAACAAGCGAAAGTATTTCTAGCCCTGATGGAGCTGCTGAGTGAACGCACACCCAGAAAAGACACTTTTATTGAAATCCCCCGCAGTTCCAGGCAAGTCGACGATCGCTTCGCCATCACAGAACGGGAAAACGACAAAATCCTCACCGCCTATTTTAGACAGGGGCTCGACGGGCCGCTTGAATCATTCCCGCTAAAAGAAAAGAAACGGGTGGCCATTTTAAAGCACATCATGCAGCGGTTTGAAACAAATAAACAATATACCGAAAAAGAAGTCAATGCCATTTTACAGCCGGTTTACGACGACTATGTCCTCATACGGCGGCAGTTGATTGAACACGGCTTTATGGACCGGACCACAGGCGGCAGTTCGTACTGGGTTAAACTTCAGTAAAAATTTCTAAAAGGAAGTTGGATCACCGATGGATAAAAGAAAAGAGCTCAAGCTGGCATATAAGCAAACCCCTCCCCCGATGGGAGTGTTCCAAATTTCGAACAAAATCAACAGAAAACTTTTCATTGGCAGCTCGATGAATCTGCCGGGAAAAAAGAACAGCCAGTGGTTTCAGCTGAAAATGGGCGGACACCCCAACAAACCCCTCCAAGCCGACTGGAATCTATATGGGTCAGACGCCTTTAGTTTCGATATTCTTGAAACCATTAAACCGGAAGAAATAGTACAAACCACTTGGCGGGAAGTGGTCAAGGGGCTGGAAGATAAATGGCTGGCCAACCTGCGGCCATACAATGAACACGGGTATAACAAGCTGCCAAAAAGCCCTCGTGACTAACGCCCTCCCCCAATAAGCGAAAAAAGACCTGCCCCCTAATACACGGGGTCAGGTCTTTTTTCGCTTACCACGCCGTTCACAATCCGATCAATCGGCCATCCATCGCTTAGACTGACACTATTGAATGGCGATGAAAATTATCCCGGGCCAAATTCCTCCGGATTACTCGGCAAAATGCCCGCACAAGCCGACAAAGGCCTCCATAGCCGGCGAAATCCACTTGTCGCGGTGATAGATCAGCTGTGTTTTCACATCGACCTGAGGGCCCTTCCAGGCGAGCTCGATCAATCGCCCTCTCTCCAATTCCGCTTTGACGGCAATCTTTGGCAGTACGGCAATTCCCAGCCCACAAGCGGCACATTCCTTAATAGCCCCAACACTCGAAAGCTCCATCATCGAACCGGGAAAGACGCCATGGTCACTTAGCGCCGCAAGCACCAGAGGACGATAGCCACAGCCTTCAGTTGTCAGGATCAGACATACTCCTGCTAGTTCTTCCGCTGTCACAGCCTGTTTTCCAGCCAGCGGATGGATCGGACTGGCGACAATTGTCATCTCCTCATGAAAGAGGGTCTTGACCGTCATGTCAGGCTGGTCGATTTGCCCGGTAAGACCCAGGCCTGCGTCGATACTGTTGGTTCTGATCAGTTCATACAGACGATCACAGCTTTCGGTCTGCACGCGAATTTCGACCAGTGGATACTTCTCGCGGTATTCGAGCAGCAGTCTGGGCAGACGGTAGACACAGATGGTCTCCGCCGCTCCCAGGTTTAGAACTCCCCGGAAAACATCTGGCGCAAACTCCGCCTTTGCTCTTTCGCACTGTTGCAATATCGGTCCGGCGTTTTCCAGAAACCGTCGTCCCTCGCTGGTTAGCTGAATCCCCCGTCCCAGCCGGTCGAACAGTTTGACCTGCAATTCTTCTTCCAGCAGCCGAATTTGACTGGTTATATTGGATTGGGCATACCCCAGTTTTGCGGCCGCCCTGGTAAAGTTGAGGGTTTGGGCGGCAGTACAAAATATGAGCAGTTGCCTTAATTCCATTATTGCCTCCGATCAATCATTAAAAGTGATCGTTTTGATAAAAATTAATCAATTTTTTCGTTGTTAAATTCATGATAGACTACAATCGACGATAAGTCCAGAGAACCGCAAAAAGGGGCTTCGACAGCCAGCTCCTGAAGAAAGGATAATAAAATGGATCATGTCTTCTATCGTAGCGTAAAAAAAGAATACTTAACTGTTGACCATGGTGAAGGCATCTACCTTTTTGATACCAGCGGCAGACGGTATATCGACGCCTGCTCAGGGGCGGCCGTCGCCAACCTCGGCCATGCCCATCCGCGAATACTGGCCGCCATGATGGCCCAGGCTAACAAAGTCGCCTTCAGCCACCTCTCCCGCTGGACCTCGGGGGCGATACAGGAGTTGGCGGAATTGGTAGCCGGCCTGGCTCCAGGTTCACTTAACAAGCTGTATTTAGTTTCCGGCGGTTCGGAAGCGACAGAGGCGGCCCTTAAAATGGCCCGCCAATATTATCTTGAGCGCGACGGCAGGAGCGGCAAATATAAAATCATTTCCCGCTGGAAAAGTTTTCATGGCAATACCATTGGGGCCTTGTCGATGACCGGTGATAAGCGCCGCAAAAAGTATGCCCCCCTTCTTTTGAACTTCCCCCACATTGCCCCGGCCTACTGCTACCGTTGTCCCTTTGGCGCTCACCCCGAAACCTGCGGTGTGGAATGTGCGCTGGACCTGGAGCGGTGCATCAAAATGGAGGGGGCAGACAGCATCGCTGCCTTTATCGCCGAAAGCGTCGGCGGCGCAGCTTGCGGCGCCATTGTTCCCCATAAAGATTATTTTAGAATCATCCGCCAGATTTGCGATCACTACGACATCTTGTTGATTGACGACGAAGTCATGGCTGGTTTTGGCAGAACCGGTTCGATGTTCAGTATTGCCGACTGGGGCGTCGTCCCTGACCTGCTTTGCGTCGCCAAAGGGATGAGCGCAGGCTACTCGCCCCTTGGCGGGGTTATCGCCAAATCGGAGATCCACGATACCTTCAAACAAGGATCTGGCGTTTTTGTCCACGGCCATACTTATGGCGGCAATCCCTTGTCGGCTGCCGTGGCGGTCGCGGTTGTCAGGACGCTGCTTGAAGATAACCTGGCGGAGAACTCCCGCGTCATTGGCGATTACTTATTAAAGCGCTTGCAGAAAGCACTGCTGCCTTTTTGGTATGTCGGCGATGTTCGCGGCAAAGGCTTATTACTGGGTGTGGAATTGGTAAAAGAGAAAGCAACGAAAGAACCCTTTCCTGCTTCCCACGGAATGGCCGAAAAATTGACACTGGCCCTGATGAAGCAAGGTGTTATCGTCTATCCTGGCAACGGAAACGCCGACGGGGAAAACGGCGACCAGTTTCTCCTCGCCCCACCCCTTATTATCACGAAAGATCAGGCCGATGAATTAATCGCGGCGATGGTCGCCGGTTTTAAGGATTTTGATACTGCGATCGCCGCTAACAAATAATATCAAGGAGGGCAATGTTCATGGAAAAACTGATTATCACTGTCGCCCCAACCGGAAACGTACCGACCAAGAGTCTGACCCCGCATGTGCCGGTCACAGCGGCTGAAATTGCTGAGGACGTCCTTGCTTGCTATGAAAGAGGAGCATCTGTCGCCCACATCCACGCCCGCGACGAAGAAGGAATGCCCACATCTGAACTGGCCTTCTTCGCCGAAATTGTCCGTGCCATTGAGGCCACCGGCTGCCCGATCATCAAGCAAATATCCACCGGGGCCCGTGCCGGCAAAAGCGCCGAGGCCAGAGCCGCCGCCCTCATGCTGGGTCAGCCTTCCGCCAGTTTGGCCACCGGGTCTTCCAACTTTCCCCGGACTGCCAATCTCAACGATCCGGTGCTGGTCGAACATCTAGCAAAAACAATGTTTGCGCAAAACACCAAGCCAGAAATCGAAATATTTGACGCGGCGATGATCAACAACGCCGTCCAACTCCATAAAGCCGGGCTCATCAAAGCGCCCCTGCATTTCAATTTGGTGCTGGGAGTCAAGGGCTCGCTGCCGGCAACCCCCAAAAACCTGTTCTTCCTTGTGGAAAGCCTCCCCCCCGACTCGGTCTGGGGGGTATCGATCATCGGGCCGGAACATGTCAACCTGTCGGTCATTGCCATGGGGCTGGGCGGCAATGTTCGCGTCGGCGTAGAAGACAATCTCTACTATAGCAAGGGAGTCTTGGCCACCAATGTTGCCCTGGTGGAGCGCATCGCAAATATCGCCAGAGCCATGGGCCGTGAGATCGCCACCCCGGCGGATGTTTTGCGCATCTGGGGCATTCGCGAATAGGACCAGTCATTCAATGACACATAAACAAAAGAGCCCGGATTGCTCCGGGCTTTTCTTGTCTGCTGCTATTTACCGTCTGACACCAGATTTCGCCGCAAATTCACTAGGAAATCCTGAATATTGGTTACGATGGAAGTCACTTCGAGGGTCCCCCGGTCGCGCAGCTTGTTCACTGCAAACTCGGATACATCGACACTGAAGATAGACACCGGCCTGACCCGATTGCCCATCACCTGATAGGCAGGAGTCATATTTCCTGTGGCGATAGAATGAAGCTGGGTGGCAAGACAGACCACCGTAGTTGCCTTCTTGGTATATTGCCGCATGGCATCTTGCGCGGCATATACATCGGCTATCACCCCAGGCAGCGGCCCGTCGTCACGAATTGACCCGGCCAAGACAACCGGAACCTTATGTTTGACACATACCCCGAGGACACTTTCGGGGCAATTCAGGTTATTGATAAATTGTTCTAACGACTCAAAATTCCTGGCTCTGTTGATAACGTCAAGATGGTGGTAATGACCGTCAGGCTTACTTTCCTGGGTATAGATATCCTGCCCAAGAGCCGTTTGAAACACCGCGCCTTCCAAATCGTGGGCCGCCAGCGCATTACCGGCCAATATCGCGTGAACATAGCCACTTTCAATCAACGCCATCATCGCCTGCTTGGAATCCGAATCAAAAACAACCGCCGGCCCCAGCACCCAGACAATATACCCATTTTCCTTTTCAAACCGCAGCAAATCATAGAGGCGATCATAGTCCCGGGAATAGGAGGTCTCCCGCGACCTGCCGGTGCGAAAAGCGAAAACATCGGCTGCCGCCGAATCATCCCGGAACCCTTTGGTGTGAATGTATATTCCTGCACTGCCGTCTTCGGTTCTGCCAACGATGACCCGGTCGCCGATTTGCAGCCGCCTGATTTCTTTTGCTTCCAGCGCTCCCCCTTCCCCCAGTACCACCACGCAGTCCATCCGGCTTTGACTTAAAAGATGCCAAGTGCCCTCAACTTTATAATATTCCGGGAAGATGGTGGTGCCGTGAAAGTTGTCAGGAGCAACCCCTGTGCGCACCACAAGCTGCACTGTCACATTGGGGCAATGGCAAAAGTGCTGCGCCGTAAAATCAGGTTCGCGATAAGTCGGTAATTGAAAACCCATGATAGACCTCCTATTGTGCTAGTCGTGATGGAGTAGCAGATTTTCGATTGTCTTTTGCAGGATCAGCGGCATGGCGTCAAAAGAATACGCCGTGCTCAACCGCTCAGACAGCTTATGGGCATCCTTGCCATAAGGACCGATATTAACCACCGGCATACTGATGTCCTGGATAGCCCTCACCGGCAGGGTGTATTGCCTGGTCCACGCCGGCATGTTGCTGGTCAGTTTGGCGACGCTCTCATTGCCGGCAATGCTGCAATAACTCAGATCAGAGATATAAGGGTAGAATTTCCTTGTAATGATATTGTAATCATAGCGGGTTCTCACTGCCCCGACCGCCTTGTTGACAGCCGAGAGCAGTACTTTGCCTTTGTCATCCTCATCTTTGACATAAATATGGGGATAGTAGGGCGGGGCAAAATAAACGATGATTTTGGAATTTTTATCAGAGCAGCGTTTGTGGACTTCTTGGACAATAGCAAAGGAAAATTCGCGATCATCCACCTTTTGGGCGCGCAACTCTTCGGTGAGCTGTTCGATGATCCGGTCGATTTCTTCGCCCATTTCCGCCTTCACTTTATGGTACAGCTCCTCATAGGTCAGCACATTGACCTCCCACGGCAGCCTTTGATAGGGAATGGCGCTAAGCCCACAGAACTTTTCATATTCTTCATTAAGTCTTTTGATGACATTTTCAAAGGATGAAACCGCCTTAGCCTTACATTTTGCCAATACTTCGTCCGGTTGACTGACATGGGTGGCATAGTTGAAGTACAGATTTACAGCATTAGCGGTCTGGACTGAGTATTCGGTTTTCAAGTCCCGCTGGTGGAGGCTGATCGGCGGCAAAGCGACTTCGCCGTCGACAATGTCGCAAAGCTCGGTACTCAGATCCATTTGGTACAACACCTCGGAGGCCAGTAAATTGGCGTCAAGCCCGTTAAAAGGCTCGCCGACATGGGTTTCTTCACCATAGAGAAAAAAGCACGGCAATAGTTTGCCTGTGGTCCCGATGTACACATAACGGTTGGTATCACCCGGGTAGCGGAAGGTGGTATAATCGGTATCAATGGCGCCGACAAAGTCCCAGTCCTTCTCCTTCGCCATGGCTGCTAAATCCTGGACCGCCGAGAGCATCCCCGCCGAATTGCCCTCCTCGTCAGGGACGCCGAGAAAAACCAGGTTTCCCGCCAATTTTTCGGCCTGTCGCGAAAAATCGTCAATCATGACCATCAGCGCCGCCACCCCTGTTTTCATATCAAGAATGCCGCGGCCGACGATCCATTCGTCAGAGGTTATTTCCGCCAGCGTTTCCTCACTGAATTTTATGGCTGGCAGCATCTTCTTCAACACCGCGGGGTCGGTGGCATAATCCCGGAGTTCGGCATAGTCGTCGATACCGACAGTGTCGATATGACCCAAACACAAAAGAGTTTTGGAAGTTGCCGTCTTTTCGCCCCGGACAACGGCAAGCACATTTTTCCGCCCCAGCTGATCGCCTCTAATCGGCACCATCTGCAGTTGCTCCGGATGGCGCTGAAAGTAGTCCAGCTGCCGCAGATAATCATAGATCTTTTCGGCCATTACCAGTTCACCGGCGGTACCCACAATACTCCGGGTTTTTGTCAACTCGATGGCTAGCGCCTTGATTCTTTCTCCTAATTCAGCCACCATATCAACCCCCTTCAAAGTCTCATTTCTTCTATGGAATCACAGCGCAAACAAGGCTACAAAAAACCCCTAGCAGTATCTAAATACTACTAGAGGTATGCTCAGCACATATATGCATCTTGGGAGAGAATGTCCCGAAATAGTCCCTATCAGCTCATTATTACTAGCATTCTGCAAACTTCCCCCCTTTCCTTCTCCAGCTTGCAAAAAATTCCCAAGGGGGAATAAAAACTATGAATCATTCAGGAAAATTCAGCTTTCATGAGCTACAGGAAGCTATTTTTCGCATAGCGGCGCAAACTGGGCGAAACAACCTTAATATCAGCCCAATTTACGGTTGATACAATAGCGGACGATGGGTATGATAAAATCGTTAGCACTCGGCGTCTAAGAGTGCTAACGACAAATTATCAAAAGGTTTATAGCCATTTCGGGGACAAGTTCCCCATGAAAAACGACAAGGAGGCTTCCTCATGACCCAAGCGCCCCTCGCCAAAGAAACGCGTGAATTCCAAACAGAGACCAAGCAACTCCTGGATTTGATGATTCATTCCATTTACACCAACCGGGAAATTTTCCTGCGGGAGCTAATTTCCAACGCCTCGGACGCCATCGACAAGCTCCGTTTTGAGTCGCTGACTAACCACGCTCTCCTCGAAGGGAATGAGGAATTCGAAATTTTTCTCCACCCTGACGAGAACACAAAAACGCTGACCATCTCGGACAACGGCATGGGCATGACCTACGACGAAGTGGTGGACAATATCGGCACCATCGCCAAATCAGGCACGAAATCCTTCCTGGAAAAGATGAAAGCCAGCGGATCTTCTTCCACCACCGACCTCATCGGTCAGTTTGGCGTCGGCTTTTATTCGGCCTTCATGGTGGCCCAAAAGGTGACCTTGCTGACCCGCGCACCCGGCGAGGCCAAGGGAGTGCGCTGGGAGTCAACCGGGGACGGCACTTACACCATCGAGGAGTGCGACAAAGAGGCGCGCGGCACAACCATTATTCTGACCCTGCAGGATGAGTATAGCTCAGCCGATCAGCCTGCAGACAATTTTGCAAATCGCTTCACACTGCAAAGCCTTGTCAAAAAGTTTTCCGACTACATACGCTACCCGATAAAAATGAACTTTGTCGACAAGGAAAAGCCGCAGGGCCCCGACGGCAAAGTAATCGAAGACGCCCCGATGGCCGAAACGGTCGAAGTTCGAACCATCAACTCGATGGCCCCCCTGTGGACACGAAATAAAAATGAAATCGATAAAGAAGAGTATCACCAGCTCTACAAAAACCTCTTCCATGACTGGGAAGACCCGCTGGAGATCATCCATTCCAAGGTCGAAGGCGCGGTGGAATACACCACTGTGCTGTTTATCCCTACCCATGCCCCTTTTGACTTCTATCAGCGGGAGTCCACCTCCGGCATCCGCCTCTACTCCCGCAACGTCTTCGTTATGGACAATTATAAAGATTTTCTGCCGGAATATCTCCGCTTCGTCCGGGGGTTGGTGGATTCTCCCGACTTTTCTCTCAATATCTCCCGGGAACTATTGCAGCACAGCAGCCAACTGCAAAAGGTCGGCAAAAACCTGGAGAAAAGCGTGCTGAAAGCCCTGGAAACCATGTTAAGCAAAGACCGCCCCAAATATGAAACCTTTTGGCAAGAATACGGCAAGGCTCTAAAAAGCGGTGTTTACGCGAACTTTGACGACCGGGCCAAGCTGCAGGACCTTCTGCTGTTCCCGTCCTCCAAATCGGCAGATGAATTGACCACCTTGGCTGATTACGTGGCCCGTATGCCGGAAGGGCAGGCAGTCATCTACTATGCCACCGGCAAGGACCGCTTGGCGGCCGAACGGCTGCCCCAGATGGAACTGCTGCGGGAAAAAGGGATCGAAGTCCTCTATCTCCTCGACCGGGTCGATGAGTTTGCCGTCGAGGCTTTGCGCGAATACAAAGACAAGAAGTTCCAATCGATCAGCCGCGGCGACCTGAAACTGGACGGCATCGATGCTCCGGAGGCAAAAAAAGAAAACGAACAATTGGCCAAAGACAATGAGTCGCTGCTCAGCGCCGTCAAAGAACAGTTGACCGGCAGCGTCGCCGAGGTCAAGATCAGCAATCGGCTGAAATCCAGCCCGGTCTGTCTGGTCAGCGGCGATAGCGGCATTAGTCTGTCGATGGAACAAATCCTGTCGGAAATGGACAAGGCCGGCCTGAAGGCCAAGCGGATTCTGGAACTCAATCCCAACCATCAAGTCTTTACAGTACTGAAGACATTGCATGAAAAAGGCTCCACTTCCGAAGCCTTCAAAAACTACTGCGACCTTCTGTACGGTCAGGCCCTGCTGATGGAAGGACTGGCTCCGGATGATCCTGTCGGCTTTGCCAATAAAGTCGCCAACCTGATGGCTGAGTCAGGCAAAAGAGAGTAAAAAGTAAAGAAGCCTGGCTGAGCCGGGCTTCTTTCTTTATTAGACTCTGATTACATTTTTTCCGGTTCGAGCATGGTATCGATGATGATTTTGTCGCCAGCTGCGCTCAACTCCAGATGAGCGCCTTCCGGGACTTCGCCTTTGATGATCTTTTTGCCAAGCTCGGTTTCAATCAGTCGACTGATAAGCCTCTTCAGCGGTCGGGCCCCGAAATTGGGATCATAGCCTTCCTTGGCCAACAAATCCAGAGCTTTATCGTCCCAGGACAGACTGATGGCCAGCTGTTTCTTGAGGCGTTTGCCAAGATTCTCAAGAAGAATGGCGGCAATGTCGGCAACCTGATCGCGGGTGAGGGCGCTAAAGACCACGATGTCATCGATCCGGTTGAGAAATTCGGGGCGGAAGTGACCTTTCATCATTTCCAGAACCCGTTCTTTGGCGACCGCAAAATCCTGGTTGAGGATTTCCTGCGAGCCAATGTTGGAGGTCATGATGATGACGGTGTTCTTGAAGTTCACCGTTCGGCCCTTGCCGTCGGTGAGGCGGCCGTCATCCAAAATCTGCAGCAGAATGTTGAACACGTCGCTATGGGCTTTTTCCACTTCGTCCAAAAGAATGACGCTATAGGGACGGCGACGCACCGCTTCGGTGAGCTGTCCGCCTTCGTCATAGCCTACATAGCCGGGAGGGGCGCCGACCAGCCGCGAAACGCTGTGTTTCTCCATATACTCGCTCATATCGATGCGGATCATGCTGCGTTCATCGTCAAACAGCACCTCGGCCAGCGTTTTCGCCAGCTCGGTCTTACCTACTCCGGTGGGTCCCAGGAAGATAAAGGAACCAATGGGGCGATTGGGGTCCTTGATGCCGGCCCTGGCGCGAATGATGGCCTCGCTGATGGCTGTGACGGCACTTTCTTGGCCCACCACCCGCTCATGGAGAATCGATTCCAGCCGACCGAGTTTTTCCCGCTCACCGGACAGCAGCCTCGTAACCGGAATGCCGGTCCAGCGGCTGACGATCTTGGCGATGTCGTCTTCGTCGACCTCTTCCTTTAGCATGGCTTTATGAGAACGTTTTTCAGCCAGTAGGTCTTCTTCGCCTTTCAGTCGCTTTTCCAGTTCCGGCAGCCGGCCGTATTTCAGTTCAGCCAGCCGGTTCAGATCATAGTTTCGTTCGGCGGTTTCCATATCGGTGCCGACGGTTTCAATCTCTTTCTTCAGATTGCGCAGCCGGACGATGCCCTGTTTTTCCATTTGCCACTGCGCTTTCAGCGAGTCGGCCGCCTGTTTCAGATCAGCCAGTTCTTCGCGGATGCGTTTCAGTTTTTCCTGCGAGGCAGGATCACTTTCCTTTTTCAGGGCCTGTTCTTCGATTTCCAGCTGCAGGACTCGGCGCAAGGCCTCGTCAAGTTCACTGGGCATAGAGTCGATCTCGGTACGGAGTTTGGCAGCCGCTTCATCGACTAGGTCGATAGCCTTATCAGGCAGGAAGCGGTCGGAAATGTAGCGGTCAGACAACGCGGCGGCGGCAACCAGGGCGGCATCCTTGATTCTGACGCCGTGGTGGATTTCATAGCGTTCGCGCAGGCCCCGCAGGATGGAAACAGTGTCATCCACGCTGGGCTGATCGACAATGATCGGCTGAAAACGCCGTTCTAGAGCAGCATCTTTTTCCACATGCTTGCGGTATTCATTGAGGGTGGTGGCGCCGATACAGCGGAGCTCGCCCCGGGACAGCATCGGTTTTAGAATGTTGCCTGCATCCATGGCCCCTTCGGCCGCGCCGGCGCCGACAACGGTGTGCAGCTCGTCGATAAACAGAATGATTTGGCCGTCTGCTTTGCTGACTTCGGCCAATACATTTTTCAGCCGTTCTTCGAATTCGCCCCGGTATTTAGCCCCTGCCAGCAGGGCGCCGAGATCAAGAGAATAGATGGCTTTATTTTTCAGTCCCTCCGGCACGTCGCCGGCGATGATCCGCCGAGCCAGGCCTTCGACAATAGCCGTTTTGCCCACCCCGGGCTCGCCGATAAGTACCGGGTTGTTCTTGGTGCGGCGGGAGAGAATTTCCACCACCCGGCGTATTTCCTCATCCCGGCCGATGACCGGGTCCAGTTTGCCCTCCCGGGCCAGATCGGTCAGATTGCGGCCGTATTTGGACAGGGCCTGCATACTTTCCTCCGGGTTGTCGGATGTAACCGTTTTCCCGGCGCGAAAGGCGGTGATGACCGCGAGAATGCTGCTGCGCGACAGGCCGAATTCCCGGCAGGCGCTGACAACATCGCTGTCGCCGTCTTCGACAACAGCCAGGAGAAGATGCTCCACACTCACATATTCATCCTTCATGTCGGCCGCCTGCTTCTCAGCCAGCGCCATCACCCGGACCATGGCTGTGCTCATCCGCAGAGTGCCTTCCTGGCCCCGGACAGCAGGAATATTCTTGAGCAGCTGTTCCAGTTTGGCCCGGAAAGGCTGGTACCCAACCGATAGTTGGGCCAGGATATAGGCAATGATGCCTTCGTTGTCCTTTACAAGGGCCAGCAAGAGGTGGCGGGTGGTCAACTCCTGATGGTAGTTCATCGCGGCAAGCTGCTGCGCCTCCTGGATGGCAGCCGCGGCTTTTTGGGTAAATTTATCTTGAGCCATAAGGATTACCTCCTGTCATATTGTCAAAAATTCAGCTTGGTCGCGCCGCGCGGCGACCATGTTAAACGAAGCTTTATCTATGCCTTTGCAGACTGACGCAACTCACGGATTTTATGGTACAGTTCTTTCTCTTCCTCTGATAGCTGGGCGGGAATGTCGATCCGGATTCTGAAATACAGGTCGCCGAAGCCGCCGCTTTTTGGCAGGCCGCGATTTTGCAGCCGCAGCCTTTGTCCGGCGCGCATGCCGGGTTGGATCTTTAGCTGAACAGGTCCGTGAGGGGTAGGCACCTGCATTTTGTCACCCAATACTGCCTGGTCGGGGTAAATCACCAGTTCGGCTTCCAAATCGCTGCCGGTAATCTGCCAGGCGCCATTCGCCGCCACCCGGATGAGAAGATAGAGGTCACCGGCTGGGCCGTCGCCATGTCCCTTGCCCCCCAGACCTTTGAGGCGCAGTGAGCCTCCAGGCACCAGGCCTGCCGGGATCTTGACCTTGATGGTCTTGGTTTCGTCAGTAACGCCTGTTCCTCTGCAGGACTGGCAGACACCCCGCTGGGTAAACCGCTGGCCTGCGCAGGCGGCGCAGAGGCTGGGGGATGACAAAGATAATTCCTTCTCTGACCCATGGATGAGTTCGTCGACTGTCAGGCTGATTTCTGCGTCCACGTCCTCTCCCTTATAGCTGGCCCGGCGTGTCCGTCCGCCCTCCTGGCGGCTACGGGCAAATTCCTGGCCAAAAATACTGGAAAAGAAGTCGCTGAAGCCAAAACTGTCGGGATCAAAATCAGCTGCGCCCTGATAGCTGTATGTTTGGCCGCCCGAATGGGCTGGACCGGCGCTGAATTCGTCGCCGGTTCGCCAGTTCATCCCCAGCCGGTCGTACTTGGCCCGCTTATCGGCATCACCCAAGACCTCATAGGCCTCGTTGATCAGTTTGAACTTTTCTTCCGCGCCGGTCTTGGCTTCCCCCTGATGAAGGTCGGGGTGATGCTGACGGGCCAATTTGCGGTAAGCCTGTTTGATTTCTTTTTCTGATGCCCCTTTTGAGACCTTCAGCACTTCATAGTAATCAATGTATTTCATAGCATCACCCACCCTTCCTTAGTATTTAAGGAAATTCTTTATTCATATTCGGCGTCGATTACGTCGTCGTTCCTTTTAGCCTGAGGGCCCTGATTGTTGACTTGACTTTGCTTCGGTTCTTCCGGTTTGCACTGACAAGCCTGGCTGTATGCCTGTTCGAGTTCGTCCTTGGCCTTGCGGAGGGCATCCATATCGGCGTTGCCTTCACCGGCCTGCCGGGCCGCATCCAGCGCGGCGTTCAGCCGTCCGCTGATATGGGCCGGAAGGGTTTCGTTCTGGGTTACAAAGTTGCGGGCCTGATAGGCCAGCGAATCTACTTCGTTTTTCAGTTCGACATACTGGCGGCGTTTTTTATCTTCCTCGGCATAGCGTTTCGCGTCTTCCACCATCCGGTCGATATCGATTTTCTCCAGATTGCTGGCGCCGCTGATGGTGATCGACTGTTCCTTGCCTGAGGTTTGATCCTTGGCACTGACGGTAAGAATGCCGTTGGCGTCGATGTCAAAGGTGACTTCGATCTGCGGCAGACCTCTGGGCGCCAAGGGAATACCGGTCAATTTGAATTGGCCGAGGGTCCGGTTGTCACCAGCCATCTCCCGTTCTCCCTGGAGAACATGAATCTCGACTGCCGGCTGATTGTCGTCAGCAGTACTGAAGACCTGGCTGCGGCGGGCGGGAATGGTTGTATTGCGCTCAATGATCTTGGTCATGACACCCCCCATTGTTTCCACACCAAGGGATAACGGGGTGACATCAAGGAGGACCACATCTTTCAGGTCGCCGCTCAGGACCGCGCCCTGGATGGCGGCGCCCACGGCCACCACTTCGTCCGGGTTGACGCTTTGGTTTGGTTCTTTGCCGGTCATGGCTTTGACCATCTGCTGAACCGCAGGGATGCGGGTAGATCCGCCTACCAGGATGACTTCATCAATATCTTTGGCTGACAGTTTGGCGTCAGCCAACGCTTTTTCCACCGGAATACGGCACCGTTCGATCAGGCTGCGCGACAGTTCGTCAAATGTGGCCCTGGTCAGCTTGGCTTCCAGATGCTTCGGACCGCTGGCGTCCGCTGTGATGAAAGGCAGATTGATGTTCGTCTCAGCAACCGCCGACAGCTCGATTTTGGCCTTCTCCGCCGCCTCGGTCAGTCGCTGCAGGGCCTGCTTGTCTTGCAGGATGTCGATTCCGTTGGTTTTTTTATATTCGCTAGCCAGCCAGTCGACAATCACTTTGTCGAAGTCGTCGCCACCCAGATGAGTATCACCATTGGTGGATTTGACCTCAAAGACACCGTCGCTGACTTCCAGAATCGATACGTCAAAGGTACCACCACCCAGGTCGAACACCAGGATGGTTTCGTTCTTTTTCTTATCCAAACCATACGCTAGCGCCGCAGCCGTCGGTTCATTGATAATCCTAAGTACATTGAGGCCGGCGATCCTTCCGGCGTCTTTGGTCGCCTGACGCTGGGCGTCGTTAAAATAAGCCGGGACAGTGATGACGGCGTCGGATATTTTTTCCCCCAGATATTTGCTGGCGTCATCGACCAGCTTGCGGAGCACCTGCGCCGAAAGTTCTTCCGGGGCATACTCCTTGTCATCTACCGCAAATTTGACGGTATTGTCTTTGCCTTGTGTCACCTTATAAGGGACCAATTTCATTTCGTCGGTCACTTCATCAAAGCGGCGACCGATAAACCGTTTGGCTGAAGAAAATGTCATCGTCGGGTTTAAGACCGACTGGCGCTTGGCCAACTGGCCGACCAGGCGCTCATTATCGCGAAATGCGACAACCGACGGGGTTGTTCTGCCGCCTTCCACGTTGGCGATTACCTCCGGCCTTTCTCCTACCAGCACGGCAATAACCGAGTTTGTTGTCCCTAAATCAATCCCAACTACTCTTCCCATAACTTACGCCTCCCTTAACTAACAGTCCAGATTATGTTTTCAGGAAACTGTTGTTTACGCTTTAATGGTAACAGAAATTAACTATTAACGGAAACTTGCTTTTCGGGCTTCTTGCTGGGAATTTAACTGATTTGGCGGTTTTTTCCTTGAAAATATCTCTGCGTCACACTCTAGTTTGACTTTTTGACCTTTGGCGCAAATGTTGATTTTTTGCTATGAAAATAAGGCCATCTCGTCTCTTCATAAGAGATTCCGTAAGAGCGATACCAGACAACCCCACCTTGGGAAAATGCAGCCTTTTCCCTTTGGCAGCCATGCGGCATTTATTGGGGGGAGGCATTGCTGCCTGCTGTCACAGTTATTCACAGTAAACATATTATGTATAATAATCCCTGTTTAATGGAGGTGCTTCTTATCATGGCATGTCCGCTATGTCTAGGCATAGCAGGAGTAATTGCATTCATCCTCGGTATTATTCGTTCCATGTTTCGCAAAAAATAATTCACCGGTGGAGGATGATTTCATGCTTGATTATTGTCAAGCCACTATTGATAAAGGGTATCTCATCGCATCAAGCGTCATATTCTTCGTTGGCTTTCTTGGCATGATTTTTTATGAAAACAAGCTGTAAACTGGCTTTATTCGCCCTTTGAAAAGCCGAATCCCGCGCTAGCTAGCGCGGGATTCGGTTATTCATACACGATTGGGCACTTGTATGGGATCGGTTAAAGGCCGAATTGACAGATCATGCCACCGGAAAAATCATCAGCCATCATCATAGCCTCTTTTTCGATCTGGTTAAACATCGCAACACTTTTAGTATTGTCTTTGCTGAGAATGGCGACAGCTTCCTCCTTAGTTAGCGCCAGATGCTCATACCAGGACGCCCGCATGGAATGCACCGTCCAGCGAGGATTAATCTGGTTGAGGAAGAAGACGATCTCATCAGCATTGGCATACCATTTCCTTTCGCTGTCTGCAGCCGCTTTGCTGTTACCCGCCTTTGCCGCCTTGACCAGCTCTGCAGCAATAACAAGATGATCGCGCAGCAGCCGGTCAACCTCGGCGGCCATTTCATTGCCGTAAAACCGGCAAAACAACCTGCCAAAATCAGTTGGATTACGCAGCAGTCGATTGATTGACGCGTCCAGGTCAGGCAAGTCAAAAGCGATTCCCAGGATCGCTAGCCTTGTCCAGTACACATGTTGTTCCCAGAGCAGACGGAAACGGTCTCTGAGCTTCACTGCCCCTTCGCTCAGCCTGCACCCATTGCCGTCATAACTCTCTTGACAATGTTCGAACATAGTGCCTCCTTGTTACCGTCGTTCTGCTCCATACTATGCAAACAAATGGATGAAGTTGACATAATTCATTACGTCGTCAGGGAATGCGACGGGGCGGTTTATATACCGGAGGCTTCGGATAGGCGGAAAAAGGACCACATACCACTTGTGAAGACGGAAAGCAACCAGGTGTATAATTGGGATCGGCTACCGGAAAGCAAAATGGCGAACAGGCCGGCAGACACGGGTTTTGCCGATGTACCCCTGCACAGTAGTCGATTTGCGGATGCTCCCGGCAATATTCTTTAACCTTTCGAGTCATCATGCGACCTCCTTGAAGCAGCTTTACATTACATAATATTCCGGCCAGTTGCAGTGTGCGCCGCAAAGCTATCAGCAAATTCCTGAACTTTTGTCGACTTTTTCGAAAACCAGCACACTATACATAACATATTGCATTCTACCGCATATGATATAACAAAACTGAAAAGGAGGGCTGTTATCTAGTGGAACGATATTCATGTGAATGCCATCCCCGGCGACACAAGTGCTGCAAGCGATGCGTTGGTGAAATAAAACACAAAATTTATGAAGAATGCTGCTACTTTATGGTCAGAGTATGCCCCCGCTGCGGCCACGAATATGAACATCACCGTCATCACTGTTGCCCCCAATGCGGGATGCGGCACCACGAGATGTTTCGTATGGAGCCACCTGATCCCTCATATTGGGAGATGTAATCTGTATATCCTCCAAGTATTTTTTGCTAGAAAAGGCTGGCAGCGATCGCTGCCAGCCTTTTCTATGAGCCATACCCTCGTCAGAAGATGCCCCTTCCTCCCGGAAGGTTAATGGGTAACCTTTGCTATCTCCGGGAGCCAGCCCCGGTGAAGCATGAGCTGCAAAAGCCGGTAGCTCCAATCAAGACCTTTATTCAATTCATCCCGCAGGGCCATGGCGACCTCAAGCTGATAACACTGGTGGATGGCCAGCAAAAGCGCTGTTTGCCCTGCTGCATCATTGACTACCAACGTCATGGCAATTTCCGCATCGCTCAAGTGGGCTGCCGTCGGTATATTCAGGCGATCTTCTAATGGATGAGTGGGAAACTGTGTATCCGGGACCTTAGCTTCTCCTGCCTGCAGAAGGTTTTCGCATCGTCTGACAGTCGACTCCGCCAGATCGTCCTGGGCCTCGGCAATCAATTGTTTGAGCGCCGGATCTTGCGCATGGTTGTGGAGGATGCTCAGCAAGGATACATGATACCGCCCTTGGATGACGATGCTGTATAATGCTCCTGCTTCAATAGCGTTAATCGGTTCATTATCAACAAGCGATTGAACGATGTTGCGCGTACCGGCTTTGATTTGATCTATCATTGTCATGGCAATCCCTCCATCATAGTGAAACATGTATTAAACCTAAGTATAGCGTACCCTTAAAACCAACTTCCTATTGCTTTCATCTATGATGTCGTTGTCGATAAACCGTCGGGCATGCCCTTTTCGGTTAATCGCCGCGTAACGTCGCATACTAATAATGTTATAGCTTTGATGGGAGACACTAAAATGCAGTTTACTGTGACCAATCCGGTGTGGCTGATTGCGCCAATTCTCCTGCTGGCTGCTTTGGTATTGGCTGGTGTCTTGCTGGCAAAGCCGCTTTTCCGGTATGTCGTTAAAATAATCGCCGATGATTTGCTGACAAAGATTCTGACTGATAAATACACCCAAAATCTTGCTGAAATGCTTCCTTCACTGAAGCGTTTCTCGGTTTTGAATCTCATAGAGTTAAGTTTACGCGCCGAAGAAGGCAAGGCAATCACTCGTCCCTTAGGGTCGCCAAAGCATTTTCTCGGTTTCGAAAATCTAATGTTTTCTCCCCGGCAGATGACCACCCTATCGCTGCCTGACAGTACCCCGGTTGACATGAGTGTGACAATTGGCGCAACTGCCAAAAAACCGCTACCCATAAATATTCCCTTGATGATCAGCGCCATGGCTTACGGATTGGCCCTCAGCGAGGAAGCCAAAACGGCGCTGGCCAAAGCGGCCAATTCGCTCCAGACGGCAACATGCTCGGGCGAAGGTCCTGTCCTGCCGGAAGAACAGCAGACCGCCAACAAATACGTCCTCCAGATCAGCCGCTGGTCATGGGGCGGCAGAACAGACGAACAAATCGCCGCCGCCGACATGTTGGAGGTTCAAATGGGACAAGGCGCAGATATGGGAACATCGCTAGTAGAGGCAACCGAACTCGCCGGTAGGGCGCGTATTCTCGGCGGCCTGGCGCCTGATCAGCCGGCGGTGGCCTTGCCAGCTCCCCCTGGACTCCAACGAATAGAAGATTGGCCTGACTTTATGAACAAATTACGGCAAAAAGCGGCCGACAAGCCGATCGCATTAAAAATCATGGCAACCGATCGTATCGAAGAGGACTTGGCTGCCGCCATTGATTTAGGGTTTGATGGCGTTGTGATCGACGGCGCGCAAGGGGGCTCGCATGCGACATCGCCGCTCAAACAGGACGACTTCGGAATTCCCACCCTCCACGCACTGGTCCGGGCAAAACGTTTTTTAGGAAACCGAACAATGAGTCTGATCATAGCCGGTGGTTTCTTTACTCCCGGTCAATGTCTGAAAGCACTGGCCTTGGGGGCGGATGCCATTTATCTTGCCACCGTTCCCCTCTTTGCCTTGGCTCACAATCAGACCCACAAAGTGACTCCCTGGGAGCCTGTCACCACCCTGATTTATTACGATTCTCCGGCCAAAACACAGCTGAATGTCGAGCAAGCGGCTACCAGTGTCGCAAATGCGCTGACATCGATGATTTTAGAGATGCAAGAGGCAATGCGGGCACTGGGAAAGACTTCATTAAAAGAACTTTGCCCCGAAGACCTTGTGTCCCTCGATTCGGCCACAGCCGAAGTTACGGGAGTAAAATGGGTGCTTGACGGCAGCCCTTTATCTATAGGAAAATTTGTTGCGCAAAACACCCCTTATCTGACTACTAAGCTGGACAGCACAGCCAAGGTTCCCCCGCAGAGCAAATTCAAACGATTAATCGCTCGAAAAGCGGTGCCCAAACTAAAACTAACCTGACTCAACCACAACCCATTCCATTAAAAGAGAACCACAGCCTTTGAGGCAGTGGTTCTCTTTGTCAGCAGCAATATATTGTATTACGCAGTGACGATCTATAGTTACCGCATTCGCTATTCCTGCACTTCGGTAAAATGAATAATCGTCACCAAGTCATCGCTATTGAGTTTTTTCTCATAGATCCCTTCGAATAGCTCAATCAGTTCATCAACAGACTCGAGTTCGGGGTTTTGCTGATTCAAGTCAGCCTTGGTAAGGTCAGAAAAACGTTTGACAAGCGCCCTATCAATCATCGCCTGGTAAAGTTTTTTCTTAGGACCATATTTTTTGCCGAAGGTTATCCAGACAATCGAGTTTTCCGAATAAACGTCCCGAATATCGCCTGGTCTGATGGTAGCCGTTTTCTGCCGTGCCGTCAGTAGCTTTTCATTATGTGGTGATATAAAGTTTAGTGCAAACAAGATAATCCCCCTTATCGAAGCATGTCTCACCTAAATTATAGACCAAAACAATGGCAATTACCATGCCAAAAACACGCAGTGCCTCACGCGCCCGCCCCTAAATTTGCCTGACCACTTATTATTTTTCCCTGGATTTGATTCTATCCGCTTTTCTTTTGCCGATTCCTTATGGCATTCAATAAATCGCTACTACCCACAAAGGATTTTCCTGCATAAAATCCGAAGTCTAGAAGAAAATCATGAGGGGGAAAGCCGCTTGCGTTGGCCAGCTTTGATCACACAAACTATTCATCGCCCGGATAGCCGCGCCAGAGAGCTGCTTCGCTACATCGGGCCAGGCATCCTGGTTACTGTCGGCTTTATTGACCCAGGCAACTGGGCGGCCAACATCGCCGCCGGCTCGGATTTCGGTTATACCCTGCTATGGATGGTAACCTTGTCGACACTCATGCTGATTGTCCTGCAGCATAATGTCGCTCATTTGGGGATAGCGACAGGGTACTGCCTGGCAGAGGCTGCCGCCATCTACCTGCCGACCTGGGCATCGCGTCTGTCGCTGGGTTCGGCGATGGGGGCCGCTATCGCCACTGCCGTCGCAGAAATACTGGGAATGGCGCTGGCGCTGCAAATGCTGTTTGGCGTGCCGGTGAAAGTCGGTGCGGTCATCGCCGCTCTCATCCTCAGCTACTTTCTGGTAACCAATTCATACCGTAAATTAGAAAAGTGGATTATCGGCTTTGTCTCCTTGATCGGCCTGTCGTTCTTGCTGGAGGTCAATCTGACCAGCGTCGACTGGCTGCAGGCGGCGAGGGGCTGGGTCGTCCCTGAGGTCCCTGCCGGGGCCTTGCCGGTGGTCATGAGTGTCCTCGGAGCGGTGGTTATGCCCCACAACCTTTTTTTGCATTCGGAAATCATCCAGAGCCGCCAGTGGAACCTGGAAGATGACGCCCTGATCAACCGCCAGCTAAAATTCGAACTGCTGGATACTCTCTTTTCCATGCTGGTCGGTTGGGCCATCAACAGCGCCATGATCCTGGTGGCGGCCGCCACCTTCTTCCAACTGGGAATTCATGTCGAAATGATCGATCAGGCTCAGGAAATGCTCCGCCCGCTGCTCGGCGGAACGGCAGCTGTCGTCTTTGCCGTAGCCCTCCTCTTTTCGGGCTTCTCCTCCACCTGCACCGCGGGCATGGCAGGAGGCAGCATTTTTGCCGGCCTTTACCATGAGCCCTACGACATCGGTGACACGCACACCCGCTGGGGCGTCGCCATCACCTACGCCTGCGCCGTGTTGGTTATCTTCTTCATCACCGACCCCTTCGCCGGATTGATTATTTCGCAAATCCTGCTCAGCATCCAGCTGCCTATCACCATCTGTCTCCAGGTTTATCTGACCTCCTCCCGCAAAGTCATGGGCAAATATGCCAATAGCGTTCTGACCCGCTCGGTACTTCTCCTGATTGGCGGCATTGTTATCTTTTTAAATCTTTGGCTGCTGGTTCAAATGACACAATAGACCTTCCAGCCCCTGGCTCGGTCGCCCGTACTTGCCCCCCTAATAAACAGCAGACCTACAGTTTTCCGACTGTAGGTCTGTTTACTTATGTCGCCTTGCAACCGGGCGCGAAGCTGCCGATTTTCGCCTAATCGGCAGCTTCGCAAAATTCAGGTTTGGTGACGCTTGAGAGCCATTTTTTTAAAGAAACGAGACTTCATCAGTAAATCCAGGAAAGGAATACCCAAAATGTGCTGATTTGCCTGTTTCTGGGTCCGGCTGGCGATCCGTCCCTGCCTGACCAGTTCCCGCCCGGCCTGAACATAGGCCGCCGTCACTTCGGCGATCACCGGTTTTGGCTGTACGCCCTCCTGGGTCTCGCCAATTCCCATCATGCCGATTAGATTGCGGACCAGCACACCGACAATCGGTGCATCGACAAAGCGCGAAAATGTTTTAAAGTAAGACACAACATTTTTGACAGTCTCGGCCTCGACATTGCCACAGCAGGTCAGAACCACAAATGGTTTGGAATGAAACCCTTTGTCGACACGATGAAAAATCAGTCCGCTCTCAGTCAGGCAGAGATTGCCTTCTCCCCCCAACGTGCTATTGAAGCGATCGATGAAAGTCTTCATCAGTCCAGAGATGGAAAAAACATAGACGGGAGTGGCAAATATCAAAATATCGGCAGCCTTCATCTTGTTGAAAATCGCCGCCACGTCATCTTCCTGCTCATAGATACACTGCAGCGGATGGACTTTGTTGCAGGCCTCGCAGCCAGCGCAAGGTTTGATCCTCTGGCTGGCAAGGACCACGGTTTCAAATTCCCCTCCGGCCTCCACTGCACCCTCGGCAATTTTATTCAGCAGCCATTGGGTACAGCCCGCCTCGCCCCGATGACTTCCGTTCAGTGCCAATATCTTCATCCTGCTTTCCTTCCCTTTCCTCCACCTTCCAATATTTTCTTTTTCTTTCGTTTTGCGACCTCCTAATTCCTCTTCACAAATCTACCATCCTGAACGCCAAACCCCCGCTAAAATAGCGGGGGTTTGGATTTCAAATGCAATTTTATCGGAAATAATAGCGAAAATATTTCAGGGCAGAATGGTAAAAACTTTGGTAAGCCTGGTCAATTCAAACAATTGTTTGACCGACCCATTCACCCCTTTGATGGTAACCTGACCCCCGTGTTCTCTTGCCCGTTTATGCAGGGCCACCAGCACCCCCAGCCCCGAACTGTCAATATACTTCAGCTGCGACATATCCAGCTCAAATTGTTTGGCGCCTTTCTTAATCAGTTCCAGCATGTCTTCCCGAAATTTTGCTGCCTCTTCGACATGCATCTCACCGGAAAAAGTAACTGAGACATCATTCCCGGAAGTAGTAACGCGAATATCCATAAATCATTCCCCCTTTAGAGCTTGTAATCGATCCCTACACCTGCATCCGCTATATTACTTCAGCTCAATTTGAATACTGCCACTGCCTCGCGCAAATCATGCGCCATGGCAGTCATCTGCTCGGCGCTGGCGGCGACAGTTTGCATTGTGGCGGTCGTTTCCTCGCTGGCGGCTGATACTTCCTCGGCGTTGGCGGCCGTAGTTTCGATGCCTCTCGCCAGATTATTGATCAGGGCTACGATGCGTTCCGAGCTGGCCACCTCGTCGTCGGTCACCTTAACAATGCTGTCGGTGTGATGCACTGTCCGGTTGATGGCCTGCAGAATGGTCTCCAGAGCCTGTCCGGCCTGTCGAACGGTATCGACGCCATGCGCCACCTCTTCGCCGCTTTGATGGGTGGCCGCAACAGCCGACTCTGTCCCCTCGGCCACCTTGCGGACCAGCGCCGCCACCTCGGCGGCCCCTTGGTTGGACTGTTCCGCCAACTTGCGTACCTCTTCGGCCACCACCGCAAATCCCCTGCCTGCCTCCCCGGCGCGCGCAGCTTCGATGGCGGCATTCAGGGCCAACAGGTTGGTCTGATTGGCGAGCTGAGTGATGGTATCGGTAATACTGCCGATTTGTTTTGAATAGCCGCTGAGATTTTGAATATGTTGCTCGGCTTCCAGCGTGGTGTTTTTGATATTATCCATGCGGTTGACCGCCGCACTGACCGTCTCTTGCCCCACCTTGGCCGCTTCCTGCATGTGCAGGGCATCACTGCTGGCGCCGCTGGCCGTATTTTTGGCGATCTGGATCAGCGAAGAAAGTTCCAGCAGCACCTCTGAAGTGTCAACCACGGCCTGATTGCCGGTTTCGGTCTCGCGCGCCACTTCCTGGACGTTTTTGGCGATCTCCATCGAAGTAGAACTCACCTGTTCACTGGACGCCGCCAGTTCTTCCGATGCCGCCGCCAGCTCTACCGACGCCTGTCTGACCTTGGTTACCACTTCTTTTTGCCGCTCAATCATCTGATTAAAAGAGGTTTCAAGAAGACCAATCTCATCTGTTGACGTAACATGACACTGCACCGTGAGGTTTCCTTCCCCAGCCAGAGCCATCAGTCCTTGTAGTTCCTTCACCGGCCCGACAATTTTGCGGGCTGCGAAGATGCCGATAGCAACCCCGACCACGGCGCAGAGGATGCCGACCAGAATGGCAATCTTCCGGCTATCGGCCGCGGCGGCCGAAGACACTGACATGGCTTTTTGAATATATTCACTGCGTAACTCCATATATTCCTTGGCTTTGGCTCGGAGCGCCCGCCCGACAGTGGTCAATTCCCCGTTCATCACCGCCAGAGCTTCCTGATCCTTACCAGCCTGTTTCAGCGGAATGACTGTCTTTTCCGCTATTTCCGAGTACTTCCGATCCAGAGCCAATAACTCAGTCATCGCTTTTTTGCCTTGTTCGGTACGAACAGCACTTAGCAGATCGACTTCACTCTTCTCATTCTCAGAAGCAAGCTTCGTATAGTTATCTAAAGACACTTTGTCGCCAGAGAGCAGAAAGCCACGCAGGGAAGCAAACTTGTTTTCGATATTGCGGGCAATATCGGCGGACTGCAACACCCTGGGAATATCTTCGACCTGGGTGGTGGTCACCAATTTTTCGGCCATTGTTACATAATAGGTTACAAGCCCAAATCCGATCGCGCCGATCAATACTACAACCATGAAATAGGCAATCATTTTACCTGTGAGATTTAATCGCATCATCTTCACGCCCGGCTGCTGACAGCCAGATTCACTCCTTATATCTAATATTCCGTCACCCATCTTTTTCTGCATTTCGACAATTTATTTGCACATCCTCTAAAAAATGTCAGGTTAATTGTTTTTTAATCCTTTTTTAGTCTATCACGTCGCTTGACGTCGACAGCGACATGTGAAAAAATGGATTCAGAACGGTTCTTCACGCTCCTGTTCGGGCGAACGCCTCGATTGGGTATGAACTTAAGACCGATGACAAAGGTGGCTATAGCATGTTTAAGTATAAAGAAGCGTCATCAGACCTGCCACTTTCTTGGGATCTGCTGGGTGACATCCGGCAGGGGCGGCCTCATCTTGGCGATACCATGCCGGTCGTCGTTTACCGTCTGTTTCAGTTTTCGCTCCGCCATTATTTAAATTCCCATTACGACTCCCATACCTGTTCCGAAATATTCCGGGAAACGGGGAAACTTGCCGGGCAGCTCTTTTGCCGGCAGTCACTGGACAAAGACCTCGACTTTAACGGTTTTGTCGCCCTTCTGCAGCAAAAGCTCAAGGAAATGGGCATCGGCATCCTGATTGTCGAGGCGGCTAACGCCGATCGAAGCAAGCTGGTCTTCAGCGTCGCCGAGGACCTTGACTGTGCCGGCCTGCCGATAACCGAGGAAACAGTGTGCGATTATGATGAAGGATTCTTCGCCGGAATCATGGAAGAATATACCGGCAAACCGTTTGATGCCCGCGAGGTCGACTGTTGGGCCACCGGGGGCCGGGTCTGCCGCTTTCAGGTGGAAGAACTATAGTTAGAGGTGCTTGCTGATGAATCTGGTTGATTTGCAAATTATTTCTGCCATTGCGGCGACGCTCAATCAAGCTACCAACGGCAAATTTTCCAGAATGACCGACATCGAAACTGCCTCTGCGGAGATCCGCCAGCTTGTGGCAGTCGCCAACCAACTTGTCGATCACCTGCAACAGCTTTATGACTATGCCGTCCCGCTGGCGCATGGCAACCTGAATGTCGACCATCCTCCAAAAAACAACCTTCTGGCCTCCAGCCTGAAAGAGCTTCATTCCAGGCTACTCCATCTGACCTGGCAGACAACGCAGATTGCCAGCGGCGACTACGGCCAGCGCGTCGATTTCATGGGAGAATTCTCTGAAGCATTTAATTCCATGGTGGACATTCTTGCCGCCGAACGGCGGAAACAGGAACAGCTGCAAAAAGAATTCGCCCTGGCCGGCAAACTGCAACGAGAGCTGCTGCCGCCGGAATTCGATGGGCCGGATATTACGATTAAAACCGTCTATGAGCCATTCCGGATGATCAGCGGTGATTTCTTCAATTATGTCATCGACCGGAACAACCGTCGGGTCAGGGGTTATGTGATGGACGTCACCGGACATGGGATGGGGACCGCCTTACAGACTTCGGCCTTGAATATTCTTTTTCAAGAAGTCATGCGGCGGGATCTTTCATGTGTCGACGTCCTGACGCGGATTAACGCGAAGGCCTGTGACTATTTCAGTGACGACTTGTTTGGCGCGGCCTTCTATTTTGAGTTTAACCTGGCCCAAATGACCCTGACCTATGCTTCTGGCGGCATTAATTTTTATTTGACCTCTACCTCCCAGACGAACGGCTTGGTCACCGTACCTGGCAGCCTGCTGGGGATTGATCGCTGCTCTGATTTTAATCAGATCACCATTCCTCTTTGCCTGGGGGACACCTTTTATTTTGCCAGTGACGGACTGTTCGACCTGCTGACTGATTCCTTCTCCCCCTTCACGCTGGCCGACTTTGACACTACTGTGGAGAAAATCAGGGAAATCGCCACAGATGAGCGGCGGTGGGACGATGTCTCCGCCCTATGTCTCAAGATCAAATGATGTTGCTCGCCGAGTTGTAGCCGCAGCGGCGGCGCAAGGGCCCGAAAAAATATATCCCGTGAACATGCGTAGAGACGCCACCGGCCTGATGCCAGCGGCGTCTCTTTTCCATTTTTAATAGCCTAAGATGGCTCCTTTATTGGCCTGAGATACATAACGGCAGTAGAGGCCGAGGAAGCCGCCGTCCACCGGTGGTTTGCGCTTCTCAAGCTTCGCATACCGCTTGGCCCATTCTTCTTCGCTGATCAATAGGTTGAGCTCTTTGCCGGCGATGTTGATTTCGATGTCGTCG
>JARLHX010000422.1 GCA_031292035.1 Negativicutes bacterium | reverse complement strand
TCAGTTTAGACTGCGCGCCGCGGTGTCGTAGGCACTTCTCGAACAACCGGCGTAGCGCGGACCTGTTTTGTAGGTCCGCGGCAATTAGGCGTGCCCCCAAAAACCGCAGAGCTTGAAAAGCGGCTCTGCGCCAGCCGGCCGGGCATCTAACCCGGCACCTTCCTTTCCCCTTGCATCGCAGGTTAATCAGTTGTTTAATGCCGCCGTCGTTTCGCCAGCCCGGAAACCACCGGGAGGTTGGTGCCATAAAAAACCTCCCGCCGCTCTACGACTGCGGGGTAGCATCCACGCTCGCTCGGCCTTGTCGCATTCTCGATATGCCGAGCGGAAGAGGTTTCATCAGGGTCAGCCGAACAGGAGTTAGGTGGGAACTCGGAGAGGAAAAACTATGAAAATATTGGAAAGGACCCTCGCAATTATCGCGCTTCTGGCCCTTGGGGTACAGACCGTGAGACATGCCTACATGCTGTGGTTTGAGCCAAGGGGTTCAGTGTTGGACAAATATGACCAACCACTCAGCGGGCAAATCACGAACGCACGATCTTTGGATGAACTGGTCAGTCGCTATGACTCGGTACATAAGGATGTAGTGCGAGCTCGTCTACAACAGCAGGATACCGATCACAAGCCCGGCTTAATCGAAGATATTCAAGTGGAACCATACAAGTCAGAGAATATGCTCAGAACCGCCATCCAAGATTGGGAGGGAAAGGCGAAGGAGGTTTATTCGCTTAAGTTCTACTGGACCATTGCCTTTTGTTGTCTTGCACTTGGGTCCGTGATTTTCAAGTGGGTAAATCGGTGGCTTGGACTTACGATTCAAATTGCCGCATTTTCCGAGTTCATATATTGGACCAGTCCGACATTCCTCGGGCCGACGATGGGGGAATTCGACCGGCTTCTCAAACTCAAGCTGGCATTATCAGCAATCTCACTGGTATTGCTGCTCGTCGTGATCTGGATTCAAAAAGTATTCACTGATCAGAAAAATCATCAAGCACTCAGCTAAGGGGTAGCCCCAGTCAACGCAATTTTGACTCAAGGCTCTTCCCTGATTTTTCTCCGGCTGCCTGTGCTGCGATGGAAATAACATTCCGGGGCTGGCGAAGAGTGCAGCTCTGCGTTTCGGAATATCAGGACCGTCGGCCAGAATCAGCGCGAATTGCAGAGCTTGAAAAGCGGCCCTGCGCCAGCCGGCCGTTCAGGCAAGCCCCGCAGCCTTGTGGCATGTTGGGTAAGTATGGAGATTGACGGATGTATATACAATTGTATAGTTTCGTGCTATGATGAATTTAAGGGTCAGCGGATTCGATTGGGATGAGGGC
>JARLHX010000421.1 GCA_031292035.1 Negativicutes bacterium | reverse complement strand
TTACGGGTTCACATTTTAGCGAACCGGCTGAGGACACCGAGGCCAATTCGGAAATGTCCCCCGTCCATTCGGAATCACCCCTGTTGGGTTCGGTTTTGCCCCGAATTGGCCGCGCTGGGTATACAGCGGCAAACAGAATTTCATGAATGCACAACGCTCCTCCATGAAACAGAAGTTGTCACCGCCAACGAGCCTTTATCGTCCGGCACGGGTACGTGAACTCTTTCGTTCAACCAAACTTGCGCTGGAGCAATTCCATCAGCGCGAAATCTCCTTCGAAGAACTCGGCCGATATTCCGCACAAGCTGGAAGCACCGTATTCGAAAAACTGCAAAAAGATGAACACCCGCAAGTTGAAGCCATATTGGGCTGGTTGGAGCACCTGCCCGAGGATGTGCGCGGCCGCCTGATTAATGGTGTTTGTCGGGCTTTTCCTCACCTCGAAGACCGACGGTTGGGCCATAACCCGGGTCAGGTAAGTTCGCTTCGTTCTTTGCTCAAGCAGCCGGTCGGCCTCACGTTGATCATCGGTAATGATGGACTTCGAACTTGGCTCACATCGGCGCTGGGAAACAGCAGCCTTATGCTGGGCAGGGATCACAGGCTAGTGTCAGGTATTGACCGTAGCCTGCCCGACTGGTTTGTGCCGGTTGAAGGCATAACCTATCTCAACGCTCCTTTGCCCGAGTTGCCTTCGCCGGAATCAATCCTAAAAGCTTGGTCTACTTGTACGGCAGGGGAACGGAAGGTTGTCCTGTTGAATGGGATCATCACACTCAAGCCCGACTTGCGGCTGGAAGTTCTCAAGCTGGCTGCCCAACGCAACGTATTTGTCGCCGAAACTGATGTCCTGGCGTGCGAATGGTTCGCCAAGCACGCGCCTGCGGCAGTTCAACCGCGGCGACTGAAGGTGTCTTTAGAAGACAGAGACCGCATTCATGTTCAGTTCGAAAACTCGAAGACTACAGCCCGGAAGTAAATTTCAAAAAACGTGCGAAGATCCACCCCCCGATTCCGAATGCAGCGGGGTCAGAACAGAATGGTCAGTGACACTGCTGCTTAATGGCCTAGTGATAGACGGATGATGTTGGAGTTTTTAGTTGGAGAAAAACCGGGCGCCAAGCCATCGCCGCTCGACGACGCCTGGATTCGGAAGCGGGTCAAAAGGCTATTGGCCACTTTGGGCGACGCTGGCAATTATGATCAACTTTTGGCCTACGCCGCCCGTCGGTCAAGTCACCTTGGGCTGAATGTGCAACCTGCCGATCTGGTGCATGATGCAGTACTGGCCGTGCTGGCAGGCCTAAACGACCAGCAGGAAGGGAGGCATCCGCGATGCGAGGATTTGCGGGACATGCCCGCTTTCATGAACTACTTGAAACAGGTGATCAAATCGGTGGCCACCCATATGGGGCGTCACCAGCGACACCTCCATTTTACCTGTTTGCACCCCATCAAGGTGACAACTGATGGATCGGGTCAGCCTTCCTTGCCTGAGCTGGAAGCTCCACCTCAATCCGATCATAATGCTGAGCTTCGCGATCTTCGGGGAGAGCTATTTGCGCAACTTCGTCGACGGGCGCCCGCCCGACTGCGAAGAATGATCAAGGTTTGGAAAAAAGATTTCTTCTGGACGGACACAATCCCATTGCGGGGCGCTCACCGGCAGTACCGGGCTGAGCTGCGGGTATTGGCGAGGCAGATCCTGTGCGAGATCGAACCAGCATTGTGGCCACCTGCGGAATCCCGGGCAGCGTCACTGAATCCATTGCCACGAATGATCTTTACCGATTCACCGCACGGGTCGGCAGCCATTACCTATAATGAAATAGGCTCAAAATGCCCGCAACCGGAGTGACGGAACCAAATTCACAACACTAAAGACTGAGAAACACATGAAAACATTGACGCTCGACCTGGGCACACACGTCGGATGGAGATTTCTGGACGGAATCCAGATTATTCAATCGGGGACGCTACACCTTGCCACCAAAGAGGAACTCAGAATGCAGCGGCAGGAAGGCAAAGAACGAACACTGGACCTTCGGTTTGCCCGGATGGTTGCCTTCCTTCAGGAAAAGTTTGCGCTTGGAATCCAACGGGTCGTTTTCGAAGACGTGACCTTTTCGGGCAGTCCCATTCAGAACCAATTGTGGTCCGCCCTGCGAACGGCAATTTGGGTTGCGGCGCCAGCGGCTAACGTGGCGATTTATTGTGTGCCGGTAACCACGCTCAAAGTATATGCCACCGGCAAAATACGTGCCGACAAATCGCAAATGGCCCAGGCGCTTGTCGATGCCGAACCAAGCCTTACGAATTGAAGCAGGGCCTCGTCTGCCTGCGCGCGGATGGACGGGTGGCTGACGATAATGAAGTGGACGCCATTTGGTTAGGGCGGTTTACGGCGGCCGTTGATCGCGGTGAGCAGTCTTTCCTTAACGCCTACCAACGCAGGATAAAAAAACGCGACGACCAACGGGCAAGACGCCGCGTGGCCAAAGCTGAGCGGAAGGCCCGCAGGGCGCTCAAGTTGGCCGAGGCGAAGGAAAGGAAGGCAGGCTTGAAGGCCGCGGTCAGCGCCGCAGGGCGATGCTGTGGAGTTTTCCGCCAGCTCAAGCCGGGCAACCGGGCCATCTGTAGGATTTGCCACTCATCGGTGAAAATCCGGATTTCGGCAGCCGTGGTGCCAAAAATTGAAGGGCTGCCCATCGTCGCGGATTCAACTATGCCCATCACCGCTGTCCGGTGACTTGCCGGTTATCCAGCAGGGTGGCGCCAAAATCTGCCGCTGGTTCATTTGGGACGGCTTCCTTCAAATATCTGCGCCGTTGTTGAGGTCCTCCGGCCGAGGTGTCTCGTCACCAGAATCGGGCTCGGCGTGCCGCAGAACAAACCGCCGCAAGGACTCGACGTTGATAAGCCGTACACCCGTCTTGGCGCCACGTTGACGTAGCACACTGCTGACCACCGGCGGCCGATAGTTGTTACACTGCATGGGCAGTATCAACGTGTTCAAGTACCCACGGCTGAGGCCAAATATGGGGTCCCGTTCCTTGGCCCGCGGCAGCCGGATGAACTCCGGCGAAATCATGACGGGAGTGGCGTAGGAGAGGGGATCGAGCGTTAATTGGGGATGGGTGTTACTCATGTACACCCGTATAAGCCCATCAGGGGAGCAAAACGTCATAGACTTTCACCTCGGACCTGGGTTTCCCGTCTTGAGGAATGGGGCCGATCTCGATGATCGGAGGGCCAAGCCGACGTTGGCGCTTGCCAAACGTCATCCGGAGAAACTGTATTGCCAGGAACTGCATGAAGACCACGAATGCATGGGTCAGGTTGAGGCGGGTGAAATCGGGCAGCCGGCTGGCCAGGTGGCGCAGCATCTCATCCTGTGAGCTTAGATGAGCTTCCATGGCCGCAAAGCGTTGCTCGGTTCGTTCGTCCGTCGTCTCGATTTTTTGGGCCAAAACTGCCCGTGTCTCGTGCCCCGAGCGCTGGACAACCCCGACCATTTCATCATGACGCTGTTGTGCGCGTTTCTCGGCAGCTTCATGGAGACGTCGGTAATCGGCGATCAACCACTCCCGCGCTTCGTCCTGGAGATGAAACAGCTCCAGTATTTTCACATAGAGATCATTGGGCACCGTCGCGAAGAATTCCGTTTTTCCCGTGATCATGGCTTCATTGTGGCCATCGAGAAGTTTTGCGACCTGATTAATCTCAAACGCACCCACGCGGTCGTAGGCGTTCTGGCTGTCGAGGGCATCCTGGCCGAGGATGGCGGCAATCAGGGGGTCGCGATAACCCATACCTCGTAGAAATGAAACCAAAGCCTTGCGGTATGAGCCGTAGGTATAGGAAAAAGCGCTGGTTTCCACCCGTTTCAGTTCAGGGAACAGGTCTTCCAGCAGCAAACGGTGGAATTTATATTTGTACACGCCCTTGCATTCGGGGTTCAATAGGGCGCGGGTCTGGCAGCGCAGTTGAACGTGTCCAAGCACTTCCTCGTCATAAGCGAATTCGCCCTCGACGAACAAAGTCAAATTGCGGATGAGGAGCTCTTCGAGCTTGTCGAGTTCCTGCTGAGTCGTGGGAATTTTGAGCAGAGCTTTTCGGCAGATGGGTTTGCAGTGAGCCAGGAACCAGGCGTACTCTGGGGCCGGTCGCTCTTGCAACTTCATGATAAAACCCTTCAAGTCCTTGATGTCACCCGGCAGGAAAGTCATGAGTCCGACGTTGATGCCAGCCCGGTGTAGGAATCCACGCCAGGCGGTTCCGCTGGTGCTGCTGACGGTCGAGATCCGGTTGTCGGGAACGACTGTTTGATTGAACGAGGGCTCGCCTCGCTCGGATTTTAAACAAGCGAGTTCCCAAAAAACATATAGCGCGTCCCGGGGTGCCTCATCTCGCCGGCGCAATAACCATGCCCGGTCCCGCTCGGTCATGGCAAATTCCGCGATCACTTTGGTTTTCTCGCGATACAGCTTGATCCATCGATTTGGGAAATCGACCCCTTCCCACAACAAAAGTACGACGTCAATCAGTTGGGGCGCAGCATTGGATCCGATGTAATGAAGCCCCGCGAAGCAATCCTCTTCCTCACCGGTGGCCAAGCGAAGGTGGATGCGCCGATAATGGTCTGGCAGCAGTGGATCGCTGGCCTCATCCCCGTCACCTTGCTTCTTGACCTTGTCCAGCGCCAGGAGGAACTCCTTGGGTAGTCCTTCAGCCTCCAGCGGGCGTATCAGTTGGCACACACGAGATGCGTAGGTCTCGCAAACCAGCGGGTATCGCTTCGGATAGTTAAAGAATGCCGCCAAGCGGTCGCCCATGCCGCCATCCATTTTCTTAAGGGGAAGATCGACATAACCACCCAATGCCGCGTATATGTGCTTCCGCGAGTCAGTGGCCTGCCGTTGGGTGCTTTTCTTGGTTAGTTTGCTTAGCTCGAAGGCCACGCACGCCACTATTCCTGCCCGGAACGAATCTTGGGGTGGGGATAGGGATAAATCCAGCGCCGGTAATTCCTCCACCGGCTTTTGACCGGACGCGTCATCTTCCCCCGCCACGTCCGCCGTGACCTCGGTCGGTGGCTGCGTTGCGCCGGGTATCGTCTTGCCTTTGGCGGCCGCCTGCAGTTGCAGGAATCTCATCATCGCCGGAGCCTTGGTTCGTGCATTTTCTCTTGCCTTGCCCACGAGCCGGCTTTCGGATGTCTTTTGCTTGGTCTCCCCCAGATAGCAGTAGGCCATGCCCCACACGCCGTGCTTCCGGCGCTGCTGAAGTGTGCAGGTGAGACCCGGGAATTCAGGTAAAGGTACGCTAATGGTGGCGCTCATCGTGTCATCCCTTAAAAGCCCGCCACTGGCGCGAAGCGTCATAAGCCGCAGAATTCGGGGTGTTGGCGACACCATTTGTCCAAAAGACAGGCGTGGAGCCCGTGTTCAGGCGTGTAAACAGACCCCTATTTTGTGCGTAAAAAAAATTATCCAATGCTACGCCAAAAACTTTTAACATCTTCAAATCATTGGGTTTTGTTAACGATTTGAGGGAAAATCCGGCCAAAACCTTTTTGGACGCCATTTTGGACACGGGCGTTTTACCGGTGTAAGGGGTGACCACGGTGTTATCCGTGTTAAAAACGGCCATTTCCGGCAGCATCGCAATGGGTAAGAGTTGAGTAGTGGCCATTATGCAACTAAGGCATTCATATTCGGTACCCGTTCGATGAAAACTGAATTCCGAACCTTTTCCAGACCTTTGGATCATGCCTGAGATAGGGAGGTGCTGAGGGGCGCATGGGCCACGGTGAGGAGGGTTATTTGGACATGCTAACCGGCCGGTAACGAGGCCGGCAGAAGTGCACGGATCAGCGACCGGGCTCATTAGCCCGTCCTGCATCACCAACATTATGTGCCACGGATACATCCACTTTGGATTGTAGGTCTTTTTTTTAGGAATGTGCGCGCTCATTGAGGGTGCACGTCGAGGCGAACCGGAAGAAAATCTTTGCCGGGATGCTCCGGACTACAACTGGGTTGGGAAGACCTGCGCAAGGTGTCGGCAAATGAGACCGTGGAGAGCAACGCCCTGAAACTATAACAATATAGCAACCGCTCACTATCAAGCGTGAATTCAATAACCGCTCCGGTCACGGCCGAGCAACCAGTGGCGTAGCGTGCTGCTGGGGCGGTCTGGGCACGAGAACGCCCGGTAAGTGCTGCCCTCGCCGGGGCGGCAAATCAAAATGCGGTCCAAGTCATCCTAGGAATTGAATTATAGAACGCTCAGTCGAATGCTTCGCCGGCGAGCTTCCGGGATCGCCCGGAACGTTTGAGCCAGTAAGAATTGGGAATTCCCAATTCTTGGCGGCGGATGCACACCGTCGCGATGTGGCGGCCAAGGCGCGCGGCAATCTCCGCATCAGAGGCGGCACCCAAAACCGCATCGTCTACCGGTGTCCACGACCGCCGCTTTCGCGGATTGGTCTTCCGCAATTCCAAGCGCAGATGTCGGGCTTGCACCTCGAAGGGTGACGCCCCAGCCCAACCTCTTGATTGGGCTGCGTGACTGGCCTGCTTTCCTCAGACAAAGCTCTGCAACCATGCCATCACTCCCGTGACTGGAAGAAATCAAACCCCACTGGAAAGTCTTTTCCTCTTTTACAGTGTCCGTTTCTACAACAGCCACCACCAGAAAGCTAAATGTTGTTGCGTGGCCTCGGGGGGTGTGAGATGTTGGCTAGAGTATGCAAAATGCACATGAATTAGCCTTGGGCAGCACCGACCACACCATGATTGATAAAATGCCGGTGCGGGTGAATACGAAGATGGCCGGAGAAAAACCGGGCACCCTTAAAGTTACCCCTGTGCGTTCGGGGAATATCGTGACGGCTGAAGTTTTATATGACGCAAGCCCCTTTGCTGATGCACCAAACCCCAGGTCGTTTTTTATGAATCAAAGTGAACTGGACAATTACATGCTCAAGCCCAAGGGCATTTTGCAAGAAAAGCGGAACTGACATGATGCAACTTTATTGGCTTTGTGAACCACCACGGGAGCAAGGCGGGCTGATTTGGCCAGTCAGCCTCCGTGACGGTACGGAAAAAAAAAGGCAACAGGATCCAGATTCATTCCAAATAAAGACCGCCTTCAATCGGAAGTTATTCCCTTAATTAAGACGACATGCGGGCCTATATATTTCGCTACCTCGATTGAAAAGGGAAAGGGCCGCATCGTTGACAATGGAAGTTTCGGGCTGGTTGGCACTAGCCAAAAAGATTTGCTGGTAACTTGCTATCACGTCTGGAATGGATTTTTGGAAAAACGTAAGAAAAGAGGATTTAGAAAACTTAAGCTCTGTGCATGTTTGGATGACAAATATCCTGTCACCATTTGCACTTTGCCGGATGGAACTAAAAACCAACCGATTGCACAGGACAAGGAATTGGATATTGCCGTCTTTGACTTGGAGCCGTACAAGGCATATATCGGTGAACATAAAAAACTAGCAATTTTGAATGCTGAACCGAAAATTCAAATTAAAGAAAAGGATTGGGTGGGCATTGTCGGCCACCCCGGCAGATTTAGGGTTGAGGTGAAAAACGGAGTTCAATATGGGCGAGAACCATACTGCGGATACATTTCGTCAGTTAGTGGGTGCAAGTTCCAAGTGGATTTTACAAGGATAATGGACTTTGACCGCAATTTACTTATTAAAAAATGGAGTAGGAAAAAACTTCCCACCAGAGGCATAAGCGGCAGCCCGTGTTTTATCGTTCAACCAAACCATAAGCTTTCCCTTGTCGGCTTTGTTACTGAACACCACGGATGGAAAAGCATTCCTAACAATTTTGTTCAGGTCACCATGTCTGACTGCATCAATGAAGATGGCACGTTAAAACCGGCTGATTCATTTCATCACCACCAATAATAAACCTATTGGCCGTAAGGCGAAGGGTGTGGTGAATGGTTAAATTTTACTCCTTGGCAAACGTGATGGTTTCAACGCCCTTGCCGTTCGTTCTTGCGGTCTTGGTGATGACCTTGAGGTTCGTAGGGACAGAAATGGACCCCGAAATTCGGACCATGAGCTAAGTTAGACTTTTCAGGTTCTGCTGAAAATGAGAAAACAGCAGAACTATGAGCAAAACTAAACGGAAAAGATACACAGGTGCCTTCAAAGCGAAAGTGGGTTTGGAAG